>NZ_CP013189.1:2007071-2676095 GCF_001444425.1 Pseudohongiella spirulinae
GGCTGCAGATCCTGCCGCAGAATCTCATCCAGTGGCCGTTCATCAACCGGCAGATCCAGATGCGAATCGGCCTCCACACTGCCATGTCCGGGAAAGTGCTTGCCGGTCGTTGCCATGCCGGCCTCGTGCATGCCTTCCATATAGGCTGACGCCAGTGCAACCAGCGTATCGATATCTGATGCAAAGGCACGATCGCCAATCACGGTACTACGTCCGGTGTGCAAATCCAGCACCGGCGCAAAGCTGAAATCAAACCCGGCCGCTAGCACCTCACTTGCCATCAGCCAGCCTAAATCCCGGCTCAGACGCAATGCCTGCTCTGCGTCACTTTCAAACAGACTCTGCAGACGCAACTGCGGGGGCAATCGGGTAAATCCCTGTCGCAGTCGCTGCACCCGCCCGCCTTCCTGATCAACGGCAATCAGAATTTCGGGACGGCTTTGCCGGATGGCAGCGTTGAGTGCACAGACTTGCGCGGGTGTCTCTATGTTGCGCGCAAACAATATGACACCACCCACCTGAGGGTGCTGGAGCAAATCGTGCTCCTCACGGCTCAGCGTGGTACCCATCAAATCCAGCATCAGCACGCCGGGGAAATCGGACATTGCGCACTCCATTTTGTGCCTGATCAAAACGCGACATTATCACCCATCGGGGCCAACATACCAATGTCACTGGCTATCATCCACTTGCCCCGAATACAGCGCATCGTCATGCGGGGCTTGCCCTGAATCCATAACTGTATATAATCACAGGCTGAATGGATCAACAGGAATCATGACCATGCAGGCACTGACCCCTCGACAGGCGCAGATACTGGCATTTATCCGTGAATACCAGCAGGAAACCGGCTATCCGCCCACGCGCTCGGAGATTGCCCAGCAAATGGGATTCCGCTCCCCTAATGCAGCCGAGGAGCACCTGAAAGCCCTGGCCCGCAAAAAAGCCATAGAAATTGTGCCCGGCGCCTCGCGCGGCATCCGCCTGCCAGATCAGGACGATCAGGATAAGCAGCAGGGCCTGCCGGTTATCGGTCAGGTAGCCGCAGGCAGCCCCATCCTGGCACAGGAATGCATCGATGAATATGTCAGCGTGCCTGCCGCCATGTTCAACCCCAGCGCCGACTACCTGCTGACCGTCAAGGGCACCAGTATGATCAATGTGGGTATATTCGAGGGTGACCTGCTGGCGGTACACAAAACCAATCGCGCGCGTCATGGCGAGATCATTGTTGCGCGGCTGGACGATGAGGTGACCGTAAAGCGCCTGGAGGAAACGCCGGACCGCTACCGCATCCGCCTGCTGCCGGAGAACGACGACTACCAGCCAATAGAGGTGGATCTGCGCCGCGACGCCTTTGCCATCGAGGGCATCTCCGTTGGGGTCATCCGTCGGCACGGTTGACGCGCTTGGCAGTAGCTTCGATAGAGAGCGGATTGGGAGTTACAGTAGCTTCGGCAAAGAACGGACCGGAAATGACAGTGATGGGTGCTGACCGGCCGCCTTCTGCTCTTGCGCACCCGGCGCTGCGGAACTCGCCCTCGCCGCTGCGCGGCTCGGAACTCAGACAGTCCTCGCGCTTTCTCGGGTGCTCCAGATCAGAAGAAGACGCGACCTGAAAGGTCAGCACCCATCACTGTCACTCCCGGCCCTTGTGCTATTCCTCTACTGACGCGCCATCACAAACCCTACTCTGAGAGGCGCCATCCATTACGTTGCTTTGGATAGATGCACCCGGCCCATCGATTTGCGCAACAGCATAGTCGAAGGCAGCAAGTTGTGCGAACCGCTAGAATCTGAACAGTTATTTCGTATGCAGACACTGCAGAGTCGCAGCATGGCACAAGGCACGGGGGTGGGTGCGCGGGCCGAACCAGAACGAAGCCACTGAAATAGCTCAGATCAGCTCTCCACCACCCAGCGGCCGTCGCGGTAAAACGCCTTCCAGCCTGTCGGCTTCTTATCCACCTCAGTCAGCAGATAACTCTCCTGTGCCTTCCGACTAAACCGGATGATAGACGGGTTACCATCATCGTCCGCCAGCGGCGCATCAAACAGGTAGTGATACTTGGGATCGATTTCCGACTTGTGCGGCACCAGCTCGCTGAGCAGGGGCGCACGTGTCTCGCGATTTTTGGGGAATTTGCTGGCTGCCAGGAACAGGCCCGCTGCGCCATCACGCAACACATAATGGTCATCCACTTTTTCGCAGGCAAGTTCCGGCATGGGTACCGGATCCATCTTGGGCGGCGCGGCCTGACCGTTGCGCAGCAACTTGCGGGTATTTTTGCAGTCACTATTGGTGCAGCCAAAGTACTTACCGAACCGGCCGGTCTTTAATTGCATATCTGAGCCGCACTTGTCGCACTCAATAACGGGACCATCGTAACCTTTGATCTTGAAGCTGCCCTTCTCGACCTCGTATCCCGAACAGTCCGGATTGTTGCCACAGACATGCAGTTTGCGGCTGGTATCAATCAGGTAACTGTCCATGGCGGTATTGCACAGTTTACAGCGGTGTCTTTCGCGCAGACGTCGATTTTCCAGCGCTTCGGCTTCTTCTTCATTGTCTGTATTGATTGCTTCTTCGCCGGGCGTCAGATTAATCGTGGTTTTGCAGCGCTCTTTTGGCGGCAGGGCGTAGCCGGAGCAGCCCAGGAAAACGCCGGTTGAAGCCGTGCGAATCTGCATGGGCCGGCCACAATCGGGGCAGGGAATATCGGTATCAGTCGGGTTATTGGCCCGCATGCCATGTTTATCGTCGGAGGATGCCTGACCAAGCTGCCGGGAGAAATCCGCGTAAAACTCATCCAGCAGTCGCTTCCATTCTTTGTCGCCTGCCGCCACTTCGTCCAGTGAACCTTCCATCTTGGCGGTAAAATCGTAATCCATCAAATCCGCGAAACTTTCACTCAGACGTTCAGTGACAATATCACCCATCTTCTGAGCATAGAATCGTCGACTTTCCACTTTCACGTAACCGCGATCCTGGATAGTGGAAATAATTGCAGCATAGGTAGACGGTCTGCCGATGCCACGCTTTTCCAGCTCTTTAACCAGACTGGCTTCTGTGTACCGGGCCGGTGGCTTGGTGAAATTCTGTTTGGGGTCCAGCGCTGTCAGCGCAAGCTTCTCACCCTTGCTGACATCCGGCAGTACCACGTCTTCCTCTTTGGACGGCAGCACTTTCAGGTAACCGTCAAACTGCATGATGCGACCTTTGGTACGCAGTTCAAAGTCACCGGCAGTCACCGTAATCTGTGAGCTGAGATAACGGGCCGGCGGCATCTGACAGGCCAGAAAATGTGCCCAGATCAGCGCGTAAAGCCGTTCAGCATCACGCTCCATACCAGACAACTGAGTGGGCGAGGTATTCACATCAGTCGGGCGAATGGCTTCGTGTGCCTCCTGCGCCCCTTCACGGGAGCTGTATTGCACCGGCTTCTCTGGCAGATACTGTTTACCAAATTTGTCTTCGATGTACTCTCGGCACATCGTTAAGGCATCCGCACTCAGGTGTGTGGAATCAGTACGCATGTAAGTGATGTAACCCGCCTCGTATAGACGCTGAGCCATCATCATGGTTTTTTTAACACCAAAACCCAGACGGGTGCTGGCAGCCTGCTGCAGTGTCGAAGTGATCAGCGGCGGACGCGGTTTTGAACTGGTTGGTTTATCTTCGCGCCCACTCACAATAAATTCAGCGGACTGCAGCGCCTTCTCGGCCTGTTGCGACTGTTCAGCTGATCCGGGGCGGTAGTTCTCACCTGACTGTTTTATGACCTGCAGGCGCAGAGCATCTTTGTGAGTCGTGTGAGTGTCGGCAAACATTTCCCAGTATTCTTCCGGGATAAACTTGCGAATCTCTCGTTCACGCTCGACGATCAGGCGCACGGCCACCGATTGCACGCGCCCTGCCGACAGGCCCCTTGCCACTTTAGCCCAAAGCAGTGGCGAGACCATAAAACCCACCACCCTGTCCAGAAAACGTCTGGCCTGCTGGGCTTCGACGTAACGCATGTCCAGATCACCTGGGTGAGAGAAGGCCTCATTGATGGCTTTTTTGGTGATCTCGTTGAACACAACCCGACGGTATCGCGAATCATCGCCGCCAATAGCCTCTTTAAGGTGCCAGGCAATGGCCTCCCCTTCCCGGTCAAGGTCCGTCGCCAGATAAATGGTGTCTGCACCTTTGGCGAGTTTTTTTAACTCTGCCACCACTTTTTCTTTGCCCGGCAGAATCTCGTAGCGCGCCTTCCAGCCGTGCTCCGGATCCACACCCATGCGGGCGATCAATTGTTCTTTGGCTTTCTTTTCCTTGTGTGCCGCTTTCTGCTCAGGACTCAGTTTGCGCGTTTTGGCAGCCTCTTTGGCACGCTCAGCGGCTGACACGGTGGAACCACCACCGGAGACCGGCAAGTCACGGATATGCCCCACACTGGACTTCACCACAAATTCCTTGCCCAGGTATTTGTTGATGGTTTTTGCCTTGGCGGGTGACTCGACGATAACCAGGGATTTACTCATTAAGCTGTACAGTTCCTGAAAAGTATTGAGAGATGTCCGGGCAGCAACCTCATGTCACTGCCTTTTTTATCATTAAGGATTCGATTGCCGGGGGTCAAGCTTTAACTTCATGTGTCCAGCCAAATTTATCCTCAAGCTCGCCGCGCTGAATGCCAACCAGCAGATTGTAGAGCTTCTGCATCACCGGTCCGGCCTGCTCGCCCTCGCCGTAAAAACTGTGCCACTGACCATCAATGTAAATTTTTCCAACTGGCGAAATCACGGCTGCTGTACCACAGGCTGCCACTTCCTCGAACTGATCGATTTCCTTGCGCAGATCGATGGCGCGCTGCTCAATCTTCATGCCCAGCTCCTGCTCGGCAAGCGTCATGATGGAACGCCGTGTGACGCTGGGTAATACGGCATTGGAGCCGGGTGTCACAAAGCTGCCATCGCGCATCGCAACAACGATATTGGCAGAGCCAGCTTCATCAATATAACGACGCTCCCGGGCATCCAGAAACAGCGCCTCGTTGGCACCAAGCTCCTGGGCAAGACGGGTTGCCAGCAGACCGCCTGCATAGTTCGCGCCTATTTTATAGTTACCGGTACCCGCTGGTGCGGCACGATCCAGATCGGAAACAGCCAGTGAAATCACCGCCAGACCGGCGCTTTTGTAATAAGGCCCCACCGGCGACACGAACACCCGGAACTCAAATTCTTTAGCAGTCTTAAGTCCCAGATTCTCCCCAACGCCAATCAGCATGGGGCGGATGTACAGAGCCGCTCCAGAGCCATGCGGCGGAATCCAGGCATAATTGGCACGCACGGCTTCTTCGACACCGCGGATGAACAAGGCTTCCGGCACCTGGGGCATCAGCAGTCGTTCAGCCGCCTGCCGCATGCGCTCAGCATTCAGTTCAGGCCTGAACAGTAATACCCGCCCATCAGGAGCCGTCTGCGCTTTCAGTCCTTCAAAGCACTGCTGTGCGTAATGCAGAGCGGGTGCTCCTTCGTGCACACTGATCATGTTATCGGTGATCAGTTCGCCGTCGGACCACTGGCCGTTGCGGTGCAGGGCGCGAAAACGAAACTCGGTAGGCCGGTACTGAAATCCCAGTTCCGCCCAGTTCAAATCTTTTTTGGGTGTTGTGAATTGCTGTGTCATCTGCTGCTGTCCAGTTGTGTCCCGTACGTGTTATTGCCTGATGTCAGTTCTGGCCTGTGAGCTGTCAAAAGCGCGTCATTATCCTTGATAGATGCTGAATCCGCCAGCAGGCTGCTGCTATAATCGCGCGCCATGACTATGCCACTGATCGATATCGGCGCCAATCTGGGCCATGAATCCTTTGCTCACGACCTGACTGAAGTCCTGCTGCGGGCGCGCAACGCCGGCCTGGTTCACCAGTTGGTGACCGGCACCACCCTTTCAGCTTCACAGAAAGCACTATCGCTTTGCAAGTCCCATGCAGATCTGTCAGCCACTGCCGGCGTTCATCCGCATGAAGCGCAGCACGCCGATGCTGACGTCCTGCGGGGTATTCGCGAACTGCTCGACGAACCTTTGGTACGTGCTGTCGGTGAAACCGGACTGGACTTTAACCGGGATTATTCGCCCAGGCCCGTTCAGGAAAAGGTGTTTGAAGCGCATCTGGCCATGGCCGCAGAGACAGCAAAACCGGTGTTTCTGCACCAGCGCGATGCCCACAACCGCTTTCAGCCTATCCTTAAAGAGTTCCGCGACCAGCTCAGCGGCGGTGTTGTGCACTGCTTCACCGATGAGAAACAGGCCATGTATGACTACCTGGATCTGGACATGCACATCGGGATTACTGGCTGGATCTGTGATGAACGGCGCGGCAGCCATCTGCACGAGTTTGTGAAGGATATTCCGGCCGACCGGCTGCTGCTGGAAACCGATGCACCCTATCTGCTGCCGCGCAGCCTGCGACCGCGCCCGAAAACTCGCCGCAATGAACCGGGCTGGTTGCCGGAGGTTTTACGGGTGGTGGCTGAACACTGCCAGCGACCGGCGGCGGATATTGCGCACCAGACCACGGCCAACGCCATACACCTGTTTAAACTGCCACTCAGTCTGCCGGCAGATGACTCTGCAGATAGTTGATCAGGGCGTGCTCATCGAAGGGCCAGCCAATATCAGCCTCGGCTCCGTCCACTTTGATGACCGGAATACGCAGTCCGTAGACATCAACCAATGCCGGGTCATCGGCGATGTCAATCGTACGCCAGCGCAGCCCGTTAACACGTGCCAACGGCTCCAGGACAGAACGGGCCTGATCGCAAAGGTGGCAACCAGCGGTGGTGTATAAAATGATATCGCTCACGCCGTTTCCAGCCCTTCAACTATTTCGCGCACCAGCGCCGGTCCGCGATAGATAAAGCCGGTGTATATCTGCAGCAGACTGGCGCCGGCATCCAGCTTCTGCTGCGCATCGGCCAGTGAGCTGATGCCACCCACTCCAATAATCGGAATACGACTCTGCAGCGTTTCATGCAGACCGGCAATGATCTGCGTTGAGCGCTCACGCAGCGGCGCACCGCTCAAACCGCCCGCCTCCTGGTGGCGAGGATTCTGCTCAACGCCTTCTCTCGACAGCGTCGTATTGGTGGCGATGACTCCGTCGATGTTAAAGTCCAGCAAAGTGCCGGCAATAAGCTGCAGCTCCTCTGCAGTCAGATCAGGCGCAATTTTGATCACCAGCGGCACATGCCGGCCATCGGTCTGCTGCAGGGTCTGCTGTTCGCGCTTCAGCACCTCCAGCAGGCGCCGCAGGTCCTCACCGTATTGCAGAGTCCGCAGCCCGGGTGTGTTGGGCGAAGACAGGTTGACCACCACATAGCTGGCCAGCGGCCAGGCTTTGCGCAGGCCAATCAGGTAATCATCGGCGGCCTTTTCAACCGGCGTGTCAAAGTTTTTACCAATATTGATGCCCAGCACGCCGCGATAGCGGCTGCTGCGGATACGCTGCAGGGCATGATCGATACCTTTATTGTTGAAACCCATGCGATTGATGATGGCCTGCTGGGGGACCAGCCGAAACAGCCGGGGCGAGGGGTTGCCAGGCTGTGGCCGGGGTGTGACTGTGCCAATTTCAATAAAACCGAAACCCAGCGCCGCCAGCCCTTCGATATGATCAGCATTTTTATCCAGCCCTGCTGCCAATCCAAGTGCATTGGGAAACTCCAGACCCATGACCCTAAGCGCCTGCCCGCGCCCGCTGCGCGCACCGCCCAGCAGACCACCCAGACCCAGGCTGGCGGCCACATCCAGGCTGCCCAACGCCACACGGTGGGAGGTTTCTTCGGGCAGAGTAAACAGCGCGCTGCGCATCAGTGAGTACATCAGGTTTGATCTCCGGCAGACAATTGGCAGTAAAGACCTGTCATTATAAAGCAAGCGCGCGCAGACATCTGCCGGGAACTGATAGACGATCTGCCACACTCTGAGACAAAGTCTGTGTTCGCGCTGCTAGACATAAAAACTGAATTGGTTACAATCGCTGACTTCCGCCAAGCTACAGAAGCACGAAAAACAGGAAAAATTATGAGTCACCACAATACAATAACAGTACTGAAAACCTGGTTAACGCAGCAGATTATCGGACAGGAGAAACTGGTGGATCGCCTGCTGATTGCCCTGCTTGCCGACGGTCACCTGCTGGTGGAAGGTGCGCCGGGACTGGCAAAAACCAAGGCTATCAAGGATCTGTCCCGTGCTGTTGAAGGTGACTTTCACCGTATTCAGTTCACTCCTGACCTGTTGCCCAGTGATATCACCGGTACGGAAATTTTCCGCCCGGAGGACGGATCTTTCCGCTTCCAGCCCGGCCCGATTTTCCACAACCTGGTGCTGGCAGACGAAATTAACCGTGCGCCGGCCAAAGTGCAGTCAGCCCTGCTGGAGGCCATGGCCGAGCATCAGGTGTCTGTAGGCCGCGAATCTTTCCAGCTGCCGCCGCTGTTCCTGGTCATGGCAACACAAAACCCGATCGAGCAGGAAGGTACCTATCCGCTGCCCGAAGCGCAGCTGGACCGTTTCCTGATGCACGTATCGATCGGCTATCCATCCACAGAAGCTGAGCGTGACATTCTGCACCTGGTGCGCGAAGAGGCCCGTCATGTGGCGCCAGAAGCACCTCAGGTAATGAGTCAGGACGACCTGTTTGCAGCACGTCAGGAAATTCTGGCCATGCACATGGCACCGGCCGTTGAGGAATACATTATTCAACTGATCATGGCGACCCGTAACCCGGCCACCTATGGCGAAGATCTGGCCGGCTGGATCGATTTTGGTGCCAGTCCGCGTGGCACGATCTCACTGGATCGTTGCGCCCGCGCTCACGCCTGGATTCAGGGCAAGGACTTTGTCAGCCCGGATGACGTGCAGGCCGTCATGTTTGATGTGCTGCGTCACCGCGTGTTGCTCAGTTTTGAAGCGGAAGCCAGCGGTATCACCCCGGATAAGGTACTGAGCACCATATTGGAGCGGGTCCCGTCAGCCTGAGCCCTGCCAGCCTGAACCGGGAGTTCGCATGAGCAAGACAGTCAGCATTTTACCTCACCAGGAGCTGTATCGGGCGCACGGTGCCATTGTTTCGCTGCAGGATCTGTTGCTGCAGCGTTATGCCGCCCGCACCATCGAATACGCCACCCAAAAGCGCTCGGTGGCTGGCATTTCGGGCCTGCACCTGTCCAAGATGCGCGGACGGGGCATTGATTTCGAAGAATTCCGTCCCTATCAGGCCGGTGATGATATCCGCACCATCGACTGGCGAGTCACCGCCCGCATCGGCAAACCTTTTACCAAAGTGTTCCGCGAAGAGCGTGAGCGCCCTGTTCTGGTCGCAATCGATCAGTCTGCCAGCATGTTTTTTGGCAGCAAAACAGCGTTTAAATCGGTAGTTGCCGCTCAGGCAGCGGCGATCTTTGCCTGGCTGGCCATTGATAACGGCGACCGGGTTGGTGGGCTGGTGTACGGCGACAATGAGTTTGCGCTGGTGCGCCCGAAACGCAGCCGGCGCTCGGCGCTTCATCTGCTGAACCAGATTCATCAGTACAACACCCAATTGGCAGTTAACGCCACACAGTCGCAGGCCGCACCGAGCCCTGAGTCTGGGGATCTGGCAACCGCACTGGGTCGCATCCGGCGCATTACCAAACCTGGCAGCACTCTTTACATCATCAGTGATTTTTCTACCCTGAATGAGGCCGGCTTCCAGTACCTGTCGCAGATATCACGTCATAATAATGTTGTGTGCTGCTTTGTTTACGATCCGCTGGAAGAGAATCTGCCGCTGCCGGGTTACTACAGTATTACCGACGGTCGCGAAAAAGGCACACTGAACACCTACAACAAGCAGGTACGGGACAGCTACAGCAACGTCTTTCATCAGCGCCTTGATGCACTGCAGGGCGAACTGAACAAATTACAGATACCCCTGCTCACCCTGAGAACCGACGAACCTGTCGTAGAACGGATACACCAATGGACATCGCAGACGCTCTGAGCCAACTGGCCGACATTCATGCACCGCAGGCAGTGGGCTGGTGGCCGCTGGCACCGGGCTGGTGGCTGCTGATTGCCATGCTGATTGCCGGGCTGCTCTGGGGCCTGTGGAAACTGATGGCGCGCTTGCGCCTGCAGCGCCGTGCCAACCAGGCGGTCGCTGAGCTGGACAAGTGTCTGAATAAACTGCGCGCCGGTGATGAACAGGATATGCAGCAGCGGCTGGTCTACGTTAATGAGGTCAACAGCGTGCTGCGCCGCGTGGCGCTGGCTCATTTCAGCCAGTCCGAGGTGGCCGGTCTGACCGGCCAGCAGTGGATTGCCTTCCTGCGCCGCTATGACCAGCAGCAGCTGCTGCGCGATGACCTGGCGCAGGCCCTGGCACAGGGTCGTTTTGCACCGCGCTGTGACATTGATACCCAGGCCCTGCACAGCATGGCCGGCACTTGGATTAAAGGCCTGTATATGGCTAGAATCGACAACAATAAAACGAATTCACCGAGCACAGCGACCGAACATCATGCTTGAATTTTCCTGGCCCTGGGTTTTTCTGGCCCTGCCCCTGCCGCTTATCATTTATTGGCTGGTGCCGCGGGCACCGCGTCAGGATGCGGCGCTGCGCGTACCTTTTTATCGTCAGCTGGTGCAACTGCACACTGACAGCTCACATCAGTACAACAAGAACCTGTTTCTGCTGATTGCCTGCGCGTTGATCTGGCTGATGGTGGTAATCGCCTCATCTCGCCCGCAATGGATAGGCGATCCTGTTCAGATACCTACTACCGGCCGCGACATGATGCTGACTCTGGACATGTCGGGCAGTATGGAAGCGCGTGATATGTTTCTCAACAACACCCAGTTGTCGCGCTTTCAGGTCATGAAGGCGGTGATCAGTGATTTTGTGGAAAAGCGCACCGGCGACCGTCTGGGTCTGACCCTGTTTGCGGCACATGCCTATATGCTCACGCCGATGACTTATGATCTGGCCACTGTTCAGCAAATGGTGGATGAGCTGGAAATCGGCATGATTGATGAGTCAGCCACGGCCATTGGCGATGCCATCGGTCTGAGTATCCGCCACCTGCGTCAGCAACCGGAAAATAACCGCATCCTGATTCTGCTGACCGATGGCATCAATAACGCCGGTGAGCTCACGCCTCTGCAGGCGGCCCAGTTGGCTCGTACCGAAGGCATAAAAATGCATATTGTGGGCGTGGCATCCGATCAGTTTGCCCAGCGTTCCATGTTCGGCACACGTGCCAGCGGGGCGCTGGTCTCTGAAATAGACGATGAAACCATGGCCGAGGCGGCTGAAATGACCGGTGGGCTGTACTTTCGCGCGCGGACCCTGGAAGATATGATCAGTATCTATGATGAACTGGATCAGATGGAGCCCATCGAGCAGGATGAGCAGACCTATCGACCGGAAACCCAGCTATTCCACTGGCCGCTGGGCATCGCCCTGTTGCTCAGCTTCCTGCTGGCACTCAGTGCCATGCCCGCAGCCACTCGGGCACGGGCGGGGGACTCGGTATGAATGAGACCATAACGCTGGCACAGGCCGTCGAAAACTTTCATTTTCTGCGCCCGCTATGGCTACTGGCGCTGCTGCCGGCGGTATTTTTCTTTCGCCGCCTGTGGGTCCTCGACGCGCAGGGATCTGCCTGGCACAAAGTGATCGAAAAAAGCCTGCTGCCCTATCTGCTGAACGCCACCAAAAACCGCTCGCAGCGTTTACCTCTGTATCTGCTGATGCTGGCCTGGACCCTGAGCATTGTGGCACTGGCCGGCCCAACCTGGTCCAAGCAGACACAACCGGTCCAGCAGCGTCAGGACGCCCTGGTCATTGTGCTGGATCTGAGCCTGGGCATGTTTGCCACCGACTTTGAACCTAATCGCATCACCATCGCCCGACGCAAGATTCTGGACATCCTGGATACCCGGCGCGAGGGCCAGACCGGCCTGGTGGTCTACGCCGGTGAGGCGCATATGGTCACTCCGTTAACCGATGACAGCATCAGCATCCGCGCCATGGTGCCGGCCCTGAACCCCAACATCATGCCAGTGATCGGCAACAATCCGGCTGACGGAATCCAGATGGCCAATCGGCTGCTGGAAGAAGCCGGCACCAGCAATGGCCGCATTCTGTTGATCACCTCGGATATTCCGTCCGATCAGGTGTTTCGCATCGGTGATGCCATGAGTACCGTCAACTTTCCGCTGCATGTCATCGGGGTTGGTACAACGCAGGGCGCCTCGATCCCGGCAGCTGGCGGCGAAGTGCTGCGTGACAGTGATGGCCAGGTGGTCATCAGCGCCATGAATCGCAGTGTACTGCAACAGGTCGCCGGTAATCATGATGGTCGTTACAGCGATGTAACGGTTGATAGCAGCGATCTCGAGTCAGTGCTGGCTGAAAGCCTGCGCCGCGGTGATAACGACACCTTCCTGGAGTCCGAAGAAGAAGTTGAGCTGTGGCGCGACGCCGGTCCGTGGCTGCTGCTACTGCTGCTGCCGCTGTGTGCCCTGTGCTTCCGGCGCGGTTGGGTGTTGCAGCTGGCCCTGTCGGCAGGCCTGGCCATGATGGTCATGACACCGGAACCAGTCATGGCGCAACCGGCTGATGAGACTGATCCCTTAACTCAGGCGCAGGCCCCGCAAGGCGACAATTCACAGAGCCCCGGGCAGATGCAGACCCTGTCAATCGGCACTCCGCAAGAGATGCAATCGGAGTTTCCACCCGCCAACCCGCCCCGCTTCGACTGGCGCGCCCTGTTCCTGAACCGCGACCAGCGCGCCGCACGCGCTCTTGCCAACCGCGACCCGAACACGGCGGCAGTCCTGTTTGATGATCAGGCCTGGCGTGGCACTGCACACTATCGGGCCGGCAATTTCGAAGCTGCCATTCAGGAATTCAGTCAGGGCGAGGATCTCGACTCCTACTACAACCTCGGTAACGCCCTGGCCTACGCTGAACGTTTTGCCGAAGCCATCGCCGCCTACGACCGCGTGCTGGCCGAACAGCCCATGCACGAAGACGCCCAGCACAACAAGCAGATTGTTGAACAGCTACTGGAGCAGCAACAGCAAGAACAGGAAGAGCAGGAACAGCAGGAGCAGGAACAGCAGGAAGAGTCTCAGGCCGAAGCCGAACAGCAGGAAAACGAAGAAGAAGTTGAACCAACGCTGGAAGAAGACGAGCAACAGCAGCAGGATCAGGAACCTCAGGAGCCTCAGGAACAGGAAACGCCCGAGCAGGAAGCTGAAGATGCTGAAACTGACGATTCGCAGAAAAACCAGCGCAGCGAAAACACCGAATTTGAAGAAGATCAGGAATCTCTGGAGCAGTTCCTGCGCCGCATCGAAGACGATCCGGGTGAGCTGCTGCGCCGCAAATTCCAGTTTGAATCACGTCGCCGCATGATTGAGCGACGCGCAGCCAGCCAAGGCATACGATGAGCGGAGAGTTATGAGACAGCAACTGACATGTGTTTTAGGGCTGGTCATGGCCCTGCTGGTCGGACTGGCGCAGGCTCAGCAGCCTCCAAGAGTTGACACCAGCATTGATCGCACCGAAATTACCCGGGGCGAAACGGTTACAGTCACTGTGCGTGTACATGGCCAGCAGGGCGGCGTTCGCATAGAGCTGGAACCTTTACGCGAAAATTTTGAGATTGTCTCAACCCGCTCCGCCAGTCATTTGCGCTCGGTAAACAACCGCATCGAATCCTGGACTGACTATGACCTGGTGCTGTTCCCCAGAGAGCTGGGTGAACAGCAGGTTCCCGCTCTGGAGGTTGCAGGCACTACAACACAAAGTTATACCATCACCGTCAACGAGCCGAGCGGCGCTGGCCTGGGTGGCGGCCAGGAAATATATCTTGAAACTGTGATCAGCGATGAATCTGTCTATGTGCAGGAACAACTGCTGTTCACTATCCGTCTGTATTACACCATTGCCGGGATTCGCAATCCCAACTTCACTGAAGTGGAACCCGACAATGCGCTGGTACAGTTGCTCGGACAGCCACACCAGTATGAGCAGCTAATTGACGGAATCCGCTATGGTGTATACGAGAAAAACTACGTGATTTTTCCGCAGCGCAGTGGTGAGCTGGTCATCCCTGATATTGTGTTTCGTGGTGAGCTGACAGATGGTTCCAGTAACTTCGTGTTTCGCAATCCCAATATGCGACCGGTTACAGCCTTCGCCACTGGCTATCGCGTCGATGTTAATGAGCGCCCGACCGAGTTCCCGTCTGAGGACAATACCTGGCTTCCGGCCAAGAACATTCAGATCAGTGAGACCTGGAGCCGGGATATCACCACTCTGGAGCCAGGTGATGCAGTCAAGCGCACGATCACCATTGTGGCTGACGGGCTGGACGGCCCTGCCCTGCCACCGCTGGCAACCGGAGAAGAAATAGCACGAATGAATGTCTACCCGGAAGCGCCAGTGATTGAGCGTCGGGTCATCGATGGCAATGTCGTCGGTTCAAGAACCGAGACATATGAACTGGTTGCCACGGGCGAAGGTTCGGTAGTCATTCCGGAAATCAATCTACCCTGGTGGGACACCGAAGCTGATGAGCTGAGAAATGCACAAATTCCGGCTTCGCTGATCAGGGTCAACCCGGTTGGTGGTGCTGTTGCTGCACAGTCAGAGGCTGACGGTGACGAAGCAGCAGAGAACAATGGTCTTGCGGCATTTGTTGAGCAGGACGAATTGCTGAGCAGCGCCAGAACGCCGGTGTGGATTATCAATCTGATGAGTTTGGTGATTGTACTGGTGCTGGCTGGCATGTGGTGGCTGTGGCGACGACGTCTGGCCGCCATGACAGCGGCCGCTGCAGCGGCTGCACCCACTTACCAACGCAGCGAAGCCTATGCCCGAGAAATCGAGGACAGCCATGAGCAGCAATCCTTTGCAGACCTGAGCAAAAGCATCAGCCAGGCTGACCCGCAGCAAATTCGGCTGCACCTGATCGCCTGGGGTCGTCAGTATTTTCACGATGCCGGCCTTTATAATCTGGATGACCTGGCACGACACCTTGACAACGCAACCATCAGACAAAGTTTCACCCATCTGCAGGCGGCCATGTACAGCGCTGAAGATGCCCGGAATTTTGATCAATCCCAACGCCAGCAGTTACAGTCACTGATCAGCGACTATCGCGACGGCCAGGCCAAATCCCGGCGTTTAGAGAAGCAGCAGGCGCCTTACGTTCTGCCTCCGCTGTATCGCAACTAAACCATGAATATGCGCGATCAGCTGTCACGCCTGGTTTACAGCACGGACAAAGGCAGTCTGTGCCCGGACTGCGGTCAGGCTAAAACAAACTGTCAATGCAGGACGAATGCCAGCGAACGGATTCTGGGTGATGGCCGCGTCAGGATAAGACGCGAAACCAAAGGTCGAAAAGGCAAAGGTGTCACACTGGTAGAAGGCCTTGCCATGACGGCACCCCAATTGGCACAACTGGCAAAAGCGCTCAAGACACATTGCGGATGTGGTGGTTCTGTGAAAGACGCGACTATCGAAATTCAGGGTGACCAGCGCCAGACAATCCTGGCCTTCCTGGACGCACGAGGCATCCAGGCAAAAATAGCCGGCGCCTGAGTATCAGGCCTCATCCGCCGGCTCTTCCGGCTTGCGACGCTGCTGCTTTTTGGCCGCATCATTGCGTGAAGCCTCCAGCGCCTTCAGATAGTTATCATCCACATCACCGGTAATATACTGACCATTAAAGACCGCACATTCAAACTGGGTAATTTTGGGGTTACCTTCGTGTGAAGCGGCTATCAAATCTTCCAGATCCTGGAAGACCAGCCAGTCAGCGCCAATCAATTCCTGCACCTGCTCTTCAGTCTTGTCATACGCTATCAGTTCACTGGCAGCCGGCATGTCAATGCCATACACATTCGGATAACGTACCGGTGGCGCGGCAGAAGCAAAATACACCTTGCGGGCACCGGCATCACGCGCCATCTGAATAATCTGCTTGCAGGTAGTGCCACGCACTATGGAGTCATCCACCAGCAATACATTCTTGCCCCGGAACTCGAGCTCGATGGCGTTAAGTTTCTGCCGCACGGATTTGCGACGCTCACTCTGCCCCGGCATGATGAAGGTCCTGCCTATATACCGGTTCTTCACAAACCCTTCTCGATACTTCACACCCAGGCGATTGGCAAGTTCCAGGGCTGATGTACGACTGGTGTCGGGGATGGGAATCACCACATCAATATCATGATCCGGTCGCAGACGTTTTACCTTATCCGCCAGTCGCTCACCCATTCGCAGCCGTGCTTTATACACCGAAATGCCATCCATCAATGAGTCAGGCCGGGCAAAATAAACATGTTCAAAAATGCAGGGTGTATAGGGCGCCGGCTCGGCGCAGATCTGGGTGTGCAGATTGCCTTTGGCATCAATATACACGGCCTCGCCCGGCGCGACATCACGCACCAGGGTAAAACCCTGCGAGTCAAGAGCCACACTTTCGGAGGCCAGCATGTACTCGGTATGACCGTTCAGTTCCCGTTTGCCAAACACCAGCGGACGGATACCATTTTTATCGCGGAAACCCACAATGCCGTAACCGGTGATCATCACCAGTGCCACGTATCCGCCCCGGCAACGGCGATGCACGCCTTGCACCGCCTTGAAGACGTCGTCGGCACTGGGTGCCACACGCCCGACCTGCTGCAGCTCGTGAGCAAAAATATTCAACAGAACCTCAGAGTCGGAGTCAGTATTGATGTGACGCAGGTCCTCGGAGTAAAGCTCTTCGGCCAGAGTTGCCGAGTTGGTCAGGTTGCCGTTATGGGCCAGGCACAAGCCGTATGGGGAGTTGACATAGAACGGTTGCGCCAACGCAGGGCTGGAGCTGCCGGCAGTCGGATAGCGCACATGTCCGATGCCCATGCGACCGATCAGGCGGCGCATGTGGCGGGTGCGAAACACATCTTTGACCAGACCGTTGTCCTTGCGCAGACTCAGTTTACCGTTGTCACAGGTTGCGATACCTGCCGCGTCCTGACCCCGATGCTGCAACACCGTGAGGGTGTCATACAATGAAACTGCAACATCTGAGTTGCCAACGATGCCAACCAAACCACACATGCAAAATACTCCGTAAACCAGCTAGTAAAAATCAGGCTCCGGCAGGGACAGGATCGCTGTCCATGCCAAGCGTGCCCTGCGCCCAGGTTATCACCTGTTCGATATAGGGCAGTGTCAGGGATTGTTGCCACCACAGTTCCGTCTGATAAACGGCAGCGGCAAAATAAACGATGATGGCCACAATGATCACCCCACGCGCCACACCAAACAGTATGCCCAGCAGACGGTCTGTGATCTGCAGTCCTGCAACGCTGATCAGACGGGCCATAAAATGATTGATGATGCCACCCAGGATCAGCACGCCAAAACACAGCACGGCAAAGGCCATCACGTAGCGGGCGGTTTCACTGTCTGTCAGGCTGTCAAACAAAGGGGAGAACTGCGGACTGTAAAGTCGGGCCACGACGATGGCGCCTATCCACACCACCACCGACAGGACTTCCCGGACAAATCCTCGCCAGATACCAAACAAAGCCGACAGCGCAATGATGCTCAAGATAATAATGTCGACCCAGTTCAGCATTTACGGCGCCTCAATCTGATAACGCACTACCAGCCCGTTGAGCTGATAATCTTCACGCATCTGCCCCAGCAGTTGCTGAGCGGCTGCACGGTCGATCAGCGGCCCGACAAACACCGCCGTCAACTGTCCCTGACTGGAACTGATCTGGCGTGTATAGGCACGATGACCATCGCTGAGCAGGCGATTGAGCAGATTGCTGGCATTGGTCTGGTTTGAGAATGAGGCCAGACGCACGCTCCAGGCCTCCGGCAGGCCCTGATTGTCCAGTGCGGCAGTGATGGCCGCTGTATCGGGGGGCTCAGCTACCGCAGCTGCTGCTTGTGCAGCATCCGCTGCGGGCTCGTCTGTAGTGAGCGCCTGTGACTGCGCGTCATCATTGTTGTCAGCAGAATTGTTATCGGCAAGCTGCTCTTGCGAGTCGTCTACACTCTCAGCGTCGGTTGCTGGCTGGTCTGGCCGGTCAGAGGGAGCTATTGATTCTTCTACAGGTGTTTCGGGGCGAATTCGGATGGCATCGGAGTCGGCAGTGATAACGGGGCGCTGCGGCAGACTGCGGTTCACTTCCGGACGTTCGGCGACCGGGGGAATCTGGGTTTGTAGCGGTGGCTGGTAGCTGCCTTCTCCGTCAAAGATCATGGGCAGCACAATCACCGCAACCAGACCCAGAACGATGGTGCCGATTATTCGCTGACGGGTGTTTTGACTCACTGCCATCTGTCTTCGCTCGTAATCGTCTTTAACTGCATGACGTCTGACACGGTGAAAAAGGAACCACTCACAACCAGCAGGTCGCCGGGCGACGCTTCAGCACAGGCAGCCAAAAATGCTTGCTGCACACCTGTCGCTGCATTTAATAAGCCATGCAACGGACCATCAAATACCACAACGGATACGTTGTCTGACGTCGACTTTACAGGATGCTGCCGCACCAGGTTCGCCAGCTTATCGGCTGCCATGCAACGTGGCAGATCGAAGTGCGCAATATACCAGAAATCGATCTGCTTTTCTAAAGCCTGAATGTAGCCATCGTGATCTTTATCTTTCATCATGGCCAGCACTAATCTGACCTGTCCGGGCGCGGAGCCGACAGCATCAGCCCGCCAGCGGGCAATCGTATCAGCCAGCGCCAGGGCGGCCTGTGGATTGTGTGAAACATCCAACAAAACCTGCTGCCCATTGATGTTTATAAACTGCTGTCGGCCGGCTAACTGTAAATTGCTCAGCATGGCGGGCAGCACTTGCTGAAGCGCCTCCGGCCCGCTGACCAGTCCAGCAGCAATGGCGGCCTGGACGGCGCCAGCCACGTTTTGCAGCTGCAACGCCGGACGCGGCAGCCCGGACAACTGCCAGTGCCCCTGCCGCTGTGAATCGACACCCGACCACTGCCAGCCATCAGCCCTTTCTATTACGTTAAAATCCTGTTCAAACTGCAAAAAAGGACAGGCGAGCTGCTCAGCGATCTCACGCAAATTGGCCGGTGGTTGCGCTTCTGTGCAGATAACCGGTTTGCCTGGGCGAAAAATGCCGGCTTTTTCCCTGGCCACCGATTCACGCGTATCGCCCAGCCACTCCTGGTGGTCAAGTCCGATACTGCTGATCACCGCGACATCAGCATCCACCAGATTTACGGCATCCAGACGACCACCCAGCCCCACCTCCAGAATAGCTACATCGAGAGCAGCCTCGGCAAAGATCATCAATGCCGCCAGTGTGCCGAATTCAAAATAACTCAGGGAGATATCGCCGCGCGCCTGTTCAATAGTCGAAAACGCCTGTTCCAGGGAGGCATCATCGATGTCCTGCGCATTGATGCGCACGCGTTCGTTGTACTTCAATAAATGCGGTGAGGTGTATGCGGCCGTGCGATAACCCAGCGCGATACAAAGCGCTTCCAGAGTGGCAACATGGCTACCCTTGCCATTGGTGCCGGTCACTGTAATCACCACTGGTGCCGGACGGCCAAGGCCTATACGCTGCGCCACCAGGCGCAGCCGGTCAAGCCCCATGTCTATCTCTGAGGGGTGAAGCTGCTGGATATAATCCAGCCACTGCGCCAGCGAGGCGGGCTGTGTCATCAAATCAGGCAGCCGGAGGTAATTGCAGTAATTTGGCGACCAGGCCGGACACTGTCTGACGCATGTCCTGACGATGCACGATCATATCGATCGCTCCGTGCTCCAGCAGGAATTCAGCTCGCTGGAAACCTTCGGGCAGCTTGACCCGCACTGTCTGGCGGATCACATCCGGCCCGGTGAACCCGACCAATGCGCGTGGTTCAGCGATATTGATATCGCCTAACATCGCCAGACTGGCCGAGACACCGCCGTAGACCGGGTCAACCAGTACGGAAATAAACGGCAGGCCTTCGGCACGCAGTTTCTCCAGCGCTGCAGAGGTTTTGGCCATCTGCATCAGTGAGATCAGTGCTTCCTGCATCCGTGCGCCGCCACTGGTGGAGAAACACACAAACGGCAGACGCTGCTCGATGCAGCGATTGACCGCCTGGACGAATTTCTCACCCACCACGGCTCCCATAGAGCCACCGATAAATCCGAATTCAAAGGCGGCAACAACGCTCTCCACGTCACAGACCCGGCCCTGTATGACGATCAATGCGTCCTTTTCGCCGGTGCTCTTTTGAGCGGCTGACAGCCGATCTTTATACTTTTTGAGGTCTTTGAACTTGAGAATATCGACCGGCTCGATGTCGCCGAACAGCTCCTGCTGGCCTTCAGCATCCATGAACAGCTCCAGTCGTCGTCTGGCACTGATGCGCATGTGATGGTCGCATTTGGGGCAGACATCATGGTTGCGCTCCAGATCGGGCCGATACAGCACGGCCTCACAGCGCGGGCACTTCTTCCACAGCCCTTCGGGCACACTGGACTTCTGCTTGCCGCCTTCAGGCGCCGCACTGCTGTTGCGAATGGAGGGAAGGATTTTGTTAATCCAGCTCATACCTGATTCCTGTAAAACACTTGCCGTTAACTATAACATTTTACGAGCGTTTATGCGTCCATTGCCTGACGCAGCTGTGCGATGATGGCGGTGGCTTCTGCAATGCTGGCCTGATCCCGGGCGCCGGAATCTGTCAGCGCGGCAATCCGCTCTACCAGCGCGCTGCCCACAATCACTCCATCGCTGATGCTGGCCATGGCACGGGCACTGTTATCGTCCTTGATACCAAAACCGACCACAACCGGCAGCTCTGTGCGGCTGCGCAAAGTCTGCACCCGTTCAGCAATCTCGCCACTGTCGGAAATCGCGGCGCCGGTGACACCTTTCAAGGATACGTAATACAGGTAGCCAGAACTGTGTTCACAGATACCCTGCAGACGGCGCTCCGTGGTGGTCGGCGCCACCAGGAAAATGATATCCATGTCACGCGGCCGGGTCAGTTCAAGCAAGGCACTGGCTTCACTGACCGGAAGATCGACAATCAGCACGCCATCAACGCCAGCCTGCGAAGCCTGTTCAACGAATGCCTGGTAGCCAAGGATCTCCACCGGGTTAAGATACCCCATCAGCACTATTGGCGTAGTGTCATCCTGCTCGCGAAAGCGGCGCACAATGTCAAATACCGCTTTTAATCCTGTCCCCTGGCGCAGCGCTCGTTCGGCACCCAATTGAATCACCGGGCCGTCAGAGGACGGGTCGCTGAAAGGCACACCCAGCTCTATTACATCAGCACCATCAGCGACCAGTTGATGCATCAAGGCCACTGTGGTGACCGCATCCGGGTCGCCAGCCACCAGATAGGGAATCAAAACCTTTTTGCCATCAGCCTTTTTCTGACTGATTCTTGTTGAAATCCTGCTCATGCTCTCCTCATCCTTAAACGCTGATGCCGTCGATGGCCGCTACGGTATGAATATCTTTATCACCCCGGCCGGACAGATTGACCACAATGTTCTGATCGGGGCTCATGGTCGCAGCCAGTTTCAAGGCGTAAGCCACCGCATGGGCTGACTCGAGCGCCGGGATAATCCCTTCCAGCCGCGTTGTCAGCCGAAAGGCTTCCAGCGCTTCGGTATCTGTGACGGAGACGTAATTAGCGCGGCCAATATCTTTGAGCCAGGCATGTTCTGGCCCGACACCCGGATAGTCCAGACCTGCTGATACCGAATGTGTCTCCATGATCTGACCGTTATCGTCGCTCATGATGTAAGTGCGGTTGCCGTGCAGGACACCCGGCTTGCCCGCCGACAGCGGCGCCGCATGACGACCGGTTTCAACACCATCACCACCGGCTTCGACACCGTAAATGGCGACTTCTTTATCCTTCAGGAAGGGGTGGAACAGACCAATGGCATTGGAACCACCGCCCACACAGGCCACCAGGGCATCTGGCAGACGACCATATTCTTCCAGAGACTGCGCGCGCGCTTCACGGCCGATGATGGCCTGGAAATCGCGCACCAGCATGGGATACGGATGCGGGCCGGCCACTGTGCCAATGATGTAATAGGTATTATCCACATTGGTGGCCCAGTCACGCAGCGCCTCATTCAGTGCATCTTTCAGGGTACGCGAACCGGAAGTCACCGGAATGACGTTGGCACCCAACAGCTTCATGCGATAGACATTGGCTGACTGGCGCTTGACGTCATCAGCGCCCATGTAAACATGACACTCCAGACCGAGTCGCGCCGCTACCGTGGCGCTGGCGACACCATGCTGACCTGCACCGGTTTCGGCAATAATACGCGGCTTGCCCATGTATTTGGCCAATAGCGCCTGACCGATGGTATTGTTGATTTTGTGTGCCCCGGTGTGGTTCAGGTCTTCGCGTTTCAGGATGATACGCGCGCCACCGGCGTGTTTTGTCAGTCGCTCGGCAAAATACAGAGGCGAGGGACGGCCCACGTAATGTTTCATGTCATTGTCGTAGTCGCGCCAGAAGTCAGGATCTTTGGACAGCTTGCGATACACCTGGTCGAGCTCCTCGACCGCTGCCATCAGCGTTTCACCCACAAATATGCCACCGAAACGCCCAAAATGGCCGCTCAGGTCGGGTCCGCTGAAAAGATCCTGCTCTGTTGCCGATTTGGCAACGTTAACTGACTCAGATACAGACACGATTAACCTCTTTGAAAAATTCCTGCAATTTTTCCGGATCTTTCAGACCCGGCTCACTTTCTACCCCGCTGCTCAGATCGAGCGCCCAGGGTCGAACCTGCGTGATGGCCTGAGCGACATTGGCAGCCTTCAGGCCGCCGGCCAGTACCACCGGCACGTTGCACTGTTCTACACAGCGTCGTGCCACAGTCCAGTCAAACTGTTTGCCAGTGCCGCCGGCCTGCCGGGCGTCAAACGCATCCAGCAATATCGCACTGGCATTTGGATGTGCGGATGCTTCCTGAAGCGGATCGGCGGCCAGACCGTCCTGCCCGGGCTTGACCCTCACCGCCTTCATGTAAGGCAAACCGAATGACTCGCAAAAAGCCGCGTCTTCATCACCGTGAAACTGCAGACAGTCCAGCCGAACCTGCCTGAGCGCATCGCGCACATCTTTCTTGTCGGGATTGACGAACAGTCCGATCATGCTCACAAAAACGGGAGTCACCGAGACTATCACCGCAGCCTGTGCGGGACTCACGGCACGCTTGCTGGGTGGATAAAATACTAAACCCAGTGCATCGGCTCCAAACCACGCCGCCTGCCGCGCATCATCCGGGCGGGTGATTCCGCAGATCTTGACGCGGGTGCGCGGCATGGTCTGGCTGTTGTTTGTGTATGCAGTGCTCATGAGTCGACAATCTGGCTGTTCAGCGAAGCAGGTGATTTTAACAGAGAACCCGCAGCCTTGGGTGAGTAAAACGCCTGTCCGCTTAAAAATTCAGAGAAAACAGGGTCCCAAAGGCAACATCGGCAGATCAGGGTAGCCAGGATAGCTTACATGGACCAGAAACAGGCCATCTGGCCTGGCAGTTTCGGCCGCCTGCTGGCGATCCCGGCTTGCCAGTATCTGCGCCACCCAGGATTCAGGCTGCCTGCCCTGCCCGACATGCAGCAAGGTGCCAACTATATTCCTGACCATATGCAGTAAAAACGCGTTGGCCTCAACCTCCACGACAACAAATCGGTTATGGCGGTAGGCCTTGATCTCATGAACGTAACGAAAAGGTGTACTGGACTGGCAACCGCTGCCCCTGAAGGCGCTGAAATCATTTTCGCCCAATAGCGCCTGTGCGGCCCGGTGCATACTGTCGACATCCAGTTTTTCCCGGCTATGAGTCAATTGGCCGACCAGTACCGTCGGCTTCACCGGCTCATCGTAAATGATATAGCGGTAGCGGCGTGCCGTTGCGGAATGTCTGGCGTGAAAACGATCATCAACAGTACAGGCCCATTGCACACGAATCTGGGGGGGCAGTTGAGTATTGGTCCCCATAATCCAGGCTTTTGGGCCCCGGTCTTTGACGGTATCAAAATGTACAACCTGGCCGGTTGCATGCACACCAGCATCGGTGCGGCCAGCACAGCTTATACTCACCGGCTGGTCGGCAATCCTGCTCAGCGCCTGCTCCAGCAAGCCCTGAATGGTAGGCAATGGCGGGGCCAGTTGACGCTGCCAACCCGAAAAGGCGGCACCGTTGTACTCAACACCCAGTGCTATACGGTTGTTCACAGACGATCTAGCAAGGCCTGGGCATCCTGACGCTGGGACTCAGTGCCTTCCTCAAGCACTTCCGCCAGAATCTCCCGGGCACCCTCTTCATCGCCCATGTCGATGTAGGCGCGCGCCAGGTCCAGTTTGGTGGCGGCTTCATCACTATCGGACAGGAAAGGGAAATCCTCGTCGTCATCGTCCAGGTCGTCATCCGCCGTCAGTTCTTCAGATGGTATAAAGGCCAGATCATCGAAGTCATCATCGTCGTCACCATCTACGGCGACTGGCTCCGGCTCCGGCTCTGGCTCCGGCTCTGGCTCCGGCTCTGGCTCAGGTTCTGGCTCAGGTTCTGGCTCAGGTTCTGGTTCTGGTTCTGGTTCTGGTTCTGGTTCTGGTTCTGGTTCTGGTTCTGGTTCTGGTTCTGGTTCTGGTTCTGGTTCTGGTTCTGGTTCTTCAGATTCTGTCGGCCACTCCAGGTCAGCATCAAAGTCATCAGATTCTTTTGCCGGAGCAGACTCGGGCTGCGGATCGGCCGAACTGTCCAGATCGAACTCATCGTCCAGAGTATAATCACCAGTGCTGTCAGTCCAGGCCGTATCTGAGTCGCTGAGCTCTTCACCCGCTGAGGGCTCTTCATCCGCTGAAGGCTCTTCACCCGCTGAAGGCTCCTCACCCGCTGAAGGCTCTTCACCCGATATGGGCTGCTGCTCTTCTGACAACATTCGGTCAAAATCAGACGTTTGACTGCTGTCAGTGTCCGCAGACGCCTGCTCGGCCAGCGCGGCGGCCTCTCCGCTCGGCGTATAGACAACGCCATCATCATCTTGAATTGCCGCATCGTCTGTCAGGTCTTCACGACGCGCATCGGCGTCGGCATCAGCCTCTGCTGCTGCAGCCGCCACACCAGCAAACAGCAATTCGTCAGAATCTTCTTCGCCGATTTTCAGTTTATCGGCATCATGTTCATTTTCCTGTTCGGCAGCCCGCGCGCTGCGATTGCGCCACACCAGGATCAGCACCAATATCAATATCAGCGCAACCGCAAGCCCCAGCAACATCCAGGTATTACTGACCAGTGAATTCATCAAGCGCTGCAACGGGCCTGCCTCGGGTGCCAGAGTGACTACCGTCGGAGGTGGCGGCTCGGCTATCGCCTGCTCACGCTGCTGTTCAGCCAGCGAGGACTGCAACTGCGCCAATTCCAGATCGCGCAAGCGGATTATCTCCTGAGCGGAGGCAATCTGCTGTTGCAGCATATCCAGGCGCGCATTCAGCTCAGAATTTTCAGAATCGAGCCGATCAAGTTCTTCCTGACGCACCGCCAGGCGGTCCTCCAGTTCATTGAGGCGCTGCTCGCGCTCTGCATCCTGGCTGCCGGCCGCATCCACATCAACCGGTTCGTTTTGCTCTTCGTCCACGCTGACTACCCGCAGCTCACCCTGCGCATTACCGCCAGTTGCGCTGCCCGGCGCAGCCGCAGTGGGCTGTGGAGTCGTTGCCCGTGCCGCGAATGCCTGGTTCTGCTGCGCAACCTGCTGCACGGCCTCTGTCTGGCCCAGACGGCGAATTTCAGCCATTTCCGGTACGTTCAGCACGGCACCGCGGCGCACCTGATTGATATTGCCGCCGATAAAGGCATCTGGATTCAGACGCTGCAGCGCCAGCATGGTTTGCTGGACGCTCACCGAGTCATCAGGCCTGGCTCGCAGAGCGAGTTCCCACAAGGTGTCTCCGGCATTGACCGTCAGCGTACTGGCATTAGAGATAACCGGGGGCGACGCGGGCGTGCTGGACGGCTCTTCGGTCGGTGCCTGGGCACTTGTGGCTGCTTCAGTGGCTGTGCTCTGACTATCGTCAGACTGTCCGGCGACAGGATCGCTGGTAACCGGCACATCAGCCAGTTGAGGTTCTGCTTGCTGTTCTGCATTGAGCGGCTCATCAGCCTGTGTTTCATCAACGATGGGTTCTTCGTTAACCGAGCGACTGGGGGAAATGACCTGCGAGGCCACTCCCGAGGAGAATGCCGGACTCTCAAGTCGCAGCGTGTATTCGGTCAGCAGGCGTCCGGTTGGCCAGCGCGTCTCCAGGACCAGGGCAATAAAAGGTTCATTGACGGTGACAGTGGTATCCAGTCTGGCAACCGGACCACCATTAGCACTCAAGTCCAATGTCACCTGCAGATTATCCAGGACGGGATTACGCTCCAGAGAGAAGCGCTCAAAATCGTCCGCAGAGGCCACGCTAACCGTTATATCCGCGGCCGACACGCCCTGCACATCCTGCAGACTGATCACAGCTTGCAGCGGTTGCCCGCTGCGACTGTTAAGGGTCAACTCACCCAGTTCGACGGCTGCTACCGGACCGGCAGCCAGCATCGCCAGCACCGTCAGACAGGAGAGCAACCGTTTGATCATTTCATATTCCTTTTATTTTGATCGTTTGACGTCCGAGTATTTATGATA
The DNA here is from genome assembly GCF_001444425.1 of Pseudohongiella spirulinae. Lineage (NCBI taxonomy): Bacteria > Pseudomonadati > Pseudomonadota > Gammaproteobacteria > Pseudomonadales > Pseudohongiellaceae > Pseudohongiella > Pseudohongiella spirulinae. The sequence goes on from NZ_CP013189.1 coordinate 2,033,829, forward strand.
AATAGTCTTTTATCAACACCTCAGCGATCTGAATGGAGTTCAGCGCCGCGCCTTTACGGACATTGTCACCGACAATCCACATATCAATACCGTTGGGATGTGAAATATCCTTGCGGATCCGACCCACCAGCACTTCATCCTTGCCAGCAGAATCACCGACCGCTGTCGGATAGCCACCGTCTTTGCGCTCATCCATCAACACGGCACCCGGTGCATTGCGAATCAGTTCACGCACCTCTTCTACCGTGATTGGCTCCCGGGTTTCCAGATGCACCGCCTCAGAGTGTGAATAGAATACCGGCACGCGCACGCAGGTTGCATTCACTTCGATGGCCGGATCCATGATCTTTTTGGTTTCCCAGGACATTTTCATCTCTTCCTTGGTGTAACCATTGTCCAGAAATACATCAATGTGCGGCAGCGCATTAAAGGCGATCTGCTTGGGATACACATTGCACTCAGCCTCTTTGCCGTTAAGCAGCGCTGCGGTCTGGGCGGCCAGCTCTTCGATGGCCTCTTTACCGGTGCCGGATACCGCCTGGTAGGTCGCCACATTGATCCGGGTAATGCCCACTTTGTCATGAATGGGTTTCAGCGCCACCAGCATCTGAATGGTCGAGCAGTTAGGGTTGGCTATGATGTTACGGGTTTTATAGCCGGCAATGGCTTCCGGATTAACTTCCGGCACCACCAATGGTATATCTTCGTCATAGCGGAACTGAGAGGTATTGTCGATAACTATACACCCCGCCGCGCCGGCCTTGGGTGCGTAGATCTCGGAAATGCTGCCACCGGCTGAAAACAGACCGATATCGGCTTTGGAAAAATCGAAATCGGCCAGATTCTGGACTGTCACAGACTTGCCGCGGAACTGTATTTTGCTGCCGGCAGAGCGCTCACTGGCCAGCGGAAACAGTTCATTAACCGGAAAATCGCGCTCTTCCAGAATGCTGATCAGGGTCTCGCCTACCGCACCGGTGGCACCCACAACCGCAACATTATACTTCTTCATAATAACTCCCTTGGATTAAAAACCTGATCACGTCAGCGCTTATTGTTGCGCCGGAAAGTACCAGGGGGATTTATCCCGCCACTGGGTCTCGAACGCTGCAATGGCGTCGGCATCCTCCAGTGTCAGGCCGATGTCGTCCAGACCGTTCAGCAGGCAGTGCTTGCGGAAGCCGTCCACTTCAAACGCAATCGTGCTGCCATCGGGCTTGTTGATGGTTTGCGCGGGCAGATCAACCGTCAGTTGATAACCTTCCTGCGCCTCAACCTCTTTAAACAACTGGTCGACAGTATCTTTATCAAGAACAATGGGTAATATTCCATTCTTGAAGCAATTATTGAAAAAAATATCGGCAAAGCTCGGTGCAATGATGACACGAAAACCATAGTCATCCAGCGCCCAGGGTGCGTGTTCACGGCTTGAACCGCAGCCAAAGTTATCCCGCGCCAGCAATACACTGGCACCCTGATAACGGGGCTGATTCAATACAAATTCCTGATTGACGGGACGCTTGCTGTTATCGGCATCCGGCTCGCCCTTATCCAGGTAACGGTGCTCGTCAAACAGATTGACGCCAAAACCACTGCGTTTGATCGACTTCAGAAACTGCTTGGGGATAATGAAGTCGGTATCCACATTGGCCCGGTCCAGTGGCATAGCCAGGCCGGTATGTACGGTAAATGCTTTCATAATCGTTCACTCAAATACTGTCATCAATTAAGGTCTGCCGGTGGCGAACCCTGCCAATGCCTGTCGCTCAGTGCTCCAGCAGAATATCGCGCACATCCACAAAATGGCCATGTACGGCGGCGGCCGCGGCCATGGCCGGACTGACCAGGTGGGTGCGACCACCAAAGCCCTGACGGCCTTCAAAGTTACGGTTGGAGGTCGACGCACAGTGCTTGCCTGCCGGCAACTGGTCGGCGTTCATGGCCAGGCACATTGAGCAGCCGGGCTCACGCCATTCCAGGCCTGCTTCGATAAAGATCTTGTCCAGACCCTCTGCTTCGGCCTGCTGTTTGACCAGACCGGAACCCGGCACCACCATGGCCAGCTCCACGCTGTCAGCCACCTTGCGGCCTTTGACAACCGCAGCCGCGGCGCGCAGGTCTTCGATACGCGAGTTGGTGCACGAACCGATAAAGATATACTCCAGCTTGATATCCTTGATGGGTGTGCGCGGCTTCAGACCCATATATTTCAGCGCCTGACGGATATTGCTGGCACGACCCGGATCTTTTTCCTGATCGGGGTCCGGCACTTCACCGGTGACCGGCGCTACCATTTCCGGGGAAGTTCCCCAGGTGACCTGCGGAATAATATCAGCCGCATCCAGCACCACCACACGATCAAAATGTGCATCCGGGTCGCTGACCAGCGTACGCCAGTAATCAGCAGCACGCTCGAACATCTCACCCTGCGGGGCCATGGGCCGACCCCTGATGTAATCAATGGTGGTTTCATCAACGGCAATCAGACCCGCACGGGCACCGGCCTCAATCGCCATATTGCAGACACTCATGCGCCCTTCCATGCTCAACGAACGGATGGCCTCACCGCCAAATTCGATGGTATAGCCGGTACCGCCGGCTGTGCCGATTTCACCGATAATGGCCAGCACGATATCCTTGGCAGTCACGCCCGGGTTCAAATGGCCATCGACGCGAATCAGCATATTTTTCATCTTGCGCTGAATCAGACACTGCGTGGCCATCACATGCTCAACTTCGGAGGTGCCGATACCGTGTGCCAGCGCACCCAGTGCACCGTGAGTAGAGGTATGCGAATCACCGCAGACAATGGTCATGCCGGGCAGCGTTGCACCCTGCTCCGGCCCGACCACATGCACAATACCCTGACGGATATCGTTCATATCAAGTTCTGTGATGCCGAACTCACGACAGTTCTCATCCAGCGTCTTGACCTGAATACGCGATACCGGATCGATAATGCCATCCAGGCCACGGCTGCGTTCCGCCTTGGTGGTCGGAATATTGTGATCAGGCGTTGCCAGGTTGGCATCCGCACGCCAGGGTTTACGCCCGGCCAGACGCAGACCTTCAAAGGCCTGCGGTGAGGTGACCTCATGAATCAGCTGACGATCGATGTAAATCAATGCTGTGCCATCGTCGCGCTGCTTGACCAGGTGTGAATCCCAGAGCTTGTCGTATAAGGTTTTTCCAGCCATGAATCATTCCCGCATGTCGAGCCACCTACCATAGGTGGCAGTGTTAAATTTCAATTACAGATCTATGAAATTATTATATTTTTGGTGTGCTGCACGTTACATCAAAATTCTGTGCGCGGTGGCGCAGCAGATGATCCATCAGCACAATGGCCAACATGGCCTCGGCGATGGGCACCGCACGAATACCCACGCAGGGATCATGCCGCCCGGTTGTCACCACCTCCGCCGACTGACCGTGGATATCAATCGATCGCCCCGGCAAGCGCAGACTGGAAGTCGGCTTCAACGCAATATGTGCCACGACATCCTGGCCACTGGAAATGCCACCGAGCACACCGCCGGCGTTATTCGACAGAAACCCCTCAGGCGTCATTTCATCGCGATGCTCGGTGCCTTTCTGGGTTACTGACTCAAAACCTGCACCGATTTCCACGCCTTTAACAGCATTTATACTCATCAGGGCATGCGCAATATCGGCGTCCAGCCGGTCAAACACCGGCTCACCCAGACCGACCGGCACGCCGCTGGCGACAACTGAAATCCGGGCACCAATGGAATTGCCTTCTTTATTCAGCGCAGCCATATACGTTTCCATCTCTGCCACTTTCCCGGCATCCGGACAGAAAAACGGATTTTGCTCTACCTGATCCCAGTCCAGCACCTCGGCCTTGATCGGCCCAAGCTGGCTGAGATAGGCACGCACCTGCACGCCACAATGTTGCGCCAGGTACTTCTTGGCAATCGCGCCAGCCGCCACCCGCATGGCCGTTTCTCGGGCAGAAGAGCGGCCACCGCCCCGATAATCCCGCAGACCATACTTTTGCTGATAGGTATAATCGGCGTGAGCAGGGCGAAATATATCCTTGATTTTACTATAATCTTTAGACCTTTGATCCGTGTTTTCTATGATCAGGCCAATCGGTGTTCCGGTGGTTTTGCCCTCAAACACACCTGACAGAATTTTCACTTCATCAGCTTCACGGCGCTGCGTGGTAAAACGCGACTGGCCCGGCTTGCGCCGATCCAGATCACGCTGCAGATCGGCCTCTGACAGTTCCAGACCGGGCGGGCAGCCATCCACAATACAACCCAGTGCCAGGCCGTGGCTTTCGCCAAAACTGGTGACAGTGAACAGACTTCCTATGGTATTGCCGGCCATCGGTCAGGCTTCCATTACTGAGTAAAAAGGCGGGTATTATACACGAAGTGCCTGTCTGGCACGAATCAGCTCAGCGCGGCTGATCGCCAATACGCCTTCACCGCCGTGCTCAAATTCCAGCCACGTGACCTGCAGACGTGGACAGCGCTGCTCCAATAAGAGCCAGGTATAACCCAGCTCCAGCACCAGCAGACCGTTCTCACTCAGGTAGTCTGACGCCTGCTGCAGGATTGCCAGGGGTATGGCCAGGCCTTCGTCCTCAGACAGCAGCCCCAGTGACGGCTCCGATTGATATTCGGCCGGCAGCTCTGCCACTTCCTGCGCAGACACATACGGTGGATTGGAGACAATCAGGTCGTAGGGGCCGTGCCCGGCACAGCGCTCAGTCAGTGACGAGAACAGGTCCGACTGGATGGCATGTACCCTATCCTGCAATTGATGTCGCTCGATGTTGCTGCGCGCAACCGCCAGCGCATCCTCTGATATATCAGCCAGATCCACCTGCGCCTGCGGGAAGCAGATGGCTGTGGCGATACCAATGCAGCCACTGCCAGTACAAAGATCCAGAATACGTCGGGGCGACTCATCCAGCAGAGGCTGGAAATCATTGGCTATCAATTCCGCTATCGGCGAACGGGGCACCAACACTCTGTCATCAACATTAAATGGCAGACCGGCAAACCAGGCCTCCCCTATCAGATAGGCTACGGGTATGCGATTGTTGATGCGCTTGTCCGCCAGCGACACGATGTGCTGCCACTGCCCGGCACTGACAGGCTGGGCGGGGTCTACCTCCTCATCAAATGACAGACCCAGCAATGAAAACACCAGATAGACCGCCTCATCCCAGGCATTGTCCGTTCCGTGACCATAATACAGGTCGGCCTCTTCAAACTGCTCGGCTAGCCGGGACAGGCATTCCTCTAATTGCATTATCTTGTCCTAAAAATTGCTTTACGAAGCCATGGTGATATCGTACGGTATCGATCTTTTTTTGACGAGTGACCCTGGCATGAGCAAAACACCTCTGCAACCCGCTGACAAACTCTCCGGCATGACTCAGGCTTACCGGGAGATCATCGCCGACATTGGCGAAAATCTGAACAGGCCGGGACTGGTAGATACACCGCTGCGCGCCGCCAAGGCCATGCAGTTTCTGACCCGCGGTTATCAGCAGAACATCGACGAAGTGATCAACAACGCCATGTTCCCCTCCTCTTCTGAAGAGATGGTCATCGTCAAAAACATCGAATTATATTCCATGTGCGAGCATCACATGCTGCCATTTATCGGCAAATGCCATGTTGCCTATCTGCCCAAGGGCAAGGTGATCGGTTTGTCGAAGATAGCACGCATCGTGGATATGTTTGCCCGTCGCCTGCAGATTCAGGAAAATCTGACCAAAGAAATTGCCGAGGTCATCATTGAAAAAACCGGTGCTGCCGGTGCCGGGGTGATTATCGAGGCTCAGCACATGTGCATGATGATGCGTGGCGTGGAAAAGCAGAATTCGGTGATGACCACATCGTGCATGCTTGGGGCTTTCCGCAACAGTCAGAGTACCCGCAATGAATTTCTGTCGCTAATTCAGCGCTGATTGCGGCGACTATCCCTGACAGGCAGTCGCCACAAGTTGTCCGACAGGAGGGGGAGACTTACTGCAGCACCGCGTCGATGCGTGAACCACAAGGCCCGGGGCGGCAGTAAGGGGCCAGAGGACCAACACCCTGAGGATTAATGCGATCGGCATCCACACCCAGCCGAATGAGAGCCTGCTGAGCAGCCAAAGCCCGGTTCATTGAACGCTGCTGCAATGTCTCCAGTGGCTGATCATCAGCCAGATGCCCCACCAGATAGATGCTCAGCAGCGCATCGGCCTGCATGACCTCTGCCAGCAGCTGCAACCCCTGCTCATCCACCAGCTCATCGTCTTCGTTAAATGACAGCCCTGGAATCACAATAACGCCATCGTTCTGTAAGCGCAGCTGCATAGCCTGGGCTGTTGCCAGTACGCCTGCACGCTGTTCATCGGCCTGTGCACCTGCCAGCTCCAGAAAATCCAGGTGCGCATACATGCGCCGATTTGCCCGGGTCACCACATACAGGGCCGCGTAGCCAACCCGCTCCTGACCCTGCGCTGTGACCTGGAATGTGCTGGCGAGGTAGGACTGATTGGCTTCCGGACCGTACAGAACGCGATTATTAAATTGATCGTTAGCCCAGAAATTACTGCTGCCACAGCCACGCCCCTGACAGGCAAACAGCTCTCGCTGACCGGCTACCAGCAATTGCGACCTAAAGTGGTTGTAAACTTCCTGCGCATCAAAGCCGTCAGGAATACGATAGGTGATGCGCCACAGGTTGCCACTGAATCGCTCCGCATTGCTCGGCGCCACGGTGCCAGCGGCCCGCTGCATTCGCCCCAGGGCCAGCGCATAGACGGTATTGTCATCGCGCTGAAAATTGACAATCTCGGAGCCGGGAAAGCGATCGATGCCGGGGAAATCAGACGAGCCCGGTGTATCTGCAGAGACTACCGTCATTCCCGCGCACAGCAACAGCCCCATGAGGCTTGAAAGTAAACTACGGATATCAGCTATCACCATCACCTTCAGTTTTTGCAGACTTGCCTGTTGTACGTGGTTTGCGGGCAGCCGGTTTAGGGGCAGCCGTACTTTTTTTGCTACTCGCAGCTTTTTTTGCTGCAGCCGTTTTTTTTGTTGCAGCCGGTTTTTTTCGTGCCACGGGTTTGGATTCCGCCTTGTCGGCTTTTGATTCGGGCTGCGATTCAGCCTTGGGTGATGGATCTGATCGAGGCCTGGGGTCAGGTTCGGACGTTGGCTCAGACTTTGACTCGGGCTCAGGCCTGGCGTCTGACGCTGGCTCTGAATCAGCCTCCGGCCCGGGCTTTGGTTCGGGATCGTTTTCCGGGTCTGACGTTTGCGGAAAACTAGAAAAAGGAAAGGGTCGCAGCTCTGAGTTATAAGTCAGATACGCAAGAATCTCGCTGACATAACCAGAAAGACCCGCACCCAGGCGTCGAAGATTCTGATTGTCGCCACCCGTCAGGAGACTGAATATGATCTGTGCCAGCATGATGACCAGCAGCACGACCCCCGTGACATAAAGGGCTACTACAAAGCCGGCCATGAATAATACCCGCAGCCAGGCTGACGGTTTTTTGAGGTTATCTACGAATTCGTCGGACATGCACTCGCTCCTGTCAATTGCTTGCTTCGGCTGGCTTCGTATTCGACATCCAGGGCACCTTCGCCATGCATCAGCGCCGAAATGACCTGATCCACTGCATACCCTTCGTACACAATCTTATACAGTCCCGAGGCCAGTGGCATGTAAATTCCGAGTTGATCGGCCTTTTCTTTGACCTGCTTCAGAGTATTGACTCCCTCGGCGACCTGCCCGAGTTCGGCTACGGCCTCCTGCAGTGACTTGCCCTGACCCAAAGCAAAGCCTACACGAAAATTCCGGCTCAACGAAGAAGAACAGGTTACAATCAAGTCACCGACACCTGCCAGTCCCAAAAAGGTCATCGGATCAGCGCCAAGTTCACGGCCGAAACGCGCCATTTCGGTCAGGCTTCGGGTAATCAACATGCTATTGGTGTTTTGCCCCATACCCATGGCAGAGGCCAGACCGGCAATAATGGCGTAAATATTTTTTAGAGAACCACCCAGCTCAACCCCAAACATATCGTCATTGGTATAAACCCGGAAATAATCCGACCGCAGTACTTCTCTGACCCGCTCTCGCACGGATTCACTGGAACTGGCAATGACGGTGCCCGTAAGACTTCGTGTGGCAATCTCACCAGCCAGATTGGGGCCGCTGAGCACTCCTGTGGGGGATTGCGGCAGCTCTTGTTGCAGAATCTGGCTCATCAACAGAAAGCTGCCAGCCTCAATGCCTTTGGTGGTGCTGACCAGAATGGTATCTTCGCTGACGGCAGGTTTGAGTTTACGGACCACGGTCCGGAAATAGGCACTGGGTACGGCCACAAATACCGTGCGACTGCCGGAAACGGCTCGCAGAATATCGTCAGTTGCATGAACCTTGTGGTCCAGACTGTATCCCGGCAAATACTGCGGGTTTTCGTGCAGCGCATTGACCTGCTCTACAAGCTCACTGTTGCGCATCCAGAAATTAACCCTGAAACCATTGCCGGCAATGATATTGGCCAGTACCGTGCCAAAACTGCCACCACCCAGAACACTGACTGTCTGTTCAGGCACTGAATTCTCCTTATTGTTTAATTTGCAATGACAGCGAGCATAAACGTGTTCTCACAGGCTGTGTAAGGCCGCAGCAGGCTTTTAAAACACCCGGTTCAGGCCATCCAGGGCGGCTATTCGATAGGCTTCGGCCATGGTTGGGTAGTTAAAAGTGGTATTGAGAAAATACTTCATCGTATTGGCCTTACCCTTCTGCTCCATGATGGCCTGACCAATATGCACGATCTCTGAGGCCTGGTCACCGAAACAGTGGATACCCAGAATCTCAAGGGTATCGAAGTGGAATATGATTTTCAGCATGCCCACCGACTCGCCCGTGATCTGGCCGCGGGCTGTATTGTTAAAAAACGCCTTGCCCACTTCATAGGGCACCTGTTCGGCAGTCAGTTCCTGCTCGGTACGCCCCAGCGTGCTGATCTCCGGAATGGTGTAAATACCCGAGGCCACCCGGTTGATGGCCACAAAATCATCCGGCGCCACAATAGCGTTGCAGGCAGCCCTGCCCTGATCATAGGAAGCACTGGCCAGCGAGGGCCAGCCGATTATGTCGCCAGCGGCAAAAATGTTCTCCACGGACGTCTGGTAACGCTCGTTAACCTGAACCTGGCCCCGGCTGTTTGCTTTTACACCCAGTTCAATCAGCCCCAGGCCGTCCGAATTGCCGGTTCGACCGTTAGCCCACAAAATAATATCACTCTTGATCTTCTTGCCAGACTTCAGGTGGGTCACGACATAATTATCGTGGTACTCGATTTCTTCGAACTCTTCTTTATGACGACTGCGCACACCAATGTCTCGCAGGTGATAACTCAGCGCATCGGAGATTTCCCAGTCAAGAAAGGAGAGCAGTGATTCGGCTGGATTGATCAATTCAACCTTGCAGCCCAGTCCGCCAAAGATAGACGCATATTCACAGCCGATTACACCTGCCCCGATCACAGTGACTTTTTTGGGCGTGTGATCCAGGGTGAGGATCTTGTCGCTGTCAAACAGACGCGGGTGATCAAAATCCACTTCAGCCGGCCGGTAGGGTCGCGAACCGGTGGCAACAATGAAATAGTCCGCCTTCAGGGTCGGACCCTTGCTGCCCAGTTTGATGGTGTTGGCATCCTGAAAAACGGCATGCCCCTGAATCACATCAACATCATTTTTTTCGTAATAGTTGCTGCGCAGATACACCTGCTCTTCAATCACCCGCTCGGCGTGGCGCATGATCTCCTGAAAACCGGGTTTATGCAGTGTAGCGAACTCTCTGAGCAGCGGGTTGGAACGAAACTGCATGACCTGCTTCACATAATGGCGCAGAGCTTTGGATGGAATGGTGCCCAGATGAGTGCAGTTACCGCCCACCTGATCCCGATCCGAGATCAGAGCCACCGACTTGCCATGTTTGGCAGCATTAATCGCCGCCGACTCACCAGCCGGCCCGCTGCCAACGACAATAATGTCGTATTTCTTGCGGATCATCGGGTGCTCTCTTCACATTTGGCAGGATTACCGCCGCACAGCTCGCAGGTTTGATCAATGCCGACATTGTTAAGCCCGCCACAGGAACCTTTGATCGGCTGACGCCCGAATATGACACCCACGGCCATACCGGCCACGACCAGCATCAGAATAACAAATGTTGCTAATACGGTTGTCATGGTGCTTCCTCCAGATAATGCGCGAAACGGGACGTATATCGCGCCTCAAAGCCATCCCCGTTGGGGGATTTTACTATAAAGTAGGCGGCCAGTCCGTGCTGCTCCGCCAGCTCTGCGGAACGCTGTTCCCCCATGACCATAAAGGCAGTGGCCAGGGCGTCAGCGGTCAGTGCGTCGTCAGCAATTACGTTAACAGCCGCCAGTTGATGAGTCACTGGCTTACCGGTAAAGGGATCAATCTCGTGCGAGTAACGAACACCGTCTTCCTCAAAATAATTACGGTAATCGCCGGACCCGGCAATGCCTAATGATTCCCCTTGCGTGTTCAACACCGCCCAGATTTCAGGCACCCCGTCTTCGGGTTTCTCAATAGCTGGTACCCAGGCGCTGCCGTCAGGCTTGAGACCCCGGATACGCAACTCACCGCCAATCTCGATAAAATAGCTGTTCTGCCCTACGCTATCAAAGTAATCAGCAATAACATCAGCTGCATATCCTTTGGCGATACCGCTAAGGTCCAGCTTTACGTCTCTTTCCTTGCGCAGACGGGGAGGCTGCAGACTGACCTGCAGGGCCTGATAGGACACCTGAGACTGCAGGCGGGATATTTCCGCCTGATCAGGAATACGGGTCCAGCTAAGCGAACCCTGTTGATCAGGGCCAAATCCCCAACGGTCAACCAGAGGCCCGACTGTCACATCAAAATACCCGCCAGTCATGTCACTAAAATGAAGTGAGCGATGTACCACATAGGCGAGCTCTGGCGATACATCCACCCATTGTCCGGGCTCACTGCGATTAAATTGTGACAATTCAGAGTCTGGCGCATAAGTCGACATCAATTCCCTGTCCAGTCTAAACAGGCGCTGCTCAATACCGTCTGCCAGCTCCTGATCAGACACTGATTCAGGAAAGCCGGCTATCAGAATCTGATACCGCGTGCCCATGGTCGCGCCATCAAGCTGATAAACCTGAGTCGGCGCCTCCGGTCTTAACCAGAGCCACAAAAAAAACAGCACCAGAAAGGCCAGCGTATAGCTGTAACGGCCTAACCAGTGCTGCAGTGTTGCGATCATTGCCATGCGGCCGGGGATCAGGAGAACTCGTCCAGCGCGATGTTCTCGTCTTCCACACCCAGGTCTTTCAGCATCTTGATCACAGACGCGTTCATGATGGGCGGTCCACACATGTAGTATTCACAGTCTTCCGGTGCCGGATGATCTTTCAGATACTGATCATGCACCACGTTATGGATGAAGCCGGTGAAACCTTCCCAGTTATCTTCAGGCTGCGGCTCAGACAGCGCCACGTGCCATTCAAAGTTGTCATGTTCAGCGGCCAGACGATCGAAGTCCTCAACATAGAACATTTCTTTCTTGCTTCGTGCACCGTACCAGAAAGTGATCTTGCGCTTACTGTTAAGGCGACATAGTTGATCAAAGATGTGTGAACGCATGGGAGCCATACCGGCACCACCACCAATAAACACCATCTCGTTGTCAGTTTCCTTGGCGAAGAACTCGCCGAAGGGACCAAACACCTTGATCTTGTCGCCCGGTTTCATGTTAAACACATAGGACGACATGATGCCCGGCGGGTGGTTGGTCCGCGGCGGCGGCGTGGCAATCCGGATGTTGAACTTGATGATGCCGTACTCTTCCGGATAGTTGGCCATGGAGTAAGCACGGATTGTGGTTTCATCACACTTTGACTTGAGATCAAACAGTTTGAAGTGTTCCCAGTCACCGCGGAAGCGCTCTTCAATCTCAAAGTCTTTGAAATCAACTGAATGGGGTGGCGCTTCGAGCTGCACGTAACCGCCAGCGCGGAAATCCACCACCTCGCCTTCGGGTATTTTCAGAACCAGTTCTTTAATAAAGGTCGCCACGTTATGGTTTGAGATCACCTCACATTCCCACTGTTTGACGCCGAAGAACTCAGGATCGACTTCGATCTTCATATCCTGCTTCACGGCTACCTGACAGGACAGACGCCAGTGTTCTTTGGCCTCACCCATGGTGAAGTGTCCGGCCTCGGTCGGCAACATGGAGCCACCACCATCAACCACTTTGCATTTACACTGGGCACAGGTACCGCCACCGCCACAGGCTGATGACAAATAAATACCGGCATCGGCCAGCGTGTTCAGCAGTTTGCCACCAGCCGGCACAGTGATGGTCTTTTCCGGATCGCCGTTAATCTCAATTTTCACATCACCTGTACTGACCAGGCGTGAACGGGCGGCGAGAATCATCACTACCAGCAGCATCACCACCACGGTGAACATCAAAGCGCCGGCTACAATCGTTGTGATATCCATTATTTCTGAAACCTTCTCACTTCAAAGTGACTGAAAAAAGTCTGTTACAGAGTCAGACCGCTGAAGGACATAAAGCCCAGTGACATCAGACCGGTGGTCACGAAAGTTATTCCCAGACCACGCAAACCAGCTGGAACATCACTGTACTTCATCTTTTCCCGGATAGCGGCCAGCAGTATGATGGCCAGCGCCCAGCCGGCACCTGCGCCCATGCCGTAGGCAACACTTTCAGGGAAGGTATAACTGCGTTCTACCATGAAAAGCGAGGCACCCAGGATGGCACAGTTCACTGTAATCAACGGCAGAAACACACCCAGCGCGTTGTACAGCGCCGGTACAAACTTATCCAGAAACATTTCCAGAATCTGCACCATTGCCGCAATTACGCCAATGTAACAGAGGAAACCCAGGAAGCTCAGATCCACATCAGACAGACCGGCCCAGGCTAGCGCGCCGTCTTTCAGCAGGTAGTTATAAATCAGGTTGTTCACGGGAACCGTAATGGTTTGTACCACAACCACGGCAATACCCAGACCGATAGCGGTATCGACCTTCTTGGAAACCGCCAGGAAGGTACACATGCCCAGGAAGAGCATCAGCGCCATATTTTCAACAAAAACCGCGCTGATAAACAGACTCAGATAATGTTCCATATCAATGAGCCCCCTTCTCGGCAGTGTGCGGCATCATTTCAAACTCATTCTTCTCCACTTGCTCATCGTACTTGTTACGCAAAATCCAGATAAAGAACCCGATAATAAAGAAGGCACTTGGCGCTAACAACATCAGACCGTTTGGCTGATACCAGCCACCATTGGCGACTGTTGGCAAAATGGTAATGCCCAGCAAGGTGCCGGAACCAAACAGTTCACGCAGCGTACCGACAACGATCAGCACCACGCTGTAGCCCAGGCCGTTGCCGATACCATCAATGAAGCTCAGACCGGGCGGGTTCTTCATGGCGAAGGCCTCAGCGCGACCCATCACGATACAGTTGGTGATGATCAGCCCCACAAATACGCTGAGTTGTTTGCTGATTTCGTAGGCAAATGCCTTGAGCACCTGATCCACCAGAATAACCAGCGAGGCGATGATAGTCATCTGAATGATGATACGAATACTGCTCGGCATGTGATTGCGGATCATTGAGATGAACAGGTTGGAAAATGCACACACTGTCGTTAACGCCAGGCACATAACCAGAGTCACTGACAGACTGGTTGTCACCGCCAGCGCCGAACAGACCCCGAGGATCTGCAGTGCGATGGGATTGTCCATAAAGATCGGTTTGATCAGGATGGTTTTGGAATTTGCTGCTGCCATAGATACCTCGTCAGCCTCGCACTTCGTTATCAAGGTAGGGGCCGAAACCACGCTCACCTAACCAGAATTCAATCATGTTCTCGACACCACGGCTAGTCAGTGTGGCGCCGGACAGCGCATCAACCTGTCGCTCTCCACCGGCACCACCTCCCTTCACGACACGGAAGGCCACATCGCCGCTTTCATCATAAATCTGTTTGCCGGGCCACTGAGCCTGCCAGCGTGGATTGCTGATTTCACCGCCCAGACCGGGGGTTTCCTGATGGTCGTAGAAACCGATACCACGCACCGTATTACCGTCGCTTTCCAGCGCCAGGTAACCGTACATGATACCCCACAGGCCGTAACCGCTGACCGGAATGACTACGCTTTCATATCCCGAGCTGCCTTCTATGACGTATACAGTGGCATATTTGGCGCGCCGACGAATGGAAGCCACATCCTCGGCACCGCTCAACGCATCCGACAGTGCCGGGTCATTGCGGGCGCTTTGCTGATCATAGGTTTCAGGATCCAGCCCCAGTTGCTGCAGCTCATCGTCAGTCAGATAACGACCGGCGTCCAGATCAACCATCTTGGGCGTGAATTCAGCAAACATGGCTGGCACATCGGCATTGGTATTCACCGTCGGATCAAACATACCGGCGGCAATCAGAATATTTTTGTTGCGATCCAGAATCTGGTTGGCTGTCTGCATGGGTTTAAGCACAACGGCCGCACTCGAAATCACAATCGAGCACACCACGCACAATCCCAGCGCCACCTTGATGGTGTTGCCAACGGAGTTCACATTAGACGACATTGCGGGCAATCCTCCGTTTGATATTGGCTTTCACTACGAAATAATCGATCAGCGGGGCACACAGGTTACCGAACAGAATAGCCAGCATCATGCCCTCCGGATAAGCCGGGTTGAGTACGCGGATCATCACAACCAGCATACCAATCAGAATACCAAACACCCATTTACCGGTATTGGTCATGGAGGCTGATACAGGGTCGGTGGCCATGAACACCATACCAAAGGCAAAACCACCCAGCACCAGATGCCAGTACCAGGGGGTAGCAAACGCCGGATTGGTGTCAGAGCCGACCATGTTGAGGAAAGTAGAGAAAATCACCATACCAACGAACACACCCAGCATGATGCGCCAGGAAGCAATGCGGGTGATGAGCAGAATTGCTGCGCCGATCAGAATCGCCAGCGTCGAGACCTCACCGATTGAACCCTGCATTCGACCAAAGAAGGCATCCAGCCAGGTCAGTTGCTCGCCGGTCGCGGCCATCACAGCGGGCAGACCGTCTGTGGCTATCTGGCTAAGCGCCGTTGCGCCAGAAAATCCGTCCACCGCCGTCCAGACAGAATCACCGGAAATTTGCGGAGCATAGGCGAAAAACAGAAAGGCCCTTCCCGTAAGCGCGGGGTTAAGGAAGTTTTTGCCAGTACCACCGAAGACTTCCTTGCCGACTATCACACCAAAGGAAATACCCAAAGCGGCCTGCCATAAGGGCAGCGAAGGCGGCACAATCAGAGCGAAAAGAATTGAGGTAACGAAGAAGCCTTCGTTGATCTCGTGGCCGCGTTTAATAGCGAACAGAACTTCCCAGAAGCCGCCAACAATAAATACCGTGGCGTAAATGGGCAGATAATACATGGCACCATGCCAGAAGTTATCCCAGATACTCTCCGGATTGTGTCCGGCCAGCAGACTGATCAGCGCACCGCGCCAGCCTTCCACTGACTCTATGCCCATGTTCATCATGGCCATATTGGCCTGATAACCGACGTTGTACATGCCGTAGAACATGGCGGGAAAAGCCGCAAACCAGACGGTGATCATGATGCGTTTGAGGTCGATACCGTCACGCACATGAGATCCGGCAACGGTGACTTTGCTCGGAGAGTAAAAAATGGTATCCACGGCTTCATATAGTGGATACATCTTTTCGTATTTGCCGCCTTTTTCAAACTGCGGCGCCATATCATCAAGTATTTTACGCAGACCCATGTTTCAGCTTTCCATCAAGTCTCTTTTTCGATACGCGTGAGGTTGCTACGCAGAATCGGACCATATTCGTATTTACCCGGACACACGTAGGTGCAAAGTGCCAGGTCCTCTTCGTCCAGTTCCAGACAGCCCAGATTCATGGCTGTTTCGATATCGCCAACAATCAGCGAGCGCAGCAGTTGTGTCGGCAGAATATCCAGCGGCATGATGGTCTCGTAACTGCCCACCGGCACCATGGCACGCTCACTGCCATTGGTCGTGGTTGTCATGTCCAGCTTTTTGCCTTTGAACAGACTGGTCAGATAGATACCCAGATTGGAGTGGCGGTTGCTGCCCGGCGACAGGTATCCAAACAGCGGACGCTCACGGCCTTCTTTCAGCACGGAGATCTGCTGGTGATAGCGACCCAGGAAATTTTCAGGATCTGCCACTTTGCGACCAGCCAGCACAGTGCCGGAAACAATCCGGTTTTCACCGTCCTTCAGTTCATTAGCCAACAATTCTGTTAGATTGGCGCCAACCCGGGTGCGCAGCAGGCGCGGACGCTTGACCTGAGGACCCGCCAGCGCAACCACGCGCTCATTCCAGATCTGCCCGGTGCTGAACAGCTTGCCAATGGCAATCACGTCCTGAAAATTAACGCTCCAGACCCACTTGTTGAGACTGACCGGGTCCAGAAAATGAATATGGGTACCTGTCAGGCCGGCTGGGTGCGGGCCATCAAAGTCTTCAACCTGCACACTGGATGGCAGACCCTGACCTTCCAGCCCGGCAAAGCTTCCGGCACGGCGGCATACAAACACTTTGCCTTCGGTCAGACGCGCCAGCACACTGATACCACGCAGCAGATCCTGCGCATGATCCCTTGCAACCACTTCTGGATCCATGGCCAGCGGATTGCTGTCCATCAGATTGATAAAAATCGAGGATGGTGTTGTCTGGGGATCCGGTACTCTACTGAATGGCCGGGTGCGCAGTGTGGTCCACAATCCGGAATCAACCAGATTCTCCACCACCTTATCGCGCTCCAGGCCAGCGATCTGCTCATCATTGTAGCTGGCAAAGGTTTCCTGATCTGACTGATCTTCATCCAGATCAATCACCAGTGACAGGAACACCCGCTTTTCACCCCGGTTAATGGCACGAACAGTACCGGTCCCCGGCGCGGTGTATTTAACACCTTCGGTTTTCTTGTCAGTAAACACCAATTGGCCCAGACGGACCCGGTCTCCTTCTCGAACTTCCATGGTGGGCTTCATGCCAACGTAGTCGTTCCCCAGTATCGCTACCGAGCGCACCGCAGCAGCATCTTCAATTGCCTGCTCAGGAGCACCATTTATAGGTAGGTCCAAACCGCGCTTAATTCTGATCATTCATCAGGCCTAGTCTTTAATTTTCAGGATTAACGTTTGTTTGTTACGTATTTCACGCCAGTCTGATACAGCGTACGCATACAGCACCACTGCGGCCTCGCGCCGCTCTGAGAGAGATATGTCACCCATCAAGAATGACAGACATTTTTTATGTGGCAGCCAGGTATCGGCGGGCGCCGTCAAAACGGGCATAATTATAGAGATAAGTGGCTTGATTTGCCACTGATTTGTTAACTTTCTGAGCCAATTCAGTGTCAGTTGATACACTGGGGACGGAGGCGGTGACGCGGGGGACGGAGGCGGTCTACGTCCCCACGCTTGGGGACGTAGACCGCCTCCGTCCCCCGCGTCACCGCCTCCGTCCCCCGCGTCACCGCCTCCGTCCCCAGCACATCAACCCTCTACCGGATAGACCCGGTAGTTAACGCCGGCCATGCGGTAGACCATGCGCACGACCTGGTTGCAGTAACCGAACTCGTTGTCGTACCACAGGTAGAGGACGCAGCGGTTGCCATCGACGATGGTGGCTGTAGAGTCGACGATCGCCGCTTCGCGGGTACCAACGAAGTCGCTGGAGACAGCATCGGGATCCTGGGTGTAGCTGATCTGGTTCTGCAGCGGTGAGTGCAGGGCCAGCAGACGCAGGAACTCGTTGATCTCTTCCTTGGTGGTGGATTTCTCCAGATTGAGCATCAGGATAGCCATGGACACGTTGGGGATTGGCACCCGCACGGCGTTGCCGGTCAGTTTGCCGGCCAGTTCAGGTACGGCCTTGACCACCGCTTTGGCGGCGCCGGTTTCGGTCAGTACCATGTTCAGCGCTGCGCTGCGGCCACGACGATTGCCGGTGTGGTAATTGTCAATCAGGTTCTGGTCGTTGGTGTAGGCGTGCACCGTTTCAACGTGTCCGCTGGCCACACCGTACTCGTCGTTCAGTACCTTCAACACAGGTGCGATGGCATTGGTCGTGCAAGATGCTGCCGTGATGATCTTGTCATCGGGGCTGATCTGATTGTCATTGATGCCATAAACGATATTCTTCAGGTTGCCCTTGCCTGGTGCCGTCAGCATTACTTTGCTGGCCCCTTTGGACTTCAGGTGCAGAGACAGACCGGCCTCATCGCGCCATTTACCGGTGTTATCAATCACCAACGCGTCTTCGATGCCGTACTGGGTGTAATCGATTTCATCCGGGTTGTTCGCGTAGATAACGTGAACCACATTACCGTTACAGATCAGACAGTTATTTTCTTCATCGATACGCACCGTTCCCTGGAACGTGCCGTGCACGGAATCAGAGGTAAACAGACTGGCACGCTTGATCAAATCACCTTCTTTACCGGGACGCACAACAACAGCACGCAAGCGCATGACCTCACCGGTGCTGGTGCGCTCGATCAGCAGCCTGGCAATCAGACGGCCGATGCGGCCGAAACCGTACAACACAATATCCTGAGACTTTTTGCTGGGCGGGGTTTTGTCACCCACCAGGTGCGCCAGTTCCTTTGCCACAAAATCTTCCACCGCAGGAGCGCTACCGTCTTTCTGAAGCTCCATGTATTTGACAGTCAACTTGCCCAGATCAATCTGACAGTGCCACAGATCCAGTTTGGCCAGCGCCATCAGCACGGGGTGCGACTCAAACTCCGACATCTCGTTACGTCCCACCTGGCGCACAAAACGATGTGACTTCATGATATTGGTCACAGATCGGTTATGCAGGGGACGGCCATAAATAAACACGCCGACATTGCGCTCGCTGTACAGACGTCCTACCACAGGAATCATTTCCTGGGCCAGGGCTTCTCTTGCTTTCCAATCGCTGAAATAATCATCCGGGCTGGGTCGAGTCACGTCAGTTACCTGTTTGTCATAGAGATGAATTAAAGGGGCGCATATTATCTTGCGATTAGCCCGCCGGTGCAACTTTATCGGGACTGTGCCAAAATACGTGCCCTTTTTATGGCTCACGGACTGACCGCATTCTGCTATGGCAACTTTTGACCTGCTTTCCCCTCCTCTCCCCGACATAGCCCACAACACTCAGTGGCGAGATCTGGCTGACAGCGAACTGGCCCTGGCACTGGTGCATGCCGCCCGCAGTGTGGCACGGCGGTCACAGGCACCGGTCATGGTCATCAGCAACAGCAGCGAGGATGCCGAGCAACTGCGCCGCGAGCTTGTATTCTTTGCCGGCGATGATGAGAGCCTGTCCATCTATACATTCCCCGACTGGGAAACACTGCCTTACGATTCCTTCTCGCCCCATCAGGATATTGTCTCAGAGCGCCTTAGCGCCCTTTATCATCTGCCGGACCTGAAAAGCGGCATCGTCATAGTACCGATCAACAGCCTGATGCACCGTCTGCCGCCGCGCGAGTATGTGCTGGGCAACAGTCTGATGGTGAAAACAGGTGAACGACTGGATACCGATGCGCTGCGCAGTCGCCTGATAGAGGCCGGCTACCAGCATGTAGATTCTGTTTACGAGCATGGAGAATTTGCCGTACGCGGCGCCATCGTCGACATCTTCCCAATGGGGAGTCGGCAGCCCTTTCGCATCGACCTGTTTGATGACGAAATAGAATCGCTGCGCACCTTCGATCCGGAGACACAGCTGTCCCTGGAAAAAGTTTCCGAAATACGTGTACTGCCCGGCCGTGAATATCCCTTGAACGAAACCGGGCGCAGCCAGTTCCGGCGCCGGTTCCGGGAGCGTTTCGATGTGGATACCCGTGAATGCAGCCTGTATCAGGACATCAGCGAAGGTATCGCCTCAACAGGTGCGGAATATTATCTGCCGCTGTTTTATGAGCAGTTAAGTCATTTATTCGAATATTTGCCAGAGCGAACGCTGGTGGTGCGCTCACGGCAACTGGAACAGCCGGCGCAGCGATTCTGGCAGGACATTGAAGCGCGGCACGAAGACCGACGCTATGACCGGATGCGCCCCGTTCTACCACCATCAGAAATTTTCATGATGCCGGAAGAAGTCTTCCGACAGATCAAGCCATTTGCCACCGTCACCCTTGAAGGCGTTGCCGCCAGCCGCTTCCCGGAATTAACCAGTGACAGCCAGCCGGGCCAGCAAATGCAGGCGCTGCGACATTTTATTGACAAGCACCCCGACTACCGACTGCTGATTTGTGCGGAAACTGCAGGTCGGCGCGAGGTGTTGAGCGAGCTGTTGCGCGCTGTTCCTTTGAGCACGCAATCGGTGGATTCCTGGCAAGAGTTCAGTGACGGTTCGCTGTCCCCTGCCATTACGATTGCCTCTCTGGACAAAGGTCTGCTGCTGCCTGATCAGAAACTGGCAATGATCACCGAGTCTCAGCTCCTGGGGCGCAAAATCGCACAGCGGCGCCGACGTCGCAAGACTCAGGACAATACCGATTTTATCATCAAGAGTCTGACAGAATTGCACCCGGGCGCCGCCGTTGTTCATCTGGATCACGGCGTCGGGCGCTATGTGGGCTTGCAGAACCTGACCATCGAAAACCAGCAGGCGGAGTTCCTGACCCTGGAATATGCCAAAGGTGCCACCTTATATGTGCCGGTTGCCAACCTGCATCTGATCAGTCGCTACGGAGGCACCGATCCCGAACTGGCGCCACTGGACACACTGGGCAACGACACCTGGCAGAAAAACAAACGCAAAGCGGCGGAAAAAATTCGCGATGCGGCAGCCGAACTGCTGGACATCTACGCCAAACGCGAAGCCAAAAAAGGCTTTCCCTACCGCGTCGATGACATCGATATGGAGCGCTTCGCCGACGGTTTTCCGTTTGAAGAAACACCTGACCAGCTCGACGCCATCAATGGCGTGATTGCCGACATGCAATCAGCTCGCGCCATGGACCGGCTGGTATGCGGCGATGTCGGTTTCGGAAAAACCGAGGTAGCCATGCGCGCCGCTTTTATCGCTGTACAGAACCACAAACAGGTTGTGATGCTGGTGCCAACAACACTGCTGGCACAGCAACACTATGACAGTTTCCAGGATCGTTTTGCCGACTGGCCGGTCACCGTGGAGCTGATCTCCCGCTTTCGCACCGGGCAGCAGCAGACCGACACGCTGAAACGCATCGAGGATGGCCAGGCCGATATCATAATCGGCACACATAAACTGCTGCAAAGTTCGATCAAGTACAAAGACCTGGGCCTGCTGATCATCGATGAAGAGCACCGCTTTGGGGTACAGCAAAAAGAACGCATCAAAGCGTTGCGTGCGGAGGTTGATATTCTGACCATGACCGCCACGCCCATTCCGCGCACACTGAATCTGGCCATGTCCGGTGTGCGTGACCTGTCACTGATTGTCACGCCACCAGCCAAACGCCTGTCGGTAAAAACTTTTGTGCGCGAGCAGCAGGACAGCCTGACCAAAGAGGCGATTCTGCGGGAACTGCTGCGCGGCGGCCAGGTGTTTTACCTTCATAACGAAGTCAAAACCATCGAGCGCACCGCCGAGCATCTTCGCGAACTGGTACCGGAGGCTCGCGTGTGTGTGGCTCACGGTCAGCTGCCCGAACGCGAACTGGAGACCATCATGGCGGACTTCTATCACAAGAAGTACAACATCCTGGTCTGCTCCACCATTATCGAAACCGGCATCGACATTCCAAACGCCAACACCATCATTATCGACCGTGCCGACAAGCTGGGACTGGCGCAATTGCATCAATTGCGCGGCCGGGTGGGCCGTTCGCATCACCAGGCCTATGCCTACCTGCTGACGCCACCGCCAAAATCACTGAGCACCGATGCCCAGAAACGCCTGGAAGCCATTATGGCCGCCAGCACACTCGGCGCCGGCTTCACCCTGGCAAGCCATGATCTGGAAATTCGCGGTGCCGGTGAAATTCTGGGCGAAGAACAGACCGGTCATATGCAAAAAATCGGTTTTACCCTGTACACCGAAATGCTCGATGAAGCCGTCAAGGCCATGCGTGAAGGCCGCTCGCCCAATGTCGATCTGGTCCTGCAAAGTGGCAGCGAAATCAATCTGCGCGTCCCGGCACTTATTCCGGAAGACTATCTGCCGGATATTCATACACGTCTGATCATGTACAAACGCATTGCCGGTGCACGTGATGAAGAAGAACTGCAGGACTTACATGTGGAAATGACTGACCGTTTCGGGCTGTTGCCGGAACAGGTGAAGATTCTGCTGTCTGTCACCCGCCTTAAATTGAGGGCCGAAGAGTATGGCATCAGTAAAATTGATGCCAGTGCCCAGACTGGCCGTATCGTGTTCCGTCAGCACACCAAAGTCGATCCACTGTCTATTGTTCAGCTGGTACAGAAGCAATCACGCCTTTACAAACTATCCGGTCCCGCTCAGCTTGGCTTTACCCACGGCCAGGAAAAGCCCGCTGCGCGCATCGAGTTTATTAATAAAACACTGGATCAGTTTCGACTATCTTCCTGACCCACATTCAGACGTTGAAAGTAATCGCGCGCCGCGGTCATGACCTGCGGCGCCAGCAGGAAGGTCGACACCATGGTCGGGATCGCCATCAATGCATAGGCACTGTCAATCAGACCGAATACGGCTTCCAGCGGTGCAATAGCACCGAGCACCACCAGCAGCACATAAAAATAGCGATAGTGATGCTGACGGTGCGCACCTATCAGAAAACCAAGACACTTGGCACCGTAGTACCAGAAAGTAAACATGGTACTGGAAGCGAATATCAAGACCACAAAGGAAATCGCGTACGCTCCAAACTGCCCCGGCAGAATATCGGCAAAGGCCATCGCCGTCAGACTGACGCCATCCACATCGCCATTTTCCCACACGCCAGTCAGCAGAATCACCAGAGCTGTACAGGTGCATACTACCAGCGTGTCAATAAACGGCCCCAACATGGCAACAAGACCTTCGCGCACCGGCTCGGTGGTTTTCGCCGCCCCATGCGCCATGGCTTCAGTCCCGATGCCTGCCTCATTGGAAAACGCGCCGCGCATTACGCCAATCGTAATGACGCCTATCAGACCGCCACCCACTGACTGCGCTGTAAACGCATCGGTGACAATCAGCGCCAGATAACGCGGCAGCTCGGTAATATTGGCCAGCAGCACCAGTAACGTCATACCCATGTACAGCAGCACCATGGACGGCACCAGGCGCACAGCCACGTATCCGACACGTTTGACGCCACCAAAAATCACCCCGCCCACCACGGCTGCTGCAAACAAACCAAACAACAGATTAAAAAAAAACGGATTACCGGCATCGACCAGCCCGGCAGGCACAAACACAGTTTCGCGGATAACCTGAGTCAGCTGATTGATCTGTACCACCGGCAGGGTTCCTATCAGGCCCGCGGCGGCAAACATCATCGCCAGCCAGTGCCAGCGTTTACCCAGCCCTTCGCGAATCACATACATCGGACCGCCCTGAATATCGCCATTACTGTCTGGTCCGCGATACATGACAGCCAGGGTGCAGGTAAAAAACTTGGTCGCCACACCCACCACAGCGGTCACCCACATCCAGAACACTGCGCCGGGTCCGCCAATGCCAATGGCCAGCGCCACGCCAGCAATATTGCCCATGCCCAGGGTGCCTGACAGCGCCGCCGCCAGCGCCTGCGCATGACTCAGATCGCCCGGATCCTCCGCGTGATCGTACTTGCCGCGCAGGATGGCTACCGCGTGTGCGAAATAACGATAGGGCTGAAACCGGCTGTAAATGGCAAAAAAGACGCCACCCCCAACAAGCAGCACAATCAGCGGTGTTCCCCACAAAAAACCAGACAAGGCCTGCAGACTCTGGGCCAGAGTTTCCATATTCTTCTGTTCTCCGCTAGCTCATTTTCCATGTTTTAATGAGCTTAGCATCTGCCGGGCTGATTGTCTTACCCCTCATCCAAAGCTGTGCGATAATCGCGGCCATGAACCGCTCACCCTCAAAACTCAGTCCATGGATGCGCCAACACATCAAGGCGATGACCGCCTTGCTGGTCACCTTGTTTGTCGGCGGGGTTCAGGCGCAGTCGGGTGAACGCTGGTATCAGATTGAATTGAGTATTTTCAAGCATGAGAACAGCACGCTGAATGAAGAGAACTGGCCCAGCGACCCGACGCTGTTTAGCCTGCCGGACAATGCAAGAAAACTTGATCAATTGATGGATGTGTTATCCCTGCCAGAATGGGAAGTCACACCAGCCATCACTGATCTCCCGGTCGAAGGGCAGCCGGCGCAGCTCGAAGAGCTGACCGGTGCTGACGCTCCTGTCATCGGCAATTTCCGACTGCCGGATTTTGATCGGGACGCTTACCTGCTGTTACTCCCTGATGACTTCAACTTTGCTGATACTAACCGGGCGCTGGAGCGATCGCCCGCCTATCGACTGCTATATCATGCCGCCTGGCGTCAGCCGGTCAGACAGGCTGCCGGCGCGCAGGCCATACAGATTGAAGGCGGCAGGATGATTGAGGGTCAGCCGGAGCTGGATGGCAGTCTGACCATACGCTTCAACCGCAGTGAGGACCGGGTGGTGCTGGACACGGCCCTCTGGTTTAACGCAGAGGAACTAACAATCCCTGTCCGTGAAAGCCGGGACATGCGCAGTAACGAGTTCCATTACCTGGATCATCCGGTGGTGGGCATTGTAGTGCAGGTCTTCCCCTATACCGTGCCGTTACAAAACCAGATGTAGCACAAAGGATTAGTCCTGCAGCCGAATCGCCGCCTGCAATATCTGTCTGACGCTGCCCATGCCCTGCTCAAGGACCTGACGGATACTGTCCATTGTAATGAGCTCATCACTGATTCCTGCCGCCCAGTTCACCGACAGCGCTACACAGGCATACGGCAAACCGATTTCCCGCGCCAGGGCGGCTTCCGGCATGCCTGTCATACCAACCAGATCACTACCGTCACGCAGCAGGCGGCGCACTTCCGCGGGCGTCTCCAACCTGGGCCCCTGAGTAGCGGCATACGTGCCGTGCGTCTGAATGACAACGCCCTGCTCTACCGCTGCATCAATCAGCAACTGACGCAGGTCGGCGTCATAAGGCTCCGTAAAATCAATATGGGCGACGGTATCGCTGAACTGATCAGGTGATTCGATGCCACTGATACTGCCATCAAAAAACGTATGTTCGCGCCCCCAGGTATAGTCAATTATCTGATCGGGAATAGCTATGACACCCGGCCCCATTGTCGGGCTCAGGCCACCGACAGCATTAACGGCCAGCACGCCAGATACGGCCAGTTTGTGTAATGCGAAGATATTGGCGCGGTAGTTTATACGGTGCGGAGGCACAGCGTGATCAGCACCATGCCGGGGCAAAAAGGCCACATCTTGCGAAGCACCCTCCAGAGTACCGGCCTGTACAACAACCGGTTCGGCGGCATAAGGTGTTTGTACAGCCCGCTGCTGATCCAGTTTCAGCCCCGGCAGTTGGTCCATACCGCTGCCACCTATAATCGCTAACATAATATTTCCTTAATTGAACCACGAGCCGGAATCCAGCCCCGAGCCGGTCATCAGCAGACCGCGATCCAGCATCATCAGACCCATTATAATAACCAGCACGCCCGATACACGTACCAGATCGTGAATGGTTTTGCGCGACAGATAACTGGCGAAAAATCCAAAACCCAGCAACGGCGGCAGCGTACCCAGACCAAAGAAAAACAGCAACAGCGCACCTTCGCCCGGACTGCCGGTGCCTGCTGCCATTATATACATGGCCTGCAGTGGTCCACAGCCCAGCAGCAGGCCGCTCAACAAACCAATCGCCAGCGGATTCTGACGCAGGTTAATCTGCCTGCTGACCTTGCTGACAAATGAGTCAGGCAGTCGCAATGAAAACACACCCATGCTGCGAATCACGTTGAGCATTTTCAGACCAAATACAAACAAAAACAGTCCCGCCAGAATCGCTGCCATGCCCCGCATAAAAGGCGTGATGGTCAGGATTGCACCGAGCAGGCCGAACATCGCACCGATCATTGTGTAGGATATAGTTTTACCGGCACCGTAAGAAAAATGCGACACAGCCGCTTCGGCATTTGAGCGGGCCGCATCAGAGTAGCTGACAACAAAACTGCCACACATACCAATGCAGTGGAAACCGGTGAGAAAACCGATACCAAACAACACGGCATAACCCAACTCGGCGTTCATCTGCTGCATGAGACCGGGCATCAGGCTTTTACCCCAGAACGCCACACCACCAACCACTGCCAGCAGGATCACAAACAATAACACCTTGCGGACCAGAGAAACCGTCGCCACTTGCGGCGAGCGTACAGAGTAACCGGTTGAGCTGATCAATGATTCAATGGCCTGCCGCGTGGTCAGCCGATCATTAAATTTGACCTCCACCACTCCCTTACCATGATCCGCCTTCACAGATTCCACACCGACCAGCTTTGCCACTGCCTGTTCGATGCTCTGTTCACAGCCCGAACAATGCATACCCTCAACATTAAACTGCGTTGTTGTTGCCACCATGTGAAACGCTCCCGTGTGATGTCAGTCTTTGCTGACTCAGATCAAATTATACGCGTCACCCTATGCTTGAATTTATCAGCGTGTGGTGACACTATCTTAACCGTTGTAACCATCATGACACGATAAAAAATAATGCATCTTGAGGAGAAACAAACAATGTCCAGAGAAGTTGGTGATCGATATCGTTGCGATTCCTGTAAAGCAGAGCTGGTTTACGAAGTAGCCTGCCCCTGCGAAGGCATGCCTCACTCTGAAATCTGCTGCGGCAAGCAGATGACCAAGGTGGAAGCATAACCGATCAAGTTGCCGATCTATCACTGATCACCGTCCCGGACGCCCAACAGACGCCGGGACGGTGGGTGATTTTTTGCCAGGTCATCGATAATCTGGGTGACATCGGAGTCACCTGGCGTCTGGCCCAGCAGCTCGCAAACGAACATCACATTCACGTTGATTTGTTTGTCGACGACTGGTCCGCTTTCAGTCAGTTTCTGGGTCCCTGGCCCGACACCCCCTCTGCCCTGCAGCACAAAAACCACTTTCAATATGGGCGGATTACTGTTCATCGATGGCTGCAAATCTGGCCTGACGACCAGACATTCAACCGCGAGCTCGCAGCCAGCTCCGTCATTATCGAAATGTTCAGCTGCCCGTTGCCACAGGCTCTTTTGCAAGCCATGGCGGAATCCGGCAATGCTCCCCATTGGCTGACAATTGAATATCTGAGCGCGGAAAGCTGGGTAGGCGGCTTGCACCGCTTACCCTCGCCACAGACCATCATGACGACTAAAGGCTCGCGCACGTTACAGAAAAAGTTTTTTATGCCTGGTTTCAGCACAGATAGTGGCGGACTGTTGCGAGAGCCTGACGTGTTGCAAAAGCACCGGCAATGGCAACAACAGCAAACAGAATTGCGTCAGGAATTACTCACACAGACCGGTCTCAACAATTGTTTTCCAAGCTCGGATATTGCAAGCTGGGTATCTCTGTTCATGTACCCGGGTATCTGTTGCGAAAATCTGCTGCGTGCCATGAAGAATGACAAAGATCCGGTGCTATGCCTGATCCCTGAAGGCAAGACGGCAGACCAGCTAATGTTGCTGGCTGGCCAGAGCGGGCCAGCCCATGCCGGCAAGCTTATCCGCTGGGGTAAACTCGCGGCGCTGATCAGACCCTTTGTCAGTCAACCCGACTATGATCAAATGCTCAGTATTTGTGACATCAATATCGTGCGTGGCGAAGATTCCATGGTCCGCGCGCAGTGGGCCGCCAAACCCATGCTCTGGCATATTTATCCTCAAGATGATGGAGCACATATCAACAAACTGCAGGCCTTCATTGAACGCTACTGTGACAGTGCCGTCGACCAGGCAGCCCTGGATTACTGGCAGGAACTGCAGTTGAAGTGGAATCTTGGTGACGACATCGGCAATTTATGGCATGATCTGCGCCCCCACCTTCCGGCGCTTCAGATACACGCCCGGAACTGGCAGCAAAAGCTGGCAGTTTTGCCCGATCTGACCTCAAGTCTCGTGCACACTACAGGCTTTGCAAAATAACCTTTTTGTTTTGCTTTACAGAGTCTTACATTATGAAAACCGCTCAGGAAATCCGTCCCGGTCAAGTCATCATGATCGATGGTTCACCGTGGAAAGTGCAAAAGAACGACTTTCATCGTGCCGGTCGCGGTTCAGCCGTCAACAAGATGAAGCTGAAAAACCTGCTTAACGGCGTCCAGACTGAAACGGCATTCAAGTCCGACGATAAGCTGGAGCAGATCGTGCTGGAGCAGAAGGAAGTGACTTACTCCTACTTCGCCGATCCCATGTACGTGTTTGTGGACAGCGAGTACGAGCAGATCGAGATTGAGAAGGAAGACCTGGAAAACGTCATCGATTTTATCGAAGACGGCATGGAAGATGTCTGCCAGGCAGTGTTCTACGATGGCAAGGTGATATCCATTGATCTGCCGAAAACTATCGTGCGCCAGATCGCCTACACGGAGCCGGCCGCCCGCGGCGATACCACCGGCAAAGTTATGAAAATCGCCCGTCTGAACTCCGGCTATGAGCTGAAAGTGTCCGAGTTCTGCGAGATCGGTGACTTCATCGAGATTGATACCATCGCCTGCGAGTACAAGTCGCGCGTCAAGCGCTAAAATCTCAGCCTCTCAGTATGTCGGCAGGTTCTGCTTCAGTGCCTGCCGGCATCGCTTACCAAGGCGATTAACTTGAACGCCTGACGGCAACGGCTCCGAAAGCGGGGGTGTTCCTCGTCAGGTTTTCCTCGCTCTCACCCCCGCTTCCGAATCCGCTGCCTGGATCTGGTTTTGTGCCGGGCCTTGGTAAGTGATGCCTGGAATTGGGCGCTTTGCGGCTGAGTCAGAGACAGGCTGCTTGCGTATTCGATACCGCATCCACTCGAAGATTGGCATAAGGTCCGGGTGGCGGATAGCAGAATTGCGCCCATTCAGGCCGCGTTTATCCTTTTGCCGCTCAGCCGATCAGCGGGCGGGACTGTTCGAGTCCCGAGCCGCAAGGCGGCGAGGTCGAGTTCCCCCCCGCCGGCTGAGCGGCAAAAGGATGCGGCCGGGCGCAATCTGCTACCCGCCACCCGGACCGTTGGTCGAAGAAACCCCTGACTGAGATGCTCGAAGATGGCGCGCCCGGCAGGACTGACTCGGGCCATCCATGGCCCTCGCCCTGCGGGTGACCTTCGGTCATCCAAAACGGCTATCCTGCCGTTTTGTCGAACCGGCAGGTTCTCGTCTGCCACCAGACGGCAAACAAAAAAGGCCACCTGAAGGTGACCTTTTTTATTTGGCGCGCCCGGCAGGACTGACTCGGGCCATCCATGGCCCTCGCCCTGCGGGTGACCTTCGGTCATCCAAAACGGCTATCCTGCCGTTTTGTCGAACCGGCAGGTTCTCGTCTGCCACCAGACGGCAAACAAAAAAGGCCACCTGAAGGTGACCTTTTTTATTTGGCGCGCCCGGCAGGACTCGAACCTGCAACCCCCGGCTTAGAAGGCCGGTGCTCTATCCGGTTGAGCTACGAGCGCTGAACGTGGCCCTGTTGCGCCGGGTGCGCAATCGCCGCACGGTGCTGAACGGCGTTTACTGCAGAATATGGGGTGGCTGATGGGGCTCGAACCCACGACAACCGGAGTCACAGTCCGGGGCTCTACCAACTGAGCTACAGCCACCATAACACTCGCGAACCAACAAAATTGGTCGGGGTAGAGAGATTTGAACTCCCGACATCCTGCACCCAAAGCAGGCGCGCTACCAGACTGCGCTATACCCCGATATTCGTCCTGCAAACTGACGTCGTTACCGCGAGGTGCGCATAATACTCATGCGGGCACGCTCCGTCAACGATTGATTGCTCATTCACTGGTTTTCAATGCGCCAGCGACTGCCATCAGTGCCATCCTCAACCACGACATTCATCGCGTTCAGACGGTCACGAATTTCGTCCGCCAGGGCCCAGTTTTTATCAGCCCGGGCCTGTTTGCGCTGAGCAATCAGCGAGTCAATCAGCTCAGCATCAACACCGTCGTTACTGCGTCGCAGAAACGCTTCCGCCGAACCCTGCATCAGACCCAGCACACCAGCCAGCTTCAACAACAGACGCGCCAGAATAGCAGCCTGCTGTGCATCCTGTTCCTTGATCTTGTTAATCTCTTTGGCAAGATCAAACAGCACACTGATGGCCTCTGAGGTATTGAAGTCGTCGTTCATGGCTGCACGGAAAGTTTTCTCGTAACTGCTGTTGGCCAGATCGCGGGCTTTTTCTGTATCCAGCCCACGCACTGCCAGGTAGAGGCGCTCCAGCGATGCGGAGGCCTGTTTCAAACCCTGATCAGAATAATTGATGGGACTGCGGTAATGGCTGGCGACCAGCAGGTAGCGCACCACCTCGGCAGGATAACTCTTCAGCACATCACGAACAGTAAAGAAGTTGCCCAGCGATTTGGACATCTTTTCATTGTCGACGCGCACAGCTCCATTATGCAGCCAGTATTTGGCAAATTGTTTGCCGGTTGCCGCTTCAGACTGGGCAATCTCATTTTCGTGGTGCGGAAACATCAGATCGGAGCCGCCGCCGTGAATATCAAAGCTATCACCCAGACAGCAGGTTGACATGGCCGAGCATTCGATGTGCCAGCCCGGACGCCCATAGCCCCAGGGTGAATCCCAACCCACCTCGCTGTCCGAGGCAGACTTCCAGAGCGCAAAATCGCGCGGATCGCGCTTCAGCTCACCCACCTCAATGCGGGCACCGGCCAGCAATTCCTCCGGGTTTTTATTCGACAGTTTGCCGTAACCTTTGAACTGGCGAACCGCGTAATACACATCACCGTTCTCGGCACGGTAAGCATAGTCCGCCGCAATCAGGCGCTCAATAAGCGCAATGATCTCGGAGATATGAGCTGTTGCGCGCGGCTCCTTATCTGGCGGCATGATAAACAGAGCCCGCTCATCCTCATGCGTCGCTTCAATAAAACGTGCGGTGAGATCCTCGAAATACTCGCCATTTTCATTGGCACGACGCAGAATCTTGTCATCGATATCGGTGATATTACGCACATATGTCACCTGAAAACCCAGATAACGCAGGTATCTGACAATGACGTCGAAGGCTACCAACATACGGGCATGACCGATGTGTGCATAATCATAGGTGGTCAGACCACACACGTACATGTTGATCTTGCCTGCCTCCAGGGGCTCAAAGCGTTCTTTTTTTCGGGTCAAAGTGTTGTATATGGATAATTCGGAATTATTCATGGGTTCTGTTTTCCCCAGGAGTCGCGCAGACTCACAGTGCGATTAAACACCAGTTTATCGGCATGACTGTCGCGCCGGTCAACACAGAAATAGCCCTCCCTTTCAAATTGAAAACTGTCTTCAGCTTTTGCCTCGGCCAGCGATGGCTCCACCAGGCACCCGGTCAGGACCTGCAGTGAGTCAGGATTCAGGCAATTTTTGAAATCACCCAGCGATTTGTCGTCAGGGTTGGCATTATTGAACAATCTATCATAAATACGCACTTCCGCCGGCAAAGCCGCATGCGCCGGCACCCAGTGAATCACACCCTTGACCTTGCGTCCCTCAGGATTTTTACCCAGGGTATCCAGATCGGCTGTGCAGCGCAGCTCGACAACCTTGCCCGACTCATCCTTGATCACTTCGTCGCAGCGAATCACATAAGCACCACGCAATCGAACCTCAGTGCCGGGCATCAGTCGCTTGAACCCGGGCGGTGGCACTTCTTCAAAATCGGTCCGGTCAATATACAGTTCAGCACCAAACGGCAGCTCACGGTGCCCGATATCTTTTTTAGGATGCTTTGGCAGGCTGAGCATTTCTGTCTGTCCCTGCGGATAGTTGAGCAGGGTCACTTTCAATGGACGCAGCACGCACATGGCTCGCGGGGCATTTTCATCCAGATCTTCGCGAATACTGTGCTCCAGCATACCCACATCAACAATGCTCTCACTGCGACTCATACCAATCATATCGCAGAAGTTGCGAATCGCAGCCGGCGTATAACCACGTCGGCGCAAACCAGACAAAGTAGGCATGCGCGGATCGTCCCAGCCGGATACCAGTTGCAATTCAACAAGTTCTTTCAGCTTGCGCTTACTCATCACTGTGTAGTTAATGTTCAGACGAGCGAACTCGGTCTGCTGCGGCAGTACGTAATGTGTGGTGCCGCCCATATTTCCCAGCTCATCGCAGGCCTTTTGCAGTGACTCCGGCGTCAGATTTTGCAGGATCCAGTCATAAAGGGGACGATGGTCCTCGAACTCCAGTGTGCAAAGTGAATGGGTAATATGTTCCAGCGCATCCGATATGCAGTGCGCATAGTCGTACATCGGGTATACGTTCCACTGATTGCCGGTCTGGTGATGATGAACCTTTCTGATACGATAAATCACCGGGTCACGCATATTGATATTGGGCGACGCCATGTCGATTTTCGCGCGCAGACTGTATTGACCATCGGCAAACTCGCCAGCCTGCATGCGCCTGAACAGATCCAGGTTTTCATCTGCACTGCGCTCACGATCGGGACTGTTGCGACCCGGCTCTGTCAAAGTACCGCGATACTCACGCGCCTGATCCGGCGTCAATCCGCAGACATAGGCTTTGCCGTTGCTGATCAACTGCAAGGCAAACTCATAAAGATAGTTGAAGTAGGACGAGGTATAACGCACATCGCCCTGCCAGCTAAATCCCAGCCACTCGATATCCGCCTTGATGGCGTCAATAAATTCCTGACTTTCCTTGACCGGATTGGTGTCGTCAAAGCGCAGATTGCACGCTGCCCGGTAGTCAGTTGAATACTGCTGCGCCAGGCCGAAGTTCAGGCAGATAGACTTGGCATGGCCAATGTGCAGAAAGCCGTTCGGCTCGGGCGGAAAGCGGGTCTGCACCCGACCGTCGTGCTTGCCCTGAGCCAGATGCTGGTCAATCATGTGGCGAATAAAATGCGATGGCGCTTTGCTGGAATCTGTCATAATGGCAATTCTGCTTTCTCAGACGATGTAAAGCCTTTATTATAGCTGTTCCTACCCATGAGCAGAACCGACGAGTAGTGTGAATTATGATTGTTTTTAAGACCAATTACGGCGATATCCAGATTGAACTGGACTTTGACAGGGCGCCTAATACAGCCGCAAATTTTCTGAAGTACGCAAGGGACGGCTTTTACGATGGCACGATCTTTCATCGCGTTATCGATAACTTCATGATTCAGGGCGGTGGTTTTGAATCCGGTATGAAGCAGAAAGATAATGGTGACCCGATTGAAAACGAAGCTGACAATGGCCTGACCAACGACGCTGGCACACTTGCCATGGCCCGCACCTCTGACCCACACTCAGCCACCTCGCAGTTTTTTATCAATGTGGCAGACAATGGTTTTCTCAATCATAAAAACAAAACCACCCAGGGCTGGGGTTATGCCGTATTTGGCAAAGTGACAGACGGCATGGACGTGGTCAACCGCATCAAGACCTGCAAAACCGGTTATGTTGCCGGTCATCAGGATGTCCCTCTTGATGAGGTAATCATCACAGCCACAGAAGTGACTTACCCTGAGTCATAATCAGGGAACAACAATAAAAAGTCAGGGAAAGCTATGACCGACCCGCAAAAGAACAATAAAACACTGTTCATTTCTGATCTGCATATCGAGTCACCCGACGGACCCATTATCAACAGTCTGCTGAATATCCTGCAGACACGGGTGCCCGGTGCAGATGCGCTTTATATTCTGGGCGATCTGTTTGAGGCCTGGATTGGCGACGATGATGAGAATCCCGCAGCTGATCGGGTGGCCGACGCATTGGCGGGACTCAGCGCCGACGGCACCGCCATTTATCTGATGCATGGCAACCGCGATTTTCTGATCGGGCAGGACTATGCCAGTCGCTGTGGCGCCACCCTGCTCAATGAACCCACTGTGATTGATTGTTACGGGCAACGAGTGGCGCTGGTGCATGGGGATAGCCTTTGCACCCGCGACACCGACTATCTGAAGTTTCGCAGCCAGGTGCGCGACCCTGACTGGCAGGCCGCCTTTCTGGCCCGTCCTCTGCTGGAACGCCTGATGGTTGCTCAGCAGTTGCGCCAGCAAAGCAAGGAAGCCAACAGCAACAAGGCTTCGGATATCATGGACGTGACCCATGAGGAAGTGGTCAAGCTGATGGAATCACTGTCTGTCAACATCCTGGTTCACGGCCACACTCATCGGCCCGGCATTCACACCCTGCGTTTGCAGGAACCCATCAATGGCAGCGATGAGGCCTGTCGCATTGTGTTGGGCGCCTGGGACCAGAAAGCCTGGGTACTGGAGTTCACGCCTGAAGGTTATGACCTCAAGCCTTTACCCCATCAACCCAGTTCCGGGAAGTAGCGCAACTGGTGCGCCTGACACAGACGCAGCAGTTGCACATCCATATCCTCTGCCAGTTCCGCGAGTGACAGGTGACTGAAGTCCGGGCGTACCTCAACACCAAACTCTGACAGATCACGAATCACCTGGTGACGTTTTTTCAGCAGATTATGCAGCCAGCTGGTGGGTGACAGTGCCGGGTTAAAAGGCACGCCCTGGCGACGCAGGCCGCTGGCCAGGGTATCGGCCGAGCGGATAATAAAGCGGGTCTCTACAATCGGGCGAATCAGTTGCTCCAGACGATCCACCACCGCCTGCTTTTCCTGGTCATCAAAGCTGTTCCACTCAATGACTTCAAACGCAAAACGCTTACAACCGCGACAGATGGCATCCCCCACTGACGTGGTGGAGCAGATACCAATACAAGGCGTTCTAACCGGAGGGACTGTCATCAGAAAATGGTCACACAGGGAGTCAACTGGAAATTTCAGCCATTTTACACTAAAATCGTCAGCCATTTTTCACCGCTTACCCGAATTTTGTTTCACCATTACCTGAAGGGGATTACTGTGTTAGAAGCCTACCGTAAACACGTGGCCGAACGGGCTGAAATGGGCATTGTGCCCAAACCTCTGGACGCGGCGCAGGTTGCCGATCTGGTAGAACTGCTGAAGGCTCCGCCGGCCGGCGAAGAAGACTTCATTCTGGATCTGATCACTAATCGTGTTCCTGCAGGTGTTGACGAAGCGGCGTACGTAAAGGCCGGTTTCCTGTCCGCCATCGCTAAAGGCGAAGCCACATCCCCGCTGATCGATAAAAAACACGCCGTTAAACTGCTGGGCACCATGCTGGGTGGTTACAACATCACCACACTGGTAGAACTGCTGGACGATGCCGAACTGGCGGAAGCAGCGGCTAACGAACTGAAGCACACCCTGCTGATGTTTGATGCCTTCCATGATGTGGAAGAAAAAATGCAGGCTGGCAACGCTCACGCCAAGGCGCTGATTGAAAGCTGGGCGGAGGCCGAGTGGTTCCTGAACCGTCCCGAAGTGCCCAAAAAACTCACAACGACCGTTTATAAGGTACCGGGTGAGACCAACACTGACGACCTGTCTCCAGCACCCGATGCCTGGTCACGCCCTGACATTCCCCTGCACGCACTGGCCATGTACAAAATGCCACGCGAAGGTGTGACCAACGCCGCCGAGCAGATTGCCGAGCTGAAGAAAAAAGGTCACCCGGTTGCCCTGGTTGGCGACGTAATGGGAACTGGTTCCTCGCGCAAATCGGCCACCAACTCCGTTCTGTGGAATATTGGTGACGACATCCCCTACATCCCCAACAAGCGTGATGGTGGTGTCTGTATCGGCGGCAAGATCGCGCCTATTTTCTTCAACACCATGGAAGATGCCGGTGCCCTGCCAATCGAGTGCGACGTCGACAAGATGGAAACCGGGGATGTGATCGACATTTATCCCTACTACGGCAAAATACTCAAACACGGCACTGACGAACTGGTATGCGAGTTTGAATTAAAGACTGACGTACTGCTGGACGAAGTCCGCGCTGGTGGCCGTATTCCGCTGATCATTGGTCGCGGCCTGACAGAAAAGGCACGCACTGCACTGGGCCTGCCGCACTCAACGGTATTCCGCAAGCCATTCACTGTGGCCGACTCTGACAAGGGCTTTACTCTGGCACAGAAGATGGTTGGCAAGGCCTGCGGCGTGAAAGGCGTGCGTCCAGGCAGCTACTGCGAGCCCAAGATGACCACCGTTGGCTCGCAGGATACCACGGGGCCAATGACCCGTGACGAGCTGAAAGACCTGGCCTGTCTGGGTTTCTCTGCGGATCTGGTCATGCAGTCTTTCTGTCACACAGCGGCCTACCCCAAGCCGGTTGATATCGACACTCAACACACCCTGCCCGACTTCATTCAGACCCGTGGCGGTGTATCACTGCGCCCCGGCGACGGCATCATCCACAGCTGGCTGAACCGTATGCTGCTGCCCGATACAGTCGGCACTGGCGGCGACTCACACACCCGCTTCCCGATCGGCATTTCCTTCCCGGCCGGCTCCGGTCTGGTGGCTTTTGCCGCCGCCACGGGCGTGATGCCGCTGGATATGCCGGAATCCGTGCTGGTGCGCTTCAAGGGAGAGATGCAGCCCGGTATCACCCTGCGTGATCTGGTCAATGCCATTCCCTATGCGGCCATTCAGTCTGGTGATCTGACGGTTGCCAAAAAGGGCAAAAAGAACATCTTCTCTGGCCGTATTCTGGAGATTGAAGGCCTGCCAAACCTGAAAGTAGAGCAGGCGTTTGAATTGTCAGATGCCTCGGCCGAGCGCTCTGCTGCCGGCTGTACCATTCGCCTGGGTAAAGAGCCGATCATTGAGTACTTCAAGTCCAATATCGCCCTGCTGCGCTGGATGATCAGTGAGGGTTACGGCGACCCCCGCACTCTGGAGCGCCGTGCCCAGGCCATGGAAGCCTGGCTGGAAGATCCTCAGCTGATGGAACCGGATGCTGACGCCGAGTACCACAAGATCATCGAGATCGACCTGAACGAAATCAAGGAGCCGCTGCTGGCCTGTCCGAATGATCCGGATGACGTGAAGCCACTGTCTGAAGTTCAGGGCGAAAAGATCGACGAAGTGTTTATTGGTTCTTGCATGACCAACATCGGTCATTTCCGCGCCGCCAGCGAAGTGCTGAAGCAGGTAAAAGGCACGCTGCCAACACGTCTATGGATCTCTCCGCCGACCAAGATGGATCAGCATCAATTGACCGAGGAAGGCATCTACAGTGTGTTCGGCGTGGCCGGTGCACGTACCGAGATGCCCGGCTGCTCGTTGTGCATGGGTAACCAGGCACGGGTGGCGCCGAACTCGACTGTGATCTCGACTTCAACGCGTAACTTCCCGAACCGTCTGGGTGATGGGGCTAATGTTTACCTGGCCTCATCGGAGCTGGCGGCAGTTGCTTCGGCGCTGGGCAAGATCCCGACTATGGAAGAGTATATGTCTTACATGGGTGAGGTGAAGACCATGGCGGATAATATCTACCGTTATCTGAACTTCAATGAGATCAAGGAGTACATGGAGGCGGCGGAGCGTCAGAAGGCGATTCCGGTGACTAATGTGGTTGAGGTGGCTTGAGTCGGGCACTTGATCACTTCGTAGTGTAGAGCGAGCCGGGGAGCGGGCGGTGGGCTGCGGGTCGTGCGCCCGGACCGGCCGCTTTCTTTGGGTAGGCACCCGGCGGTGCGGAACTCGACGTCGCGGCTGCGCCGCTCCGGACTCAAACAGTCCTCCCGCTTTTTCGGGTCCCTACCCAAAGAAAAAGCGCGGCCTGAATGGTCCGGGCGCACGACCCGCAGCCCACCGCCCGCTCCCCGGCCCTTGTGCCATTCTGCAGGCGCGTCTTTCTCGCCTTTTTTGCCATCCTCGGCGTTTTGTTACTCTCTCCTTTCTATCCTCAGCATAGCCGCACTTCCATGTGTTTACCGGCTCAGTCAGATTCACTCCGCTGAGGCAAGTCTGCTTCTCCTGAATCCGGCACAAGGCCTGGGTGGTGGGGTATGACCGTCAGACCAATCAGGGCACGCTTCGGCTTCAGCCGGGCGACCGAAAAAGCGGGAGGACTGTCTGAGCTCCGAGCCCGCGAAGCGCGCGAGGGCGAGTTCCGCACCGCCGGTCGCCCGGCTGAAGACGGTGCCCGGTCTGACGGTCATACCCCACCACCCAGGCCGATCTCGAACAAGAACCACTGACAAGTCGCACGACAGTCTCAAGAATCTGTGGTAAAACATGCGGCAACAATAATTCCAACAGAGGTGACCCATGCTGATCTCCCAAAGAACATCTGCCTTCAAGAAATGGCTCAACACCAGCGCATTGACTCTGGCGCTTAGCGCTCTCAGCCTGTCGGCCTGGAGCCACGACACCAGCTGGCCTGTTGAGGCGGACGGCGCCTCCGCGGCCGGATTCTCGCAGGCCACGATAGATCGGCTGGATGCCGCCATGGAGAAGATTGTCAGCGACAATGATGTCGCCGGCATGGTCTGGTTGCTGGCCAAAGACGGCAAGGTGGCCACCTATGAAACAGCCGGTTATGCCTCGATTGAGGATAATCGCCCGATGACCAAAGACACCCTGTTCCGCATCTATTCCATGACCAAACCGGTCACCGGCGTCGCATTGATGATGCTGCATGAGCAGGGACTTTGGGATTTTGATGATCCAGTCAGCAAATTCGTACCGGAGTTTGAAAACCTGCAGGTCATGGTCAGTTACGACGAGAGTGGCGCCATGCAGCTTGAGCCACTGACACGTCAGCCCACTATGCGGGAACTGCTGAATCATTCGGCGGGTTTTGGTTATGGTCTGGGCGGCAATGATCCGGTCAATGAAGCTTTCCGCGACAAAGGTGTGCTGGCATCCAGCGATCTGAATGAACTGATTGACAAGGTGGCTGACATCCCCCTGCTCTACCAGCCCGGTGAACAGTGGGTATATTCCATTGCAGTTGATATTCAGGGATATATCGTTGAAAAACTCAGCGGCATGCCGTTCGGTGAGTTTCTGGATCAGAAAATTTTTAATCCGCTGGGCATGCACGACACAGCCTTTTATGTAAAAGCTGAAGACAAACACCGGTTTGCCGATGTGTACCGATGGGAAGCATCGCAGGGCAAGCTGATGCGCAATGAAGAACGCCCGGATCGTCCCAGCTATCTTGATTCGACTCGCCTGGAATCCGGCGGTGGCGGTCTGGTGTCGTCCACCCACGACTATGCACGCTTTCTGCAGATGCTGGTGAATGGTGGCGAGCTGGATGGTCGCCGCATTCTCGGCCCGCAGTCAGTAGATATGATGCGCAGCAATACCCTGCGCGACGGTCTGCTGCTGCGTGGAACTGACACCCGTCCGGGCCAGGCAGGTCAGGGATTTGGTGTGGATTTTGCGGTGATTTTTGATCCGGTGGCCGCAGGCTCGGTGCAGGGCGAAGGCACCTATTACTGGAGTGGCGCGGCGGGCACCTGGTTCTGGATTGATCCGGTGCATGACATGTACTTCATCGGCATGATTCAGGCGCAGGGCGGCACGCGGCCAGGTGCGGCGAATATGCGCGGCATTGCGGTGGATATTATTTACGAGGGGCTCAAGTAGGTTCCTTTGGGTCCGGGGCGGGGAGTGGGTGGTGGGGTGATTGCCGGCCATCTTCTTTCCCCGTCCACCCGGCGGGGGGGAACTCGACGTCGCGGCTGCGCCGCTCCGGACTCAGACAGTCCCGCCCGCTTTTCGGGTGGACGGAAAAAGAAGAAAACATGGCCTGACTGGCAATCACCCCACCACCCACTCCCCGCCCCTAATCAATATATTCCGCCCCTTCACAAACAATTTATGTAATGCGTCGGCACCGGCGGTCGGAAACCTGTTGCTCTGCAGGCTTCCTCCGGCCACCGGTGCCGCGCACAACTCTGGCTGCGCGGGGGACGGAGGCGGTCTACGTCCCCAGCGCCAAATCGCTGGCTCTTAGGGTAGTGTGCGGGGAGTACGGTGCTGACCAATCAGGCCACGTCTTCTCCTTCTGCTGCCGACCCGAAAAAGCGGGAGGACTGTTTGAGTCCGGAGCGGCGAAGCCGCGACGTCGAGTTCCGCACCGCCGGGTCGGCAGCAGAAGGAGGTGGCCGGTCAGCACCGTACTCCCCGCACACTACCCGGTCCGCGAAACACACGAGGGACGTAGACCGCCTCCGTCCCCCGCGTTAACGGCGCTCGACCCAGTGATCGGTGACAACGCCGTCACGGATATCGAGCACCAGCGTCTCGGTGTTTTCGCGCTCCACGTCTATCTTGAACAGCAAGAACAGACCAATGCGCGACTCCGACGAGTTCGAATTACGATAGCGCCAGGTCTCACTACCATCCTCATACCGGGACACCCGGTCCGGTTCGCCGAAATTCTCCCGTACCCATGACGCTTCTGTCTGGCCGGCGACCAGGCGGCTGCGTTGTTCCTCATGCCACTGAGATCGTGAAGCCGTCTGCTTGGAATCCACCACAAAAAGACAGCCCATCAATGTCATGCTCAACACGGCCACACCCAACAACTTGATCATATTTCCCCCAAAATCAGCTTATTAGTTTTAATCTTGTGCGAAGGTAAAAGCAGAAATTGTGCCAATATCCAAGACACCAAGTATCATTCTGTTTTTATTAGCTTTTTAAGAATGATCGCCTAAACGTCGGCAAGTACAGGGCAACAAAAGTTGGTCAGTTGGCTAAGCAGTTAGCGATTTTAACCATGTACGGGATAATGTGCTGATCCGCTGCGATAGAGTGACATGACGTTGGTCTGGCACGGGCCTATACTGTCGCGCATCCATTCATGTACCAGGACGTCGCCATGAAAACCTTGAGAACTAAACTGTCTGCTGCCGCTTTGCTGTGTGGTTTTATTTGCAGCAGCGCTTCCCTGCCCGCGTTTGCCCAGGACGAAATCATCCGCGGTGAGATCCCGCCCATGCCGGCAATTGACTGGATCACCGAGCCTGAGGACTATCAGGTCGAGGAGTTTGTCGGCGATCTGCAGGTGGTCTGGACCATTCGTTTTACACCCGATGGCCAGCGCATTTTTGTCACTGAACGCCCCGGTCGCGTACGTATTGTTTCGCCCGATGGCGAGCTGGATCCACAACCCTGGCTGTCGCTGGAAGATAAAATATTTTTTCAGGGCGAAAGCGGTCTGACCGGACTGGCGTTTCATCCAGAATATCCGCAGGTGCCCTGGGTCTACATTATGTATACCTACATGACCGACGAGGGCCCCTATAACCGTATCAGCCGCTTTATAGAAGTGAATGGCAAAGCCGGTGAGGAAACGATTCTCTATGATGGACTGGCGGCGCAGGCGCGTGGCGGCAGTCACAGCGGCGGTACCCTGCAGTTTGGTGCCGACGGTATGCTGTATGTGGCCACCGGCGATGCCTTCGAACGCCAGCGTTCCAATGATCTGCAGGACCTGTCGGGTGCGGTGCTGCGCATCACGCCCGAGGGCGAAGTACCGGCCGATAATCCCTGGCCCGGCAACCCGATCTGGGCACACGGCATGCGTAATCCGCATGGCCTGACCTGGCAACCTGAGACCGGCAATCTGTTCGCCGGGGATCACGGTCCGACGGGCGAAGATCAGTTGATGGCCCACGATCGCATCATCGTACTGGAAGGTGGCCGTCATCATGGCTGGCCCATCATGGTGGGCGCTATAAACTCACCCGATTATGTTGACCCAATTTTGACCTTTGTGCCGTCGTCACCACCCGGCGACATGGCTTTCTACACCGGCGATTTGATGCCGGAATTAAAGAACGATCTGTTTGTTTCAGTACTGGGTTTTCAGCCTCAGGATCGTCAGAATCTGATGCGCATTCGCTTTCAGGACCCTGCTGACCCGACTCGCCCGACAGCCATTGAGCGATGGTTTAATGATGGTCAGGGCAACAGTGTTTATGGCCGCTTGCGCGCATTGGCAGTAGGGCCGGATGGTGCGCTGTATGTCGGCACCAGCAATCATGATGGGCGACAGATGACACCCTCACATCGAGAACAACCCGATCGCATTCTGCGCATCACGCCACGTTAGTAATCAACCAGTACACCAGCGGCAAAGTGACCAGGCTGCATAAAATGCCCAGCCCGGTCACACCGCTTACCAGCCTGGGTGAAAGGCCGGCCATGCTGGCCACCGCACCGGCCGAAATCATTGACGGCATGGCCGCCTGAAAAATAGTGATATCAACCGCCTGTCCGCTTTGACCGGCCAGCGACCACATTGACCAGGCCAACACCGGCAGCAACAGCAACTTGAGACTCAATGCTACGAGCAGTGGCGACACTTCGCGTGTATCAAATCGCAGACTGAGTTGAAATCCCACCGCTACCATCACCACCGGCACAAGGGTGGCGGCAATATTGTCGATGGCACTGATGGCCAAAGCGGGTTTTTCTACGTTGAATAACAGCAAGCCAACAATCAGCGCAACAAACGAGGGGAAGGTGATGATCTTGCGTATTACGCTCACCGCATCAGGTGTTGAAAGCGCAGGACTGTATATCGCCGCGATAATCGTGGCGTAAATCGTTAAGGCCAGAAACGATCCCATCTGATCATAAACCAGCGCATAAGGAATAGCGTCAGCACCAAAAAACGCTTCGACCAGCGGATACCCCAGAAATGAGGTATTACCCAGCGGTACCAGGATCAGCAAGGCGCCGGTCTGCTCGCGCGACCAGTGCAGCCAGCGACTGAGACGCAGTACCAGCAGTACGCTGAATGCCAGCAAAATCCAGGGCGTCAGCGCCGGAATCAGCAGATCAAAAGAGAACTGCAGCCCCGGCAGGCTCTTCAGAATCAGCGCCGGAAATGCCACATACAACACATAGGCATTGAGCACACTGGCCGCATTATCCGGCATCAACGCGGTGCGACGCAGCAACGCGCCGATGACCAGATAAATCAGAACCAGAAAAAAGTTACTCACACGCTAGTCACTGTTGTGCTGATCAGGATGCAGACAGGCTCTTGCTCACCACTTCATAAACATCACGCGACAGATCTGCCTGCGCGGCAATACGCTCCAGTTCTGCTTTCATCAGTTTCTGACGCTGTGCGCCGTAGCGCCGCCAGCGGGTCAAAGGTGTTAGCAGTCGCGCGGCAATCTGCGGATTCAGACCATCAAGCTGCAGAATCTGCTCAGCCAGAAATTGATACCCTTCTCCGCTGAGATCATGGAAGTTGACCGGATTGCCGTTACTGAACGCACCAATCAACGACCTGACTTTATTGGGGTTTCGGATATCAAACGCTTCGTGTTCCATCAGCGCCTTGACCTGCTGCAAGGTGCCCTGTCGCGAGGCGGTGGCCTGAACCGTAAACCATTGATTCACTACAAGTGACTCATGACGCCATTTGGCATAAAAGTCAGCCAGCGCCTTTTCCGCCAGGGCCGCCGCCTGAGGCTGCCGACTATTGACCAGCAGGCGCAAGGCAGCATCCACATCGGTCATATTGCCAGCGCCAGTAAATTGCTCAAAACACACATCAAGCGGTTTGGGTTCTGGCAGGCGCATCAGATAGGCAAGCGACAGATTCTTCAGGGAGCGTCTGGCAATGCCCGCTGCATCAGCCCTATAGGGTTCATCTGACTGGCAGAGTTGATAAAGCTGTGCAAAAGCGGCGGCGTGTTCTGCGGCCAGCGCATCAGCCACATGCTCTCGCACAGCGTGAATACCATCCACGTCAATCTCCTCGGCCAGCTCCGACAGATAGGCCTCTGA
This sequence comes from Pseudohongiella spirulinae, assembly GCF_001444425.1. Lineage (NCBI taxonomy): Bacteria > Pseudomonadati > Pseudomonadota > Gammaproteobacteria > Pseudomonadales > Pseudohongiellaceae > Pseudohongiella > Pseudohongiella spirulinae. Next base: position 2,077,833 of record NZ_CP013189.1, read on the forward strand.
AGGCAGGCTCAGAAGCTGCGCCAGCATGGCCTGATCCAACTCATTGGCGCCCTGGGCATCCGCAACCGCATGCTGTAATACTTCACCGACTGCCACACTCAGGCGACTGTCCATCACCATCTCGCCGCCCTGCTGATGACTGGCAAGCATCTCCTGCATCACGCCCACCGCCAGCTCCTGCGAGGCATTCCAGCGATTGAAGCCATCGCTGTCACGTGTCATCAAAAACATCAACTGGTCACGATCAAGGTCAGCGTGCAGCTTCACCGGCGCCGAGAAACCACGCAGTAAAGAAGGCACCGGCGCGGCCGGAATATTATGGAACACGAAACGCTGCACTGGCTCGGTCACATTCAGCACACGCTCGGTCAGGCCGCTGTGTTTCTCACCCGGCAGATTCAATTCCAGTTCATTGCCCCCGGCGCCCAGCAGCCCCATGCGCAGAGGAATATGGAAAGGCTCTTTATGCGGCTGACCCGGAGTTGGCGGGCAGCTCTGACTCAGGCTGAGTTCGTAGGTCTGGGCTGGCTCGTTGTAGTGACCACTGACGTGCATCACGGGTGTCCCTGACTGGGTATACCAGCGGCGGAACTGCTGCAGATCCACACCGCTTGCCTCTTCCATGGCTCGCACAAAGTCCTCTGTGGTCACGGCCTGGCCATCGTGGCGCTCAAAATACAGATCAGAGCCCTTACGGAAATTTTCTTCACCCACCAGTTCACGAATCATACGCACTACTTCGGCGCCTTTTTCATAAATGGTCAATGTATAAAAATTGGAAATTTCCATATAAGAGTCAGGTCGCACAGGGTGCGACATGGGACCGGCATCTTCTGCAAACTGCGCCGTGCGCAGAAACGTCACATCCTCTACGCGCTTGACGGTTCGTGAACCCATATCGGCCGAAAACTCAGCGTCACGGAAGACTGTAAAACCCTCTTTCAGGCTAAGCTGGAACCAGTCTCGACAAGTGACCCGGTTACCTGACCAGTTATGGAAATACTCATGCGCCACCACCGCCTCAACGCGCTGAAACGCGGTATCGGTGGTGGTCTCAGGCTTGGCCAGCACACAGGAGGTGTTAAAAATATTAAGACCTTTATTCTCCATGGCGCCCATATTGAAATCATCAACCGCCACGATCATGAAAATATCCAGATCGTACTCACGACCATAGACCTGCTCATCCCAGCGCATGGCATTTTTCAGGGACTGCATGGCGTGATCGCACTTATCCAGGTCTTTTTCTTCAACAAAGATACGCAGCATCACATCCCGACCGGACTGTGTGGTAAAGCGGTCTTCAATGGATTTCAGATCACCGGCCACCAGGGCAAACAGATAGCAGGGTTTGCGAAAGGGGTCTTCCCAGGTTACCCAGTGGCGGCCGTCGTCCAGTTCGCCCTGCTTGATGGCATTACCATTGGACAGCAGCACCGGGTAGCGCCGCTTGTCGGCCACGATGGTGGTTTCAAACATCGCCATCACATCCGGACGATCCAGATAATAGGTAATTTTACGAAAGCCCTCGGCCTCGCATTGCGTGCAGAACATGGTATGGGACTTGTAAAGCCCCTCCAGGCTGGTGTTCTCCTGCGGTTTAATCAGGGTTTCACAGCTCAGCTCAAAACCCTGCTCAGGCGACTGATCCAGCAGCGCAGAGATATTGGCAATCACCAGCGATTCATCATCGACCTGATATTGTTCAGCACTCAAGGCCTGCCCATTCAGCGACACCGATACCAAGGTCATATCCTGACCATCCAGGCGCAGCGTATTGCCGGTGTTGCCGATCAAATCCGGATTGCGGCGCATACTGAGCCTGGAGATAACACGGGTCTGCGTCTCTTCCAGCTCGAAGCGCAACTGTGTGCGGTCGATCAGAAATGTCGGAACCTGGTAATCTTTCAGATAAATGGTTGTTGCCTGTGCATCTCTCATAATCAGTCTCAATTCATCAATTCAAGTTCATAACCGCCAAAGCGCCGGATGTTGATAACACCAGTATCAAACATCAGATACTGCCCTTTAATACCCAGCAGGGTGCCTTCAACCAGCGGCTCTTTGTCAAAACTAAATGAGGTGATTTTTTGCGGATAGCCTTCAACCGGATAACTGATATCGACCGGATCAATGCCCCTGATCACGCTGATGGCATGAAAACCAAAACGCTGGATCAACTCATCAATATCCGCGCGGCAGCGCTCCAGCAACTGATCACGCTCCTTCAGCAGATCCACCACATGATCGCCTTCACGCAGCATATCGCGCCAGTTGGTTTTATCGGCCACATGCTGACGGAAAATCACTTCCAGCGCCCCGCTTTGCAGACGGCTGCGCACCCGCACAATTGGCAGCGCCTGAATCGCGCCCTGGTCAATCCAGCGAGTCGGAATCTGCGTGGCGCGGGTAATGCCGACCTTGAGGCCGGATGAATTGGCAAGGTAAACAATATGATCCTGCATACAGAATTTTTCACCCCAGGAAGGCTCACGGCAGGTGCCCTGATCGTAGTGGCACTTTTCCGGATGAATGATGCAGCTATCGCATTGCGCCAGAGTCTGAAAACAGGGGTAGCAGTAACCCTGGTTAAAACTCTTGTTGGTATTGCGACCGCAATGCACGCAGTTGATTTTGCCTGTATAACGCAGACGCACTGTGCTGCCCAGCAGGGAATTGAGTTCGACTTTCGTTTCACCCAGTGCCAACCGGTAGTTGACCGGCTGTTCAAGTCGGGTGATTAGTTTGCGGGCGTTGCCTCTGGCCAGGGTTTCCATAGAATTCAATGTCTCCGTCCATCTTCCGGCATGATTGTCAGTGGGACACTCTGCTGAGGATCGGCGGGTTTATCATCATCACACTGTGTTTTTTTAAGCCCTGTGCGGTCGATAAATCCAACCCGCTGCTCTTCAGGCAAATACTGCTGCTCATAAGCGATAATCGCCTGCAGACAATACTCCAGTTGCTCGGGCGTCAAGCGCCGGCCATCGGGCCATTTGCCCAGCTCCACCGCTGTTTTAAGATTCTCGTGCACTTCCGGATCCATCAGATCCAGAATATCCCGTATCGACTCAATCGTTTTCTCAGACATAGGATCCTCTTTTTTTGTACCACAGGCCAAGCAACCAGCCGGCCAGCATACCGGAAACCAGACCACCGGCATGTGCCGCCGAGGCAATGTAGGATGAGGCCAGCACCTCCATCAGTATGAGCGCCACCAGAAATACCATGATCATGGCGGGCGGCAGGCGGAGTCGAGAGCCCGGATGAATATTCTGCCATAACCAGATAAAGCCGATCTGACCGTAAACCACACCCGACAGGCCGCCAAAATTGGCCGCCCCACTCCAAAGGTACTGCGCCACATTGCCAGCCAGTGCCATCCACAACAGGACCAATGTATAACGCCAGGGTTTCAGGGTAGGCTCCATCATGCGGCCAAAATACCAGAGCCACAATGAATTGAATACCAGATGAATCAGTCCAAAATGCAGAAATGCCGGCGTAATCATTTGGAGCCAGACCAGCGGCTCAGACAGCGAGACTGTGCTACGGTTCAGGTCGGGAAAAAACATCCCCCGAATGGCGTAGGTATCGGCTCCGGCGCTGCTGAACAACGCAACCACAAGACTGATCAACAACACTGTGACTGTCACCGGTGCCGTCCAGGCTGCGTTTAACAGATTCTGAACAATGCTCTTGACCGGCAGCATTGCCGGCCCACGGGTCAGCGCACTGTCCGACACTTGCAGCTCACCACTTTGCCAGGCATCGAAACAGGCCCGAACCAGCTGAGCCTCAGCCTCCGAGCGCGTCCACACCACCAGCTTACCCGACTCCTCCGTCACGTGATGCGCAATTGCCCGCGACCGCAGTATCACCACCAGGGGGCGTAAATCCAGACTTGCCGAAACCGTCAGTGCTCTATGCATCGTCCCTGACCAGTCGGTTACCCCAACCGAGTTTGCTGCGGCAAACTTCGTAGTAATTGTATTCCAGCGGATGGATCAGGCGCAGCGGTCCGGCTTTTTTGCGGATAATGATTTCATCACCCGGCTCTGTATGAAACCGCACAGCACCGTCACAGCTGACCAGGGGCGAAATTGCCCGCTGCTTGACAACCGCTATGCGTATTTCCAGATCAGCATCGACTACCAGGGGGCGGCTGCTCAAAGTGTGCGGATACATGGGCACCAGCACCAGAGCATTGAGACTGGGATGCATGATCGGCCCGCCGGCCGATAAAGAGTAAGCTGTCGATCCGGTCGGCGTGGCCACGATCAGGCCATCAGACTGTTGCGAATTGACAAACTGGTTGTCGATAAACAGTTCGAACTCAATCATTTGCGCGGCAGTGCCCGGGTGCAGCACGACATCATTGAGGGCAGTGCCACCGGGCAGCAATTCATCATCCCGGCGCACGGTGAAATCCAGCATAAAGCGTTTTTCTTCCCGATAACGACCCGCCAGCACAGCATCCAGCGATGTCTCCAGTTCTTCGGGCAGTATGTCAGTCAAAAAACCCAGTCGGCCGCGGTTGATTCCCAGTACGGGTACATCATGATTAACCAGCGCTCGAGCGGCATTGAGCATACTGCCGTCACCACCCACCACGACCACCAGGTCACACTCGCCGCCCAGTTCATGGCGACGATGCACGGGCAATGAAATGTCCGGCAGCAGCTCGGCAGTGCTCTGCTCCAGCACAATCTCCAGATGTCGGGTTTGCAGGTATTCAATCAGGCGTCTGAGGGTCGAAACAACGCCGGCGTGTCCGGGGCGACCCACCAGACCCAACTTTTTGAATGTCGACATAATGAGGCTTCCGCGCGCTCGGGATTTAACAGCAGCGCAGTATAACACGGGACCGGTAACAGGCACGTGGCACTGAAAAATCAGGGTCCGGTTCCGATCTGCACTACAAGTGGCTCGGCGGTGTAAATCACCTGACCGGTATCAGGCAACTGATACGCAATAAACAGCACCAGGGGATGGCCCAGCAGCTCCGGCAGCGGCTGGAAGTTCTGCAGAATGCTCAGATATTCAACGGCGCTCAGGGTTCTCGCCGGGGCGTAAGGCACCAATCCGGCTGCGCTGCCGTCCCAGTCAAAAATTTCACCCTGATCATTAAGTTGCAGCAAGCCCAGACCCGCCGCTGACAGATCGGCCAGCACATGGAACTGACCTTGCTCTCCTACATGCTGCGAATCGATATAAAAATCCGCATTGATGTCCATTCGCTGCCCTGGGCTGACCCTGTAGGTGTAGTTCAGGCCCTGATCAACGCTGGCGGCCAGGGCTATCTGTGCATCCGTAGCGCGGCCATCCAGACTGGCCACCTGTCGCGCCGGGCGCTGGGTGACCGTTGAAGGGCGGTAGTTGGCAGCCTGAAAGCGCACCAGATTCAAGGCTCTGACGGCATCGGCGCCCTGATGCGGATCGCCATGGTGTACACCACAGGCCAGTCCGGCACCACAGTCCAGATGAGGGCTGGAAAACACTGCAGTACGCCGGGCGCTGCCAAACCGGGCCGGATTGGCCATGACTGTCGCAAACTGATTGTCGACCGCGTGCCCGGTTGCGAACGGGAAGGTGCCACCGCCGCCGTCTTCCAGGTGTGAGTGGGTTAGTCCCAGATTATGACCAATTTCGTGTACCAGCGCCGAACTGACCGGACAATCAATACCCACCAAAGAAAACGCATACTCACTCTCATCAAAAGCCGTCAGATCACCGTATGTCTGATACCCGCCCAGGTTGGCCAGGCCACACAGCCGTGCCTGCACAGCCATGGGACGGAACAGGACAACCAGATCTGCACCATACTGGTCACGCAGAGTCGACACCTGGCCGAAAGCCGGATGATCACCATAGGTCAGCTCATCCAGTTGGGTATAAAAATCAACGTCACTTCCCGGGTAATTCACTTCATTGTGATAGACCGGGCGCAGGGTAATGCCCACACCGCTGTCCTGAAAAATCTGATTGGCAACACTGAACATCTGATTGATACGGGTCGCCGCGTTTGCACCGTATATCTGACGCACATCGGGTGTGTAAAGGGCCAGCACATCGATAACCACATTGCCCAGCCGATCCGCTGTCAACTGCTGAGCCTGAGCTGTGTTGAATGCGCTGAGCATGTCATCACTACCCTGACCTACTACGTCATTGACCACGTTCAACCAGGCATCGTGCCGCTGCTGCTCGACATAAACGGTGCTCAGTAGTCGCTTGGGCTGACTGACCGGATCCACTCGGACTATATAACTGATGCTGCGGGTGGCACCGGGCGCCAATGTCTGTGGCAGACGGCAACGCAATATCTGCTGGCTTGGCCGCGTATTGGTCCACAGTGACTGACAGGCTGGTGCGCTGATCAGGCGGCTGTCTTCAAGAATGAAATAAACGTCTGCCTCAACAGCAGACAGATTGCGGCTGCTTCGATTAGTAAAGGACAGAGTTACCTCCACCTCGGCAGACTGCCCCGTAAACAGCACCTGGCGGCTGAATTGTTGCTGAATTTCCAGTTCACCCTGGGAGACATGCAACTGATCGGGGCGGGCATGATCAGAAGACAATGACAAGGGCTGCGCCTGTCGAAGATAATCAGCAGGCAATACATAGTCACTACTGAGTTTATCCAGCTCAAGCTCTTCAGGCTGATAAAGACGACCTTCGATCATTTCGCCGCTCCGCTGACCATCAAACAACCAGCGCTGTCCGGACAACTGAATTTCTGCAAACGCAACCTGGCGGTTAGTAGTCAGAATGACAGCGACCTGACCATCTTCACTCTCACCGCGCAATACCCGGTCACCGTTCAGGTAGTGGCCGTCATGACTGATAATAACCTGCTGAGTGCCGTGCCCGGGCACGAAAAACTCCAGTAACCGCCCCTCACGCAAGGAATCAATAGTCTTCGAGGGCACCTGCAGGGTCAAGCTTTCGGCAGCGAGGGCGGGCAATACGGCGCCGCCACTCAGCAACACCAGCATGGCCGAGAGTCCAATTGAGCTTAACAGGGTGCGAAACTGCATAAACCAGAGACCGCGAATAATGAACGACCCGACCAGAATAGCGTGACGTGGGAATTTTTTCCACCTTTTTGCAGATTAAGTCAGGGGGATGCGGCGAAACGATTCTGCAAGCCGCCGGTGTGCAGCACAATAATTCGGGACCCAGGACTGAAGTCGCCTTGCTGAATGTCCTGATAAAGACCTGCCAGCAGTTTGCCGGTGTAGACCGGTTCCAGCGGTATCTGATGCATTGCCTCAAACCAGTCAATAAATCCCATCAGCTCGGCGTTTGTTTTGGCGTACCCTCCGCAATGATGGTTCAGCTTCAAGACATACGATGAGGGGCTGAGATTAACGCCCAGTTATGCCAGCCAGCTCTCCAGGTCGCGCTGCAAAAAATCAGCACCTTTAAGGACAGCGTATCCCCGAACCAGTGGCATATATCGCAGATCACCCAGCTGATGATGCTGCCACAGACCGGCCAACAAGCCAGCCATGGTGGTAGCCGTGCCGCAGGCCAGAGCAATATGCTGATCAGGCCGATCATCAATGCTCGGCCTCAGCACCTTCGCCAGCGCCTGACATCCGTGCGTGCCAGCCAGATTGCCGCCCCCCTCCGGTATAAGCCATGCCGGACCATACCGTGCCAGCAACTGATCGACGAATGCAGACTCATGACGACGTCGATATTCACTGCGCGTGATCGGAATCAACTGCATGCCGCGCTCGTGAACAAACCTCAACGTGGGATTCAGCATCGACGGGATCTCACCGCGTAGCATGGCAATGGTGCGCATGCCGTAACGATGACCGGCTGCGGCCAGCGCATACAGATGATTCGACCAGGCGCCGCCAAAACTCAGCAGCGTGTCGTGGCCGTTAAGCCGCGCCAGGCGCAGGTTCTCGCGTAGCTTGAACCACTTATTGCCACCCAGCGCCGGATCGGCCAGATCCAGGCGTAATATCTGCAAATCGATAGCATGCTGCTTAAGGACAGGATCAACTAATGTCTGCAGCGGAACGGTATCAAAGTCTGGCTCGGGGGCAAGCCAACCGTCTGATAACAAGGAGTCTGAAGGAGCTGAATCGGACATAGGCAAGAGGGAGTGTCCGGTTGATGGCGCCGTCGGCGATTGCCGACGGGCATCAGAAATAATGGCGGACCGGACGGGACTCGAACCCGCGACCTCCGGCGTGACAGGCCGGCATTCTAACCAGCTGAACTACCGGTCCGCGATACCCTACACAGTGCACATTGCACATCCATACAGCCAGAAAGTGTCACGTAAATTCTGGTGGGTGGTGAGGGATTTGAACCCCCGACATTCGCCTTGTAAGGGCGACGCTCTACCAACTGAGCTAACCACCCGCTGTGTTGAGTGACGCGCATTTTACCGACTTGAGCTGGCATGTCAAATAAAATTTAAGAAAATAAGTCACAAGGTTTATACTTGTCAGTCTTTGCCGATCACGGATTATTTTTTGATGGAAATCTACAAAGAGTTCAGCTTCGAAGCGGCCCATCGCCTGCCGAATGTTCCTGAGGGACACAAGTGCGCCCGTTTGCACGGCCACTCCTTCCAGGTGCGACTGGTCGTCGCTGGACCGGTGGGTGAACACAGCGGCTGGGTCATGGATTTCGGCGACATCAAAAAAGCGTTCAAGCCAGTCTGGGAACGCCTGGACCATCACTACCTGAACGAGATCCCCGGCCTGGAAAATCCCACCAGTGAGAATATTGCCGCCTGGATCTGGCAGGAACTGAAGCCGCAGCTGCCGGAACTTGCGCGCATCGAGATCCGCGAAACCTGCACCAGCGGCTGCATCTACAGCGGCGAGTAAACGCTGGCCGGGCTTAGCTGCCCAGCAGTTTTTTGTAATACATAAAGTCTTTTGCGCGGTTGATGCAGTCGGCCGCGATCAGCTCTCCATCACGATAGTAAGTCACGACAAAACCTTCTTCTGAACCGGGCTCTGCTGAGCCATCCGTTTCAATACGGTCATAGCCATCACACAAACCGGCGGCTTGCAATTTGACATCATACTGATCCGACCAGAACCAAGGGGTCATGTTGTACACTTCATTGGCGCCACAGATATTGGCAGCCGCTACGCGAGACTGATCATTGGCGTTCTGCACCGACTCCAGGCGCACACGGCGCTGATACAACGCGCTCGGGTGCGAGCAACAATCACCTGCTGCGTAGATATCCGGGTCACTGGTGCACGCATGTTCATCAACACAAATGCCATTATCCAGTTTCAGACCGGCCATTTCGGCCAACCCGGTTTCCGGCACCACACCAATACCAACAATCACCAGATCAGCCTTAAAGGTACTGCCGTCTGCACAGGTGACTGACTCCACAGACTGCTGACCATTGATGGCCACCACTTCGGCAGAGCAATGAATGTCAACGCCATGGTGACGATGCAGATTCTGAAAATACGCTGACATCTGCGGGCCAGTGACCCGTTGCAGCACGCGCTCCGCCCGCTCCAGCACAGTGACATCTTTGCCCAGTTTACGAAGCACCGCCGCCGCTTCCAGACCGATATAACCAGCGCCAATCACCACTACACGCCGCACCTCATCCAGGCGCGCGCGGATTGCTTCAACATCTGCCAGGGTGCGCAGATAACAGACACCATCCAGACCATCGCCCAGGGGCAGACGTATGGGCCGCGCACCTGTGCACAGTGCCAGCTTGTCATAAGCCAGCACCTCACCAGAAACCAGAACCACCTGTTTATTTTCTGCGCTCAGAGACTGTACTCGCTCATTCAGTCGCAGTGTCACATTCTGGGCCTGGTACATGGGCGCCGGGCGCAACAGAATACCATCCGCGTCTTTTTCGCCGGACATGACCGCCTTGGACAAAGGTGGTCGATGATAAGGCATCTGCGATTCATCCCCGATCAGCACGATCTCGCCCGTCCAGCCGTTTTTACGGAGTTGTATGGCCAATTGCGAACCAGCATGACTGGCACCGACGATGACGCAACGTAAATTCTGAGACGATTCAGACATGCAACTCTCCTGCTGAAAATACCAAACTAAACTATCTGCCAGTCAATAGGCGGCTGCTGATGCGCCTGCAAATAATGATTGGCACTCGAAAAATGACGGTTACCCAGAAATCCCCTGTGAGCGGACAGTGGCGAGGGGTGAGCCGACTGCAGGACCAGGTGCCTGCGTCGATCAATAATCGCACCTTTTTTCTGCGCATAACTACCCCAAAGCATAAACACCAGATGCTCGCGCCGCTCATTCAGCAGTGCAATAATTTTATCGGTAAAGCGCTCCCAGCCCTTATTCTGGTGAGCACCAGCGCGGCCAGATTCAACCGTCAATACAGCATTGAGCAACAACACCCCCTGCTGCGTCCAATGGCTCAGATTACCATGTGCCGGCACACTCAGCCCCAGATCCTGACCCAGCTCTTTGTAGATGTTTTTTAAGGAAGGTGGCACAGCAACACCTTTTTTCACAGAAAAACACAAACCGTGTGCCTGGCCTGAACCGTGATAGGGATCCTGTCCCAGTATCACTACCCGGACCTTATCAAAAGGTGTTGAGTTGAGAGCATTAAAGATATCCGGACCTGGCGGGTAAATGATTTTACCCGCGGCCTTTTCATCACGCAGAAACTGGCGTAGCGCCAACATGTAAGGCTGCTGAAATTCATCCTGCAACAATGCTTTCCAGGATGGCTCCAGCTTTATCTCACGTCCGGATTCTGCCGCTGCCATCAGTCTTTATGTGGTCGCATATGCGGGAACAGCAGCACATCACGTATAGACGGCGAATCTGTGAACAGCATCACCAGACGATCAATACCAATACCTTCACCGGCCGTTGGCGGCATGCCATACTCCAGGGCCGTGATGTAGTCTGCGTCAAAATGCATGGCCTCATCATCACCGGCATCCTTTTGCTCCACCTGCTCATGGAAACGAGCCGCCTGATCTTCGGCATCGTTCAGCTCCGAAAAGCCGTTGGCCAGTTCGCGCCCACCGATAATCAGCTCGAAACGATCCGTCACCTCGGGGTTGCTGTCGCTGCGCCGCGCCAGTGGTGACACCTCCGTCGGGTATTCAGTGATAAAGGTCGGCTGCAGCAGATGATGCTCAACTTTCTCGTCAAAAATTTCCATCATGATGCGGCCCAGGCCCCAGGATGCTTCAACTTTGACACCGTAAGATTTGGCCAACGCTTCGGCCTTGTCGCGCGATTCCAATTGCTCTGCACTGACATCCGGACAGTATTGCAGGATGGCCTCCTTCACCGGCAATCGGGTAAAGGGCTGAGAAAAATCAAGTTTTAAACCCTGATATTCAAACTCCGTGCTGCCCAGCACCTCGCCGGCAATTGTGCGCAGCATGTGCTCTGTGAAATCCATCATGTCGTGGTAGTCAGCATAGGCCTGGTAGAACTCGACCATGGTGAACTCGGGATTATGTCGGGTAGACAGACCTTCATTGCGGAAATTGCGATTGATTTCAAAAACCCGCTCAAAGCCACCCACCACCAGACGCTTAAGGTACAGCTCCGGGGCAATGCGCAGATACATGGTCTGATCCAGCGCATTGTGATGCGTAATAAACGGCTTTGCCGTGGCACCACCGGGAATCACCTGCATCATCGGCGTTTCCACTTCCATATAATCGTGCGACAGAAAGTAATCACGCATACTGTTGATGATCTTTGAACGCAAGATAAATGTGCGACGCGACTCCTCATTGGCGATCAGGTCAACATAACGCTGACGATAGCGCACTTCTGTATCAGTCAGACCCTTCCACTTGTCCGGCAGCGGTCTCAGCGCCTTGGTCAGCAAGCGCAGGGACTCAACATTTACAGTCAGTTCGCCTTTACCGGTACGGAACACCTCGCCCTCAACGCCAACGATGTCACCAAGATCCAGCGCTTTGATTTCTTCCATCATTTCAGCAGGCAAGGCCTTGTGATTCACGTAAAGCTGCAGCGCTTCGCTGGCATCCTGTATGACCAGAAACGGCCCGCGCTGACGAATCAGGCGCCCCGCCACTTTGACCTTACGTGCCAGTTGTTCCAGGTCTTCACGACTGGTTTCAGCGTATTCCCGATGCAGATCTACCGCCAGGACATCGCGCCGGAAGTCATTCGGGAAAGCATTGCGTTTCGCCTGAATGGCGTGCAACTTTTCCCGCCGCTGGGCAATCAGCTTGTTCTCTTCATGCACATCGTGCTGCGGCGCGACGTTGTCTGCCGTATTCTGATCTTTTGGTGAACTCATCCGTTTACAATCCCATTTTCAAGCTGGCTTCAATAAAGCGGTCCAGGTCGCCGTCTAGCACGGCGCCGGTATTGGTATTCTCGACATTGGTACGCAGATCTTTGATGCGCGACTGATCAAGCACATAAGAGCGAATCTGGCTACCCCAGCCAATATCTGCTTTTTCAGCCTCAACACTTTGCGCCTCTTCACGACGTTTGAGCTCTTCCAGCTCATAGAGCTTGGCCTTCAATTGTTTGATAGCCTGGTCCTTGTTCTTGTGTTGCGAGCGCTGATTCTGGCACTGCACAACAATGCCCGATGGCAGGTGCGTCAGTCGAATCGCCGAGTCAGTGGTATTTACGTGCTGGCCACCGGCACCGCTGGAGCGATAGGTATCAACACGAACCTGCGACATATCGAGATCGATCTCAATATCGTCATCAATTTCCGGCGACACAAACACCGAAGAGAACGATGTATGGCGACGGTTACCTGAATCAAACGGCGACTTGCGTACCAATCGGTGCACACCCGTCTCAGTACGCAACCAGCCGAAAGCATATTCCCCGCTAAAGTGCAGCGTGGCGCTTTTGATGCCAGCCACTTCACCGGCGGATAATTCCACAACCTCTACAGCAAATCCTTTGTCCTCACCCCAGCGCATATACATGCGCATCAGCATTTCCGCCCAGTCCTGCGCTTCGGTGCCACCAGAACCAGCCTGAATATCCAGAAAGGCGTTATTGGGATCCATCTTGCCTGAAAACATGCGCCGGAACTCCAGTGCTTCCAGTTCCTGCTCCAGCTTGCCAAGTTCAGAACCAACCTCATCAAACAGGTCTGAATCCTGCTCTTCCTGCGCTAACTGCAATAACTCTTTGCTGTCTTCCAGACCGCTGTACATGCGATCTATGGTGCCCACCACGTTCTCAAGGCTGGAGCGCTCGCGTCCCAGTTCCTGGGCATATTCGGGTTTGTCCCAGACGGCGGATTCGCCCAGTTCGAGTTCTACTTCTGCGAGGCGGTCCTTTTTGGTGTCGTAGTCAAAGGTACCCCCTCAGCGTGTTGGTACGCTCGGTGAAGTCTTTGATTTTGTTCAGCAAGGGGTTGATTTCCATCGATGATCCTGTGGGTTTGCGCGGTTTATCCGGAAAAACGCGCATTTTACACCACTGCGGGCTCGTTTACACATCTGTGTCATCGTAGCGCGTTCAGTATCACTTCGTAGCGCGGCCGTTATCACTTCGTAGCAGGGTCAGTATCACTTCGTAGCACGGCTGCGGGGTGGGGCAGGTTCTGTCAGCACGCGCTTGAACCCATCCATGGGGCGCTCGGCGTTCGCCATCTGACCGCCATGGATGGGTTCAAGCGCGTGCTGGGCGTACCTCCCCCTCTCCGTGACCGTACTACGGAGTACTGAACGATTGCGCGCCGGAGTAGGTTACAATGGCGCGCATGACGAAACACACTGAACTGCACAACGCCAGGCTCAGCTGGCAGGACGACGGCGCGCCCTACTCGCCTGATTATGATGACGTGTACTTCTCCCGCGAAGGCGGGCTGGCCGAGACGCACTACGTGTTTTTGCAGGCCAACGACCTTATGGCGCGCTGGCAGGCGCTTGACGCAGAACTGGTGGCCAGTGACAGACATGCGGTGTTCACGATTGCCGAGCTGGGCTTTGGTACCGGGCTTAATTTTCTGAGCTGTTGGCGGCTTTGGCTGCATAGCGGATGTCGGCGTTTGCGTCTGCACTACATCAGCTGCGAGAAACATCCACTGACTCATGAGGCGCTGGGCAAGGCCTTGTTGCAGTGGCCGGAGCTGGCCAGGTGGCGCGATCAGCTATTGCGTTTTTATCCAGATCATACGGCTGGATATCACCGTCTGCCTCTGCCGGACGTCACGCTGGATCTGTATTACGGCGATGCCCTGGAGCTGCTCAGACAGCAGTCCTCGCCCGGGGCCAAAATCGATGCCTGGTTTCTGGATGGTTTTACGCCAGCCCACAATCCGGAACTTTGGAGCGATGAAATTCTGGCGACCATAGCTGCACTGAGTCATGGCGGCAGCACACTCAGCAGCTACAGTGTCACGGGACGGGTTGTGCGAGAACTGCGAGCACTGGGTTTTGAAGTGGAAAAGCGCAAAGGATTCGGCCATAAACGGCAGATGCTGTTTGCACGATTCGGATCTGAGTTCAGAGAAGAGATTCGTACCCCAAGCTCAGCTGTTGTTATCGGGGCGGGCCTGGCTGGTGCCATGCTGGCTCGCTCACTGGCGCGGCGTGGTGTCCACGTGACAGTGCTGGAGCAATTGCCGGAAGTCGCCGGTGGTGCCTCAGGCAATCGCCAGGCAGTGGTGCAGATGCGCCTTAACCGGCAGGCTGATGCGCTTTGGCAACTGAACCTGCACAGCTATCTGTATGCATTGCGCTGTTATCAGGCGCTGGCCGACGAGTCAGGTAATGCCTTGAACTGGCATGCCTGCGGTGTCCTGACGCTGGACAGTGCCTACACACACACCCGCAAGGGAGGCTCATCGCAAGACTACAGCCACTATCCGGAATCTGTATTGCAACAGCTCAGCACTGAGATGACTAGTGCTGTCGGCGGTATACAGCTGCAAGAGGCCGGAATTTATCTGCCCGGCGGTGGCTGGTTGAATCCGGCAGCCTGCTGCAGGCTGTGCCTGGAACACCCCCTGATCAGCGTTAGAACCGGCGTAAAAGTAGCAAAGCTGGAACGTGCTGGCAGCGAACAATGGCAACTGAGCGAACCCGGCGGTGCGCTGATCACCCGTAGTGAACTGGTTTTTATCGCCAACAGTTATGCGGCGAACGACCTGGAACCGACCGAAAACTTACCTTTGGCACCGCTACGCGGCCAGGTCAGCCACGTGCCATCGACATCAGACAGTGAAAGCATCAACATGGTGCTGTGTTCAGAGAGATACCTGGCACCCGCCCATCAGGGTCTGCATTGTGTGGGCGCAAGTTATGTGAAAAATACAGACGATGCTCAGCTCTCGTTGTCTGAACATGAAGAAAACCTGCAAAAACTGGGCGCCATCACCAGCGGCCTGAACCTCGATCCAAAAACGCCACTGGCCGGCCGCGTCGGTTTCCGCGGCACGTCACGCGATTACCTGCCCATGGCCGGCTCCGTGCCCGACCCCGAGCAGCCAGCCCATCGCTACGGCGGCGCTCAACACTTTCATGATAGCCCCGAAGAAACTCGTCTGCCCGGCCTCTACATCAGCGCCGGCCACGGTTCCCACGGCACTGTCAGCTGTCCCATCCTCGCCGAGCACCTGGCCAGTCTGGCCTGCGGAGAACCATCCCCCCTGCCCCAACCCCTGGCAGAGCTGGTCGATCCGATCAGATTCCAGCGCCGGGGACGGAGGCGGTCTACGTCCCCCGAGCAATAATCGCCGACAAGAGAGTCAGAGCCGGTCTTTGACCACATCACGCTAGAAGCCGGCACAAGGATTGGGTGTCGGGCAGCGCGGTCATAACCATTCAGGCCATGTTTTCTTTTCCCCAGTGGTAGCCGATCAGCGGTAGGACTGTCTGAGTCCGGAGCGGCGCAGCCGCGACGTCGAGTTCCGCACCGCCGGTTACCACTGGGGAAAAGATGGCCGGTTATGACCGCGCTGCCTGACACCCAATCCGCTCCCGAACGAAGCTTATAACCCAGGGAGGGTCAGAGACCGCCTCCGTCCCCGGCGCCGAAGTAGAGCCGGAGAGCACGCCCCAGCAACCAGCCGTCGTCACTGCCAGCCAGTTCCCGGATCGAGTGCATACCGTAGGTCGGCACACCGATGTCGATGGTTTCAACACCCAGCCCCGAGGCCGTGATTGGCCCGATGGTGCTGCCGCAGCCCATGTCGCTGCGCACCACAAACTCCTGCACAGGCACATCCGCCTGATCGCATATTGCCTTGAAGCGGGCGCTGCTGCGGCTGTTGGTGGCGTAACGTTGATTAGCGTTGATTTTGATGACGGGACCTTTGTTAAGCAAGGGACCGTGGTTGGCGTCGTGTTTTTCGGGGAAGTTGGGGTGCAGGCCGTGGGCATTGTCGATGGACAGAAACAGCGAGCGGCGTGTCATGCGCTCGACTGATTCGGCGGCATCACCCTGCGAGAATTGTGCGCACAGCCGAGCCAGCACGGAACGCAGGAAAGGACCCTGCGCGCCGCAGGCTGATGCGCTGCCCACTTCTTCATGGTCGTTGCAGACCATCAGCGAAAACTGTTTATTGTCCGATTTGTGAGCCGCCAGAATTGCATCCAGGCACACATAACAGCTGAGCAGATTGTCCAGCCGCGCTGAAGCAATAAAGTCATTGTGCAGACCAATCACGGCCGGTGCCTGTGTATCGTAAAAATACAGTTCATGAGCCAGTACTTTATCGACTTCTACAATGCCGTGCTGTGCCTCCAACGTCTCACGGATGAAAGCGCCGAAATCAAATTGTGCTGGCGTATTAT
This sequence comes from Pseudohongiella spirulinae, assembly GCF_001444425.1. NCBI lineage: Bacteria > Pseudomonadati > Pseudomonadota > Gammaproteobacteria > Pseudomonadales > Pseudohongiellaceae > Pseudohongiella > Pseudohongiella spirulinae. The sequence goes on from NZ_CP013189.1 coordinate 2,094,605, forward strand.
CCGCTGCCGGCACCAGCGGCATGGCAAACACCGGTGGCATATCCTTCTGGGCGTTGATGCTGCGATTCTGATTGGCTTCACGATCCAGGTGAATGGCCAGACTCGGGACAGTGGCTATCGGCCGGCACCAGTTCAGCAAAGCCGAGTCGACATCGCCGTTTTGTCGGCGAAACTCCACCCGACCCGCCAACGACAGATCCCGATCAAACCAGGGCGCCAGCAGAGCACCGCCATAAATTTCGACGGCAAACTGCAATGCCGATGGCGAGTTCATCACCGCATTGGGTTTGAGTTTCAGACAAGGGCTGTCGGTATGGGCACCTGCCATGTTGATGCCGGTTTCTGCTGGATCGGCATCTGCCGTGGTAAACGCCACAATTGAGGAATCATTGCGCGTCACTACATAGGCGCGGCCAGGTTTCAGTTGCCAGACATCCTGCTCATTCAGTAGTTCAAATCCGGCAGATTCCAGCGCCGCCCGCATGGTACTGACCGCATGGAAGGGTGTAGGAGACTGCTGCAGGAAACGCAGCAGTCCATCATTATAGTGCTGCTTATCCACTTATTGACCGTTAACCTCAAGCAACTCTACATCAAACACCAGCGCTGAGAATGGTGGAATGGGACCAGAGCCACCTGGGCCATAGGCAAGATCCGACGGGATGTAGAGACGGAAACGATCGCCCGGCTTCATCAGCTGCAGGCCTTCTGTCCAGCCAGGAATAACCTGGCTCAACATAAATTCAGCAGGCTGCCCACGTTCAATTGAGCTGTCAAACACTTCGCCGTTAACAAAACGTCCCTCATAATGAGCGGTCACCGAGTCGCTGGCAGTCGGTGATACACCGGCACCGTCACCGCGTGACAACACTTCATATTGCAGCCCCGAGGCTGTTGTGGTCACACCGTCGCGCTGGCCATTCTGAGCCAGAAACTGTTCGGCGGCCTGGCGGTTGGCTTCAACTTCGGCCTGTTGCTGTTCCATCAGTTGCTGCTGAAAGGCCATCAGCGCATTCATCATTTCTTCTTCGCTCATGCGTGGCTCGCCGTTGACCGTATCTCGCAGACCTTCGATAAAAGCCTCAAGATTGATGTCTTCTGTCAGCCCCTGCATCACCAGATTCTGGCCAATATTAACGCCTACGCTGTAGCTGATCTGCATTTGTTGATCAGTCAGATCGACGTCCTGAGCCTGCGCAGGCACCTGTGCCATCAGCAATGAAACCGCCAGACCCAGGCCTGCGGCGCGAAATTTGTTCATAATCTTGTCCTGTTAGCGTTTTTGAATACGCCGAGCAGTCTAAACCTGTTAAGCGTTGATTTCCAGTGGCGCCATGACAGTGCTTCCGCCTCCGGGTCGCATCGGTTATGCTTGGCGCATGACAATCACCCCCCGCCAACTATTCCGCCGCGCGACCCTTCAAATCGTCTGCATGAGCGCGTGCCTGCTTACGCTCAACAGCTGTGCCCGACAGTTTTCGGTCAGTGTCAATCAGAATGTCCTGTATGATCCCAGACCCGCCAGCGGCTTAATCCGGGTAGCCGATCCGGGGCTCCAGAGCTGTATCAACGTCACAGTTCGTCAGCGCGAGATCAGCGATATCACTGATATAACCGTCCTGGCCTGCCCGCAACTGGAAATCAGCTCACTGGCCGGCCTGGAAGCGGTAGCATCCCTGCGCTTTATTGATCTGGCTGGCAATGAGCTGGAAACGCTGGATGGATTGCGACGTCTGGAGCGTCTGACATCGGTCAACGCGCCGAACAATCTGCTGAAAGATATTTCCGGAATTCTGGCACTGAACTCATTAACCAGCGCCGTGCTGACAGACAACCCGGACATCCCATGTGACCAACTGGAGAGTCTTCAACAGAAGCTGGGGCAGAATCTGATCAGATCGCCGCAGTGTCGGCGCTGAAAGGCACTCCGCTGTGAAAGCGAAATTCGGTGTCGGGTGATTCAATCAGCGTTTTTTCGATACTGAGAAAATGTTTGATGCGATTACTGATATCTACATCCGCATACTGCTGAGCAAGGCCCAGATAATCCTGGTAATGCCGCGCCTCAGAGCGCAGCAGACTTCGATAAAATTTAGCCAGTTTCTCATCGAGCAGCGGCGCCAGCACTGAAAATCGCTCACAGGAGCGAGCCTCAACAATGGCGCCCACAATCAAGCTATCAATCAGGGCTCCATCCCGGTCAGTACGCATAGAATCGCGCAGGCCCGCTGCATAACGCGACGGCCCGATGCGCCCATAAGTCACCCCTCGCTCAGCCATGATGCCAACCACCTGCTCAAAGTGCAGCAGCTCTTCACGTGCCAGTTGTGACATTTTTGTCAGCAGATCAGTGTGCGACACATAACGATACATCAGCGTCATGGCATTGGATGCCGCCTTTTTCTCACAATTGGCATGATCAATCAATAATAAGGCCTGATTATCCATGGCCCAGTCGAGCCACGCAGCGGGCGTGCGACAAGGCAAAAAATCAATCAGTTCCTGCAGTGCTTCATTCATCATCATTATCCTGCGCCAGGCGATCTTCATTCAGTTTCTTGCTGGCCCTGGCACCCAGCTTCTTCAATTTTTCAGTGCGACCGATCAGGTTACCTTTACCGGTCTGTAACTTATTGATCACGCCTTCGTAACTGCGTTGACTGGCATCGAGTTTACGCCCCAGGTCGTCGATATCCTCGACAAAACCCACAAACTTATCGTACAGCGCACCGGCCTGCCGGGCGATTTCCTGGGCGTTGCGGCTCTGATATTCATAACGCCAGATATTCTGAATAGTACGCAAGGTTGCCAGCAAAGTTGATGGACTGACCAGCACGATATTGCGGTCGAATGCGTGATTAAACAGCTCATGGTCCTGTTGCAAGGCCAGAGAAAACGCCGGTTCCACCGGCATAAACAACAACACAAAATCAAGAGATACCACGCCGGGCAGGTTCTGATAGCGCTTGTCACTGAGTTGCCGGACATGTGTCCTTACCGATTGCACGTGCTGCTTCAGCGCGAGATCACGAGCTGGATCATCGTCTGCCGAACAGAATCGCTCATAGGCAGTCAGCGACACTTTGGCATCAATGATGATCTGACGGTTATCCGGTAATTGCACAACCACATCCGGTTGACTGCGCAAACGCGACCCGGTGTCTTCTGAGGTGTCATGAAAACTCTGCTGTATCTGGTATTCACGACCCTCAACCAGCCCTGATGCCTGCAATACCGAGCTGAGAATAAATTCCCCCCACACACCCTGGGTTTTTTGCTCACCACGAAGTGCCCGGGTCAGATTCACCGCATCTTCGCTGATCTGCGTGTTAAGCTGGTGCAGCTGGCGGATTTCTTTTTCCAGCGCAAATCGCTCTCGTGCCTCGCGGTTGTAAGCCTCCTCGACACGTTTTTCGAATCCGCTGATTTTTTCCTGCAGAGGTTGCAGAATTTGACTGATGGTTGCCTGATTGTGATCACTCAGACGCCGACTTTTTTCATTCAGCACATCAGTGGCCAGCATGCGAAACTGTTGGCGCAGCTCCTCGCGACTCTGATTCAGTAACTCAATTTTCTCAACAGTCTGACGCTGCTCTTCATCAAGGCGGGTTTGCAGTCGGATATTCTGCTCTCGCATCTCACGAATCCGACCGCTACTGCTATAACGACCGAGCAGCGTCGCCAACAGCCCAACAACCGCCACTGCCAACAGTGCCGCATACATCGGTACCGACTCTTCAAGCAGCACAGCCGTCAAGGGCATGGGTGGCTCAGATCAGATTATCGTTAATTGTGCGAATCAGCAGGTCTTGCTGGTACGGAGCAGGCGCCCCTTCAGCAATTTCGGCACGAACAGTAATAAGCCCACCGCTCTCATCGAGAGTCAACACAAACTCCCGCAGCTCCGCCTCATCACGGTCACGTGTGAACAGTCTGGCCAAAAATCCGGGTTCATCCTGCCCCTCATCACCCGAGAACTGCAACCGGAATCGAGCCGCATCGCGGTCTGCTTCCAGCACTACTATTTCCGCATTGTTTATTGCCTGATTGATCTGACTCCAGGCTCTCTCGAAATCCACGCTCAGCAGTAATCGTGTATCACCGGCGCGGCTGGCATCCAGCCTTGCCTTGCCTTGCACTGCAATGCTGCCAGCCAGCATGGACACGGAAGAGGCACGGTAGATGTCAGTGCGGTCAGCCAGATACACAGAGATGGACGCAAGCACAGCCGTTTCACGTTCCAGACTTTGAGATTCCGCTGGCCAGGCGACGGGCATGCCATCCGGCGTGGCACCGGAGTCACTGACATGACGCACATAGATCTCAGAGTTACCGGCATGCAGGCCAGGTTCAATGCGTACCTGGTAACGGTGACGCTGCTCACCGCCTTCCACGGGAATCCAGCCGGTTTCCATCACACCGTTCACAGGATCTTCACCGGCCAGGGTTATACCTTCTGTGATCCAGTAGTCACGCAATGGTGGCCATACCTGCCCCGGGGTCGCACCGATGACAATCCATGCTCGCTCGCCAAAGCGCTGAATCACAACGCCTTCACGTACGCGGGTGTCGATGGGTTTGGGGGCCGGGGGGATGACGTACATTTCACGCTCACCGGGCGATTCGGGCGGAATATAATACAGCTCGTCAATGGTAAAGCTATCCAGCTCCTGTGGAATCGTCATGGGCGGAGAGATACGCGCCTCCAGATATTCGCCCTGCCGGTCACGCAACCAGCCGTCTTCGCCGCCTATACCCAGCCAGGAGCAGGCCGGGAATGACAGAGAGAAAAGAGCAATGCAGCACACTCTGGCGACAGTGCGGATATTCGTATTCCGGGCTTCAAACAGCATTTTCGGGACCTTAATAATTAATCGAGACCGGCATGGCGCAGCGCTTCACGCAGCGGAATATGGTACGCCTTGTTCAGTGTAACCAGCGGCAGCCGGATACCACTTTGAATATAACCCATTTCGGCCAGAGCCCATTTCACAGGAATCGGATTGGCTTCCAGGAACAGAGCATTATGCAGACCGGCCAGTCGGGCGTTAAGCAGACTGGCCTTTTCATATTCGCCGGCCAGCGCCAGGCGGCACATCTCGTGCATCTGCGCCGGGGCAACGTTGGCCGTGACCGAGATATTGCCCTTGGCACCGGCCAGAATCAAATCCAGCGCCGTGGCGTCATCACCGCTATAAATGGCAATACGCTCAGCACACAGGGTGATTACCTGTTGGCCGCGATCCAGGTCGCCGGTCGCCTCTTTAATACCGATAATATTGTCGACATCAGCCAGCCTGGAGACAGTCTCCGGCAGCATGTCGCAACCGGTTCGTGACGGAACATTGTAGAGAATCTGGGGAATATCCACTTCTTCGGCAATCTTTTTGAAGTGCTGATACAGGCCTTCCTGGCTGGGGCGATTGTAATAAGGCGTCACCAGCAAACAGGCATCAGCTCCAGTTTCCCTGGCCGCTTTTGTGTAATAAATTGCCTCACTGGTGGAGTTGGAACCAGTGCCGGCTATCACAGGGATGCGCCCTTTTACCGTTTTGATGGCACGCGCTATGACATCGACGTGCTCATCAGCGGTCAGTGTCGGTGATTCACCTGTTGTACCCACCACCACAACGGCGTCTGTGCCGCTTTCAACGTGCCATTCCAGCAAGCGGTCAAACGCTTCGAAATCGATATCGCCGTTCGGAAACATCGGCGTAACAATGGCAACAATACTGCCCTGGATCATGCAAAAACCTCAACTTTTATGGGTCTGGCTCAGGGAGCAGACTCTAACACACTGCACCATATAGACAAAAACCCGAATGACACGTACCACGGTGCCCGCCTGACTGGTGGACGATTTATTTCAGCAGGGTTTGATCGCCTGGCCCCGGATGCGAGGGCCAGGCGTTCAGAATGGCCTTGATCAGGGTCGCCAGCGGAATTGCAAAAAACACCCCCGCCAGCCCCCACAGACCGCCAAAAACCAGCACCGCGGCGATAATTGCCACCGGATGCAGATTAACCGTCTCAGAGAAGATGATCGGTACCAATAAATTGGCATCCAGCAGCTGAATAACCGTGTAGACAGCCAGGACGGTAAAAAATTCACTGCCAAAACCCCACTGCACGTAGGCAACCGCCATCACCGGAATCACCACCACGGCCACGCCGATAAACGGCACAATGACAGACAGACCCATCAATACCGCCAGCAACAACGTATAATTCATTCCCAGAATCGTGAAGGCAATGTAGCTGACACCCGCCAGAATCAGGATCTCCAGCGACTTGCCGCGCACGTAATTGGCCACCTGCTCATCCATTTCAAGCCAGATCTTGCGCATCAGCGGTCTATGCCGGGGCAACAGCCCTGCGACCCAGTCAACCAGCGTCTTTTTGTCCTTCATCATGAAAAACACCAGCACCGGCACCAGGATCACAAAGATAATCCAGGAGAATATATTGGGAAGACTGGAGATGGAGTAAGACAGAATGTACTGACCAAACAGGGCGAGCTCGCCACGCAGACTGCGGATGAAATCCTGGACCTGCTGCTCGCTCATCAATTCCGGATAGTTCTCCGGCAGCACCATCAGCAGTGCCTGCCCTTCGCTGATCAGACGCGGCAACTCATTGATAAGTCGCGCCAACTGCCCCCAGGCTTGTGGCAGCACCAACAGCAGCAGGGCCATGAATCCACTGATAAACAGGGTATAGACCAGTACCACTGCCAGCAGATAAGACAATCCCAGTCGTAGTAGAGAATTCACCATTCCCTGCAACAGGTAGGCAATTATCAGGGCGACGATTAATGGCGCTATATAAGTGCCAATAGTCCACAGCACCAAAAGCGCAGAGATCAGAATCAAGGTAAAGATGACTGATTCTTCATCATGGAAATAGCGATCCAGGAAACTTCTGAAAAAATTTCGCACTCGCATCAGTGGTCAGCCTTTCTGTATCCAGTAACAATAGGAGGCATCCTGCTTTTCGAATGCAATAATTTTATGACGGCTTTGTTGCACGAAGGCGAAAAAATCCCGCTCTGAAGCCGGATCTGTCGCCGTGACCATTAAAATTTGCTCTGGCTGCAGCGAATTCAGCGCCAACTTGGCCTTCAACAAAGGCATGGGGCACTGGAGTCCGCTGACATCCAGTTCATGATCGGCATTATTTTCCATCGGCGCATTTTATCAAGCATTGCAAAGCTGTGCATAGCGCAGCCTGCGGAATTATTTGTGCTAATATCGGTCTTATGAGCATGATGCGTAGTCTTCTTAAAGTCAGCGTGATGGCCGCCAGTATAGCGGCTCTCAGCCATAGCCCGGCAGCTTTGCCACAGAGCCAGTTACCCTCGTTGGGAGACAGGATATCCGGTATTTTCTCCCTTGATGAGGAGTACAAACTGGGCCGCGACTTTTTGCGCTCTGTCAGGCGCACCACGCCCACCATATCAGACCCTCTGATCAATGACTATGTTGTTAATTTTACTCACAACCTGGCGATGCACAGCGACCTGCAGGACTACCGGTTGGCTTTTATTGTCATAGACAGTCCGGCCCTTAACGCCTTTGCGACCCCCGGCGGAGTGATTGGTGTCAATGGCGGGCTGTTCCTTAACGCACATACTGAAGGCGAGTTCGCTTCTGTCATGGCGCACGAAATTGCCCACGTCAGCCAGCGACACTTTGCCCGCAGCGTGGAAGACGCCCAGCGACGGCGCATTCCGGAACTGGCGACATTGCTGGCCAGCGTGGTGCTGATGGGCACCGGCAGCAGCGCCGGCCCGGCCGCCGTCATGGCCGCACAGGGACGATCAATCGAAAATCAACTGCGTTTTTCCAGGCAAAATGAATCGGAAGCAGACCGTATTGGACTGCGCACTATGGTGGCTGCCGGTTATGACCCGGCTGACATGGCCAGACTGTTTGAGCGCCTCATGGACATCAGCCGATTCACCAGTCGCCCGCCGGAGTTCCTGCTCAGCCACCCGGTCACAGAGACCCGTATTGCCGATGCGCGCAGTCGCGCAGGCCGCATTCCCTATCGCAATACCGGTCAGAGTGATTCCCTGGAATACCAGTTAATGCGAGCACGGATAGAAGTCCATTACGCCAGCGACAACAGCGCCGCGGTGACAGACTTCACCACCCGGCTGAGCGACAGCCGCACCGACCAGCAGCGCACGACCAACACCTACGGCCTGGCGCTTGCTCACCTGGCTGCGGAACAATATGACCTGGCACTGCAGAGAATTGACAGCCTGTTGGCAAGCGACCCCAATCGCATTACCTACGTCGTGACGCGTGCTGATATTCTGATTGCACAGGGCAGCGCCCAGCAGGCGCTGGACTATCTGGACCGCCATCTGCGAATCAACCCCAGCAATCACCCGCTGACCATGACACATGTTGACGCTCTGATTGCCCAGCGTAATTATACCGAAGCCGCCCGGGTTCTGGAGCGCCACGCAGTGAGTCGGCCGGATGATCACGACCTGTGGTATCTGATAGCGGAAACCCAGGGACAGGTCGGTGATATCAGCAAAGTACACCAGGCACGGGCTGAGTATTTCATTCTGGTCGGTGACTTCCGCAGCGCACGTGAGCAACTGAACTACGCGCTGCGTATTGAAAATTCACGAGAAGGTAATATTCCACTGATCAGCCGGCTGCGCCAGCGCATGACCGAGGTTGAACAAATGCAGCGGGAAACCCAGGGCTGACAATTCTCACCAGCAAAAAACCGGTCTTAAAATCACGCAAGCAGGAAGAGCACTCTGCCGCAACAATTATCAGGCTTTGCCCTGCACCTTCAGCTTGTGTTGAGCGGAGAAATCCAACATACGCTGCAGAGGAATCATGGCTTTTTTTGCCAACTCCGCCTCCACTCTCACCTCATTGCTGCCGTCACGCAGTGACTCATACATCGCCTGCAGGGAATTCATACCCATCCACGGACAGCTTGCGCAGCTTCGGCAGGTTGCATCCTTGCCTGCCGTTGGTGCAATGATGAATGTCTTTTCAGGCGCCAGTTGCTGCATTTTGTAAAAAATACCCTGATCAGTCGCCACAATAAACGTCTGATCCGGCAGATCACAGGCTGCTTTAATAAGCTGGCTGGTGGAACCAATCACATCAGCCATGCTTAACACCGATGCCGGCGACTCTGGATGTGCAAGAATTTTGGCGTCCGGGTACAGCGTTTTCATGTCGAACAGACCCTTGGCCTTGAACTCTTCGTGCACAATGCAGGCGGCGTTCCAGAGCAACATGTCAGCGCCGGTTTTCTCCTGAATGTAATGCCCCAGGTGGCGATCAGGTGCCCACAGTATTTTTTCGCCTTTCGCTTTCAGGTGCTCAATCACATCCAGTGCGATACTGGATGTCACTACCCAGTCAGCACGCGCCTTCACAGCCGCCGATGTATTGGCGTAGACCACCACGGTGCGATCCGAATGCTGATCACAGAAAGGCGCAAACTCTTCGATCGGACAGGCTATATCCAGCGAGCAGGTCGCTTCAACAGTGGGCATCAGCACGGTTTTTTCCGGACTCAGAATGCTGGCTGTCTCACCCATAAAACGAACGCCGGCAACTACCAGCACCTGCGCATTGCAGTCACGCCCGAAACGCGCCATTTCCAGCGAGTCGGCCACAATGCCACCTGTTTCTTCGGCCAGGGACTGCAACTCAGGATCGGTGTAATAATGAGCAACCAGCACTGCGTTTTTTTCTTTCAGCAGTTTTTTGATTGCATGACGGTATTGGTCGCGCTCAGAGGAAGCGAGCTCGGTTTTGTCGGGCAGGTTTGCCAGATATTCTCTGACCAGCAGAGTATCCGACATCAACTTGTCATCTGGCGCTGAGGATTGAGTCATAATACTTGCACAGATGAAATGGTGGGGCGTGATGGATTCGAACCATCGACCAATTGGTTAAAAGGCAACTGCATTTTGCTCACTTATCAAATAGTTGGGTGCCATCTTTTTCCGGCAAAGTGCCGAAAACACCCCTGTAATATCAAGATAATAGCATTTATTTTTCCGGAGATCGACCGCGCTCAGCTGGCACAAAAACCACCCCACCCAGCACACTCTCACGCAGCCCCAGCGTATCCGCATGACTGGCATGCGCCACCCAGCTCTGCACGGTCTGACGCACCAGCTCCAGGCTAACACTGCCCTCGGCATACTGCCGCTGCAGGCGCTTCAAACTACGCTTAATCCGCCGAATCGAATCTTTACGCAGCCGCCGGTGTGTCGGCCAAATGTGATACCCCAGAAAGTTCAGCCCCCGCCCATGCCGGGTGGCCACCGGGAACACCTGTGTTTTGTCATTGGTGGTCAACCTTAGGCTGTCCCACAGAAACTGCTCCAGTACGCGCCTGGCATCGTGCAGCCAGGCTTTGTCGTGGTGGACGATGACAAAATCGTCCATGTAGCGCACATAGTGCCGAGCCTTGACCTGGTGTTTTGCGTACAGGTCCAGCTCATGCAGGTACACATTGGCCCAGAGCTGGCTGGTCAGGTTGCCGATGGGCAGGCCTTTGGGTGCCAGTGTTGCCGGGTGAATGCCGCTGTCGATGATGCCTGCGCACAGCTCATAGGTGCGGTTACAGCGGATCTTGCGTCGTAAAATGGCTTTCAGCACGCCGTGATCCACGCTGGCAAAATATTTGCTGACATCGGCCTTGAGCACATACAGATGACCATGCTCGCGCTGCACCTTTCTGAGCATGCGCTGGACGGCATCTGCGCCTCTGTGCATACCTCTGCCGGTTCGGCAGGCATAGCTGTGGTGGATAAAGCACGGATCCCATAGCGGCTCAAGCTGGCTGACCAGGCTGTGCTGCACCACGCGGTCGCGGTATGGGACCGAGGCAATCTCGCGCTTTTTCGGTTCGAACACATGAAACCGGTGATATTTGCCGGTTTTGTATTCACCCCAGATCAGCTCGTTCTGGAGCTGAATCAGGTTGCCCTCCAGATCCTGCTCAAAGTGCTGCACGGCCGGGCGGCCTCGCTTGCCCAGCCTGGCCTTCAGGTGCCCGCGATACAGGCTCTCAAAATCATAAACGGCCGGGAACATTCCGTTGTGGCTTTTCATAAACACTCCGTGTCTAAAAAGGCGGCAGGGCTGAACGGTGGGTGCAACATGGCACTTACTGGAACAGCCTGCCTGTTAAGTTTTTCGGCATCTGCCGGGGAGCATGCGTCCTTTTGAGAGAGGTACTGACTTAAAGCCACGTGGGCTTTGAGTTTCTGACACATCTCAAGAGCGGGCCGCGCGCCGATATTCGTGTTCGAATTCGACCGCTCATTGTTGAGATTGAGCGCGAACACGCCGGCGATCGAACCGTTGTTCCAGTTGCCACCGCGACGCGAGACGCGTTTAACGCACACCCCTGCTGGCCTGGCTCTGTGATTTGATCCAGCCGCCAATCATGCGGCCGATCTCATCGTTGAGCTTGGACCAATGCTCGAATTTCTTAAACTGCAGAAATTGGTACTGCATGGCCCTGCGCAAAAAGCTGCGCAGGACGTTTAGCTCGACATCAAGCTGCAACAAAGCAGCCCTTTTGTCCCGAGCCAGGTTACACTTGATGACGCAGCGCAGGATCGACCACATACACTGGCGGATCTCCGCACTGAGCACGTGGCGCTCAGACTTTGGAAATTGACGCAGTGCGATATACCCGTAGTCGATCATATCCTCAACTTTCTGACGGATCAGAAGGTCAGTGATTTTTTCTGGTTTGCGTTGCAGTGATCTGCTCATAACATCCTTGTCAGCATGGTAGCGGCGCTTTAGCGCCGATCAGATTACAGTGATTCAGGCTTCAGATTACAAAAGCGGGCCGCGCGCCGACAGTCGTGTGCGACGGCGACCGCTCAGCGCTGAGAGTGAGCGCGAACACGCCGGCGATCGAACCGCTGCTCCAGTAGCCACCGCGAAGCGAGACGCGCTCGCCAGAGGTGTTCAGATAGAATCCATCTCCGCCCAGGCCGCTCCCGGCGATGGGGAACAGCGCCAGTGCCTTGAGCCGGTTTAAAGCAGCCGTGCTGACAGGGTTTGCGCCAGTGCTATTTTGCATACCCTCAAACGTATTTACTGTTAGTCTGTACAGGGTATAGTCAGCAGTTCCGCTGTTTGCGCTGGCATATTTAACGGAATTGGCGTGCCCGGGTGACACCAGATCACCAGTGGCTCCATCAATCGCCATCCAGCTCGCAGAGGCTGCGCCCAGATCGGTCGCGGTCAGAGCAGCATCGTTGTTTTCGATAATTTGAATCTCGCCAGCCACGACTCGCACCCCTGGTGTCCACTCCCAGACATTGCCGTTTAGGTCGCTGATACCAAAAGGCGTGTTGTCATGTCGCCAGCTGGTCGGGCCGGAGCCAGTCAGGGTGCGGGCGGTACCGCTTGCGGTGCCGGGTGTCACGCCATCCTGGCGTCGCCCAGCCTCGACAGTCGTCGCGTGATCTCGCCCATAATCATTGTTACCTCGTGGCATCAATCCGTTTTTGTGACACCACAGCGCGAGTGCCGCAAACTCAACCGAGGTCGTCAGGTGCCACCCAGCGCCATTGTTGCGCGCCAGGCTGATGGCGGCATCGTTAGTGATCTCTGTCGTCGGATCAACACCAGGCACTGAGATCAGCTCGCTGTTGCGGCTGCTGCCCAGGTACTGGCCGATCATCAGCTCGTCTTTGTTGACACCGCCTACGATAAAAGCGGGGTGGCGGCTGATGCCCAGGTCGGAGTTGACGGCCGCCATATCGGAGTGACGCAGCACATACATGAAGCAGGGCTGTCCGGCAGCCGTGTACAGGACTGTGTTGCGGCCGTTGCTGGACGCCTCGACTTGCCTGCGCAGTTGGTCTGGCACGTTGATAGTAATTGGCATGGCTTACTCTCCTTGCGGCTCTTCTATCGGCTCTTCAGCCGGTGGTGTATTGGCGACATCGCGCGCGTTGGCAGCTGTCAGATATGCTGAGTAGACCAGCGCATAAATCTCACCCTGCGTAACTGTCTGGCCAGTTGGCTGGCCTGTTGCCGGGTCATACAGATCAATGACTGCTGACGGGTCAAATGGCACAGTCAGATAACCCTGTGCGCTCTTGAGCGTCTGACCCGCACTGGTGGTCAGTACGGTCTCTTCGTCATAGCGTATCTCGGGCTGTGCAGCCAGCGGGTTGCTGATAACGATACGCTTGCATCGTGTCCACTCCGTGCCGGTGACGGATTGCTCGTTGTAGTTGCTCATGGTTGCTCCTGATCAGGGGTGTCAGTTGAATTACGGTACGATGCCGCCGGAGTCGATGCGCAGCACCTCTGTGCCGTTGACGGCAAATGCAATCTCATCGGCAGCCGGGAAAAACATGCCAGTGCCGGGGTTGGTGCGATGGGCAATTGAGCAGCGGGCTGCAGATCCGGCGCTGGCCTTGTACTCGCCTATGCCAGCCAGTGTCTTGGCTGCCTGACCCGCCAAATCGGATATCTGTAGCAGCATCTGCACCAGAGCATCTGTGTCGCGGTTTGAGGGCTGGTCCTTGCGAATCTTGTCGGCAACGTCCAGCACGTAGTTGATGTGCTCGATGAACTGGACGGAGTACTCTGCGGCCACCCAGCCCTTGTCCAGGGTGCCGGTAGATCCGGCGATGGGTACGTTGCCGGGCGTCGGGGTGACTGAGTAGTCGCCACCATAGACAATGGCAATGGCTTCGTCGCGGGCGTCTCGGGTTTCGTTTCGGTAGGTCAGTGCATCGCCGGCGTTGGTGCCCGAGGCGATGACGGCCGCTTGGGCGGTGGCGGCATAGGCTGCTGACTGGTCGCGGAAGACTTCCACCTGCCCGATGGCTACGTTTAGCTCGCTGGTGATCTGGTTGCTCAGATCGGTGGTGGCCTGGACGATATCGGCCAGACCCTCATCAATGTCATCCAGGCCCTGGTTAACCCCAGCCTGCACACCATCAATCATGGCATTGTGCTTGACCGGATAATCGTGGTCTTTAATAGTGATCTTGTATGGCTGCAGATCAATGGCCATGCTCAATTCTCCCTGAGTGTCAGCGCGCTCGCGCTGCCGTTAAACATTTGTTGCTCATACTGGTAGTCGTTTGTGCGCCGGTAAATCGATGCGCCCATGTGCCAGGACCAGCCAACATCGTTGGGGTTGGGGATTACGTACAAATCGCCGGTTTTCCCGGCGGCCCCGAGGATTGCGAGGAAGCGGTTGCGGTCCACGTCTTCCATCAGGCTGAAATCCAGATCAATGCGCCGGCGTACGGGCCGGGCGCTGCTCCAGTAACCACCGGCAACAGTGCGCGCCTGTTCGGTCAGATCGTCCGTGCCGAACACAGCACCCCAGTCATAGTTGTATTGCGGGGCCCAGGCAAAAAACAGCGCCAGTTTGTCGATCTCTACAATGTTGTCTGGCTGGGTGCCTGGCGTGATATCTAGCTGCATGGACTTGCCTGTCACATCCTCAAACACCAGCGTGTAGACGGCATCGAGCACGCTGTCCGCGTCACAGTAACCGCCCCAGGGGTCGAAGCCTGCCAGCATTTCGCCCCAGGGCCGCACCGTGAATATGGTGTCTGCACCGGTCACGTCATCTGAGTCATACAGGACTGAGCCTGTCTGGTTCTCGCCATCCCAGATGCGCAGGCGCAGGGTGGTCTCCTCCACCAGGTTGTGCCCCTTTAGCATCAGGCCTGACATGGCGCGGGCGGTGGCAGAGGACGCTTTGAGCGTAATCACGGACTCGCCAGTTATATCCCAGCGCGTGGGCAGGCCTTTTGTCTGGCTGAGCACATTGGCAATCGGATGCAGCACGTCAGTGCCCTGCATCGTGATCAGCGACATGTCCTCAAGCAGATTTTTCCACCCGATGAGTAATTTGCTTTTAAGCGCCATGTGTTACACCCATATCTCAAACTGACATCGCTGTCGGGTCAGGTTTTTTTTGTTGCTGATCACAATCACCGACGTGCCGGGGGAGCTGCCCACTGGGCCGAACCCATAATCGGCAGAGCGCAGCACGATTTTGTCGCCGATCTCATCGGCCAGAAAGCTGGCATCGCCCTCCCCGGCATAAACGCGGTGCTCGGTCTCGCGCAGATCCCAGCGCCTGGTAAGCTCTGCCGCTGCATCGGTCTGCTCATACAGCAGCGTCTCGCGCTTTTGGTTGCGCACAAACGGGTAGCCGGTGAGCGTGCGGGTTTCTTTCTCATAGCTGTAATCACGCGAGTACAGCAGCGCGTTGGCGGCGCTAACCGACCCTGCCAGCGTGTCGGTGCCCTGCACTGCCCAGTTTTTGCGGTATCCGAGCTCCAACTGTTTGTACGGTGGCTCGATGGACTGCAGGGTGAGACGGCTGAGCAGATTGGAGTCGGTTGCCAGGCGAGTAGCCGTGCCGCTGTCATCGATGCGGATCACATCCAGCTGGCCCGCCTTGTTGATGCGCGGATTCAGACCCAGGCTGTCGCAGAACTCGGTCAGCATCTGTTTGACCGTGCCGTACTGGTAAAACGCATAGCCCAGGTCATCCATGGGTGCTGTGTCCAGTGTAGGGCCCAGGGGGATCGGGATCTGAATGTAATTATTCATCCGCTGCAGCAGGTGCTTCAGATTGTTGTTCGTCCAGGTCGGATCCGGATCGCCAGGTATGCCGCCTCGAATATCGAGCGTGACACGGCCGGCGGGCGGAGCTGATAGCGTGACATCGATGCGCAGGCCGTCACCGGTGCCATCTGCCGTGAAATTGATATTTGTGATCGTGACTGCCACGCCGTTGTCCCTGGCCGCTTCAGGGCTGGCAATCTCTGCCGGGGTGAAATAACGGAAGGTCTCGCTGCCGGTGCGCAGTGGCTCGAAATTGAAGACCCGCCCAAACACAAACGGCAAACCGGCATCGAGTCCCAGTCCGTTGCCATTGACCAGCTGATCAAAGTAAATGTCGCCCAAATCTGCGAACTGAAAGCGCACCCGATCCGGATCCCGTGCGGCCAGATCGTGCGTTTTCTCGGTGGCCTGTAGCACAAAGTCGGAGCGCGGCCAGCTCTTGTCACCAAACCAAACCTTGAAACTGTAACCGACAAAACGCCAGCTCAGCAGGTCCTGGTCATATAGAAAGACCTCCACATCATCCAGCACGCTCGACTGCAGCGACTCGTTGATGACCACCTCGCTGACGATCACCGGCAGATAGTTTTTACCGCTGGCATCAGTTGGATCGATGTAGCCAGAGTCTGACCAATAGGCGGTTTTGACGCTGCCGTCATAGTACTGTGCCTCAACCAGGATCACCGGCTGCTTATCCTCCTGGGCCAGCCAGGCGCGCCACTCGCTATCCGATAGTGCCATTGCGCACCCCTTTGCTGCGCGCCCACTGCTCAGTGGCCTGCGTCATCTCATCGCGCTGCTGGGCAGCAAATGCCATGCCGGCGCGCATGTCTTTGCGAAGGGCTGCCAGCTCAGCAGAGCTGGCACGATAGTCCTCACGCACTGCCCGCAATTCGCGCACAATGGCATCGTTTGCGGGCGCCATATCCACCCGCACAGGGATGGCGCCCGACTGGAGAGGCACAACCGCTTCGGAGCCGTGCAGCAGTGCCAGGTGGCCGGTGGCCGGACCATAGGCAATGCCGCCACCGCTGAAACTGGGCAGGCCCAGGCGTGTCACCGCATCGATCACGTCCTGCTGGCTCATGCCCATGGCTTCGGCTAACTGGCGGCTGCCGACACCACTGGCGGTGGCCTCTGCGTGCAGCCTGGCAATGGCGGCATCCTCATCGCTGGCTGATCCCAGCACCGCATTAACGTGGGCGGCGATCTCCTGGGCACCGAATGCCGGGTTGTAGGCAGATCGGTAATCATCGACGCTGCCAGCGCCCTGGCCTGCCAGCCACTTATTGGCTGCCGACTCATCCAGGCCGCCTTTGCTGATGCTGTCTGCGATGACCTGGGATGCTGCCCCACTGGACTGCATCTGCTGGATCCATGAGCCCATGGCGCCAGAGAGATAGCCGGCGATTTCAGGTGGCAGGGCATCGACTGATCCGCGAATGCCGCCCAGGGCATCGATAATCTCGGCACCGCCTGGGCCTGACTGGTCGATCCACTGGCTGACTGCGCCGAACAGGGCGTCTCGCATTTGTGGGGAGAGGTCACCGATCGAAACGCGGATTTCATCGAGCTTATCGATAATTGCCTGGTTTACCCCGTCTGCAATTGCGGTCAGCTGGCTATCCAGATCGCGCAGGCTGCGCAGCAAGGCATCATTGGCAGCCTGTGGGTCAAACTCGCTCTGGCCAAGCTGAGCGCCAACCGAATCAAGCACGCTGAGCACCTCGGCCACTGCCTCTTTTCTAGGGGTGCTCGAGGCATACATGTAGTCAGCCGATGATATGTAACTCTGCGCAGCTTCCTGGAGCCTGCCAACCGCAGCCAGATCGCCGCCGGCGGCGGCCTGCGCCAGATCGCGGAAGTTGCTTTGTGCAAGATCAAATTTCTCTTGTCCGGTCAGGCTGCTGGAATCGCCCAGGCGGATGCTAAGGGCCAGGTCATACAGGCTTTGTGCATAGCTCATGCGTTGCTCGTGCAAGCGCTGCTCGGCCCGAATTTGATCTTCGTGATTCTTTAATAGCTGACGGCGCGCCTCTTCGATGTGGGCCACCTGATCGGACACCGCCCCATCGATACCAAAAAGAGGCGTTGCGCCCAGCAGACTGGAAACATCCATGCTGATGCTGTCGCGCACGGCACGGATGGACCGTAGATCATCAACCATGGCCTGAGTGGCGCTCAGCCGCTCTTTGAGCAGCCTCTCTTCAGTCTCAGCAAGTGCAGCGGTGGCGGCGGCCGCCTTTTCTTCGGCCTCTGCAGCTGCCTGGGTGTTTGCCGTGTGTTCGACAACTGCACCAGAGAGTATGGCGATGGCCTCCTCCGCTGTGCCGGCAGCTTTTGCGGCCGTTATGATTTCATCGCTGACCCCAGAGACATGGCTCAGCAGCTGATCCACAAAGTAGTCGAGCTGCGCCAGCAAGTCACCGGCAAGCTGACCGTTCCCGCCAAGGCCGAGGAACGTGCCAGAGCTGCCAGGTGTCGCCTCTTCATCGAGTCCTGCCAAGGTGGCGCGACTCAGATCAATTGTGCCATCCATCGCTCTGATGAGACTGGCAACAACAGAGTCAACTTCTCGGAACGTGTTAATGACCTCAAGGGCCTTGGATTGATCTACGCGCCTGGCTGCACCTGTGACGCGAAGACCGGACTCAAAAGGATCAACCTCGAACGCACGATCTGAGCCAATGGCTGCCGGGGTGGGTCCGACCAGCATGCCGGCGTTATAGCGCACCTTGCCATCACCGCCGGTGGCGACATCAACCATCGACCCCAGAGCAGATCCAAGCAGTGCGCCCACGGGGCCACCCACGTAGGTGCCTATGGCGGTGCCAAGCGATTGCCCAATGCCCGACTCGGACACTTTCCCGAACAGAGCCTCTCCGATTTCGTTGCCTGCATAGCCGCCTGCAATGCCTGCGCCGATATTCAGGCCTAGAGTTTTCAGGCCACTGACCAATGTGTCAGCGCTGAAGGTATTGGCGACATCGATGCCCTCGCCCGCTGCATCGATGTACAGCTTCTCGCTGCCAAAGCCGAGGCCCCTAAAAATGTCTGATACACCAGCGTTTGTGCCGAACTGCCCGCCAAACCTGGACAGCAGCGCGCCGGTAACATCGCCGGCGAAGCCAGAGCTATCCAGCACGCCTTGAATGCCTGCGTCTCCGCCGCCAGGAACATTGACGCCAAACATTTTGGCCAGGCCACTGAGCGCCAGCTGACCCGACATTTCCAAAAGCATGCGCTTGAAGGCCTGAGCCGTGGCATCCATGGCGTTTTTGCCATCCATGTACCAATCTGCCCAGGTCTTGCCAAACTCGCGCCGTGTTTCCTCCCAGTCCTCCTGGAGCTGCCGGGCGGTCTGCTCTGAAATTCGCTCCAACCGCTCCATCTCTCGCTCGGCGGAACGCATCGCATCTGTGGTCGCTCGCTGGGCAGCGTCTTGATCATAGAGCGCGCCTGTCAGCTCGACGATCTGGCGGATCTTACCTTCAGCGGCATCACTGCCGGCCTGAATAACTGCGTTGTAGATGGCCTGGTTGCGGGCGTCGAGCTGGGTGGCCACCACTCGCTGCCTCAGGGATAGGATTTGTTGATCGATCTTGCTAGTTAGCTCGGGAATATCTCCGGCTGCCGCGCGGACGCTTTCGCCGAGATCATTTGTTGCGCTAGTTTGCTCGCCAGTAGCCTCGCTAGCATCAGTTGCTGCGCGAACGAGCCTAGTCAGCGCCTCACCGTATTGATCCAGTGCCTGCCGGGCAGAATCAAGGTCGGCTTGTGTTTCAGTGATTTCTTTCTGCTTCTCAGGTGAGTATTGGAAGCGGCGATTTTGCGTCATGCTGGTTTGCAGGACGCTTAGTTTGGCCTCCATCCGCTCAACTTCTTTAGCTGCCTCTAAGTAGCCCTCCAGGGCTTTGTTGGCGCTATTGCGGATCTGAGCATCTGTTAGATCATCGATCCCGCTAGTTAAATTCTGGACAGCAGATAGCGCCCCTTCGGCATCGTATTTGGTATACCCCAACTGTTCCCTGAATGTGTAGGCTGCGCCAGCAGCAAGAATTAAAAGGCCGCCAGGGCCTCCGACTAACGCCAGCAGGGTCTTTCCCCTGTCCATCGCTGCATTCATTAATCTTTGCTGTGCGGTAGCCCTAATCAGGGCCAGCTCAACGTTTTTTGCGGACGCTGCATAAAATGCAGCGTTTGCGGCAGAGAGCGCCAAGCCGCCAGCGGATGCCACGAGAGGGCCCATCAATTTGGCTGTCAGGGCAGTTGCCAGCAGCGTCGTTGCGACCCTGGTCGCCTCCAGCATCTTCTCGGGACCGTCTTCCTCGCCCCAGGCGTTAAACGCGGCGAGAGTATCGGTCACTGTCGGCAGAAATTGAGTGCCGAGCAAAAGCGAATAGCTGGAAAGGATGTTCTGGGAAATAGTGAACTGGGCATCGAGCGACGCCAGGGTGGCAGCGAATTCATTCTCAAGGGCAGAGGCTTCTCTGACCTCTTCGTTCGCCAGGCCCATTGTCTGGCGGAGGATATCCATGTTGCCGGCCAGCGGGATGATGGTCTTGAGCACTTCCTGCCCGCCGAGCCCGACATCTTTCAGAGCACCGCCGGCGTCCAGGCCTTTAGCGGCAACAGCATCCAGGAAGTACTCCAGCGCCAGCATCTTGTCTTCAGCATACAGGCGGGCTAATTCATCAGCATTAAGGCCCAGAGCAACGCCGAAGTCCTCAAGCTCCTTGCCGCCTTCCTGGATGCGCAGGGTCATCTCCTGCAACACACGACCAACTGAAGAGCCGCCGGTCTCAGCTCTAACGCCGATTGACGCCATCGCGGCACCGAGCGCCGCGGCTGAAGCTGAGGAGATGTCAAACTGGCTGGTGGCCCGCGCCACCTCGGTTGTAATGTTTGCAATCTCCGATTCGGTGGCAGCCACATTGTTGCCAAGCGAAACAATGACGCTGGCCAGCACATCGATACGGTCAACGGATTCGCCGGTGACGTTAAGAATGCGGGCCAGCGACTTTGCGCCCTCTTCGCCAGCCAGGTCAGAGGCCCTGCCCAGCTTGGCTACCGTTACGGCAAACTTTTCAAGATTGGCAGCGCCGGTCACGCCCATCTGGCCGGCAGCCTGTGACAACTCCAACAGCTCGGCTGTTGTTACTGGCAGGCCTCTGGATATTCTGTCAATCCGGGCGGCATACGTGTCGAGCTCCTTTCCGACCAGTCCGGTTGTTTTACTGACGCCCAGCAGGCCGACTTCAAACTCACGGTAGTCATTAATCACGCCCTGGGCAAATCTGGTTGCACCCATGGCAGCCAGTGCGCCTGTCAGGCCGACAACCATGTTCTTGGCGCTTAGCAGCGACTGGCTGGTCTTATCAGTCTCTGTGCGCCATTCCTGAGTTCGTTTGCGCGTGTTGCCGGTTTCGCGCTGCAGATCGGTGACTTCTTCTTTGAATCGACGAAGAGTCTTGGTGCCTTTTTCGGCATCCCCCTCAATCGTGAAGCCATAACGATACGTCTTAGCCATCAACCTGCCTCATTTTTGCAAACGCGCCAAGGGCGCCTGATTCAACCAATCGAACGGATTCCAGTAAATCCCGCTGGGTTTTGCGCTTTTTGTAGCGAAGTGCGATGACAGCGATCACCGCGGTATAATCCAGGCCTATCAACCCGGACATGGAGGTGCGCCACTGAGATTGGCAGAACATAAACACGTCCAGCGCCTCTGCGTTCTCAGCGAGCACCACAAAGTCCTGGTCAATAGTTTGCGGATCAGTGTCAGCCAGTATCTGCTCGCGCAATTCCTGGCTAAGACCAAACTGATCAAAATCGGCCTCAAGGCCATCTGTGTTTTTGGCGCGGGGAGAGGCGCTGGCCCAGTATTCCCCGGCCTCGATTAGTTTTTTCTTTTCAGCGCTTTGTCTGAGTTGAGCTCTGCCCATACATCAAGCAGGGCGGATCTGGCTGGCCGATCCAGCAGAATGGCATCGAGCAACTGGGCACTGAACTCCAGGTCATTGCCGCTTTCATCGCGCACCCCTTTGATGTTCACCACGTCTTCGCGCAGGTATTCGTCATCAAAGTTCTGATCATCAATGGTCGGCGTGTAGTTTCGATCACCGCGCGCCAGCTCCATTTCTCGATTCAGCTTAGCCAGATATTCCTGCACCGCTTTGCGGCGGGCCTTTACTGTGGCGTCATCGCGCACTGTCAGCTCTACAACAAAATCAGCCTTGCGTTTTGGCTTACCTACACTCGATGGCAGGTCAAACTCCACTTTGCGCTCAACTGTCTTAATCTCACCTATGACAAATGCCATTTTCTTCTCCCGGTTCTCTCCCAAAAAAAATCCGGCCGCTGCCCGGGAGAGAGGTGGGCAGTGACCGGCAATACAGGTGACACACTACTGCTGGGGCATCAGGTAAAGGCGATCGAAAACTCGTCGTTACCCGAATCGGTTGGAACAGGAATAAACTCAGCTGAGAAGGTGCGGATGCCGTCGCTGTCCTGCTCGTTGATGTTTGTGATCTGGGTCTGGCCGGCAGTTATTGTGACTATGTTGCCAGCTGTTGTTCCGTGGACCACGCTGATAGCGCCTGTGACCGGCGACTTGTTATGCGACTCCATCTGCGCAAAAAAGTCTTTTGTTGCAATGGTCGGCGCTTCAAATGAAACGCTGCCGGTCGGTGCTCGGTCGGTAATGTTGACGCCATCGTAACCGGCCAGGTTGCGATGAACGACGTTCACACCACCATCAATGCTAAGGCCTTCGCCCCGGACGGCTTGGCCATGAACGCTGAATGTTGTGGTGTTGTAGCTGCTGAACGGCAGCGGAGAGATTGCGGTATAGGTCGGGTCGTACTGCTCAACCGCAGTCGGCTTGGCATACAGGCCTGTGATCGTGAAGCTGACCGAGGGCAATGCGCCGCGGGCCATGTTCAGCGTCCAGGTACCACGGGCACCGACAATTTTCTGCATCTCGCCATCATAGTTGTAATAGATCGCGCAGGACTCGAACGCGCCACTAACCGGGCTGTAGGTAACACTGGTTTCAGCCACTACAGTTGACGCAAAGCCGCATGCGCGAAGTAAGGCATCGAGCTGCGGTGCGGTGCCAGCATCGCCGGATCCTGCCAGCTCAACATCAAAGGTCAGCTGAACGCTCGGTGCGGTATTGATCGAGAAGTCGTTTGCCATGTAGGGGTAATCTACATCGCGGCTGACCCGGTTGCCGTTATACATCTGGCGCTGCAGATTTTTGGTCAGGACAGCGTTCAGCGACTCGGTCGGGGTTGGGTCGGTTGCGTAAGTATCTTCGATTTTTACCAGAATGATCTGGTTACGGGCCAGAAAGCTCATTTGCTGCGCGCTCCTTTGTTGTAGGTCGCGTCGGCATCAGATGTGTCCGAGGCCTCGGCGGGGGTTTTTACTGGCGCACGCTGGGCGTCTGCCAGTAGCTTTTTTCGTGTCTCATCGGTCATCTGACAGCCAGGGCCAGCAATCTGAACCGGTGTTGCGTCGGGCGATGACTGAAAATAGACGCCGCCCTTGGAGGGTGTCTTCGTTTTTTTCATAGCAATACCTCATCGGCCCGGGCGGGCCCAGGTTAGTGGGGAAAGTTTATTAAGCTCTGATGAGGTGGGCTGAGGTGTATCTCTCTTCCCACCAACAGATTCCAGCCTTGAGCTGTAGTAGCTCGCCGCTTTTTAAGGTCATGTCGGTGTACATGGGTCCGGCATTCCAGCCCATTGCCTCTGACCGAACTGCGGTTCGCAAGGTTTCTAACTCTTCAATCAGGCAAACGATGTGTACGATCGCCTCAGAGGTGATCATCTTCGATTCAACAAAATCGGTCGGATCCACCTGTGTGCTATCAGGGCCTGGGAAAACGCCCAGAAGTGGCAGCTCTTCTGTAATGTCATCAATCGGTTGCTGGTCTGCAGCGTGCGTGATTTTCACGAACGTCTGATCCAGCTGCGAGTTGAGGTGCGCGATAAATGAATCGATCATAATTTGCTCAACTGATAATCAATCTGTCTGGAAAGCTCAATCGGGTACTGTCGTTCAACGAACTGCCCGACCTTCTCCAGCACCTCATCAGACCCAACCATCTGAGGGATAGATGGGCCGTAGAGCGCCTGAAGCGGCAAGCGCTTGGTCTGTCCGGCTTTTTCTCGCTGGTAGATATGCACATTGCCGCTTTTGCCGGTCGCAATGAATCCGCGCTTTGTTAGATATCGGCGTTTGTTTTTGTACAACTTGGTCGTTGCGCCCATGCGCCTGCCGCGCGGGGTGCTGACCTTCTTAAATTGTCCGCCGAAATTAATCAGCCCAATTCGGCGGCCGACATATTCCAGAACTGCGGTGGTTTGATCGCGGCGCACCACTATCCGGATCCGGCGCGACAGTGCACCCCTTATGGTTGCAGCTGTTACGCTATACTTTTCCCTGGCTGCCCTTGATATCTGGGTGGCCGTGGAACTTCGAAGCCGGGTAAGCGCAGAGAGCTGGGCTTTTCTAAAAACCTCCGGATCAATCTGTCGAATCTTTTCGTCCAGGTTGTCCTTAAATTCAATCATCGAATTTCTACTGTTGTGACATGTCCGTCATCGGAGACCTTTCGAACAACTCGCCATGTTCGATCAGGCGCAACAATCAGATCACCGTCCACCGGTTTGCTAAACGGGAAATCGACATTTGCCCAAACAGCAGCATTAATGTACTGCCCCGCACCGGTATCATCGTCGATGATCTCCAGATTGCGCTCGATCAGGATTTGAAAGCTCTGCTTATTGGTTGACTGGGTGTATTCCAGCGCACCGCCAAATGCCGCCACAGCGGTTTGTGACATCAGATCAAACATCTGTGGCGGCCCCCGGGTTAAGCGCCAGCTTCCTGGATGATTGCAGTGCCATCGAGCCGGACAGCAGCTGTGGTTGTCCCACTGGCCAGCGTGTCCATAAACACGCCGACTCGATAGTTCGATGTCGCGGTCACTGTGAGCTCGTCATTAACAGGATCCCAGTAAGCAACCTGGAACTGGGCTGGCTCATCGGCTGACTTTTTCGGGAGAGTGAAAACGCCAGTGACCTGCAGCTCGCACTCGTCACCGATTGCACCATCTGTTGAGGCAACGCCGAACAGATTCTCGATCAGCACGCCATCGCCGCTGGTGGCCGCAGCCAACAGAATTGCGGTCACTGTGTGACCGGACTGAATGAAATTTTTCATGAGATTTACTCCAGAATTAAAATGTTTCTGTTCGAACCAAAAAGGCCACCCCTTGGTGGCCTTTTGAGATTTGGATCAGATTACTGCCCGGCGTTCTTCAGCAGGCCGCGGTAGTCGATCACGCCAGCACCGAAGTCCAGCACCGCCTTGATCTGAACGCCATCGACCTCGAAACCATTTTGCGTTTCGATGTACACACCCTCTTCGCCAGTCAGGTACGCATACTCGATGGTATCGATACGGTTTGGCGCTGCCGCCACATACCAGGCCTTTGGATCAGCATAATCGAGCAGAGGCTCAACGATCAGTTCCATCGAGTTGGTAAAGACGTTCACGTTATCCGTGTCGTTGGCCATGATGGCTGACAGCAGCTTCTGGAAAGTTGTCTCCAGGGCGGCTGGCACCAGGGCGTACTGAGCACGCAGGTTCAGGTTGCGAGTGCCGTTCAATGCCTTCTGCACACGCATCATCTTGCGCGCCTCGGACAAAGTGGTTTCGCTTGGAACGCCGCCTGTGCCCAGGTTTTTGTGATCAGCATGGAACAGCGCCTTGTTGTCGCTCATCTTGACGTTGTTGATGATCAGGCCCCAGACAACAGAGTTCTCCAGATCAGCAGCTGCATCGCCGAATGACTGCGGCACGCGCGTGAACGCATCCAGGTCATCATTGATGATTGTTTTGCGAGTCAGGCTAATGATCTTGCCGTAGGTTTCCAGGTTGTAACGCTCTTTGCCGTCACCCATGGTTCCGTGCTTGAACTCGCCGTTTTCGTTGACCTTCTCCAGCGCAGGCGCTTCACCCAACTGAGCCCGGTTAATCGGCTTGAAGTCGTTCGCACTTACGCGGCGCGAGAAAGGCAGGAATGTTCTCGGATAGGCGTCGTAGCCGGCGCGCAGCGACTTGTTCGCAACATCAGCCAGGATGTTGGGGAAGTCGCTGGTGGTGTGCATAGCCTTGGTGGCGATGGCGTTGTTGTTCATGCCACCCACTGAAACGCCAGCGTTTTGCAGACAGAAGCGGGCAATCTCGACCAATGACATTTGGGTAAAATCATTACCCTCTTTGTGGTCCATCAGGCCCGCTTTGGCCATCAGGCCTTTGGTAATATCTTCTCGCAACATCGATGTGTCGTGATTGACAGTGACGAAGTTGGAGGGCTGCGCCTTGCTGTCACGATCTGCGACAACTTCGAGGATGGCTTCGCGGGCCAGCTCCATGCTGCCAAGGTTCTTATCAACAATGGCATTGGTTTCAGCATCACTGAGCCGCACCTTTTGCGCCAGCGCACGAATATCGGCATTAAGCTGGGCGCGGGCCGCCAGGGCGGTATTGACCGCTTCGGTCACATCGCTTTTATCTGCAGCGGCAGATTCGCGAGGCTCGGCTGGTTTTCGGCTTTGCGGCTCGTTCTGCGCAGTGTTGATGGGATCGGCGCCACCGTTTGCCGCCGGGTTCTTTGCCTGCTCTTCAGCTTTGTTAGGCATAGTTGTTACTCCTTGCATTGATTTGGCGGTGCTCGCCGTGGATTCCCCGAAAAGCTGAATGGCCGCCTTCGGAGCGTTTTCGAAATCACTGAGATTGAGCGCCAGCGACGCTGCAGCTTTGACCGGCTCGACAATTTCGTCGATCAAGCCATAAGCCAGCGCATCCTGCGCATTAATCCATGTCTCTTGTGTGAGCATTTCAGCCAGCTCCTCTCGGGAGCCTGTGAAGCGCTGCATGTAGATGTTGCTGATGTCAGTTTCAAAACCGTCAAGGGTGTCGGCCATTTTTCGCATGTCGTCGGCGTTACCAAACACTCCGTTGATCGGCTTGTGGATCATCAGCCAGGCATTTTCTGGCATTGATATTTTTCCGCCATTGCCGCCAGCCATTGCGATAACTGAGGCCATTGATGCGGCCATTCCATCTATGTGGATGTTCACTGGCTTTTCTGCATATTTGAGGCGGTTATAAACCACCAGGCCCTCCATGATGTAGCCACCCGGAGAGTGTATTCTGACGTTCAGCTCATCGTTTGCATCGATCAGCGCATCAATCTCCTGGGCCAGGGTCAGCGCGTCGTTGCCTTCCCACCAGTCTCCGATCACGCCATAGATCAGCAGCGTCTTTCCGTCGCTGCCAATCATCAATTTTGAGTCTGCCGCGCTAGTCTTGCTCGTTGTTCGGGGCATTGGACTGCTCCTCTTTCGGTTGTTTATCGAAAAGATCTACTTCCAGATCGCGGAAGCGCTTCATGTCATCAGCAATTTCTTTGGCCCATTCGTCCGGATCGCGGTTGTTTTCCCGCGCCCAGTCGCTGAACGACTTCAGCTTGCCCTGGATTGCTTTCGAGATCGCGGGCAGCTCTTTTGGCGGGTCGATCATTTCGCGGCGCGGTGGCGTCCATTCGTAGTAGACGCCCGACAGGTTTATTCCTCGCAAAGCAGCGGCCTCAATGAACCACTTCTCTATGCCCTGGCACAGCAGCGGAATAAGCATGTTCTTTTGCAGGTGCGAAATCGTTCGGCCAAATTCGATGAATCCCATCTTCCCGGATGAGAAGTTCACGCCGCGCAAATCACCAGTGGCAGCTTGATATGTCACGCCAGACGGGGCACTTGCGCCCATCAGCTCCGTGGTCAGGTATTCGGCATGACCAGAGGTTGTCGGCGGAGTCACATAGGAAACATCTTCCATGTAGCTCAGCTTCGTGAGCATGGCCGGC
The DNA here is from genome assembly GCF_001444425.1 of Pseudohongiella spirulinae. NCBI lineage: Bacteria > Pseudomonadati > Pseudomonadota > Gammaproteobacteria > Pseudomonadales > Pseudohongiellaceae > Pseudohongiella > Pseudohongiella spirulinae. The sequence goes on from NZ_CP013189.1 coordinate 2,122,178, forward strand.
TCCATCTTTTCCGGCAGGATATCTCCGGCCTTTTTGGATGGATCGTCGCTTTTGATGAACGCGCCAAAGCAAGCCGCGACCTTTTGCAGGCCAAGCACTGCGTCTTGAAACTCATCCACGTTTTTCAGACGCAGAAAACCGGCAGCGCCTCGTGGCATGCCGCGAACCTGCCCGGGGCGGCGGATCTCATAGAGATGGATTACATTGGCAGCGTCGTGGCGCTTTGAGTTAAAACGCCTGAAGCCATACTCACCGGGGTGATCTTCGAATAACCAGTATGCAGCCCTGCGGCCCTGGGCATCGAATTCGACACCCTGGACAATGCGCCCACCGTTTGACAGAGCCGTAACATTTTTTGTGTGGTCGAGAAAATCACCTTCGAGCACGCGGATCTTCAGTGGTACCGCCATGGTCGGGTCATTGACGATCTGGCGCACGATCAACGCCTCGCCGCTGTCATTCTCAGTTCGAAACGCCAGTGACTGCAGTCCGAACAAATTCATGCGGCCATCTGCATCACAGTCAGTTGTCCATGACCAGTCCTGCATCAGCTCCTGGGCGCGCTTTCTTTTCCGCTCTGACGAGTGCTTTGCCCCTGGCACAATGCCAGCGCCAACGACATTGAACACCAGCGAGTCGCTTATCTTGCTCGCATACGGGTTGTTGCGCCGAAGGTCTCGGGAAAAAGCGCGAACTCTGGGAAGCGCTGCGCCGATTTCCATGTTTGCGCTGCTATCACTTCCTCTGGTCCAGCCGTTTCGGCCCTTACCGGCGGCATCATATTTGTTCATCGCATCGCCGAGATAGTTCATCTTTGCGCGAGCGAATGCGCGAGAGGCGCCCCAGCCTGGGAACAGGAAGCCAATGGTTTTATCAAGTGCGTTTGTCATTCGATGCCCTTATCAAAAGTTGGGCGAAGCACATCCGGGCCAGAGCTGCCCGAAATCTGACGCTGCAATTCGTCGCGAATGCTGCGCATCTCGTTCAGGGATCTGTAAGTCACCCGCCGCCCATTCATGTGAATTTCAAGGGCGCCAAGGGCGATTGCTTCCTTTATCTTTGCCAGTTGTTGTGCTGCTGTGCTCATCAGTCTCGATTCCAATAACTTGATTTTCTGCGCTGGTCTGGCTTTGGTTCGTCTTCGCGGCGGCGCGGCTGGATGGTCAGAAGATCCAGTCCAAAGTACTGCTGCGATATGCGCAGCGCGACCAGGTTGCCCACACGGCAATCAAGAGCCTCGTTTCGCACCCCGCTGGGCAGAATGTATTTATAGACCGGCCGTCCGCGGCTATAGTCGAGCCGCTTATTTTCAGATGTCAGCATCTTGAAATAGGCTTCGTTGTACATATCGTCCCGATTCGGGAAGTGGCAATATCCTGGTCCGATGTCCTTGATCGCCAGCCTGTTGTACACCAGGTCTTTAGCATTTTCGGTTCCCACCAAAGTCAGGAACACGCCTTTTTTGTTCGGCTTTTTTGGAAAGTCCGCGATCGGCTTGCCGTATGTGCTTGCGCCTTTGGTCGGGATAATCCAGTGCACTCCGTGCTTGCGCGAGAACGCGTACACCTCGTCTGTGTAATGGCCGCCGGAGTCCATGCCAATTCGGCTAACTGGTATTACCAGCCCGTCATTGCGCTTGAATTGTTTGCGCAGCATCTCGGCCAGTATGTCCCAGACCGCCTGATTGGACAGATTGCCCATCAGCACCTGATATTCGATAGAGTAGCTTTGCTCGTCGGTGCCCCAGCCGCAGATCTCAAACTCAAATCTGTCGTCCTGAACATCCACACCGCCAGTTATGAAAACAACCTGGTCAGGCACATCGCCGCCGTAGTTCTCGCGCCGGTTGTACAGGATCTCATTGTCCGGCTTGTCGCCGACATCCTGTTTCCAGGTTTCTCCAAGGCGCGTGTTGATAAACGTCTTGAGCTTTGTGTCATCGCCCAGCCGGGCCTTCTCAACTGCCTTCAGATACTGATCAACCATCTGTGGCCAGGTGAAGAATATCGAGTAGATTGAGGAGTACCGATCAAACCCAACATGCTTTGGCGGATCGGTGACCGTTCCGTCGGGGGAGCGGATTTCACCATCTTCATCAATCCAGTGACCTTGCTCGCTGACCCAGCGCCCGCGATCCCAGACAGCCGTCAGCTCCTGGTAATAAAATTTGTCTGCACAGTGGCGGCACACATAATGGGCCGTTTTATGGTCTGTCCCTTCCCACTTGATGCCGAACGACGCCTTGCTTCCACCCCACTCCAACAGCTGGAACTCGTCACAGCGGGGGCACGGCACCTGGAATTCAAAAACAACGTCAGCCTCATTGAGGGAGTCCGTGATCTGGCAAGACCCTTCGATCTTTGGTGTTGATCCGCGAATCGATTTTGGGAATGATGAGGTTGTGATCCTCACATCGCCGAGGTCGGTCGGCTTGCCCTCACCGCCCACATCACGAGTAAAGCCGCTCAACTCGTCGTACATGGCGACATCTTTGGTCAAGCGCCGGTAGTTTCTCGGGCTTTCGCCGCCCCGGATATCGAGAGTCGATCCAACAAACACCTTTTTGCTGAGCGTGTTGTCTTTGGACTTTTTATCGTAACTGGGGAATATGTCCCTGACGACATCAACATCTCGGATTGCCGGGTTAATCTCATCCTTAACGAACTCTTCAGCGTCGCTGTCGGTTGGCTGAAACACTACAATGTTTCGCTTTCTGTGCTCAGCGAAGTAACACATCGCGGCAACGATTATCTTCGTATACCCAGTCCGTGCACTCTTTCGCCAGGTGATCACCTCGATGTCATCATTGCTGATGCAATCCATGATCCCTTTTTGTGGCGGAAGCGTCTCCCAAGGCCCTTCAACAGCACTGGACTCTGGGCTGAGATAGAAATTCTCATCTGCCCATGCCGACAGAGTCAGTGGCTCGGGCTTGTAAAGCGGCTTTAATCCGTGGCGGATGGCCCTATCAATCGAATCCCGGCAATTTATCCCAGGGTAGCTCGACTTTACTTGCTGCATTTTGAGCCTTGATGATTTCTCGATTGATGTTGGTCATTTCCGTCGAAGTAAGTGATGGCACCCGCTTTTTGATCTTGGACGGTACCGCGCCCAGGATTGCACTGATGCGCTGGCTCAACTCGGCCAGCGCCCATTCCAGCAATTCGACTGGTGCCTGCTCCCGTCTGGTGACCGCATTCTCCATCTCCAGCTTATCAGCCTGCTCTTTGGTGAGCCTGGTGCGCTGGGCATCATAGTCATCGTCATCGGCACCGGAACTCGACCTGCGTGCCTCAACATGCGCCAGCCGATTATCCAGGATGTCGCGCATCGTGAAGTATGCCTCGCGACCTTGGCGGGCGACCGGCTCTACGCCCCACTTGTCGAACGCCTGGGTGCTAATCCCAAGACTACGTGCCACTTGTGACTTATTGAGCCAGTAGGCCTCTTTTTTCGCCATGGTTACCAAACAACAACCTGATTGTGAAAATTTTCATAATTAGCGCGAAATCGCGGTTCCTCGCACCCGTACTGCAGATCGCCGGGGAGGACCCGCTCGATTTTTCGGGCGGTCAGATCCGGTCGATGGCATCCTGGGCATCGCTAGCCAGAGACCGAAGCTCATCGGCAGTGATCTGGCGGCCTTCGGCCTGTGCCGCTTCCCGAAGTGCTTGCAGCTTTTTGATGCTGATGTGCGCATCAGCCGCAAGGTCCAGCGCCAGGTTTATGATCTGGATGACTTTAATTGCGTCCACGGGTCAGAATCTCCTGTGCAGTAGCGAGCAACTGGGAAGCTCTGGCCAGTGCTGATTCGGCCTGTGCCTCGAACCCGGCTTCATAGAGATCGGTGGCGCTATCAAGAATGTCTTTCGCCTCCTGAAGCGCGCTCCTGACCCTGTCTTTGGCGGGCTCGTCCAGATCAGCGTCAGCGGCCGTTTCAGCGATCGCTTCAATGCTCAGGTAGCCAACGGCTATGCTCTCTGGCACTGACGCCTGTTGAATCACTGAGCATCCAATCAGGGCGATCAGCAGCGCTGTGATAGCAGCCAGTTTTTGCATTTGTGCAGCTCCCGTATTACGTCGCTGATTGTATGGTCTTTGGCCCGCTGAAAAAGAGTCATCGCTCTATCCACCAGGCGTTGCCAGCCGCTCGGGTCGATGAGGTATCCATCATCCCGATTGGTTATATAGAGCTCTGTGCCGGCATGGCCGTACCCAACCTTGGGCCAGCGAGCGACTGCATCCGATCCGTTAACGACGCGGATGTATTGCCCGTATCGATAAGCCAGCCGGATTTGCCGGCCACTCGACAGCCTGGGCTGCGAGAATGTCACGCACCGGCTGACCTTGTGTTTGTGGTGGTGCTCGGCAGCTATAGCCAGCAGCAGCGCTATGGCCCCGCCTCTGCTGTGGCCTGTGAACACCAGATCATAGCCAGGGTATTTATCAATGATCTTTAGCGCTGCGAGCTCGATGGATCGCGCGCCCTGGACGAACCCTCGATGGGCCCTGATCCCATACCAGTCATCGCGCGCCAGAGCTCTGAAGTTGCTGAGCCAATCCAGCGCGTCGTCTGATCCGGCGATGGTAATAAACAGACTATCCGCTCCCACGTACACGCACCCGTAATCAGATCCGCTGGCAAAGTCGTGCATGGCGACAATGCCGAGCGATTCGGTGGTGCTGGTGTGCATGTAAACATCACGACACAGCTCGGCCAACATGATCAGATCGTCGATTGCTGTCATGCGTGCCTCCGGGCGGGCTGGCTTATGCGATTCCCGAGAAAAACCTGTGGCTGCCTATTTCGACAAAATTATTGTTGCCCTTTGCCCATGCCGGGCATCTGGCCGATTTGTGTAGATTTGTTGTCAGGTAGTGCGTTGCACCGCCGGTCTGGTCTGGCTCATAGCCGTCCAGCGCGTCGATCAATGCCTTTAATGCTGCACGGCATGTCGGCTTCTGGATCGCTGCCCGATACTGCTCCTGCAACGTCTTAAGAAGAATCTGATTAGGATCGTTCGGGTTCCAGCAGCTGAACTGCCATGGTTTCAGGCATACGGCCGCAATCGTGTGATCGGCATAGCCTGCTGTGCCCTTGCCCCACCATTTGCGCGCCTTTGCCCGGTTGATGATGCAATGAGCAATGGCGGTCCGGCCGGGCTGTGTGCAGCCCCTGGCTTCGCCGTGGATCGTTAATGCGCCGATCAGGATGTCGGCATCGGACGGCCTCATGGCTGTGGCTGCCGCCTTTCCAGCTGCCGGACCAAATCCGCTATTCGCTCTGCCAGATTGCGGGTATTCTCCTCAATCCTGGCCAACTGGATCGCCTGCACAGACGATGCGTTATTCATCTGGTCGTGCTCTGCTGCCAGCTTGTCGATGTCAGTTCGGTTTTGATGGATGGCCGCAGTCCACTGGCTGCCGTGCCAAACAACTGCTGCCGCTTGAATTAACAACGCAACAATCAGTGTGATGGGCACCGACTTGGATAAGTGCCAGCTTTCTCGCTCTCCAGACAAACCATTTCTCCAGGCATAAAAAAACCGGCTTGGCGGCCGGCTTCGATTGGTTGATTGTTCGGGCATTAAAACGCAAAAACCCAGCTTTTTAGGGCCGGGTTCGCTGTAGAGTCAGAATTCGCTATTATGGGAAATAATACCCCTATTTTGGGACACGTCAAGTTTTTCACACATTATTTTTGATTTGTTGCTCCGCGGTATCAGAAAGCTCCTCGATCACTGACCGTATGTTCTGGTAACGACTCTTCCAGTTTCGCGACCAGAGTTTGTGATTTGGCAGCCCCACAATTCTGGCAAACTCCCTGTCAGTGGTCGCTCTGTATTTTCGGGGGCAGCTCACATCATCGATTGCCATCACACAACAAGCGCTCATGGCGCCTCTGTGCTCTGCCACCTCTTTGGCCAGGGATTTCATATCTGTGGCAGCCGCCGCCATTTGTCCGGCAATCACATTCAGCGCGAAATAGTAAACGTGGCAAAATGATTGCCTGTCCCCTGTGTGCACATACATCGCCATCGAGGCCATCGCCTTTCGCGCAAGTTCGTAAGACATGAATCGAGAAGCGCGTGGCAGCGCCGGGCGACCAAGCGCCAGTGCTGCTGCAATCTCACCAGGGCAGAGCCCCCTGCCGGTCCCGCCACCCATCGGGCTGCAATAGTCTGGCGATCTCAAGTTCAGCTTTTGCAGCAGGGCTTCTGCCTTGCTCGGCGGGGCGTGATTAAATACCTGATCGGCGTGTTGTTCGCTAACCATAATGATTTCCCTTTCACATCCATACTGGGTTGTTGTTCTTAAATTTACGCGAGGCGATAAAGCCGAAATATGCAGCTGAGCGGGTCTCCGGATTACTGGACGATCTCCATCCAGTCACCCTTTCAAACTGATCTTTGTTATTCGCCCAGTTACCACGCGCCGGCTTGTGCAGATGGTAGGGAACCTCTCTGGCGTCCAGTTCTCGCATGACCTCTTCCTGGGCTTGCTGGCAGCGCCCGACACTGAGTGCGACTTTCGCGTGTGCTGCTTTGCTGGATTTTGAATTGCGGGCATAAACGAAATTCTGTGACAGGACATCCTCGATACTGAACAGAAAGCGCTCGGTGCTGTTGGCATCCAGCCAGGCCCTGAGCTCTACCAGGCTAAGCATGAGAAGCTGTTCCAGCTGTCCATTTCGGTAGACCGCAACGCCGTGCCGCTTACTATCCGGATCCAGCCCAACAACAACAGGTCCGCTCACTGAAGTCTCCAATCAATGCCCTGATCACGCGCCGGCAGGTGCATCCTTTGCGGATCCTTGAGCGGCCCGGCTGCACGATCCGCCGATATCAATTCCGGGTGATTTGTCCGAACCTCATCTTTTTCTGGCCGTGCAGATTTGGACCAGCGACCCCTGGCGCGCCTTAGAACATGCGAAACCGTTCTGATTTGCCGCTTCTTTCGGGCAGTCACTGCACTGCTCCATCGCTCTGATCGCGCGATCTGCATGCCTTCCACCAGTCAGCAGGGCTGGCGGTCATTTCTTCCAGAGCGCCAGCATCATCGCGGAACCACCACTTCGATTCACGGGCGTGATCAACAATCATCAAGGTCCATGTCTCAGGCTGGACGCGAACTATCCTGTGCCAGTGCTCAATCCCAATGAACTCGCCCAGGTCGATCGACAGATCAGTTTGCTCGCCGGCGATGATTTGATCCAATTGAACCGGGCTCATGTTGCATGCCCGTCGCATACGATCCGCCAGCTCAGTGCGATCGTTCTGGTAGCGCTCCAGATACCCGCCATGCAGAACAAAGCTGATGCCCTGCCACGGATGATTGTGCAGGTGTCTGTCGCCATCACAGCTCAGAAACCGGTGGATCCACACATCAGCCTCGCCACCAAAAAGGCTGCCAGCAAAGTAGCGCTGCAGGTAAGGCTTGCCCAGCACATCGATCTGCTTCATCGGCATGGTGGCGGTAAGCTCCATCAGGTACTCTGGTGTGATGTTCACAGGCCCACAACCTCCTTGAGCGATTGCATGCGCGCCTGCTGCTGCTCTCTGGTCAAACGAACATTCACTTTCTCGGGCAGCGCATCTGGCACTGGTAGGGTGATGTCCTCACCTGCCATCACTCGCTTGCACAGCTGCTCATAGTGATATTCAAAGCGCGGATAGATTTCATCGGTTGGCCTGCTGGCCAGCTCAAACCAACCTGTGGCAACGCCTGCCTGGTACACCGCCGGATGGCTCCATCGGTGCCTGGCCTTTGGGCTGGGTGCCCGGCAAGCCTCTTCGTATGCCGCCTTGGTGGCTGGCATGCCGTGCTCAGACATTCCCTGCTCGGCACACAGGCCACGGAACACCGGCAAGCTGAAATACCCGGCGAAATCTTTCGCCCGATTCAGCCCAGCCATCAGAGACCGGTCATCGAGATCCTTCAAACCCGCTTGCCAGCTTAAAAACTCTGTGCTCCCCACCGGGGATGTCACCAGCTTCCACGCCTGCAAAGTGCGCCACACCCGCGTCATCGTCTCCAGGCTGACCCTGGTGCTCTTCGAGGAATCTGCGCATGGCCTCATCGTCTCGGTCTGATTTCGAACTGTATCCAGCAGCTGATTGACCTGGTGCATTGCCTGTCTCCGTGATGATCCAATCGTTTTCAAATGCCCGCTCAGTGCCCAGAAAGCGAACAGCCTGCATGACGAACTCAGTGCCGATGATTCCCTTGGCCTGGCAAAAGTGCCGATACCTGGAAACGCCGGCGGCGATGTCGATCGGCTGAGTTCCATCACGAATCCGCGCCCGGTAGCATGCGAACGCTTTGTTCTTCGGGTTGGACCCTTCCCGTTTCGGGTATGCTGACCAGATCGCTTCGAACTCTTTCGGGTAATCAGGCTTGCTCGATTTGGCTGTCGATTCATCTGCGCCAGCAGGTGAATCAGCCATCTCTGGTTCTATGACTGGTTCATTGATAGGTTCAATGACTGGTTCTGGGGTCAGAATCTGACCGGGTGGGGGTCGAAATCTGACCGGGTGGGGGTCAGAATCTGACCGGGTGTCGTCTGAAATCTGACCGGGTTGAAATCTGACCGGGTTGGATTCTGACCGGGTCTTTTCTCCCTTTGATCGACCTTTTTGGATGTGCAAAATGTAGCCGTTGCTGCTCTTTCCATCATTGCGCGATTTGACGGTGATGAACCCGAGCTCGGCAAGCACCTTGATATGCTCCTTAACCGTCGATCTGCCCATTTCGCAGTCATTGGCAATGTGCTGATACGAGGGCCAACACCAGCCGTCATCGCTAGCATTGTCAGCCAGTTTTATAAGCACCAGCTTACGGCCGGCATTGCCGACCTGGGCCTTCAGTGCGTCTACCATCAGTTTCATGCTCATAAGAGCGCCCCTTCGTTATTTTTTGATGCCACTCAACTGACAAGGAATCCTTGACAGTTCAATTGGCGGCCTCTTCGACCAGAAACTTCTAATCTTTAAGGACTTCAGCCTTTGCCCTGATTCCGTGTTAATTTACTGATCACCACAAACAACAAACCAACACGGAGATACTCATGATTATTGACTTCTATTCAAAAAATCTTTCCCTGCTACATACTCTCGAGATAAATGCCAAGCATGTCCCCAGAGTGGGCGAACAAATCGTTATTGAAGAAGCAGCTGGTTATGTAAAAAAAAATGAAACCATGCTTGTGCATGACGTCAGCTACCTTTTCCGGGGCGACTCATTGGTGCCCTATGTTCAATGCCACGCTTCATCAGGCCCCGACAACCGATACCTAACTCTTCAAGAGAATGGTTGGCTTGAGCCCGGATAAAATCTGTTCAAGCTCATCGTGTAGCGCGCAAACGCGTGCAAACTCAACAGAAGCATTCGCGGCAGTCTGGCCCATTGCCCTGACAGCAGCGGCCAGCTGTGCCTCTGCGCGAAGGAGTGAACCAGCAATCGCATCAATCTCCGACATTGAGATTTCTTCGCGGCGAAGTACTTGGTGCGCATCATTTACATAAGCGTTAACCTCGTTGATCAGAAATTCTCCATCAACTCGAGTCTCTTGCGCGGTTTCACGCATGGGAGGCGCGACCTCTGCTGCTCGATCGCCAGTTACGATCGGCTGGTCATCGATATTCAGCTTGTCTTCTGGCTTTAATTTCCGGGCGATACTTGATCTGAATTGATCAACAGCCGCCTTGCTTTCAGCGACGACGGTGTTGCGCGACATAGCCTCAGTGACAAGCTCTAATCGTTTGGTTTCCTGCTCCGATAGCTTGACGGATACATCTTCGCCGTGAGCCCTTTCTTTGGACTGCAGCCACTCCTTCCAGGCCCAACCGCTAGTCAGCATCCCGGCTATCGCTACCAATAATATAAGGACTTCTGAACTGGTCATATCGCTACCCTGGATGATTTCATTGAGGACATCCGCCATCTTTGTGACGAATTCGGTGCTACCAGGCTTGATATGGCGTTATCGAGGTCTTCTGATAACTCAGCCAGAGCGCCCAGCGGTGCCAAATACTTATCCTCCTGGGTGCCGCTGCTGGTTTCTTTACCTGACAAGCATTCGCTCATGCTGCCTCCATGAATCTATTAAATTGGCTCCGGGCTCTGCCCCCAGATTGGCCATTGGGTCGCTGATTACGAACCCCCTTGGCGGCATCCGTAAGCACAGCCACGCTCAGGCCGAGCGTGTTTTTTGCCTTGAGCAAGTGGAACTTGCCTACGGCTTTTTTCATTTTTTGATGTTGGCCTCTTCGACCGGGTTACCCCCAATCCTCAAGGACTTCGGCCTTTGCCCTATCCCGTGTTAACTTACTGATCACCACAAACAACAAATCAACACGGCAAATTTCTTATGGAGCCATCAATCATCGGCATGTTCTGGTACAAGCCTGAAAACTACTCCGCCTTTCTCGACATCTTCGAAGACGCACTGAAACTTCCTGCCAGTTATGATCTCTGGCTTATCAAGGCCTATCAGGCGTGCGAACTCCCGGACCTGAAAGGGCGTCATATCCACCGAGTAGAAACTGAGCCCGATCTTTTCCTCGCCTGGTGCTATCGCAATCATATGAATGTCGATTCCAGCGCACGCACCGCCTACTCCAACATGGTCGCTGCGCAGGTGGCCAGGGGGGAAATACCCTTGCTGCCGGTCATTGATAGCGCCAGCAAAAATCACTGAACCACGAATTGCTGCCGAGATCTCCGCGCACTGGGCAGATTCCCCGGCGCAGATGTCACGGTGATTGGTTGCGGGGGCTGGAATCGAACCAGCGACCTCCGGATTATGAGCCCAGCGAGCTGCCATCTGCTCTACCCATCAATACTGTAAATACATACATACCCATCGATTGAGTGATCATGCAGCAGAGGTCTGTGACACTGAAGTCGATCTGAGATAAGCCCAATCGACATCGGGCCGAAGCTCTTCGCAGGTTACTGCGCCAGCTGACTCTCTCTCTATGTTTATGGCCAGAGACTCGCCGGCGCGTCTGTAACCACCGGCAACTTGTCGAAGCTGGCCAGCGGTGGTTCCGCAACGGCGTGCAAAGCTCTTTATTGAGTCATTCGGGTCTCCAGAAATTGTTTTTAGAAACTCGCTTAATTGCATGATGCCTCCATAGGTACGCACAAATAATAGCAACTGCTATCCATATAAACAATAGCAAACGGTAATTTACTCTTTGCTATCGTTTGCGGAGAATGTGTTATGGATATTTCAAAGACTCGGAGAGACAACTTGGTACGTGTGATGGGTGATCCGTCAGAGCGCGGCACTGTCTCATCTTTCGCTCGAAAGTACGGGCTCGACCCAACTTACATACGACAACTAATTAGCGGGCATCGAGATATAGGTGAAAAGTCAGCCAGGAATATAGAAGAGAAGGCCGGCCTACCGGTGGGATACCTTGACCAGGGCTCACTACTGAAACCTGACGGTCCTACATCTGCTTTAGACGCAAGACTGTTCGAAGCCTGTCGGAAAGCGATGGAACTGCCTCCGGAGGAACTGGAGGCGGTAGTGATGATGCTTGAGCGTTTTCAGGCGGGCAGCAGGCGCGATCCAAATAATAGACAATAAATTCCTTTTCTTCGTCAGTAAAGATCACTGCCTGTGACTCCTCGCCCATTGATCTACCACCTCGCTCATAGCTCGATTAACGGAAAAATAGACTGTTATTTTATACAGTATTTTTTGCTGCATGTGTCTGAAATATTAATTTTTCGTCCTAAATACGACGAACCGTTGCCCCCAGTGACGACGAACCGAGTTCTGGCAAGACTAGGTTGACCATAAAACTGGATGTCAGCGCATTGAAATGGTGGCTTTTGTACAATCATTGTGAGGTTATAGATATGAAATCATTGGTGGCGGTTTTGATTCCTATGTCGATAGCGCTACCAGCGCATGCGCAGGTATCGCGGCAAGCTATGGCGGCATGTGCCGCGATAACCGATGATATAACTCGGCTTCAGTGTTTTGACGAGCTCGCTGATAGACATAGAATCACAGGAATGGACGTTCCTGCTGCGAGTGTTGAAGGTGTTGGAAAGTGGAGAGTTTCCAAATCGACAAATCCTCTAGACGATTCATCGACCGTTGTTGCCGTACTTACAGCGACAAGCGGGGCTGGGATCTATGGTGATCCGGTAACTCTCGTGGTGCGCTGCCGAAGCAACGAAACCGAATTCTATATTGACTGGAACTCTTATATGACTGATAGCGTTCGTGTTACCACGAGAGTCGGTTCTGCGGATGCGATTAGTGCGCAATGGTCGGCCTCTAGCGACAAAGAGTCGTCTTTTAGCAGGCGGGCAATACCCCTGTTAAAGGAAATGCTTGAAGCCACTAGGTTTATAGCGCAGGCAACTCCATATAATCAAAACCCGATAACAGCAATATTTGAAACCAGCGGCATGCCAAATGCTATATCCGGCATTAGAGAGGAATGCGGATGGTGATCCTGATCGGGTGTTCCTGGACGGCCGCGTCCTAGAGATAATTGATTAAAAAAGCCCACCTAATTTTTTCGACGAATGGAGCTGGGTGGTCGATAGCCCGATTAGAAAAAATGGATTTTTCTGGTGGATATGCTATCAATCCATTAAGCCAGCTGGAAGCAAACCGCGGGTGCCCGCCCCGAGAGGGGCGGTTTTTATTCACGCAAATGGAGCCGGGCATGAAAGCTTGCAAGATCTGCAAAATCCCCACAGCAAACGATAGTGGCGTCTGTGTAGGGTGCGCCAAACTTCTGGCCGCTGATGATAATGCACTGGGATCGGAATACACGGAAGACTGTCAGAGTTGCGGTCACAAGAAATACGCCGGGATGCCGTGCTACAAGTGCAATGATGGGTCGGAGGGCGCCAGCCAAAGTGACGATCTGACAGAGATAACCAGTGATTCAACCCTGGGCATGTTTTCTACGATCTTTTTCGTGCTTACCCTAGTAGTCACAGCCCTCATAGCTATACCTATCTTTTCAGCAGGCGTGGCAAACTTGCAAACCCTGGTTTTGCCAGCTGCGGTGCTTCTCAACGGACTGCTGGCGTCGGTAATTTTGCGCGGCTTCTCGGATGTCGTCAGGCTTCTTAAGAATATCGCCAGACACAAATAGTTAATGCCAGCGAAAAGGCGACTACTTTTTACTCGGCTCTTTTCGCTTGGCCTTTTTCTTTGGCGGAGGTGAATCAGTTTGTTCTTGATCACCTTCTTCCTGCGAAAATATCAAATCTAACGGGATTTCCTGGTGGCTTTTATCGCCAGTACTGTCCGAAACAAATTCCAGCGAAATCTTATATGTTCCGTCGACAATGTATGGGAAGTGCTCAAATCTCAAAAATGCTCTTTGCTTAAGCACTTCGGTCATGTCGAGATGAAGAATCGGCACGTCGCGATCCGCATGAACCCTTCCATCGGGAGCAACTACCTTGACCACGACAGAAACGGTCTCTGGCACCTGATCATCCGCCCTGCTAAGTGAGAACGCTACATGGATGCCAACGGGCACCATAATCCATTCACCTTCTGCCAGTCGACTTTTCAAATCGGCGGCGTCATTTGAAAAGGCCAGGCTCTCTACAACCTCTACCAGCGTGGGCATGCCCGTTCTCTGGTCAACTATAGGATTACGGCAGATCACTCCCCAGTTAAAACGAGGCATTGTCAGGCACCTGTAACGTAATAAACATGTCTTTTTGGTTTCACTGAAACCTCACTATATTCGGTTCGTGAGCGTTTGGGGTCAGTGTCTGATACTTTAAACATCGAAGACACGTCGAGCTCTCCGGATGAGAAATCCTCAACTAGCAAAGGCATGGTATTGAAGACGTTTCCACCGCGCCGGGCAGCGCTGATTTCTTGTGTCACTGCTCGGATGTATGATTGTTCCTTCTCAAAAGAATCTGGTCTCAGGTCTGAATCCCTGACTTTAGCAGTCTCCGCAACAAGCTTAGTAAATGGCACGAATCTAATCATCAGACCAGTATCAAAAATACTGGCCAAGGCTTCCAGCATTTTTATGCTAAAAGCTTCGTTGTTCGGGTTTTCCAGTCTGCTAATAACAGACTGGCGGGTGCCCAGCAGTTCAGCAAGCTCTTCCTGAGTCCAGCCTCTGTCCAATCTCATCGCTTGGATCTGGTATGACAGCCCATTAACAATTTCGGCGTTTACATAGGCATCGCGGTACTCTTTATCTTGGAATTTTGATAACAGGTCGGTGTACTTATCAGAATTTGCCATTTTCTTACTCTTTAAGATCCGTATTCAATGAATCGATTCGTCGCTATAAGATCTTGTTTTCTTTTTTGGTTTGTCGTCACGGCATCTGGTGGCTGAAATTTTCTGTCTTTTTCGATTGCGCCACCCAGTAAAAATATTCTATTGGTATTGTGCAGCCCATCAAGCATTTGGCTGTCATCACACCCAATGGGCCGATACTGCACCCTGGCCGGGCCTTTTACCCTGATTTCTAACAGGCCTTTACCGCTGCCGCCCAGCCGGGCCCATTCCGGCCTCTCTATTCTGGACATTGCCTGTACATACTTGATTCGCGCTTCAATTTTTGGCTGCGCTGGCACAGGAAGACTATTCAACCAGGTTCTATAGTAGCTTTTGCGCGATTTGCTTATGAATTCGAAAAACGTCCATGCCATAGGAATTATCACTTTAAAGTAATATTCACCACCCGGCGAACTATACGCCGGTGCCTTTAGAAAATCCACACTGTAACTAAATACAGTGGCGTGCCATCTGCCTTCCTGTAACCCCCGCGCCTGTAGTAGCAAGAATTCAACGCTATCTCAAGCAATTCCGGACCAATCACCCATTCCGGTAACAATTTTCAGAAACAAATTAGCATTTGCTATTGTATTGATAGATAGCTTTTGCTATCTTTTCTTCATGAGGACAAATATACAAACCTTACAAGTCACCGGATTACCACCCCGCCAGGCTGAAGCGTTGCTTCACACGGCCAATGGTATGACACGCAAAGAAGCGGCCAAGCGCATGGGCTGCAGCCCTCAGAACGTGATCATGTTGATGCGGGAGGTTTATTACAAGCTGCATGCGAAAAACGCAGCTGAGGCCGTCCAGAACGCTTTTCGCGCAGGTGTATTGAAGCTTATGTGCATGGCTTTATTTTTTGGCGCATTCGCCAGCACTGTCCCGCAAACCGCCGATGCACAGCAGCAGATGCCAACACGATCAGCGCCAGCAAGACGCCCCACTCCCAGCAGAAGCTTGAGTTACAGAATGGCGGCTGGCGCCAGGGCATCAGAGAACGGTTTTCACTTATTGGTAACAGAGGAGCCAGATCATGAGCGACAAAAACCAAGCCAGTCCGCCTTCGCTAAAGTCAGAAGCCATGAGCTGTCTTCTGAGCTGCCTGATAGCGTTTTTTATGGGCGTGATGCTGACGCTAGGGTGGGCGGCATGAATAGCGCCAGCAGCAAGGTGCTCAAAGTCGTGAGCAGGTGCGGGCGAGCTGTGTTCTGGCCGGATATCTGCATCATCGATGAGCACGACGAGAATGCCAGGCAGATCCAGGCGGATCTGGATGCTGAGCACCAGCGCCAGCAGCGATCCATGCGCCAGATTTACTATCCACCCGGAACGATGGCGGCGCGCCGTCTGGCCGATACCGATATCGGTGGCGATTTATGAAAACCCGACAGCTTTTTAAGGCCGCCAGGAAATTCCGCAAAGACTATTGCCTGCAAGGTGGTGTTGTTCTGATCTACAACGGCCAGATTTATGGCTGGAAGGACAAGGTCCGCTCGCCTTGTAGTGAGAAGCCAGGCGCAGTCGCCATCGATGAGCGGGGCAACAGGTGGATTGCCGCCGGTGGCGACCCCTATAACGGTGCTGAGAAGTGGGAACCAATTTCACGTGGAGCCGAGCAACATGATCAATGAAGTCGGAGAAAAGCCAATCAACATGTTTCGCTTCTGCGCAAGCGAGGAGCACGACAGCAGGAGCTGGCTGTATGCGCCTGGAATGATTTGCCTGGATTCAGCCCAGGATAAGTGGGCAATGGCGGCCAGTGGCGGGCACATCATGATCATCGCCGAAGGCAAAGATCCTCACACAAATCCATACTCCAGTTCGGCCGACAAGTTCGCCGAAGAAAAGACCGCGCTGCTGCTTCGTCCGATGCGCTCAATAATCGATCGCGGACAGGATCAATCGCGCTGGGTTGATATTTGGCGGCTTGATCTTCCGGCCATAGCGCCGTGTGAGATTTGCCGAGGTGAAGGTGTATTGAGTGGGCCATGTGATCTTTGCCATCGCCACGAAGATGAAGATTGCCACAAGTGCAAAGCCACCGGCATGGCCGATCAGTCGGTGTCGCTGATCGATCGTGACTTCAACCTGGAGTACATCCGCCTTCTCCAGCAGGAGCTGCCGCACTGCAGGCTATATATCACCCCAAATAATCTCAGTTTCGGTGGCTGCTTTATCGAGTTTCGTGGTGGCTTTGGATGCCTGATGCCTCTTAACAGGCCTTATGACATTCATCATGCGACATTTTCCATGACAGCGGTGGCCTCATGACACATATGGATCTGGACCAATTCAACGGGCAGTTCGATTCAATGTTTCTGCCTGATGGTGTTAAAAGCCGGGAGCAGTATCGCGGCGATTATGACAACTACCTGCGCGGTGTGAATCAGGTGGAACAAAAACTGAAAACCAACGGAGGCAATGATGCCCTTACCAATAGAAATATCTGAAGACGGGTTTCTGAACATGCTGCGCGGGCTGAACAAGGGCGCAGTGATCGAGGAGCTGGACAAGGAGCTGATCAAAGGCGTGGGCGCTATCTTGGATCATGGCGGATCAAGCCAGATCACGCTGAAGATCAATATCAAGCGGCTGCGGGATCTTGAGTCGGCCGTGACCATCACGCATGACGTGGCGGCGAAACACCCGAAAGAAGATCGGCCTGCCAAAGCCATGTTTGTAACTCACGGCAACGGTCTGGTGGACCAACAGCAAGAGCAGGGGGCGCTGCCGCTGGGCGAAGGCAAGGAGCATAAGCGCGCAACACTTACTGAATCAGCCGGGTCAGTCACCCGCCTTAACAGGGGAGCATAAACCTAATGAAAGAGGCATTTCTGGACACTGAATTTGGGGCGGCACACGCTCTTGGGGCGGCCACTGATCTGGTCATCAACGATATTGAAGGTGTGCCACACGTTCTGGTGCCACCTGGCTCATCGCTCGAAAACATGGAAAAGCTGCTGCCGGCTCCAACCCGAATCCGCGAGCACCCCGAATTTGCAGACATTGCAGGCTTCGCTGATTACGTCGAGGAGTTCAAGCAGGTCGGTAGTCGCGTGTTTGTCGATGAAACAGCGCTGCGATTTGTCACCGTGTTCGACTTTCACGCACCAGACGCACCTGCCTGGTGTGATCACAGCGCCAGCATAAAGATGAACCTAGCGCCAGAGTGGGAGCGGTTCACCCGGTTCGACAGCAAGGCAATGTCCCCGCGGGAGTTCGCAGAATTCCTGGAAGACAATGTGGCCTATGTCGACTCAGAAGCGAGCGGTATGACTGGCGCTGACCTTCTGACGATGGCACAGACCTTTAAGGTGAATATCAAGGGTGACATCGAGGTCGAGGAAACATTGTCCAGGGGGCTGCGCAAGATGGTCATTAAAGATGACAGCACCCTTCGTGGACAGAATAAGGATGGCAAGGAGCTGGAGTTCCCAGAGAAGCTGTACTTCACGCTGCGCATCTTCAAAAACCACAAGGCCTATCCCATTGAAGTGTACCTGCGCACCAGAACCAGCAAAGAGGCCGTGCTTTTTATGATCAAGATCCCCGATGCAGAAGGGCTGAGGGAGGAGGCCTTCAACAAGGTGATTGACGATGTGCGCGAAGCCACAGGGTTGAAAGTGCTTAAGGGAAGTTTTAACGGACCGAGTCACCGGAGCCGCTAAAGGTGAAACCAACCCCCGCCAAAGCTGAACAGATCACAGCAGCTCGCCAGGCGTTCATTGGCTGGCTGTCGGTGATCTGTGTGCTGGCGCTGATATTGGAGATCACATGCTCATAGTGTTTGAAGGAATAGACGGCTGCGGCAAGTCAGCGGTGATGGAGCGCGTTTCAGCGCATCTGGCAGGCCGCGGGGTGGATCCGCTTATGACCAGCGAGTTCGGGCCGCACATGCCATGGGGTCCGGGTCTCAAGGCGGACCTGATCGAAGCTGCTGGCAATCCGCTGGATGAATACGATGTTGTTCGAACAGCCAGGCGCTTCCATGCCTATGAGGTGCTGGAGCCAGCCCACGAGCTGGGGCGTGTCGTTTTGATGGATCGCTATATTGCCAGCACTTGCGCCTATCAAGGCCAGACAGATGCCCTGCCCGTTCGGCGCATCCTGGATGAGCATGATCAGGATGAAATGCTCTGGCCAGATCTGACCATCCAGCTGCAGTGCAGTTATCACATAGCGAAAAAGCGGGTCACCGCCCGTGGCAAAGGTGATGCCTTTGAAAAGCGCGGTGCCGATTTCTTTACCCAGGCTGCAGAGATATTCGATTGCCTGGCTCACGTCCAGTTAAGCAGGGATGCAAGGCGCATTGCCCTCATCGATGCAGATCAGGATCTTGAAACAGTAACTGCTGGCGCTGTGGCGGCGGTCAATAAATTGATGGGGATAAGTGCATGAGTTCAGGTGATGTAAACAAGGTGATTCTGGTTGGCAATGTTGGGGCGGAGCCCGAGATCAGATACATGCCGTCAGGTGATTGTGTGGCCAGCCTGCCGATCGGCACCAGCAAGCACTGGAAGGACAAAAACACCGGGCAGCCACAGGAGAAAACCGAGTGGACCCGCGTGGTGTTTTTCAAGCGCCTGGCAGAAGTGGTCGAACAGCACGTTCACAAAGGCGGCAGGCTGTATATCGAAGGAGAGCTTCGCACCAGGAGCTGGGAGCAGGATGGCGTGAAGCGCTACGCCACAGAGGTCGTGGCCAGGGATATGAAAATGCAGCCAGATGGCAAGCAGCGCTCCAGCGGCAGTGATTATTCAACCGAGCGCGAGCCGGAGCCGCCTGCGGCCGATCCTGCGCCAGCAGCAGCGCCAGCACCTGACTTTGACAACTTTGACGATGACATACCGTTCTGAATCGGAGGCATGACCATGAGAGCAGCAAAGGTTGATAACTCTGAAAGATTGCAGCGCGTTCTGAAGCTGCTGAAAGATGGGCGGGAGCATTCCACCCTGGACATTATCCAGGCGGGCAATGTGTGCGCAGTCAATTCGATTATCTCTGAGCTGCGCGCCAATGGCTATCAGATCAGCTGCTCCAGGCGTGGTGATGCCTGGTATTACCGGATGGATACAGACAAGCAGGAGCACGCCGCATGAAGAACTCACTGACAGATTTGAATGATCACCTGTTTTGCCAGCTGGAGCGCCTGGGTGATGAAAACGCCAGTCCGGATCAGATCGAGCTGGAGATCGAGCGAGCCAAAGCGATTGCCGGGGTTGCCGACAGAGTAATTCACAATGCCGCCATCATCCTGAAGGCCCGAGAACAGGCAAACGGCGGCAACGTCACGCTGGGCAACTCAAAGACAGATCATCTGCTGGCGCTGGAGAATGAGTCTGATGCCTAGATTGAAATGGTCCGCCGAAATGATTGCCTATGGCCGTCAGCTGTATCTCTCACACGACTATGAAGAGTGTGCCAGGCTGATCAATGAGCGCTTTGGCACCCAGGTGAACCGGGATCAATTTCGCTATGCCACTAAGAATTACAAGATGCGCTGCGGCCGGCCTACGGGACAGATGAACAAGGGGCGAAGCTCCGTTTTTAGCGCAGAGCAGCAAGCATTTATCAGAGAACATTATAGTGCCCTGAGCCGAAAGGATTTGACAGCTGCGATCAATGAGCAGTTCGGGACCAGCTTCAAAGTCAGCCAAATCTCCGGCTATGTGAGAAATCACAAGATCAACAGCGGACGGACTGGCCACTTCCCCAAAGGCAATGTGCCATTCAATGCGGGCACCAAGGGCCAGGGCCTGACCGGGGCGAACAGAACCTCATTCAAGAAAGGTCATCGAACGCACAACACGGTGCCGGTGGGGACCATATCAGTTGAAACCAAAGACGGGTTTCTGAAGATCAAGGTCGCAGAACCTAACCAGTGGGAATTTATTCATAAGCGCACTTGGGAACAGCATCACGGCCCGATACCTGACGGCTGGGTGGTCAGCTTCCTGGATGGCGACCGGACAAACTGTGCAATCGAGAATCTGGAGCTGGTCGAGCGATCAGTGATGGCCGTGCGAAACCGAATGGGGTTGAGCAGCGTTCCTTCGGAGCTGAAGCCGGTGGCCAACAACGTGGCCAAGCTGAAGATCGCAGCGGCCGAAGCGAAACGGAAACTGAAAAAGGGGAAAGCGGCGTGAATGAATTTCAGAGGATCCACCGGCACAACTCGCGTTATGGATACCACGGCTGGGCGCTTCGCTATCGTGGCAGGCCTGATTGCAAGGTGCTGCCCTGGACTGTCCGCCCTACTCGAGCGGAGGTGCGTGAGCTAAAGGCTCGGCGCGGGTCACTGCTGGATGACTATGAGCTGGTGAAGGTGAAGATCGGCGTGGAGGTGGTGGAGTAATGTGCGCATCACAGGAGCAGGAGCAAATCAAATGAGCCCATACATAGCAGGAAAAGACAACGAGCAATACGATGCCACGGACTGGGGTATACCAACAATCCCTGTCTACCTGAATCCAAAAAACCTGCCACCGACAACCACTGTCGAACAAGCAGAGCAGATGATAAAAGACGCTTGCTTTAGCTGGTCTTTGCGGTACAGCCATGATCTGCGATATGCAGGGCTTTTTTATAACACTGTTTCCAGAGACGCCATCGTCATCAACTACAACAGTTCTGCGCAGCTTCTTTCCTGGTACGGCAAAGAGGTCAATGGACTGTGCCGATACCACCCGGACGGCTACATCGGAGACAAACGGCGCTTAGTTTCGGCTGAAATCTACATCAACTCAGACAACCGCCCACTGCCGAACCGATTTGCCCGTGCAACGATCAAACATGAGCTGGGCCACGCCTGCGGCATACATGGCCACAATGATCAGCCTGGAAGCGTCATGTACACCAGTAGCATGGGCAACGAAAAACTAACCCTGCATGACTGTCAGATGCTTGACGAGTGGAACCCATACCCTGTTGAACTGCATCGCGACTACTCAATGAGCTGCCCTGCTGTGGACATGCAGGACGGTAGAGTGCTGTGGGTTGAGTGCAAGCATCGCGGGAACATGCTGGTGCATAGCTGGGAGCTGGCGTCAGATATACAGTGGGACGGGCCGAGACTGGATAACGTACAACTTGGTGATGGAAAATTGTTTCACGGCCAGCCCGCCCATGTTGTGAAAATGCGGCAGGTCCGTCACCCCGACATGACTGTAAGAGCTGAGATGGCGCTGGTCAAAAACGGGCTGATACTGGAGTACGCTGAATGAGCAGAACACGCCTGCAACGACAGATTGCAAAAAAGATGATGCGCCAGGGCGCCTGGAAAGAGACCCGCGCTGTACTTCGGCTGGCACTCAAGCTGCGCCTGAAGTTCGGCCGGTGGATGAGCATTGAGCAGGCATCGAGGGCGATCAAATGATGGCAGTCATCGAGGTAAAGCACAAATGCGTGTGGGGCATCGGGGAAACAATAGAAGCGGCAAAAGCTGATGCGTATTTTGTGATCCGAGGCAAGGCTGAGCACAACCGGCCGGCAGAGTCCGATCTGTCTTATGCTCACCTGTCGCCTAATGCGGATCTGGATACTGACGGGCTGACAATGTGGCAGTGGGTTATTCAAGATTCGGCGGCCGTGGGCAATTCAGTCAGCGGCCAGATGGGGCTGTTCTGATGAGCTGGTCAATCGGAGTTTCTCAGATTCGTGAACAGTTGAGCGCCCAAGCGCGGACGGTCAGCTCGGGTTATTTTAGGGAGACATTGAAGGATGGCTAAATTCGCAGAGAGCACATCGGTTTCCGTTGAGAAATCCAGGGCGGAGATTGAACGCACGCTGGGCAGGTACGGTGCCAGTGGTTTTATGTACGGCTGGAACGCCGGCTCGGCTGTCGTTGCTTTCGAGATGAGCCAGCGACGCGTCATGTTCAACCTGGCCATGCCAAACCGTGCAGACGCAGAGTTCACACGGACACCAACAGGGAAATCCCGGTCACCGGCACAGGCGGAAGCGGCCTGGGAGCAAGCACAGCGCCAGCGTTGGCGTGCCCTGGCTCTGGTGATCAAAGCCAAACTTGAAGCTGTGGAAAGCGGTATCACTGAGTTCGAGGATGAATTCCTGGCACACATCGTTCTGCCGAACGGTGAAACAGCAGGCCGCTGGATGCGCCCGCAAATTGCCAGAGCCTATGACAGTGGTGATATGCCGGCATTATTGCCAAGTCCACCAGGAAGATGAGTCGATGGCTGAATCAAACATTGTGTACGCAGAAGAGCTTGCCAGGGTCACCGGGCTGGAGAAACCAGCAGCAATCCGGCGTGAGCTGGAGAAGCAGGGCATTGCCGTATTCATGGGTAAGAATGGCCCCTGGACAACGCGCGACTTGATTGCCGCGGCGGGCAAACGCAAGATGGGCCTGGATCAACCAGCCAATGAGGAGCAATACCTGTGAGGGGTAGACCGCGCAGCAGAAAACCAGCCTGCCCGGCGCACATCGATGCGCGCAAGCTGCCTGACTATTGTTACTGGGACGGATCCGGCAAGGGTCACTGGTACACGAAGATAAAAGACCCTGATGGGAAGTGGCGCCGGCGCAAGGTTGCAGGTCCGCGCGCTACTCTGGCGGATCTGCACAAAGAAATGGAAGCGCTTGCTGGGCGGCCCCTGGATTGCCTGAACTGGCTGGCCGATAAGTTTGAGAAATCAGCAAAATTCAAAAGCGTGTCTGAGCGAATGCAGGACGACTGGACATATTGCCAGGGCGTTGTTTGCACATATCCATCAAAGCAGCCTGGCGTGCTGATTGGTCAGATACCATTGTCCGCCTGGAAGCCAGCGCTGGTGCAAAAGCTGATCGATGGCATTACCGAAACGCGCGGACCATCCAGCGCGAAGCACTGCCATTCCTACATCAAGCGGGTGTTCAACTGGGGAATCGCCAGGGGTTACTGCGCCAGCAACCCATGTCCGCGCGGGGTGATCGAGCTGCCGAAAGAGCGTCAGCGCCGGCGGCTGCCAGCACCTGCCCTGGTTGCCAAGTTGGTCGCGTTCGCCAGGGAGCGAAGCGCCAGGCCCAGCCGGACAAAGGGGTCTTGCCCGCACTATATCTGGTTGGCGCTGGAGCTGGCTTACCTGAACCGCCTGCGCGGCATCGAGGTGTTCGCCCTGACGGATGCCTGTGAGCTCGATGATGGCCTGCTGTGCCAGCGAACTAAGGGATCAGGCGCCAGCGTCACCAGATGGAACCCCAGGCTGCGTGAAGTGTTCTCAGAGGCGCAGAAGCTGCGCAGCGAGATTTTTCGCAAATCAGGCAGGCCGATACCTTTTCGCCCCGAAGATCGCTTTCTCATGGTCACCACCGGTGGCAAGCGAATCGCCGAATCAAGCTGGCAAAGTGCCTGGGCGCGGTTCATGAAACTGGCTGTCAGGGAGGGTGTCATTACTGAGGAAGAGAAGTTCGGGCTGCACGATATGAAGCGTCGGGGACTGACCGATACGAAGGGCACGAAGGCCGACAAATTGGAGGCCGGTGGCCACAGTTCGCTGCAGATGCTCAAGGTCTATGACCACTCAATTCCGGTGGTCGATGCGGTCGCAGAGTGACTTAATTTTCCGGTGCTTTTTCCGGTACGGTTTTTTGTGAGGGAGCACTAACCACGAACGTGGCGTGAAATGGTGGGGCGTGATGGATTCGAACCATCGACCAATTGGTTAAAAGCCAACTGCTCTACCGCTGAGCTAACGCCCCAAAAGAGAGTGCGCATCATACTACGCGAGAGAAAAAACTCAAGTATTTTTGCAAAAAAATCCGCATTGCCCGGCTCATACATACCGTGTCGGATCTGTGACACCGGCATCTGCAAAGCCTTTGCGGCGCAGTCTGCAACTGTCACAACGGCCACATGCGCGCCCTTCAGCGTCAGCCTGATAGCAGGAAACTGTCAATCCATAATCCACACCCAGACGCACACCTTCGGCAATTATCTGCGCTTTGCTCAGGTGTATCAGTGGTGTGTGAATACGCATGGGCTGACCCTCGACTGCGACACGCGTTGCCAGATTAGCCATGGTCTCGAAGGCCTTGATGAATTCAGGCCGGCAATCCGGATATCCTGAATAATCCAGGGCATTCACACCGATATAGATATCACTGGCACCCAGCACCTCTGCCCAGCCCAGCGCATAAGACAAAAACACTGTATTGCGGGCGGGCACATAGGTAATCGGTATGACATTTTCCTGCACGCCATCTTCGGGCATGGTCAGAGACGAATCCGTCAGTGCCGAACCACCCATCTGTCCCATGCCGATCGGAATGACCAGGTGTCGGCTTACGCCGGCCTCATCAGCCAGGCGCTGCGCGGCCAACAGCTCACTGCTGGCCCGCTGCCCATAATCGAAGCTGAGCGCATAACATTCGAATCCGGCTTCTTTGGCAAGCGCCAGGCAGGTGGCTGAATCCAGCCCGCCAGAAACAAGAATCACCGCTTTTCTTATTGCAGACGTGTTCATAGAAATTATTAGCGCCCTGGCTCTTCACCCCAGATAATTTTGTGAAGTTGAACCTGCATGCGCACCGGCAATCGATCGTCGATAATCCATTGAGCCAGGTCACGGTACGCCACCTGCCCGAATGATGGAGACAGGAGAATTTCCGCCACCCGGTTGCGCAGATCATATTGATCAATTTTTGCCTTGGCCCACTCGTAGTCGCGTCGGTCACAAATGACAAATTTCACTTCATCAATGGGTTTCAGACAGCCAATATTGGATTCCAGATTACGATCACATTCGTTTGACCCCGGTGTCTTCAGGTCCATCACGACATGCACGCGTGAATCCACAGAGGCTATATCCATGGCTCCGCTGGTTTCCAGTGACACCTGCAGGCCTTTGTCGCACAGCGCCGTCAGCAACGGTAGACAATTAGGTTGAGCCAATGGCTCTCCGCCGGTGACGCAGACATGCCTGGCACCGTAGTCATCAACCTGCTGCAGTATCTGTTCAAAACTCAACTGCCGTCCTTCATGGAAGGCATATTCAGTATCACAATAGCCACAACGCAGCGGACAGCCGGTCAGCCGCACAAAGGTAGTTGGTAAACCCACAGTGCTGCTTTCACCCTGCAAAGAGTGAAAAATTTCGTTGATTCGGAGATTCACAGAGTTCGCAGATAGATATCCGCAAGGTTGGCGGCAGAGGTATTGGGGAAACGTGTCCGCACTTCCTGCAGCATCTGTCTGGCGCGGGCATTGTCACCCAGGCGATGATAGACCGTGCCCAGCGAGTACATGGCATCTTCTATCTTGCGGCCATCGGGGTATTGCGTGGTGATGGTCTCGAAGGCCGTTCTGGCCTCTTCGAACATCGACAGATTCACGTAGGCCTGCCCTTTCCAATAATAGGCATTAGTCACAAAGCGACCCGCCGGATACTCGGACAGATATTGATCAAATTGCGTGATGGATAATTGATAGGCCTCATCCTGGAGCAGGGAATCGAGGGCCAATTCATATAACTGCTGTTCAGTCAGCAGTCCCGGCTGCGTTGTGGGTGCAGCCGGACTGATGCTGGACGATCCGGTACTGAGTGCGCCCGGATCGCTGGAAACAAATGTCGGTGTGCCAAGACTCTGGCTGGCCGGGGATGCGCTCACGGTTCCGGCGCTGATACCGGCCGTACTGGCCGCTGCCGGAGCAGAGCTGACTGGTGCAGCAGCGACACCGGCTTCCAGTTCCTGATACAGGGCACTGATACGGGAATCCAGGTCGGTATACCGATCCATGGACTCCTGCTGCAAACGCCTGACGTCATACCCCTGCTCTTCAACCATGCCACGCAAGGTTTCAACCTCTGTGCGCAGAGCACGAACCTGGTCCAGCAACAGGACCATGGCGTCGTTAGACTGTGCCATGGCTGTCGTATTAAAAACGGCAGCCAGCGCCACAGCGGAGAACAGCAATCGGGATATGTGCATCAGTTATTAACCTGCCGGCTGGATTTCAACCCGACGATTCTGACGGTACGCATCTTCGGTCTGACCGCGAACGGCCGGACGCTCTTCACCATAGCTGACTGTTTCCAGTTGGTTGCGTGAGGCACCGTTAACAATCAGGAAATCTCGAATGTTATTGGCACGACGCTCGCCCAGCGCCAGGTTGTATTCACGGGTACCGCGCTCGTCAGCATGACCTTCCAGTCGTACACGACGGTTCGGGTTGGCAGCCAGATTACGGGCGTGAACAATCAGCGTTTCACGATCGGAAGGCTGGAATTCGGCCACGTCAAAGTCAAAATAGAATACGGTGGTATTCAGCGCAGCCTGTTCACGGCGCTGTTGCTCCTGGCGCTCACGCTCCAGACGCTCCTGCTCCAGACGGGCTGCACGTGCGGCTGCAGATTCACCCGCAGATTCCTGGGCTACCGGCATCGTCTCTTCCGGCTCGCTGGTAGAGCTACATGCTGCCAGGGCAAACATGCTCAGAGCCAGTGCTGTGGTTTTTAATATATTATTCATTTGCGTACCCAAAGTAGTGTCCTCCAATAGACAAGCTAGCAATCAAATTGTTGTGCAATGCCCTAATTCAAGTACGGGGACCACGACGGCTCCCGTACATCGCCCTGCGAGGATGGTAAACGGAATTTTACACGTCCGTCAATGGAGACTGCGTCGAGAACGCCCCTGCCATTGTAGGTGGTACCAAACATGATCATGCTTCCGTTAGGCGCCACGCTGGGTGATTCGTCAAGTGAAGTATCCGTCAGCGTCAGTACGCGCCCGGTCTCCACATTTAATACTGCAATACTGTAGCTATTATCCTGCCGTGTATCCCGCCGGACGTGCACCAGATTCACGCCATCCGGCAGAAACTGACCTTTTGCACAATAAAAACAATCAAAAGTCAGGCGCTCAGGGAATCCACCGCCCACCACATCGGCTTTATAGATCTGCGGTTGACCTGTGCGATCCGACGTAAAAATCACGCTGCGGCTGTCCGTGGTCCAGGCCGGTTCTGTCTCGGCGCGCGGATGGTCGGTCAGCCGGGTCAGCTCATCAGTGGCAAGATCCAGCACATATACATCCGGGCTGCCATCTTTCGACAAAACCATGGCCAGACGACGACCGTCCGGTGACCAGACCGGCGAGCTGTTGATACCGGAAAAGTTGGTAACCTGACGACGCTGACCAGTAGCCAGATCCTGTATATAGATGCGCGGCAGATCTGTTTCGAACGAGACGTAGGCAATCTGGCTGGCATCCGGCGACCAGGCCGGTGACATGATGGGCTCGCGCGACTCCAGCAGAATTTGCGGACGGCGGCCGTCATAATCAGACACATGCAGCCGATATACCGTATCACCGATAGGACCTTCTGCAGACACATACATGATTTTGGTCGAGAAAGCGCCGCGCCGGGCAGTAATTTCCTGATACACCACATCACTTATTTCGTGGGCAATATCACGAAGCTGCGACACACTGCCGGTCAACACTTCGCCCATTACCTTGCGCTCACGATTGATGTCAAAAAACTCCCATTGCACCTGCACCATCTGCCCACCGGGCACCGGACTGATTTTGCCCACCACCAGATACTGCTGCGCCAGAATACGCCAGTCACGGTAGTGAACCTGACTCTCTTCGGTAGGAAGACTCAGCATATTGGCGCGCGACAGTGCGCGGAACTCACCGACCTGCTCCAGATTATTGGCGATAATCTGTGCGACATCTTCATCCGGCAGGCCGGCGCCTTCCCAGGCAAACGGCACAATGGCGACCGGAATGGGGTTATCCACACCGCGGGTAATTTCAATGTTCAGCTCAGTGGCAATCACACGCGCTGACAGCAGCGCGCCCAGAACCAGAATCACAAACTGTCGGTACATCAATTTAATAAATCCTCCGGTCTGAATGTCAGCAGCAGCGAACGGAAATTCCGCTCAAACATGCGTGGCGGCATGCCCTGCAGTTGCTCGAAACGCCTGACTGCCCGCACCGCATTTTCCGCCGAACGATCAAAGGCGGCATCACCGCTGGAACGCACTATCTCAACGTCCACGATTTCTCCGGTTGGCACCAGTCGGATGCGCAACACGGCTGTCATATTATTGCGAGCGCTGGGCGGTCGCGACCAATTTTGCTGAACCAGATCATGAATAATGCCAGTATAGGCCATGACCTGTTCGGCTTCAGTTTCAGCCAGCTCACGTGCGGCTGACTCCTGCGCGGCCTGCTGCTGGCGTTGCTGCTCCAGGCGCCGCTGTTCCTCCAGACGTTGCTGCTCCAGCCTTTGTTGCTCCAGTCGCTGTTGCTCCTGTCGCTCTCGTTCCTGCCTGTCGCGCTCCTGCTGTTCGCGTTGCTGTTGCTCGCGTTCCTGCTGCTCACGTCGCAGTTGGGCCTGACGTTGTTCTTCGCGGCGCGCCTCCTCTTGACGACGCGCTTCTTCCTGCCTGGCCTGCTCTTGCTGACGGGCCTGTTCCTGCTGCCGCGCCTGCTCCTGCTGGCGTTGTTGTTCCAAAGTGCGCTGTTGCTGTATCTGTTCGTTACGGGTCTGCGGATTTTCCGCCACCAGCAAGGCTTTGACTGCCTGCGGGCGCACCAGCTCCACCGACTCGGAATCAGCACGCTGCATGATAAACAGCGAACCCAGTATCAGGCCGTGTAACAACACTGCCAGCAAAACCGAGAATGGATATCCGTTAAATGCTGTCACGCCATTATTCCAGTGGTTTGGTGACCAGATTCGGACTGGTGATACCGGCCTCGCGCAATGCCTCCATCAAACTGATAAAAGGCCCGTAGCTGGCCTGTGAATCGCCTTCCACAAAAATCTGGATACCCGGATTGACTTCCACAATGCGGGCAACCTGTTCACCAATCAGAGCAAGCTCTACTGGCTGCTGTTCATCCTGAGAGGTGACTCCCAGGCTGATAAAATATTGATTATCGGCAGTCAGCTCAATTACCAGCGACTCGGCTTCTTCATCCAGTTCCAGCGGCTCGGAGCTGGCCTGCGGCAAATCCACCCGCAAACCTTGCGTCAGCAGCGGCGCTGTCACCATAAACACAATTAACAACACCAGCATGACATCTATGTACGGAACGACGTTGATGTCGGACATCGGTCTGCGTTTTTTGCGGACAATTTCCATTAAATCGCAGTCCCCGGTCAGTTACTTCGGCGTGCTGGCAACCTGACGATGCAGGATACCGGCAAATTCTTCTGTAAAAGTAATGTAGTTGCCTGCAATGGCATCTACCCGTGATGAGTAACGATTATACGCAACCACTGCCGGAATGGCGGCAAATAATCCCATCGCTGTCGCAATCAACGCTTCGGCGATACCAGGCGCTACCACCTGCAGGGTTGCCTGACTTTGCTGCGCCAGACCGATAAAGGAGTTCATGATACCAATCACGGTACCGAACAAGCCGATGTATGGTGTCACTGAGCCAACTGTTGCCAGAAACGGCAGATTCTTTTCCAGCTTTTCTTCTTCGCGTGAATAGGCAACACGCATGGCGCGCTGCGCGCCGGCCATGATGCCTTCCGCACTGACACCACCCTGCTGACGCAGGCGCATGAATTCTTTAAAGCCGGCACGGAAGATGTTTTCCATACCACCGGTGGGTTTATCTTCTTTCTGCTGATTGCTGCCATCGCGGTACAACTGACTCAGATCCATACCGGACCAGAAGCGCTTTTCGAAGGACCACATGCTCTGCTCGGCACTGCTCAGAACCAGATAGCGCTGAATAATCATGACCCAGGAAATAATTGACGCCAACAGCAAAGTGAGCATGACAAGCTGCACCGTGATGGTGGCATCCAGTATCAGGCCCCAGACATTTAATGAATCGTGCACCCTTTGTTCTCCAGTCCGGTTTTACAGCAGTAAAACGTGTCGCATTATAAAGTAATTCAGACACTTGTCATACAGACAGGGGTGTCTTAAGGCTGATCAAATATGGCTAAATCATGGCGGACTATTCCGCACCCGGCACCGGCAGACCGAACTGCAGGTAGGCGTGCGGTGTCACCATTCGCCCGCGTGCCGTACGCATCATGTAACCCTGCTGAATCAGGTAGGGCTCCAGTACATCCTCAATCGTATCGCGCTCTTCACTGATGGCCGCGGCCAGGCTGTCCACACCCACGGGACCACCGCCAAACTTCTCAATCATGGTCAACAGCAGACGCCGGTCCATATGATCAAAGCCATTGTCATCAATACTGAGCATGTCCAGCGCCTGCCCGGCGATTTCCCGGCTGATCTGACCCGCGTGTTTGACCTCACTGAAATCCCGCACCCGGCGCAACAGTCGGTTAGCGATGCGCGGTGTGCCACGCGAACGGCGGGCAATTTCAAAGGCACCTTCAGCATCAATGATGCAACCCAGAATTCGCGCCGAACGGCTGACGATCTCGCTGAGCTGTTCATTGGAATAAAATTCCAGACGCTGAATAATGCCAAAACGATCCCGTAGTGGTGAGGTCAGCAGGCCAGCCCGGGTTGTAGCACCGACCAGCGTAAACGGCGGTAATTCCAGTTTAATGGAACGCGCTGCCGGCCCTTCACCAATCATGATATCCAGCTGATAGTCTTCCATCGCCGGATACAGGATCTCTTCAATAGCCGGGCTGAGTCGATGAATCTCATCGATAAACAGCACATCGCCCTGTTCAAGATTGGTCAACAGTGCTGCCAGGTCACCGGCCTTCTCCAATACCGGGCCAGATGTCGTTTTTATCGACACATTGAGCTCATTGGCAATAATATTGGCCAGTGTGGTTTTGCCCAGACCCGGCGGACCAAATATCAACGTATGATCCAGCGGTTCATTCCGGTTGCGGGCTGCACTGATGAAAATTTCCATCTGCTGTTTGACGTCGCTCTGGCCGATATAATCCGTCAGCGCCAGCGGACGGATAGCGCGATCTACTGACTGCTCATGGGGCGCCAGCTCAGGTGAAATCAATCGTTCGGAATCGCCAATCATGTCTGTATCCTGTCCGATTACAACATGGCCCGCAACGCCAGGCGTATGATGTCTTCGCTACGATTTAACTCAGGTTTATCACGCATCACACGCACCACCATGCGCGCCGCTTCTGCCGGCTTGTAACCCAAGGCTATCAATGCTGTTTCAGCCTCTTCACTGCCCTGCCTGGCGTCGGACTGTTCGCTGAATCCTGGCAGTGCGGAGGCATCTTCGCCAGCACTCGAGATCTGCCACGACTTGAGGCGATCGCGCATATCCAGTACCAGACGTTCTGCAGTTTTTTTACCGATACCCGGTATCTTCGTCAACGCCGTTACATCGTTGCTGTGAACCAGACGCACAAATTCATCAGCAGGCACACCTGACAAGATAGCCAGCGCCACCTTGGGACCAATGCCATTGACCTTGATCAGCGCGCGGAACAGCTCCCGTTCCTGTTGCTCAAAAAAACCAAACAATTGGTGCGCATCTTCGCGCACTACCAGATGTGTATGTAGGACTACACCCTGACCGGTTGCCGGCAACTGATAGAAGGTGCTCATGGGCGCCTGCACCTCGTAACCGATACCGGCCACATCGACCAGCAACTCGGGTGCTTTTTTTTCCAGCAATGTCCCTGTAATGCGTCCTATCACTTTGTCATCGCCCCAAACTTTGTATCAGGAATGTTATCAGCATCATAGCCCCTGAAACCGGCGCCGGCTGAATCCGGATGCCGCACTCATTTTTATCATACTGACACGGGTATTGGCATGGCAGATTGCAATCGCCAGCGCATCGGCGGCATCAGCCTGCAATTTACCCTGCAAACCCAATAGCACACGTACCATGTGCTGAACCTGGGATTTATCGGCAGCGCCTGAGCCAGTTACCGACTGTTTGATAGTGCGCGCAGGATACTCAGCCACGGGCAAATCAGCATGCAGACAGGCTACCATGGCAGCCCCTCGGGCTTGACCCAGTTTAAGCGCCGAGGAAACACTTTTGCCCAGAAACACCTCTTCAATGGCGCATTCCTGGGGAGAGTATTCCTCAATCACCGAACTGAGCTGCCGGAAAATATCTTTCAGACGCGCCGGGTGATCACCCGGCGTCGGACGGATGCAGCCACAGCCAACATACTTGAGGCGATTGCCCACAGACTCGATGACGCCGTATCCGGTCGCCCGCGAACCCGGGTCAATGCCAAGTATCAATGTCATCTGTGACCTCTGGCCACCGCGTATCGCACAGCGGCCCTGCTTGTTTTTATGACTGCTGAGCCTGCTGCTGAGTCTCACGCAGACGGATATTCAGCTCGCGCAGTTGCTTGGTCGACACCGGTCCCGGCGCGTCGGTCAGCGGGCAGGCCGCCGACTGCGTTTTCGGGAAGGCAATCACTTCACGGATAGACGATGCACCGGTCATCAGCATGATCAGACGATCGAGGCCGAAGGCCAGACCACCATGCGGCGGACAACCGGACGCCAGCGCGTTGAGCAGGAAGCCGAATTTTTCCTGTGCTTCTTCCTCACCGATGCCCAGCACCTCAAACACAGCCTGCTGCATGTCCGGGCGGTTAATACGAATGGAACCCCCACCCAGCTCGGTACCGTTGAGCACCATATCATAGGCACGCGACAATGCCGTCGCAGGACTGTCACGCAGTTCTTCAGGCGAGCACGACGGCGCTGTGAACGGGTGATGCAGAGAATTCAGATTACCTTCTTTATCGGTCTCAAACATGGGGAAGTCCACCACCCACAGCGGCGCCCAGCCTTCGCGCACCAGACCGGTATCAGCAGCCACCTTCAGACGCAGGGCGCCAATGGCTTCGTTAACAACGTTGATCTTGTCGGCCCCGAAGAAGATGATGTCGCCAGTAGTCGCCTGCGCACGCGCCAGCACTTTATGCACAACATCTTCCGGCATAAATTTAATGATGGGCGATTGCAGACCTTCCAGCCCGGCATTTATGTCGTTGACCTTGATCCAGGCCAGACCCTTGGCACCGTAAATGCCAACAAAACGGGTATAGTCATCAATTTCTTTGCGGCTTAGCGTTGCACCACCAGGCACACGCAGCGCTACCACCCGGCTCTGCGGATCGTTAGCAGGACCGGCAAACACTTTAAAATCCACCCCTGCCATCAGATCGGCAATATCAGTAAATTCCATATCGATGCGCAGATCCGGCTTGTCCGAGCCAAAACGGCGCATGGCTTCAGTCCAGGTCATGCGCGGGAAATCGCCCAAATCCACGCCCAGGTGGCGCTGGAAGATCTGCCGGATCATGGTCTCGGCAATCGACATGATGCCCTCTTCATCCATGAATGAGGTTTCTATATCAATCTGGGTGAATTCCGGCTGGCGGTCGGCGCGCAGGTCTTCATCTCGGAAACACTTGGCGATCTGGTAATAACGGTCCATGCCGGCCACCATCAGAATCTGCTTGAACAGCTGCGGCGACTGCGGCAGGGCAAAAAACTCACCCGGATGAGTGCGACTGGGCACCAGATAATCGCGGGCTCCTTCCGGCGTCGCACGAGTCAGGATCGGGGTTTCAATATCCAGAAAGCCATTATCATCCAGGAAGTTACGGATGGTATTGGACACTTTGGAGCGGAAACGCAGCCGGTCAATCATCTCCGGACGGCGCAAATCGATATATCGATGGCGCAGTCGCACATCTTCACTGACCGATGCGTGCTCATCCAGCTGGAAGGCCGGCGTGCGGGCCACGCTCAGCACTTCGAGTTCATGCGCCAGCACTTCAATACCGCCCGTAGGCAACTCCGGATTCACTGTGCCTTCCGGACGAGCACGGACCAGGCCGGTGACACGCACTACAAATTCATTGCGAAGAGTTTCTGCCAGAGCGAAGGTCTCTGCCCGATCAGGGTCAAACACCACCTGACTCAAACCATCCCGGTCACGCAAATCAACGAATATGACACCACCGTGATCCCGGCGCCGGTGCACCCAGCCGCACAAGCTGACTGTTTCGCCGATATGGGCTTCGTTTAGTTGTCCGCAATAATGGCTGCGCATACTGTTTCCTGTCTTCCTTTTGTGAGCGTGGTGCGTTGTTTAACGCACCGGTGACCATCAGGCCGCCGGTGTGCTGGCTGCGCTGCTTTTTGAACCGCTGTCGCCGGCGGAGTCCTGGGTCCCGTGTTTACGGTTGCCCGTTTTAAAATCAGTCTCGTACCAGCCACCACCTTTCAGCCGAAAGCTGGGAGCTGATACCTGCTTGGCCAGAGCCGGCTTATGACAAACCGGACACTCTGTCAGCGGAGCATCGCTCATACGCTGGATAGCCTCCAGTTGATGCCCGCATTGTGCACACCGATATTCATAGATTGGCATGATTCTACCGTGACCTCCGCCTGATTTTCAGTTTAAAAGCAGACTTATTGAAAAGCCGCCGATTATACCTGTTTTATCTGTATTCATCACCTGAATTGACGCTTTTCCAACCCCCGTCATTCCAGGCTTGCTACTACCCATTCAATCCTTTATAAATAGCGTCTCTAAAGGAATTTTCAATCCACTCATTTAATTTCAGAAGAGAAGCAGCATGGCAGCGAGCAAAGCAACAGCAAAACCAGCCCCCAAGAAAAAAACCACTGCGATTACCGAGAAATACACCAAGTCAGCCATCCTGGCCGAAATAGCCCAGAACACTGAGCTGAGCAGAAAACAGGTAGATGCCGTTCTGAACGAACTGGGCGATCTGATCGAGCGTCACATCAAAAAGCGCAGCTGCGGCGAATTCACCCTGCCCGGCCTGCTGAAAATCAAAGCCGTAAAAAAGCCGGCCCAACCGGCCCGCAAAAATGTCCCCAACCCCTTCCGACCGGGTGAATTCATGGACATTCCAAAAAAGCCGGCCAGCACCCGGGTCAAGGTCCTGCCGCTGAAAAAGCTCAAGGAATTTGCTCAGTAAAACGCTTCGCAGAGCAAGCAGCCGAAAACTTCTGTACCCGCGTTCTGCCAGGCAGTTCGCGGGTTTTTTGCCATTAACCGTTCTATGGATAGTCCATGCGTACCAGTCAATATCTGATAGCCACCCTTCGAGAAACACCGGCCGATGCAGAAGTCATCAGCCACCAATTAATGCTGCGCGCGGGCATGATCCGCAAACTGGCCAGCGGCATGTACACCTGGCTGCCAGCCGGGCTTAAAGTGCTGCAAAAAGTCACGCAGGTGGTGCGCGAGGAAATGAACAAATCCGGTGCACTGGAAGTATCCATGCCGGTCGTACAGTCAGCCGAGCTTTGGCAGGAGTCTGGTCGCTGGGATCAGATGGGCCCTGAACTGCTGCGTTTTGTGGATCGTCACAACCGTGATTTCTGCCTGGGTCCGACCCACGAGGAGGTCATTACCGATCTGATCCGCAACGAATTCAACAGCTACAAGCAGCTACCGGCCAATTTCTATCAGATTCAGATGAAATTCCGGGACGAGCGCCGCCCCCGTTTTGGCGTGATGCGCGCGCGCGAGTTTTTAATGAAAGACGCTTACTCCTTCCATCTGGATGAAGCATCCCTGCAGCAGACTTATGAGGTTATGTACCAGACCTACAGCAACATCTTTACCCGCCTGGGTCTGGATTTCCGCGCCGTGCTGGCCGATACCGGCAACATCGGCGGCAGCACCTCACACGAGTTTCACGTACTGGCCGACTCCGGCGAAGATGATATTGTATTCAGCGCCGATGGCAGTTACGCCGCCAATATTGAACTGGCCGACGGTCACATGCCCGACCTGGACTATTCTGCCGATGAACCCGTGGCCGCAGCCGCCTCAGAGGTCGACACCGGCACTGCGCACACCATTGATGACGTCGCAGAGCTGTTGCAGATCGAGGCGCGCCGCCTGCTCAAAACCCTGATTGTGAAAGCGGCCGTGACGGATGACAACCCGCACGGCCTGATGGCATTGGTGCTGCGTGGTGATCAGGAATTAAACGATATCAAGGCCGAAAAACTCACCGGCATTGTCACGCCGCTGACCTTTGCCAGCGACGAAGAAGTGGTGGCTGCCGTAGGCTGCAGACCCGGCTGCCTGGGACCAATCGACCTGCCCTTCCCGGTCATTGCTGACCGCAGTGCCGAAGCCTTGCGCAATTTTGTCTGCGGTGCCAACAAAACCGGCAAGCATCTGCGCGATGCCAACTGGGACAGCAACTGCCGGTACACGGGTACTGCCGATATCCGCAAGGTACGCGAAGGCGATATCAGCCCGGATGGTCACAGCCCGCTGTCTATCAAGCGCGGCATTGAGGTCGGTCACATTTTCCAGTTAGGTACCAAATACAGTCAGGCCATGAATGCCGCCGTACTGGATGAAAACGGCAAATCGGTGCTGATGACCATGGGCTGTTATGGCATTGGTGTCAGCCGTATCGTCGCCGCCGCTATTGAACAGAACCATGACGAAAACGGCATCATCTGGCCGGATGCCCTGGCACCTTTTCAGGTAGCCATTATTCCGCTGAATGCCCACAAATCCGAAAAAGTCACCCAGGTCAGCGAAAAATTGATGGCCGAACTACAGGCAGCCGGTTATGAAGTTCTGCTGGATGATCGAGACAAAAAGACCAGCCCCGGTGTGAAATTCGCCGATATGGAGCTGATGGGCATCCCGCATCGCATTGTGGTATCTGACCGCGGACTGGAAAACGGCCAGCTTGAGTACAAAGCCCGCCGCGCCAGCGAGCCGGAAATGGTGGTGCATGATGATATCATCAGTTTTTTGGCACAACGCATCTCGCTTTGAACAACTGTCGCCATGACTGACAGGAGTCTGACATGCAGGTTCGATCTCTTGCAGATCTGAAACAACTCACCGAGCAGTGGTTGTGGCGCGATGACGCGACCAGCAATCCCTGGTGGCGCCGAACCGGCATGCAGGCCCTGCGAATAGCCTACGCCATCGTCCGCGACATGGCCGAAGGCCACCTGTCATTGCGGGCCATGAGCCTGGTCTACTACACGGTAATAGCCTTTGTGCCGCTGCTGGCTCTGACCTTTGCAGTATTAAAGGGCTTGGGTGTGCACAACGCCATGGAGCCAATGCTGCTGGGGCTGCTGGAACCCTTTATGGGGGAGTACAGCACCGATATCACCAGCAACGTGGTCAACTTTGTTGATAACGTGCGGGTTGATGTATTGAGTGTAGTCAGCCTGGGCGTGCTGCTGTATACCGTGCTGACCATGATGCAGCGCATAGAGCTGACTTTTAACTACATCTGGTCTGTCTCGCAGGCCCGCTCACTGGCCAATCGCGTCAGTGAGTATCTGTTTGCTGTCATTGTCAGCCCGCTGCTGATTCTGCTGTCGGTGGGTATCGCCTCCTATGTGAACACCACCTTTTTTGTGCGCTACCTGGAGACTCTCAGCGTCGGGGTAAGCATCCTGCAATTTATGGCCGCGGTCATGCCGGCGGTATTTATGTCGCTGGCCTTTGCGTTTGCATTCAGTTTCATCCCCAACACCCGGGTTAAATTCAGCTCGGCTTTTATCGGCGGCATTGTCACCACCGTCGCCTGGAAGGTCATGGCCTGGGTGTTCCAGAATTTCATCACAGTCAACTCTCCCAACGCCATCATTTACGCGGCTTTTTTTGCCTTGATCCTGTTGATGCTGTTTATCTACCTGGGCTGGTTGATGCTACTGATCGGCTCTTCAGTGGCGTTTTATCATCAGTATCCCTCCAAAACCCGCACGGGCCGCAAGCCCCTTAAGTTAAGCCTGCGTGATCAGGAAGAGTTGAATCTGAGCGTTGCTTACCTGATCATTCGGCGCTTTCAAAACGACGAACCACCGTGGACGCTGGAAGAACTATTAGCCTATACACATCTGGGCACACCCGCTCTGGAAAGCGCCCTGCAGACGCTCACTGATATTGGTTTTATCAGTAGTACAGATGAACATCCGCCCCGTTATTTACCCGTGCACAGCGTCGACTCGCTGCGCATTTCTGATTTGCATAAACAATTGCGCCACTGGTCCTATGACCAGGCGCACTGGCATGCCGCCGTGCCCGAGCTGGCGCAGGTCCGCCGCTGGCTGGATACCGCGGAAACGCATGGACACGAAAACTGTGGCAACAAAACTTTTTCTGAACTTATCAAGGAACAACACTCAGACTCATGACCGAATACCAGATTTACCATAACCCACGCTGCTCCAAGTCCCGTCAGGCACTGGCCTTATTGCAGGAGCACGGCATCGAGCCAGAGCAGATTCTGTATCTGGACTCAGCACCGGAGCAGCATACACTACGCGAGCTGCTGGAGCTGCTGGGTATCAGTGCCCGCGAACTGTTGCGCAAGGGCGAGGCCGAATACAAAGAGCTGTCCCTGGCGGACCCTTCATTGGATGATGCGGCTCTGATCAGTGCTATGCACAATCACCCGCGTCTGATAGAGCGGCCGATTGTTGTCAGGACGCGGACCGAGGGCAAGCAGACACAACGACAGGCCGTATTGGGTCGCCCACCGGAAAACGTACTGGCCCTGCTGGCCTGACAGAGCGGAGACTAAGATGGCAGATATTCCTTATGCGCTGGTGTTGTACTACAGCCGCTCCGGCGCCACCGCCGCCATGGCCCGGCTGATTGCCCGCGGTATCGAACAGGCCGGTGACATTGAAGCGCGGCTTCGAACCGTGCCAACCGTCTCGCCGGACCACCAGGCCAGCGCGCCAGCCGTGCCTGCCGAAGGTGCCGTATACTGCAGCGAGGACGATCTGCGTTACTGCAGTGCCCTCGCACTTGGCAGCCCGACCCGTTTTGGCAACATGGCTGCAGCCCTGAAATATTTTCTGGATGGCACTGGCGCTTTGTGGGCCACGGGTGCTCTGGTGAATAAACCAGCGGCGGTATTCACCTCCACCTCCAGCATGCATGGTGGCCAGGAAAGCACCCTGCTCAGCATGTCCCTGCCACTACTGCATCACGGTATGCTGATTTGCGGTCTGCCGTACAGTGAGCCGGCGCTGATGCGCACTCAAAGTGGTGGCACCCCCTATGGGGCCAGCCATCTGGCCGGAGCCAACAGTGACCTGCCGCTAAGCGAAGACGAAAGTACCCTGTGCCTGGCGCTGGGCAAACGGCTTGGCACACTGACCTT
The DNA here is from genome assembly GCF_001444425.1 of Pseudohongiella spirulinae. Classification (NCBI taxonomy): domain Bacteria; kingdom Pseudomonadati; phylum Pseudomonadota; class Gammaproteobacteria; order Pseudomonadales; family Pseudohongiellaceae; genus Pseudohongiella; species Pseudohongiella spirulinae. The sequence continues at coordinate 2,161,556 of NZ_CP013189.1, forward strand.
GCAATTGACAGGAACATCATCATGACGGAAGTGTGGCAACCGGTACCCAAACCTGTAAAAAACGCCCGCATGGCGGTGATGGTCTCTTACTTTGGCATACTGGGCCTGTTCACCGGTGATGCGCTGGTGAGTCTCTTCCAGGGCGCACCACTGGCGGTTGCCATTTTCTGGTGGGTTTTCCGGATCTTACCCCTGTCAATCTTCTGGCCGGGACTGCGAAAAAATCACCTTCGCACTCACGCCTGGTTGAGCTTCGCCATCCTGATGTATTTTGTGCATGCCGTGGTGGTGTCGTTTGTGCCGGGTGAATTGTTCTATGGCCTGCTCTACAGTGTTCTGTGCACTGCACTGTTCTGTGCACTGATCTGGTATATACGGGTCGCCCGCAAGTATCTGGGCCAGAACCTGATGAGCCCTACCAGCCCATCAAAGTCTTGAGCATCGGAATGGTAATTCTGCGCCCTGCTTCCAGTGAGTGACGGTCCAGCTCATTCAACAGGCTAAACAGGCTGCTGGTGCTGCGCTCACTGCGACGCACCAGAAACTCTGCCACCTCATTACTGATCGTAAACCCGCGCCGTATTGCCCGCATCTGCAGCGCGGCAGCCTTGTGCTGGTCGTCCAGCACCTGCACATAAAATACCGCAGCAGACTGCAGCCGCGAGAGCAGATCGGGCAACATAAACGACATCTGCTGTGGACTGCGCGAAGCGGCCGCGATCAGGGCACAGCCAGACTGCGCCAGACGATTGTACAGACCGAACAGCGCCTGTTCCCAGGCGGACTGTGCCGGCATCTGATCCAGATGATCCAGGCACAGCACATCAAGCTGTTCCAGACCGTCCAGTACTTCTGGGCGAAGCGAGTCCGCGTCCGCAAAATCCAGATAAAAAACCTTCAGCCCTGCTTCATCCGCAGCGTGACAGACAGCCTGCAGCAAATGTGAGCAACCCGCCCCCTGTGAACCCCACAGCCAGGTAAAATCCTCCAGCAATGTGGCACCCTTGCGCGCCTCACACTGTTGCCAATTCAACAGGCGCTGCTGCAGATGTTTGACAGCCAGCGCACCCGTAGCGCTATCGGAAGGGACAAAGAAATTACTGAAAGTGGCCTCATCATCCAGACTGACGCGCAGTGATAATTGCCTGGGCGCACGACCGGTCATCAACGCGTCCATCGATAATGCAGGTCAGCCGTTTGCCGTGCATCGTTTGCAGCGCTCACCGTCTGCAGATCACGCCCCAGACTGATAAATTCCGCCAGTATCTGCTGATTGCCGGCCAGATCCAGACGCAACTCAACCGAATCGCCATGCAGTGCCGCCACCCTGGCAGAACGCACCACAGTCAACGACTCCAGGTAACTTACCAATTGTCGGTGATCACTTAATGTTCCGACGCCATCCACTCGCACCGTCACCTGCTCGCGCCGGTCAAACTCGCTTAACACCAGACCAAAATGCTGTGCCAGGCGGTTAGTAACCCGATCCAGCGGCATTTCCATGTAAGCCTCGCTGCTCATGGCAATGTGATCAAAAACAGTCTCTGAATCGCGAAACAAAAACTTCCACAGACCCACTTGCTGGCCATCGGCGGTCTCCAGAATACGGGCCGCCAGTATACTGTCAGCCGCGTAACGCTCAGCCAAAGCGCTCAGTGCCTCATTGCTGAGATCCCAGGCCTGCTGGCTGCTAACCAGCCGCCGGTCGGTCAAATCGAGAAGAGGGAACAACACGGGCACAGCTCTCCTGTCAGCAAACTGCTTTGCCTGTTCCAGATAATCATGTTCAGAACTGGAGCTGAGCATTTGTCGCCGACCATCTGCTGCCTGAATGGTCAGCAGCATCAGGACTGAGGCACGGTTGTTATCCCAGACCGGAATGTTTTCCTGATTCAAAAGTGCGTCCAGCTGACGCTGATCAAATCGCACATGAATCCAGCCTTGCATGTTTTCTGCCCGGTAGCTGACTTCAGCCACATAGCTGCCAGCCGTGCTCAGTGCCTGCGCAATACGAGCATTGTCCAGCCAGCGCCGCTCGCCAGTCACTTTGACAACCACCTGCTCCAGTGCCTGGCGATAGGCCCGATTCCGTTCAGCCTCACTCTGATTGCTCACAGCAATTTCGCTTTCGTAAAGGCCCTGCACCGGAAGCGCCTGTGCGGCAAGACTCATCAATATCAGAATCAATGCACCCAGCGACCGTAAAATTGCCAACGGCACCTGCATCGACAACCACTTTTGCGGCTTGTAAGTAAGATCAGACATGCGCGCATAATAATCGACTGACGAAGAGTGCGCCAACTGTTAAAATACGCGGCCTGTAAAATCATTACTCCCAGCATTCAATATACAAGGACTCAGCGACCACCACCATGACTAATCACAATGCCCCGTCCGACCCTAAAACGACAGGCCTCAGCTACAAAGACGCCGGTGTGGATATCGATGCCGGCGATGCGCTGGTGGAAAAGATAAAGTCGGTCACTCAATCCACCCGTCGTCCCGAAGTACTGTCCGGCTTGGGTGGCTTTGGTGCCTTGTGTGAGCTGCCACAGGGTTATCAGAAACCGGTGCTGGTCTCCGCCACCGACGGCGTGGGCACCAAGCTGAAGCTGGCGATTGACATGGGCAGGCATGACACCATCGGCATTGACCTGGTGGCCATGTGCGTAAATGATCTGATTGTCTGCGGTGCCGAACCGCTGTTCTTTCTGGATTATTACGCAACAGGTGGTCTGAATGTGGATGTTGCCACCGAAGTGGTCAGCGGCATAGGTGAAGGCTGCCGCCAGGCCAATTGCTCACTGATTGGTGGCGAGACGGCCGAGATGCCAGGCATGTATCAGAAAGGTGACTATGATCTGGCTGGTTTTTCCGTCGGTGTTGTTGAAAAAGACGGCATCATCACCAATGACAAGGTTCAGAGTGGCGACTGCCTGATCGGCATTGCCTCGTCAGGTCCGCATTCCAATGGCTACTCGCTGATTCGTAAAGTCATTGAGGTAAGCGGTGCAAAACTGGACGATCCTTTTGGTGACTCCACCCTGGGTGAAGTTCTGCTGACACCCACCGAAATTTACGTCAAAGCCATGCAAGAGCTGATCAGGCAGGTGCCCGTGCACGGTATGGCACATATTACCGGCGGTGGCATTCTGGAAAATCTGCCGCGGGTCATGCCCGACTACACGCAGGCCAACATCGACAGCGATAGCTGGCAGCGCCCGGCGATTTTCGACTGGCTGCAGAGCAACGGCGATATTGCGCCACGCGAAATGCTGCGCACCTTCAACTGCGGCCTGGGCATGATTGTCTGCGTGCCCGAGAAAGACGCTGAACAGGCGGTGGAAATTTTGAGCCAAATGACCCGCGGCGCCGCGATCATCGGGAGGATCGTCGACAGTGATCAGCAAAAACCGCATGTCAATGTGACAGGTCAATATGCATGAGTGAGGCACACAATCCCGCGCGGCCATGCCGGGTGGTGGTGCTGATTTCAGGCAATGGCAGCAATCTGCAGGCCTTGCTGGATGCGCAGGCCAACAGCCATTACCGCATTGTTGCCGTCATCAGCAACCGCCCGGAAGCCTTCGGGCTGCAGCGCGCCGCAGCCGCAGGCGTTGCCGCTCAGGTAGTGGATCACAAGAGTTTTGACAGCCGTGAATCCTTTGATGCCGCGCTGATTCAACTGATCGACCAGTGCAAGCCGGACCTGCTGGTGCTGGCCGGCTTTATGCGCATTCTCAGTTCAGGTTTTGTTCAGCATTATCAGGGCAGACTGTTAAACATCCACCCATCGTTGTTGCCGGCCTATAAAGGCACGCAAACACATAAACGGGTGCTGGAGGCTGGTGAGCGCCAGCATGGGGTAAGTGTGCACTTTGTCACTGAGGAACTTGACGGTGGCCCGGTAGTCAGACAGGCTGTGATCCAGATCGGCGCTGAGGACAGCGTTGAATCATTGCAGCAGCGTGTGGCCGTTGAGGAACACCGCATTTACCCGCAGGTAGTTGCGTGGTTTGCCGCCGGACGTCTGCGCCTGACAGCACAGGGACCCGAGCTGGACGGAGAGATCCTGCCGCCGCAAGGTGTTCGCGACCCGATCAGCTAGGGCAACGAAAAAATCAGCCGGGCGACACACAGATATCAAGGGACAGACCAGGAGATTTGCATGACCAACACTCGCACTTGCATGTTGATGGCCGGAAAGCTCGCCCTGTTCAGCAGTCTGTTAATGGCCACATCTACATCATTGGCGCAATCCGGCATCGAACTTGATGGCGTTGCCCTGCCCGCCCCCACACCTTACGCTGCTACCTATCAGGCCCGCGCTATGGGTTTTCGCACCGAGGCCTACCGCCAGCTCAATCTGCAGCAAGACGACAGCTACCACGTTCGTCACGGACTGGAGCTGTCGGTACTGGGTGCCACCCTGATTTCCGTGGAAGAAAGCAGTCAATTCAACTGGAGCGACCGGGGCGCTGTACCGCTGGACTATCACTACCGGCAGGGCGGCGTGCGCAAGCGCGATGAGCGCATCAGTTTTGACTGGGACTCATCGATTGCGATGATGAACCGCGATGAGCGACAGAAACAGGCAGAGCTGCAAGGCGGACTGCTGGATAATCTGAGCTTTACCGCACAAATGAGTGCCGATCTGCTGCGTCTGGCGCAAACCACCGACCTGACTGCCGGCGGCCAGACGCTACAATACGAACTGATGGACTGGAATGAAGTGGATATTCACACCTACACCATCGTGGGGGCAGAGCGCATAGAAACACTGCTTGGTGAAGTCGATACTCTAAAAATTGAGAGGGTACGTGCACCAGAGCGTGACCGCAGCACGACCATCTGGCTGGCCGTCGATCACGAATACACTCTGGCCCGACTGGAACAGGTGGAAGGCGGCACGCGCACCGAGCTATTGCTTAAATCCATTGAGATGAATCAATAATATTCCGGTTACGCCATACGGCGGCGCTATTTCGACCCATTTGCGTCAGCGCTGCAAATCGTATTTGCGCATCTTCTCCACCAGTGTGGTGCGGCGAATATTGAGTCGGTCGGCCGCTCTGGCCACCACACCACCGCTGTCATCCAGCGCCTGCTCAATCAGATTGCGCTCAAGATTGGCCAGATACTCTTTCAGATCCAGGCCATTCAGCGGCAGCAAATGGCTGTTATCAACATTACCACTGCTCAGCATCATCTCGGCCATGCCACCGGCGCTATTGTTTTCGTCGGCGACCGGCGTGCTGCCCACAGGAATAGCTGGTGGCTCATCAGCCAGCGCGACATCCAGCGGACGCCGGAACTGTTCGGGCAGATCGTTCTCACCCACCACGGCATGCGGATGCAAAATAGCCATGCGCTCCACCAGGTTGGCCAGCTCCCGCACATTGCCCGGCCAGGCATACTGCGACAGCGCCTTGATGGCTGACGAGTTGAAACGCACAGAGCCACGTTTGCTGTGCTCCAGCCGACTGATCAATTCGTTCAGCAAGTGCGGAATGTCGGAGGCACGTTCGCGCAGCGAAGGCATCTCGATGGGAAACACATTCAGACGATAAAACAGATCCTGGCGGAAACTACCCTCGCTGATCATGTCCTCCAGATTACGATGGGTAGCGGCCAGAATGCGCACATCGGTCTGCATGGTCTTGGTACCACCCACCCGCTCGTAACACTGCTCCTGAATCACCCGCAGCAGTTTCACCTGCATATTCAGGGGCATGTCGCCGATCTCATCCAGAAACAGTGTGCCGCCCTGAGCCAGCTCAAAACGGCCAACACGGGTGGAAATTGCGCCGGTAAACGCACCTTTTTCGTGACCAAAGAGTTCGCTTTCCAGCAGCTCGGGAGGAATGGCACCGCAGTTAATGGGAACAAAAGGTTTGGTTGAGCGCGCCGAGTTAGCATGCAGATTGCGGGCGACTACCTCCTTGCCGGTACCCGACTCGCCGGTAATCAGCACCGTGACCTCAGTATTGGCCACCTGCGACATGACCTGACGGATTTTTTGCACCGCCGGGCTGTCGCCGACCAGACTGCGGAACATATTGTAGTCGCGCACCTTGCCGATCTCGCGCAGGCGCGCATAATGATCACCGTAAACCTGAGTTTTGTGCAGCGCATCCAGCATGGGCTGATAACTCAGCGGCATGGGTAGCGTGGCGACCAGACGGTTAAGCACCGCATCTGGCAGCCCGGGCATGTCCTGATCACCCAGAATCACCAGTGGTATGCCATCATGCCAGGCCACCAGTTCTTCCAGCAGCGTCTGCATCAAAGATGGTTTGTAGTGACCCACCAGCACCAGCTTCAGCTCGTCTGGCTCAATCTGCAGCTCGGACAGCTGTTCAGACCACCGGGTACGTGGCACAGTGACCGTGGACTCACCCAGAAACTGCAGCACAATTTCCAGATCGTGGCTGAGTTTTTTGCTGTCTTCAATCAGTAATATTCGTGTCATGCCCATACCGGCTCACCCAGATGGTGAGCACGCAAATTGTTCTGCCTTCAAAAGCCTCAATTAGACAATGAGCGCTTGTTCGGCGTCAAACATCAATATGGGTTAAAACAGGGTCATCATGCCGATTTGCGAGCTGGATCAATTTCCTGCCAGGTGCTTTTCAGGGTTTTCAGCAGATCAGAGACCTCATCAACGATGGTCACGTCGTTTTTAAGGTTGGCTTCCAGCAGGCGGCGCTGCATGTAATCGTAAAGGCGATCCAGATTATCCACGTAGTCCGGTGCCTGATTGCGATCCAGACTGCCCTGCAGACCGCCAATGATAGTGGTAGCCTTGCCGATCATGGCACCTTTCAGGGCAATATCACGACGCTCGATGGCACCACGAGCCTGAGTCAATCGCTCCAGAGCGCCGTTCATCAGCATCAGAATCAGTTGATGGGGGTTGGCACCTTCTACCGAGCCAACATTATTGACACGTTGATACTGGGCAATGGCGCTGTTGGGTGCGTACATGGGTTTTTCCTCGTCAGATCAGATTATTTTTTACGATTCGGGGTCATCATGGCTTCCAGCATCGGCAATTGCGATTCCAGAAAACTCACCGTGTTATTGAAATTGGAGATAATGATGTCATTGGCCAGGAAGGATGACTGCAAACGGCGCTCGGTCGCCGCCAGCCGCTCCTCCAACTCCTGACGTTTTTCAGCAATGCGCTCAAGCTCGGCATTCAATGAATCACGACGACCGGTTAGCACCCCCTCGCTGCCCAGCATGGAGTCAACCAGTGCCGTCAGGCGACTGGCGACACCGCGAAAGTAGTCGATCGTGCCGCGACTGCCGACCTCACCGTCGGTAATACGCACGCGCAGTCCGGAAGCTGCATCGGCAGTGCCGCTGGCCGCCGCGCCCGCCTGGCCGTTGGCCCCGTTGCCTGTGGCAAAACCAAAGACCGCCGCGGCATTGCCTTCCAGACTGGAAATGGTCACCGAGGAGTTGTCACCACGACTGCCGGAGGTCACCTTGAAGCCGCCCACCTCCGCATCATATGTCACAGCCACCAACTTGCCAGCGGCTATCAGCGCCGGATCATTGTTGATCGCCGTCTGCAGGGTCTCGGCCACGGCATTGCTATCCGTATTAGCCAGTACACCCAGGGTGATGGATCCGGACAGCACGCCATCCACCCGCAGGCGGAACTTGTCTGCTGCCGTGCTGGTCGACAGATCACCATGCGCCGCATTCAGGTAATAACCCGCCGTGGCTGGATTCTCGCCAGTGGAAGCCACCAGCACCTGCCCCGAGCCCTGCGCTTCAATGCCATTGATCAGACCTTGCACATCGGTACCGCGAATCGAGGTAACCGGCTCGCCGTGCCCCTCAAACAGGCCCAGTCGCGTGGCACTGGCCAGGTTGATATCACTGAAGATGATTTCATCGCCGGCATTGGCGGTGGAGAACACCAGTCGCGCCGTCGAATCATCACTGTTATAGACATAGTCAACATTCACGCTGATGCTATCACCGGCCAGTGCGGCATCAATCTGAGACTTGAGCGCGGCGGTTAACTCATCGGGCGTGTTGTAAGTCACCGGCGTACCGGCATCGCCAGGCAACGCCAAAAGTCCCGTACTGATGCCATTCACAGACAGACTGTATTGGGTATCGCTGTCCACCAGCAATGGCGTAATAAAGTTGCTGCTGCTTTGACCATCTGCCGTCGACAGTCCAGACAGCTCGCGCCCCTGGTAGGGTCCCTGCCCCTCTTTAACCAGTCCCAGCGTGGCAGAGGTTTCTGCATCTGCCTCAATAATGCGAATCACCGACTCGCTGCCGTAGCGGTTGGAGGTCATCTCAAAGCGTGACTCGTCGCTGTTGTAGGTTACCGTGACGGAATTTGCGGAATTGATCAGCTCAGCATTGCTGTTGATCTGCCGCTGCAACTCTTCGGCCAGCAGGTCCGCGGTGGCGTAGGTGCCTTCGGTCAGATCAATGCTGACCTCGACATTATTGAGAAAAATATTAAAACTGTTGTTGGCATCGGTAATCTCGATATTACCAGCGTCCAGGGCAGCGACAGCGATACCCTGATAACGACCGACCTCGGCCATGCGGGTAATTTCCAGGCTATAGCTACCGGGTTGAGTGGCACTGCTGGCTGAGACAAATGACACGCTTTCGTCGCTGGGTATACCCGTAGTCGCAAACAAGGCTGTGATGGCTTCAGGATCCGCCTGAAATGCCTCCTCAAAAGCACTGCGGTCGAACTCCATCATGTAGTTGTTAAACTGGTTGGTGGTCACACCCACTTCAGCCAAAGATCCATAAGTTGAGCCCAGAGTAAACGAGCGCAAGGTCGAGTTAAGTTGATTCATGACCGTGCGTATGCCACGGTCACCGGTCAGCACACTGCCCTGCCCATTATCTCCGGCATCCGGATCAAACGCCGTCAACACATCCGTCACGGTTTTAAGGGCGTTGTAGCTGTCCACCACGCCCTGCACTTTATCCATCAGGTCTGAAGGATCTTTACTGATGCTCAGGGTCGCAGGTCCGCTTGAGACCCCTTTAAGGTTCAGGGTCACACCCGGAATCACTCCCCCCACCAGGTTGTCACTGCGGGTAATGGCCAGACCGTTAACCGTAAACTGTGCATCCTGGGCTGCCTGGGTCTGCAACATCTCCTGACTGGCCAGGTTATAGTTAAAGGCCTCGAACGAGGCTGAACCAGTGGCAGTCAATTCCATGCTGTTATTGGCACCGCCTTCTTCGGTGGTAAACAGCAAGCGGAAACCCGTACCGTCATCAACAATGGTGGCCTGAACACCGAAATTCGCCTTATTCACAGCATCACGAACACCGGCCAGTGTATTGTTACTGCTATTGATGGTAATAGAGCGCGACTGAGTTTCCGGGTTGACAGCAAAACTCTGATAATTATCGAACTCATCGAATGTTGTTGTACCAAAGCGAAAGGTCAGTGTGCCCAGCCCCACCGTCTCGGTGGTAGCTGCATAAGCCTGCGAGGCTACGGTATGCTGCTGCGCCAGTTGCTGCACGTTGATGCTGTAATTGCCGTCGGCGGCTACACTGCTGGCGGTGGCGGTCAACACAGACTCGTTACTGCTATTAGCCTGACTGGCGTTGAAGGCAGAAATATTGTTGAGCTGCTTGACCGCTGTATTAAATTCGCCCAGCACACTGCTGACCTCTCCGAAAGCCGACAGTCGCGCCTCGGTGATCTCCTGATCCCGATCCAGTCGCGCGGTGACTGGCGCACGCTCCGCCTCGACCAACTGCTCCAGCAGTTCGCTGGTCAGGAGCCCGGATCCGATACCCAAGGATTGAATAGTTGCCATAGTGTCCTTTCGTGTGATCAAGCACTTTGCGCTGATAAAGCAAATTACGAGCCAGCTAAGCCGGGACTGTAATATCAGCCACTTACTCCCCATGTATCGGTCAGCAGCGGAGAATCTTGACCCTTAAGCGGCAAAGCCTTGCCGCTGTCTGCCGTCCCCGGTTAGTCACAAGCCGTCACACACGCTGTCGCACAGGGGATTGAGTGTCAGCCCCTGTCCGGCTAGAATCGGCCTTACCTTATAAGGAGAAGAAGCTATGTTCAGTAGACCAACACTCGCCAGCGGTCTCGCGCTGCTGGGTGCCAGCGCTCTGTCAGCCGCCATGCTCTCATCAGGCGCGCTGGCTCAGGAGGACTACACCCCGCCCCGCACCTGGGACGGCGTACCCGATCTGCAGGGTGTGTGGCGTAATGCCACGGTAACGCCGTTGACCCGGCCACGCGAGCTGGGCACCCGCCAGACCTATACTCGCGAAGAGGCGTTCCAGCTGGAACGTGCCGCCCAGCAGGCTGTGGAAGAAGATAACGAACCCCTGGATCCCAACCGGCCACCACCACCAGCCGTGGATCTACCTCCTGTCGGCAACTACGACCTGTTCTGGACCGACCGTGGTATGTTTATGCCCACCATCAACGGAGAGTTCCGTACCTCCATCATTATCGACCCGCCCGATGGCCAGATGCCCGGTTATACCGAGGAATTTCTGGAGCGTCGCGCCCGTGAGCGCGCCACCGGCCCGGACCCCTTCGACGGCCCCGAGGGTCGTGGTGTAGGTGAGCGCTGCCTGCTCGCCTTCGGTTCGAACTCCGGGCCGCCCATGCTGCCAGTGATGTACAACAGTCACTACCAGATCGTGCAATCACCTGGCTATGTCACCATCATCGTGGAGATGGTTAATGATGCCCGCATCATTAAAATACAGGATGATCATGACCCCCATGCTGACGTAATGAACCGATGGATGGGCGACTCCATTGGACGCTGGGAAGGTGACACGCTGGTGGTAGAAACCCGCCACTTTAACCCCTGGCAGAGTTTCCGTGGTGCCTCGGAGAATCTGACAGTGACTGAGCGATTCCGTCGAGAATCAGACCACAAGATCATTTACAGTTTCACCGTGGATGATCCGACTGTGTTTGAATCCAGTTTCACCGGCGAACTGGCGCTGACTGCGTATGATGATCCGTTGTTTGAGTATGCCTGTCACGAGGGCAACTACGCTCTGGCTGGTACGCTGGCCGGCGCCCGCATGGCTGAGGAAGAAGCTCGCAAGGCGGCTGAAGACGCCGCAAACTGAAAACACTGAGCGAAGCAAGCCATGCCACAAGCAAAAGGCCGACAAACCAATTGTCGGCCTTTTTATATCTGTTCGAGCGAGAATCTTAAACCTGAGTTTTAAAAAGAGAAATCGGCTCCTGGGATTCCAGCTTTTTAGCCAACTCCAGTGCTTCTTTACTGTCAAACTGCCGCAGCACCTTGCGCGACTCCCGATCCACCACCGTCACCGACGGCTCCTGATTCTCCGGGTCGATATCAAAGATCAGATCACGCTTTACTGTCTGCACATACTCATTGAGGCGCGATACCGCCTGTTCCAGCTCACCGTCTTCAAGAGGCGGTTCGGAAAGCATTGATTTCGCGCCCGGAGTTGCTGAAGTGAAACGCTGCGCTGGCTGTGACTCCTGGCGCTGTTGCTGCTTGTTTCCAGAACCCTTGTGCTGAGAATCCTTGTGCACATCTTCCTGCGGATTACGACGCTTGGGATTAGCGTCAAGATCATTCTCCACAGATTCAACAGAATTGACCTTCCCCCGGGTTACGGGTGCGGGCTGAAACCGGGTAATACTGATTTCACTCACAGCAGGTCTCCAAGAAAACGTGTATCTGCCACAGAAAAACACTCACCAGCACGTCTGGCACAAAAAAATCCGCCCGGCGTCTACCTTGTTATCGGTAGCGGCCGGGCGGACTTTAGGACTTTAGCTTACTTTTCGGGAAATTAACCCAGCAGCTGCAGTACCTGCTGGCTCTGAGCGTTGGCCTGCGCCAGCATGGAGACACCCGCCTGCTGCAGGGCCTGACTACGAGCCAGGTTGGCAGCTTCAGCCGCAAAGTCTGCGTCCTGGATTCGAGAGTTGGCGGCTGCAAACTTCTCGGAGGTCGCTGACAGGTTCTCGATAGTCGCTGTAAAGCGGTTCTGCACCGCACCCAGCTCGGAACGTGACGCTGTGATAGACGCCAGGGCATTGTCGATAGCAGCCAGAGCTTCCGTTGCGCCAGCCTGGGTAGACAGGTCAACATCTTTCAGGAATTGACCTGCTTCCGCACCACCGAAAGTACCTACCTCGAAACCAAGCGCTTCAAGTTCGGCATTGCCGTTGTTGCCGCTGGATACTGTAAACTGCCCTGCAGATTGCAGCGTGATAGTGCCATAAGAGGTGACACCGTCTGCAGCGGTAGCGGCATTGTCGGCAAACACGGCTGCGGTCGCAATACCAAAGTCTGCAGCGGTAACAGTATTAGTCACATCATCGTCAAGTGACATGACGATGTTGCGGCCGTCCGCTGCTGACAATGACAGACCTGTTCCGGTATCTGTAGCCACAACACCTGTGTTGCCGCTGACGGCGTTGATTGCCGCTACAGCCGCTGTGCGACTATCTTCCAGAGTAGCACCTACAGTCAGGGTAATGCTCTCACCATTCAGGAACAGAGTACCCTGGTCGCCGGCTGCAGCACCGCTGGTTGTGCTGGTTCCGCTAACAATATTTTCATTGACAACAGCAGTCACGCCGGTTTCCGCTGACGAGCGGTTAACCGCCGCCGCAATCGCAATTGCCGAAGCTTCTTTGGAGCTCGATTCTGTGCCGGCATAGGACGCTGTATCGTCAGTTGCGACAGCCGCTCCGATACCCACGCCGTTGATGACAAGGTCACCTGCAACCAGGGCATCTGGCACCACATTGTCGGCTTGCGTTCGAGATTCAGTGCTTGTCGCAGCGACTGAAGCAGAATAGGTACCAGCTGTCAGACCTGCGTTAGCAGTCGCTGTACCACCGATCACAATCTCGTCTACACCCGCATTAGCCACCAGAGTCACGCCGCCCTCATAAGTACCGGCGGCAGCCAGTCCTGTCGCAGCAGCCGTGACAGTGTCAAAAGATATTTGTACATTGCGACCATCAGCTGCAACCAGCTCGATACCCTGAGAGTCGTCCCCGGTATCGATAGCCGTCACTCCGGTCAAACCTGACTGAGCGTTGATTGCATCAACCACTGATGTACGGGTTGCCGCTGTGTCAGTAGTAGTCGTCAGTGTGATTTCCGTGCCATTAATGGTCACGCTGCCTGAAGCCCCGGCGCCAGTCATTGAGGTGCCGCCGACAAGGTTTTCGTCAACAACAGCAGTCACACCAGACTGATCAGACACTGCATTGATAGCAGCGGCTTTGGCAATCGCACTGCCTGCCTTATTGTCGGTAGATGCAGAATCATCAGACGCCTTAGAGGCACCGACGGCTACACCATTGATGGTCAGGTTGCCAACTGACAACGCTGAATCTGTTGCAGACGCGGTCAAACCGCTCTTTTCAGCCACACCCAATGCATCAGTGCTCAACTTGCCAATAGAAACTTCGATAGTTTCACCGGCATTCGCACCAATCTGGAAGTTCGTATTGTAAGAACCATCCAGCAGTTTAACGCCGTTAAAGTTGGCTGTATCAGCGACGCGGCCCACTTCAGCAATCAGTGCCTGAGCTTCTTCGTTAAGAAGCTGACGATCCGCATCGCTGTAGGAACCGTTAGCAGACTGTACCGCCAGTTCGCGCAGACGCTGCAGAGAGTCTGTCATGGAGCCCATGCTGGATTCAGCCGTTTCAGCCAGAGAGATACCGTCATTGGCGTTACGAACCGCCATGTTCAGACCTTTGATCTGGGAAGTGAAGCGCGTGGAGATCGCCAGACCTGCGGCGTCGTCTTTTGCACTGTTGATACGCAGACCGGAAGACAGACGTTCCAGAGCCTGGTTGGTACCGGCCTGAGAACTGTTCAGGTTACGCTGCGCGTTAAGTGAAGCAATGTTTGTATTGATGACTTGAGCCATGCTGTTTACTCCTGAGTTTACACATTAAAACCGGACCGCATATCACATCACATGCGTTACTTCGTTTAACGACACAGGAAAACAAAGCTTTAGACGTTTTTTTTCAATTTGTCGGGGCTCGACAGAAATTTTTTTTCTTTAGGATTTTTTTTGACTATGTTACAAGTAATCAAACTGCTATTACCTGCAGACTTTTATATAGCTACTGAATTAGCCACTAACAATACAGGCAGATACCCGCACCATGAGCAAACCGGAAAATCATGATAAATCAATTACTGATCAATGGATTAGCTGGAAGAAAATCCTGGATGCCAGTCAGCAATTGGTGCAACTTGCCGAACAAAAAAACTGGTCGCGTCTGGAGCGTCTGCAACAGGATCGTGATCAGTTGATCGAGCAGTTTTTTTTAGCACAGCCGCACCCGGAACTGATTTCGAAAATTCAATCTGACATCAAAACAATCTGTGATCAGGATCGCAAAATCATTCAGATGGTAGAAAAAAATCGTGAGCAACTAGGTGCTGAAGCACAGCGGCTCAAGTCGATGAAAAATCGCATCCAGCAGTATGTATCGACAGAAAAGTCGTAAACTTTAATCGCTGTTTAAATCTGGTTAAACAGCGACATTCGATTAATGCGGGTGAAGGTGGCCTGCGCTGCTTCCAGCACAAACGACTCCTGTGTAAGCTGGCTGATCGCCTTGGCGTAATCCAGATCTGACAGTTCAGATAAGGTAGTACGCACCACCAGCTCAAAATCCTCATTGCTGGCTTTGGCGGCATCTACTTGATTGAGGCGTGCACCAATAGCGCTGGTCGTTTTGATTACCTGATCCTGAGCATTGGTGAGATTCAGCATGGTACTCTGCATCGATTGAGCCAGTTGCTCACGCTCACTACTGCTGTTACCCAATCGCTGAAGATCCGCAATATAGTCTTCAAGACCCTCCAGCAGACCTTTCTGATTACTGGACTCCAGCTTGAAGGTATCACCTACTGCCGGACTACCTGATATGCGAAAGGCCATGCCTGCCACTTCAATCTCGCCACCACTGGCAAACGGCTTATCCTGCACCAAGACGCGTCCATCAGAGGCCTGTTTGATCGTGTAATTCAAGCCCGGCGGATTGATATTGCTGGTCGGGTTAAACTCTACAACCACGCTTTCCGGGTAAAACGCCTGAAATGCGTGCTGATCGCGAATCACTGGACGACCAATTGCAGCCGGTGGCTGCGCCTGGTTGGTTTCAGAAGCACTGCTCCTGGCCGTAGGTTCAGCACTCCGGACTTTCATGAAGACTTCATGTCCGGAGTCATTGGCTGCTACTGACGTCACAGGGCCAATCTGAATAAAGCGCTGGCCTTCATCGCCTCGATACTCATAACGCCCCTCGGCATTTTTCACAAACGGCTGCTCGTTGCCCTGATAACCGGAGAACAGATACTCACCACTGGCGTCACGCGAGTTCATAAACTGCGCCATGCCATCAACCACGGCCTGCAACTCAACGGCGATGGTTTTGCGCTGATCAAAGTCCAGCGCACCATTACCAGACTGACCAATCAGCTCCTGGGCACGTTGAATAAGATCACTGACGCCGCCAAGAGCGCTCTCTTCGCGCTGCAGTCGGGAGTTCAATGTCGACAGACTGTTGTTAAACTGCTTGAGACCAGCCAGTTCCTGATTCAACTGAAGAATTCGGGTTGAAGCAATGGGATCATCCGCAGGAGTCAGGACTCTTTTATTGGTGGAAATCTGCTCCTGAGTTTTACTGACCTGACGCTGAATATCCAGCATGGGATTCAGACCACGACTGAAGAGTTGATAGGTCGACATTCTGACTGACATGATCAGATCCTCAGCAAAGTATCAAACAGATCGCGCGCCAGGGTAATCAGGCGAGCTGACGCATTGTAATGTTGTTCCAGTTGAATCAGTCGGGCGGCTTCTTCTTCCAGATTGACCCCGGCTACCGACTGCAGTGCATCCATGGACTGACGCAACATAGATTCACCAGCGTTTTGATTAACACGCGCCTGGCTGGTCAAAATACCGACCTTTTCAGCGAGCTGCCCGTAGACATCCTGATAGGTCTGATTCTCTCCTCCCAGCATGGCCTTGCTGTTCAGCGCCAGCATGGACAGCCCATTGCGGTTGTCCGCACTGCCATTGCGGTTATAGCCAATCATAAAGGTATCACCAGCGCGTGGTGCACCATCGGCACCACTGCCGCTGGCCATCACCACATCAATGCCGAGATAGTTTGCTTTCAGCTCGGGTGTGGAGCCTACTATGCCGTCATTGCGATTAGAAAAGACCTGGGTATTGGCAGCCAGTTGCATCTGCAATTTCCCACCAACAGTAAATTGTGGATCCACATCGGCGGCACTTACCGTTTGGGCCGGATCCGCACCTTGATCAACAGTCAGCGAGCCGCCACCACTGAGACTGAAATTGAGGTCCACGCCGGAGGTGGCATAAACAGTCAGTTTGCTGCCATCACTGCGCGCGTAAATACCTTGCGCCTGCAGATCTGCACTACCGTTTATCTTGTCGCGCAGGTAATCAGGCATATTGCCGCTATAGGATGGGTCCGGGGCGATATTGTTAAGCGGGTCACCAGACAACCAACCGGCGGTTGTGACATCCTTGCCGTTTAATTGAATAACCAGATCATTACCGGCATCGCTGGCATCAAATCCCGCGATCACCGTTTCTGTATAGGCCGTTGCCTGCACGCCATTCAGGCCGGACAGTCGACGCGCCATACTGGCCGCACTTTCATCAGCGACCACTGTTAGCTGTTGATATCGGATAAAACCGGTTTCGGGGTCAGTCGTCTGAAAGCGCAGCTCCTCGCCCGGATAACCATTGCTTGCCGATCCCACCTGTAAGGCACCAGCAGCCAGGCCGTTGCTGGTCAGCGTCAGTCCGCCAGGCTCCGTCGGGAACAGGCTGTTGTCTGAACCCGGTACAAAACTCAGATTGCGCATGGGCGGATCAGTATGTACGGGATTGGCCGGATCGGAATAATTCAGAACATCGTAAGTGGTAGGCGAGGTAAAACGTACCATCAGCGGTGGGGTCAGTTGTCCGTCTTTACTGAACAACGGCGTATCCACACTCATCACCCGGGAACTGAGTACCCTCGCCCCACCCTGGTTGGCACTGCCGGTCTGCACGCGAATCGGTGACGCAAAGGCAAACTCTTCTGCACGCTTGATCTGAACCGACATATCGGTCGCGCCGCTACTGGTCGGTTTCAGCAAAAAGCGATCGCCGACCTGATAACTGCCGCCTTCAAAGTTAAGACTGAACCCGTCCACTTTCACAGATTGCGGCATGGCATCGGACAACAATCCATCGGCCACCACTTTGTTGTCAGACAACCGGACGAGTGTATATTTTTTGCCGGGACCATCAAATTTTAATTCGTAGTCACTGACCTGCAGATCAGCCAGCGACTCGATGGTGACGTTTAACTCCCGGTCATTCGGTGGCAAATTGTTGAGTGAGGACTTGACCCTGCTCGCAGCGATGCGCGGATCGTTCACATCGCGAAAAATATTGCCGCCCAGACTGCCTTCCAGGTTCATGCCCAGTTTGTTTTGTTCATTCACGCCAGCAGCGATGGAAGTGGCAAGCAGGCCCACTGACCCAATGGCTGGCAATAGTGCATCCTGCCGGAAACGCAGCAAACCGCCCACCTCACCACCCGTCATCAGCCGGTTGACTACCTTGGATTCGGACTTACTCTGAAACACCAGATCAAAGCGACTCGCATCAGTGGCGCCAGGTATGGCTCTTACCGTTTGACTGGCTGTCCCGACCACCAGCGCTTGTCCCTGGCCGACAAAAATATCCTGCGCACCGTTGTCTCGGGCAACGGTTGAGACATTCACGTAACGGCCGAGCTCCTGCACCAGTACATCCAGCTTGTCCAGCAGATCATTGGGTGAACCGTTGCCGCTGCCAGCATCGCCAATGGATTTATTAAGTGCGGCAATCTGTTGACCCAGGGAGGTAATATTGTCGGCCGCGCCCTGTAGCTGTTTGTTAACCGCGCTGTTTTGCTCCAGCAGGCGAGATTCAATGGCTTTAAATCCGGCCACCATTTGCTGCGACTGGGTCATCAGAAGCTCGCGGCCGAGCATGGAGCCGGGATCGTTGACAGCCTGATTGACGGCATCAAAAAAGCCATTCATGGTGTTGGCCAGGTTGGTCTGATCAGCCGCCAGCAGATTGTTGACCTGCGAGACATTTACCAGGTAAGCGTCGGCCTCACTAAGCACACCCATATCCCGGATGACCTGATCAACCAGGTACTTTTCTGTGTGACGGTTAATCTGGTCAATATTGACGCCAGTGCCCAGATAGCCAGCTGCTGTCGCGGTCGCCGGATTGGTACTCTGAATCACCGACTGCCGTGTGTACCCTTCGGTGTTGGCGTTGACGATATTGTGACCGGTGACCGACATGGCCGTCTGGTTAAGACGAATACCGGTGATAGCTGTATTTAACAGAGCGCTCATCTAAGATTGACCTCTTGCCAGCCATCACGCAGCACCGGGCTGTTCATGACACTCTCAATTTTGTTGCCGTATTCAGGGTCGGTGGCATAACCGGCCTGTTGCAGGCGGTGACCCAGACTGCTGTTTCCGGCATGACTGTCGGCACTGTCAGCCAGCACCAGTTGATAGCGCGGCTGGCTGCTCAGCAGCGTCACATAGTCTTCAAAGCTTTCAGCAAAGGAGTTGTAGGCACGGAAATCTGCCCGCTCGCGTTGCATCACACCATCGCGAAACTCCAGTGTGCTGACACTGACTGAACGACCCTGCCAGGACGCGCCGGCCTTGATGCCAAACAAGTTAAAACTTGGCTCGCCGTTATCACCGATAGCCATTTTTTGGCCCCAGCCGGTTTCCAGTGCGGCCTGAGCAATCAGCTCGCGCGGCTGCACACCCAGGCGGGCGGCTGCATTTTCAGCCAATGGCAGCAGGGCATTTACAAAGTCTTGCTGGGTTTCAAAGTGTTGCGCGGTGGCGGCGGCCTGGCCATGCGGCGCAGGTACCGACATCGCTGCCGGGCGACCACTGAAGCGGCGCTGCGGATTAATCGCACCATTCATCTCTGCAGGCTCGGTTGCGCTACCGGCGGCACGTGCCGCCTCTTCCGGATAACGCGCCATCAACTGCCGGTGCAGGGCGTCGGCCAGGCCAATGCCGCCGGAAGATGCCATGTGCAGAGCCAATTGATTGTCCATGTTTTCGCGATGAAACTTCATTTCATTGCTGTTCAGGTAATTGTCCGAAAACAGCGAGTCTTCGCCGGCGCGCATACCCTTCAGCATCATGCTCAGGAAAATACCTTCAAACTGCTCAGCCACCTTGCGCATGGCCTGCGAGGTATTTTCCTTACCCAACTGGCGAATGGAGTTCAGGCCATTCAGCTCGGTAAAAACAGATGCATCTGACAATGTGGCGCTCATCGATTTGCGTCCTTAAATCACGATCAGGTCGGCGCGCAGGGAGCCGGACTGTTTTAATGCTTCCAGAATGGCACTCAAATCACCGGGGGCAGCGCCCACGGCATTAATCGCCTGCACGATGTCAGACAAGGTGGCGCCGGTATCAAACAGGAACATACGATTGTTTTCCTGTGCCACTGTGATGTCTGTCTGCGGCAGCACGGCGGTTTCCCCATCAGAGAACGGCGCTGGCTGGCTTACACCAAAACCTTCGGAAATGGTGACACTCAGGCTGCCGTGTGTGACAGCAGCCGGGGATACACGCACGTTTTCGCCAATAACAATGGTGCCGGTGCGGGAATTGACAATCACTCGTGCGGGCGCAGAACCCTGTTCAACCTCAATGTTTTCGAGCTCAGAGACGTAGGCAACTCGAGATTGAGAGTCCACAGGAGCACGCACACGTACTGACACGGCATCAATAGCGGCCGCCGTCCCCTCTCCCATAAAATCATTGATGGCCTTGGAGACACGGCGCGCAGTCGTGAAGTCGGCACGCTTCAGGTTAAAGGTGATGTGGTCGCCCATGTTGAAAGCAGTCTCAACTTCTTTAACGGTTGTGGCACCGCCGGGGATGCGACCGACGCTGGGCACATTGATGGAAATGCGCGATCCGTCCGCACCTTCGACACCCAGGCCGCCAACAATCAGATTGCCCTGCGCCATGGCGTACACTTCGCCATCCACACCCATCAGGAAGGTTCGCTCCAGACTGCCGCCGCGAAGGCTGGACGCATTGGCCAGCGAGGAAACTGTTACATCGATGGTCTGACCAGGCTTGGTAAATGCTGGCAATTCGGCCTGCACAGACACAACCGCGACGTTACGGAGCTGAAAAGTCTGTCCCGCTGGCATGGGAATGCCAAACTGATCCAGATAGGCGCGAAAGGATTCCGCCGTAAATGGTGCCTGTGTAGTCTGGTCACCCGTGCCGTCCAGACCGGTCACCAGACCCACACCTACCAACTGGTTGGACTGCACGCCCTGCAGATTGGCGATGTCTTTTAGACGATCGGCCTGCGCCGGCGAGCTGCCCAGCCAAAGCTGTGCGATCAACAGCAGACTGAGCACACTGCTAAATGAAGACTTGCGAAGCTCGGTAAATTTCATCACTGACATTATCTGTTCCTCGCGTAAACCTACAGCGGCCACCAGCGGCTGACAAAAAAGCGACTCAACACGCCCGGCTGATTGGCATCGGCCAGGGAGCCGGTGCCGCTGTAGGCAATGCGCACATCGGCAACACGGGTAGAGGAAATGGTGTTATCCGGAGAGATATCTTCTTTGCGCACCAGGCCGGTGATACGGATAAATTCTTCGCCATAGTTAAGCTGCAGCCATTTTTCGCCGCGCACTTCCAGCAGACCATTGGGCAATACATCGGTCACAGTCACTGTGATATTACCGCGCAGCTGATTACTCTGGTCGGTGTTGGCTGAACCGCCAAAATCGGCACTGCTGCCCACTGATGTGTTGGTTTCAATATTGGCACCAAATAACGTCATGTCGCCAACGCTGTTACTACTCTCTCGATTGAACGAAGTCCCGGAAGACTTACTGGCCGTGGTTGCCTCATTCAAATCTATAGTCAGTACATCGCCCAGACGATGAGCGCGGCGCTGGTAAAGATTCAATGCCGTGGACGGTCGATAGATGGAACCTGCCAGCGCATCGTCAGCCTGCTGCTGCCCTACCCACACCGGCGCGTAACGCGGATCATCGGGTGCGGGCGGCTGCGGCATCTGATAGGCGCAGGCGGTCAACAGCAGCAAGGGTGCAAAACGGCTGACAAATCTGAATATGGTGTGCATGGCGCTTCTCCAATCCCGGTAAATCAATGTTTAAAGATTCTGCGTGACAAACTGCAGCATTTGATCTGCCGTGGAGATGACTTTGGAGTTCATCTCATAAGCACGCTGAGTCGTAATCATGTCCACCAACTCTTCAACAACTTCCACATTCGAGCTTTCCAGCGATCCCTGTACCAATTTCCCCATTCCGTTCTGACCGGGCGCTGATTGCTGTGGGTTACCGCTGGATACAGTCTCGGCAAACAGGTTACCGCCCAGCGCCTGCAAGCCGGACGGATTAATGAAATCCACCAGGTTCAGGTTGCCAATAGTAACTGTGTCGGGCTGGTTGGCCAGTTTGACCGAGACCACACCATCATCACCAATAGTGACTGTCTGTGCGTCTTGAGGAATTGTCAGTCCGGGGTTCAGCAAATGGCCCTGCGGGGTCACCATTTCACCGTTGGCATTGATCATGAACTGACCATCGCGCGTATAGGCCGAAGTTCCATCAGGCAT
Organism: Pseudohongiella spirulinae; assembly: GCF_001444425.1. Taxonomy (NCBI): domain Bacteria; kingdom Pseudomonadati; phylum Pseudomonadota; class Gammaproteobacteria; order Pseudomonadales; family Pseudohongiellaceae; genus Pseudohongiella; species Pseudohongiella spirulinae. The sequence goes on from NZ_CP013189.1 coordinate 2,183,330, forward strand.
GACAATTTCAAAAAAACCACGACCATTGATACCAATATCCAATGCTTCGCCAGTGGTCTGCAACGCACCCTGGTTAAACAGCTTCTGGGAGGCAGTGACGCGCACGCCGGTACCGATCTGCATACCCGACGGCAGCTCCGTGTTCTGCGTGGAGTTGGCACCGGGCTGACGCTGGATCTGGTACAGCAGATCTTCAAACACCACACGATCTTTTTTGAAACCGGTAGTAGCAACATTGGCCAGATTGTTGGAGATAGCCGCCAGGCGAGTGTCCTGGGCGCTCAAACCGGTTTTTGAAACATACAGTGCTGCGTGCATATCAGCGACTCCTGAAAGATTCTGTTAACTCGTTATTGGATTTGCAAAAGCCGTGCCGATGCTTCGGAATTTTCCTGCACGGTCTGAATAAATTTCACATTCATCTCGTAGGAACGGGCCAGACTCATCATTTCCACCATGGAATCCACCACATTGACGTTACTGCTTTCCAGGTAGCCAGAGACCAGTTGTACATTGGCATCAGCCAGCGAATCCGCGCCATCTCTGCGTCGCAGCAGGCCGTCGGTGCCTTTGATCAAGTCCTGCGGCTCTGGATTAACCAGCTTGATGCGATCGATCGCCGCCAGTACTTCAGCGCCCTGCCCCAGCTCACGGACAGACACGGTGCCATCTTCGCCAAACTCAACGGTCTCGAAAGGTGGCAACACCACAGGGCCATTATTGCCGAGTACCGGCAAACCGCTGCCGGTCACCAGCTCACCAAACACGGTCAGCTCAAGATCGCCGGCGCGGGTGTAGGCTTCCGAACCATCCGGGGCCTGCACGGCAATAAAACCTTCTCCGCGCACGGCCATATCCAGCTCATTGCCGGTTTGCTGCAACTGGCCACGTGCAAAGTCGGTGCCGGGGTTTTCAGTCATGCTGTAAACCCGCGATGGCATGCCCTGTCCGTAAACCGCCATGGAACGCGCCTGTGCCAGATCTGCCTGAAAGCCGGTAGTGCTGGCATTGGCAAGGTTATTGGCGTGTACCGTTTGCGCGCGCATGGTCTGCGAGGCTCCGGTCATACTGATGTAAAGTGCTTTATCCATGATGGTCTCCGGTCAGGCTGACTAACTGGCTTACAGGTTGATAATGGTCTGCGTGGAATCGTCCGTGGCCGAGATGATCTGCGCGGCGGCCTGATAGTTGCGCTGCGAAATAATCAGTTGCACCAGCTCAGTGGGCAGATCGACGTTGGAGTCTTCCAGGGCACCGGACTGAATGGCACCGAGACCTGCAGTACCAGCACCGGAAATAGAAGCCGCACCGGATTCACTGGTTTCGGCAAACTTTGATCCGCCCAGGTTGGCCAGGCCGCTTGGGTTAGCGAAGTTAGCCAGAGCTACCTCACCCAGCACACGGGACTGTCCGTTGGAGAAGCGCGCAGAAACCAGGCCACGAGTGTTCACCTCAAGACCTGTTAGCTGTCCTTTGGCGAAACCATCCTGATCGTTATTCTGTACGGAGAAGTCGCCACCGAAGGCCGTCATTCCTGACAGGTCGATACGGAAGTTTGAGTTATTGAGTTGCTCCCCCACGTTGGGGTCACCCGGAACCGGACCGGCACCGATTCGACGGCCAGCCGAGTCCACCGGGAACCAGTTGGTAATATCAATAGGGGTCTGGTTAGGATCATATCGACCAGTTTCATCAAACCGCAGATCGTAACGGGCCGGCACAGGCAGGCCATCTTCTGAGTTAGGATCAAAACCAATATTTCGTCCATCAATCTCGAAGTAAACACTCCACAGGTTAGTGTCTCCGGTATCATCGGGACGCTCTTTGACAAAGTACATGGCCAGTGAGTGTGGTGTACCAACAGTGTCGTAAATGGTGATAGCGGTTGAACGGTAATAGGTGTCAGGATTTTTGGAATCGAACTGATTGGTCTCGAATGCAACTCCCAACAAACCTTCAGGCTGAGAGATATCACCAAATATGCTTGCTTCTACGCCGGTCGGTGCCGGGTCGCCATTGTCCATTTCCGCATCAGTCGGCAGTTTGAACTCAACATTCTCTTCAAGTCTGAACTGCACGATACCGCCAATGACCAGCGTCTCGCCTGAACTCAAATCGATATTCTCAGCTGCGCCAAGAGGAGTAAACAATCCAGTATCAGGTTGGCGCTTGGAGGTTATCAGGTTAAGCGTACCGTTACCGCCCACTCCTCCGGTAATCACCAGATCAGCGCCCGTTGTGTGCGTAATTTCAACAGTTTCCACACCACCATTATCTATAACTTTCGCGGACAGATTACCAAAACCCGCATTGATCTGATCGGCCAGTTGTTGCTGATAACTGGTGTTTGAGGGCGGGCCAAGTTTAGTTTCATCCAGCGTGTAGGCGATGCCATTGACCGTGAAGCTTGGGTTGCTGCCAGCTGCGGCATTAATACCACTGACATACCCGACTGTTTTACCTGTGGCAGAAACACCTGTAGCACCTGCAAAAATTTGTGCAACCGCGTTGGCGCTGGCATTCGCAGGTACTTCCAACACCTGAAATTGACGGTCAGCGCCAATAACTTTAATAGCTGTTGCTTCATAGCCATTTCGCACCGGGTCACCCGCTGCAATCCTTTGCACATTGGTGGCATCACCATTTTTGGAAACATAGTTAGAACCGATAATGGTTGACGGTTGTGCAGCTGCGTCCAGGTTGATGGTCGTTTCTACAAAAGTTGTCGGACGCGGCTGAATCTCACCAGTCGTTACCCGCAGATCAGACAGAGGACCACCACCGGTCGCCTGGCCAGAGTCTGACGGTGCGAACCCTTGCAGGCGCTCGCCGTCGCTGTTGACTACGAAACCATCTTTGTCCGTACCAAACGCACCGGCACGGGAGTAGGCAATACCTGACTCACCCTGCAGGATGAAAAAGCCTTCACCGTTAATCGCCAGATCCAGCGTATTGTCAGTAAAACTGATATTGCCCTGCACAAAGCTCTGTTTGATTTCCTGCAAGGAAACACCACTGCCCTGCTGGGTGCCGCCGCCGCCAAGTACCGAGGCCGCATAAACGTCACCAAAAACTGATTTTGCCGCCTTAAAGCCGTTGGTACCGGCGTTGGCGATGTTGTTACCGGTTACGTTGATTTCCTGCTGCGCCGCATTCAGGGCACTCAAACCAATGTTAAAACTCATCTGACACCTCGTATTTTATGATCGATCAGTTAGTTAATCTGGATGACGTCTGACATAGACACGGAACCCACACCTGCCAGGTTGAGTGTCAGATTGCCGGATTTTTCGATAGTCACGCTGTTGACGTTGGCGCTCAGGTAGGTCGGCACGACTTCGGTCACGCCGCCAATATTGGCACTGAGTTCAAAGCGGTATTCGCCTGGCGGATAGCGCTGGTCGTTAGCATCGGTGCCAGTCCAGTAGAATTCCTGTTTGCCGGCTTCCTGCGGACCCAATGCAAATTTATCCACCACAGTGCCGCTGTTGTCATAGACAGTCAGATTGGCTGACTGCGCCGCCGTTGCAAAGTCAGCCAGCACACTCACCGCACCTGAGTCGGTCAGCATGGTGACTTCACTCTGAACGTGAACCGGGCGACCAACCAGAGAAGTCGCCTGCAAATGCTGCGTGGATTGGAAAGCGGATGAAAACTGCTCAAAACTCTGGGTAATCTTCTGTGACTCTTCCAGCTGGGAAAACTGTGCCAGTTGTGCCACAAACTCGCCGTTATCCTGCGGACTGGTCGGGTCCTGATTTTCAAGCTGGGCAATCAGCAGTTTCAGGAACTCATCGCGGCCCAGCTCCTGGCTGGGTGTATCCTTCTTTTCTGGTAACGCGTAGTCACCCAGCACCCTGCTCAGTGCATTGTTGTTATTGACGTCCATCATGCGCTCCTTACGCCTGGCCTAATGTCATGACCCGCTGCATCATGGTGCGTGCGGCCGTCATCACATCAACATTCATCTGAAAGGATCGCGAGGAAGAAATCATATTGGTCATCTCTTCGACGATATCCACATTCGGGTAGTACACATAACCCTCCTCATTCGCCATGGGATTGCCTGGCTCATAACGCGGCTGCAACGGACGGCTGTCCTCTACGATACCCGCTACACGAACGCCAACGGCTGACTGCTGAAGATTGCTATCAGCAAACACATCCTGCATGGCCGCGTTCATCATGGGTGCAAAAACGGCATGGCGAGCACGGTAAGTTTGATCGGCACTGCTGGCCGCGCTGTTGGCATTGGCCATATTGCTGGCGGTGGTATTCAGGCGCAGCGACTGGGCGCTCATGCCGGAGCCGGCAATATCAAAAATCTGCATCAGACTCATGCTTATTCTCCTTTCAGGGCTTTCTGCAAGCCGGTGAATTTGCTGTTCAGAAACTGGAAGGTGGCCTGATACTCCAGCGCGTTGCGGGCAAACTCGGCATTTTCCACTTGCTCGTCAACGGTATTACCGTCCAGGGAAGGCTGTGCGGGAACCCGATACAGGATTTCAGGTGAACTGGCTTCAGCAGAGCCACTCAGATGGCGCTGATGGGTGCGCTCCATGCCGATCGCACGGCTTTGACCGTTGGCCTGCGCCAGCATGGCAGCAAAATCAATATCGCGCGCCTTGTATCCGGGCGTGTTGGCATTGGCTATGTTATTGGCCAATAAAGCCGTACGCTGCGTTCGCAGAACCAGTGCCTGTTCGTGTATACCCAGGGCATTAGAGAAGTTGATGGCCATTAATTTTTTCCTGTCTGATCATTGTCGATTAGCGTTGACAACAACAGAACAGCAAAAGCCATGCCATAATATTTTTAACTTTAAATACAGATAGTTAGGCTGGTAAATACATATCAGCGGCAAGCATTTGCCACCTTCATGCTGTCAATCAGCGGCAATTGGGGGGATGAGAGTGAGCAAGCGGCAAGACCTGGCCGGACGGCTATAGCTGTTCTCAGGATTTGTAGACGCTGGTATTAACGCCCACCCGCTCCAGCGCATATTGACTCGCCAGCGCCGCCGGCAGCGACTCCGATGCACCCAGAATCAGGTAGGAGGCCGGATTGAGTGACTGCTGCATGCGATTGAGAATATCCAACTTGAGATCAGCAGCAAAATAGATCAACACATTCCGGCAGAAGATGATATCGAAGCGTCCGATGCCGGCATAGCTGTCCTGCAGGTTCAACTGCCGGAAGCTGACCCGGTTCACGATGTGGGGTTTCAAGTGAAAGCGCGCCCCGGCCTTCTCTTCAAAAAAAAGCCTACGCCGCTCCGCACTCAACCCCCGGCTGACGCTCAGACTGTCATATTCAGCCTGTCGGGCGCTGTTGAGCACTGTCATGGAAATGTCTGTGGCAATAATTTCTGGTTCACGACGTAACTGGCCCGGGTGTCGCGCTTTGAATTCATCAATAATCATGCTGATGGAGTATGGCTCCTGACCAGAGGAGCAGGCAGCCGACCAGATACGGATATGCGGCCGTTTCTCGATCGTGACCAGTCGCGGCAGCAAAACATCGCGCAGTGCCTCGAAGGGAGAACTATCCCGGAACCAGAAGGTTTCATTAGTAGTCATGGCATCAATGACTTTTTCTTTCAGGCCATGAGGGCGGTTCTGATTAATACTGCTTACTAATGCAGCGAGGGACTGAAACTGATATTCCTCCATAATGCGCCGCATGCGGTTGGCAACAAGGTATTGTTTATTGTCTCCCAGAACGATACCGCAGGCCTGACTCAGAAAGGCCCTGAAGGCCTGATAATCAGAGTCGGCAATCGATTGCCACGCGTCGTTTACCATAGTCATCAGGCAGCGGCTTGGCGCAATTCCAACTGTTTCAGAACCCGCTTGGCAAGCTCGTCCGGATGGAATTTAGCCAGAAAATCGTCGGCTCCTACTTTTTCGACCATGGCCTGATTGAAGACACCGCTCAACGAAGTATGCAGCATGACATGCAAGTTTGTCATAGCCGGATCATTTTTGATGGAGGCTGTCAGTGTGTAGCCGTCCATTTCCGGCATTTCGATATCAGAGATGACCAGAATGTATTTATCCAACGGACTCTGCCCGTCGGCAATCATGCCTTTCAAGTGCTTCAAGGCTTGTTTGCCATCGTTCAGCACAACGGTCTCAAATCCCAGCGACTGACAACATTTACGAATCTGGGCACGCGCCACACTGGAATCATCAACGATCAAGACCGTATTCAGTGCGTCTTCCCGCTTGCCACTGCTGACCAGTGCCTCGCTAAGACTCGCTGACGCCGGAGAGACTTCTGCCAGGATGCGCTCTACATCCAGGATCTCAACCAGTTTGTTATCAACTTCCGTCACTGCCGTCAGGTAATGTTCGCGGCCTGAGCCTTTGGGCGGAGAGTGGATGGCTTCCCAGTTCAGGTTGACAATGCGATCAACCCCCTTCACCAGAAAACCCTGCACGGTATTGTTGTATTCAGTGATGATAATAAAACACTTGGCGATGTCATCCAGTGGCCGGCCACCGGTGGCTGCGCTCAGATCAAGAATGGAAATAGTGCGGCCACGAATATAAGCAACACCGCGCACAACCCGGTTGCTGTGAGGCAGCACACTCAGGCTGGGACATGGCAATACCTCTTTGACTTTAAAGACATTAATGCCATACACCTGGCTGCCATTGAGCCGGAACATCAATAGCTCCAGGCGGTTCTGACCCACCAGTTGAGTGCGCTGATTGACGCTATCGAGTACCCCAGCCATGTCTAACTCCCGCAAAATAACAGTTCTCTTGCTGCGGTTATCGTCCAATTTTCCGATTTCATAAGTATAAATTGCAATAAACACTCAATTTTGAGTGCGATTATCGGCACGCCATTTGCATATCCTACGCAGGTAGTACAACACATCTTCGAGTTTCATGAATTCGTCGGCCTTGCCGCCGTTTTTCGACAGAAATTTAACGCTTATGAAGCCAACAATCTCGTTTCCAGTAAAACAACGTCATAAAATTGACTGTCTGCGACTCCGTTCATGGCTGGTATCACTCACGCTTGTACTACTGACAGGGAATTGCTGGACACAGATTACAGCGCAGACCTTGGTCAGTGATAGCGCCCAGGCCATGCAGCAAGCCGCCATGCAGGCATTGGAAGAGCATTGGCAGGGCAGCACGGATCGCATTGAAATACAAATGTCCACCATAGATGCACGTCTGCAGATTCCTGTGTGTGGTATGCCGCTTGCCGCCACCGCCAATCAGCCTGGCAACGGTAATGGTGGCCGGGTTACAGTTCGTGTCGAGTGCCAGGACGCCTCACCATGGACCCGCTACGTCTCCGCCAACGTGAAAGTATTTCGCCCGGTTGCCGTCAGTGCGCGGGCATTAGCTCGCGGCAGCGTTATCCAGCCCCATGATGTTACGATGGAAGAGCTTGATATCAGTCAGCTTCGGGGGCAGACTATGGGGCTTTCAGAAAACATTGTTGGCAAGGCGCTGCGCCGTTCAGTGAACCACGGCACACCGTTGACACTGGATATGTTGACAGCACCAGTACTGGTGAAACGGGGCGACACGGTTGTGCTGATCGCCTCGCGCGGCGGTATCTCAATCCGCCACACAGGCACAGCATTACAGGATGGAGAAGCGGGCCAGCAGATACCGGTACGCAATAACAGCTCCGAGCGTGTGGTGCAGGCAGTAGTTCGCGAAATCGGCGTGGCCGAGGTGGTTTTTTAGCGATGATCGGGGCTAAAGTTTCCAGAGTGCTTGCCGCTACACCGGATAGTAGAAGTCAATCAATCAACGCTGCACGCACCCGTTTGAGGGTCTGCGTCAGCCAGGGTGTATGATTATGAGCATTTCATCGATCGGCAATCCGACATCACCGACAGACAGCCGTTCACCCGTCAAGCAGCCGGGCAGTCAACCTGCATCAGGGTCAGGCACGGGCAGCGGCAAAACTGACGCACACGGTGGCAGTGGTGCTCTGGCACCTGTCGATGCGGTATCCATCAGCAGCCAGGCAAGCGATCTGCAAGCACTGGAAACACGCATCAAGGCTCTGCCTGATACCGATGTAGCACGTGTCAGTCAGATCAAAGACAAGATCAGTACGGGCGACTACCAGATTGACAGCCAGCGGGTGGCTGATAAGATCCTCGCCTTCGAAAAAGAATTAAAGTAACGGCGCCGCACCGAACGGAGACGAATGAACAATAGCGACCTGCACAACATGCTCGAACAGGACCGGCTGCAGCTGGACGAATTGAGCGAGGTTTTGCAGGCTGAGCGCGACTGTCTGGAGCGCCGTGATCTAAAGAACCTGACGCGACTACTTCAACAAAAACAGACCCTGCTGACAGCAATCGAAACCAACGACTTCAACCGACGGCGATTATTACAGCAGGCTGGCGCGCCGGCTGATCGCACCAGCCTGTCTCAATTGCGGGTTCTGCTTGAAAACAGCACCGATACCGCCTTGACGACATTGCTGGAGAACATAGAAAACAAAGTACGGCACTGCCGCGAAATGAGCGAAACCAACAGTATTATTGTGCATCGCAGCCGACTTAATACCCAGAAAGCGCTGGATATCATGCGTGGCACCGAAGCTGTTAACGGCCTGTACACGAGCCATGGCAGCACGCAGGCCGGTACCGTTAAACGCGATCTCGGCAACGTCTGAAGGTCCAGTCCTATGGCCAACGACGAGCGCTATTACACCGCCACCGGCGACATCTACAGTGTGCTGCGCACTTTGCAGTCTGATCGCTCGGCAGTTAACATCCAGTTTGAGGATTCAACCGCACCTTACAGCAGCATGGTGCTGGATGTAAGCCTGAAAAACCGAACCTTTTGGCTGGACGAGTTTTCCAATTCAGTTGCCAGAAAACGTGCAGAAGAAGGCTCGCCCTTCAGCCTCCGTGCATCAATCAATGGCATCCGGGTTCACGCCAAAGAGTTAACTGTCGTGCGCATTGGCGAAGACAGCCGCGGCAAGTTTTATGAAATCGCATTTCCATCCCGCATGCTTTACTTGCAGCGCCGTGATGCCTTCCGAGCCTGGGTTCCAGGAACATTGATGGTCCAGGCCAGCCTGCAGAGCGATAAACGATCAGATAAATTAATGGGCCGCGTCCAGAATATGTCAGCCACCGGCTGCCGGATTCTGCTGGAAGGCAAGTTAACACCGCCGTTTGAAATGCTGGAAAAGCTGGACGCCCACATAAATCTGACACTGATCGGCCAAGACATTGAATGCCCACTGGAAGCTGTGTATTCACATCATTCGCCGGAAAGCAATCAGACCACCTGTGGTTTTCGCTTCGGTAACCTTTCCCGCCCGGTACAGATAGCCATCAATCGATTTGTAACCCAACTTCAGCGTGAGAGCGTGACCTGAGTAATTGCCGATAACGTTGCACGTCCGCCGGACGATCGACATCCCAACGCGGTGACAACTCACGCCAGCGCACTCCATTCTTACGGAGCGCAAGCCGGGTTTGCGCCAACACTCTGTCAGATCCCCAATCGATATCCTGAAACAGGCAACCAGGTACCGGCTCTTTAAGTGCGACCAGCACGTATCCGCCATCCTCGGCCGGACCCAGGACAACATCAACATCCGGTGCTGCAAGCGCCGACAACGCCTGTTGAACATAGGCCGTGTCAACCGACGGACAATCTGCACCCACTATGACAACAGAGTCCGAGGTCTTTAGCGCAGTCTCGGCCGCATGCTGCATTCGGGCGCCAAGATCATGCCCGACCTGCTGGTGGACATTATCGGCTCCGCAAAGATCCTTAAAATAATTCTCAGCCCCCGGATGGGACACCCACATCTCGGTGCGGAGTCTTTGCTGTCGACCAAATTCCTGCCAGGCGAATTCAATCAGTGAGGTATGCACGGCCAGCGCACCGTCAATGCCCAGCTCCTGATTCAGGCGAGTTTTAACCTGACCACGCAAGGGCGTTTTAGCAAAAATAAGCAATCTGGCGCTTCGCATCAATCGGTATACCTGTCTGGATAATATTGTCGGTGTAATACCGCCGGATCAGCCCCCATGAAATAGGCCAGACGCAAACGCCACATCAACAGCACTGTTCTTAAAATGCCGCGCTGCTCCCAGCGACGACTGGAACTGGTCACTCTGGCGGCAAGGTTCAGCGGTCTGCCATGGCGTCGCAATATTTTGCTCAGCGCCACATCCTCCATCAATGGCAAGTCCGGAAAACCACCTAACTGGCGGAACAGCGCCGCATTGACAAACATCGCCTGATCCCCGGTGGCCACCGAGGTCACCCGTGACCGGAGGTTCATGGCGGTTTCTATGACACGAAACGCCGGATGCCGTCCACTTAGCCGCACATCAAAACGCCCCCACTGGCATGCCCCGAGACCACTTTCAAGGAGCTCTAATGCCCCGGGCGGTAACTCAGTATCAATGTGCAGAAACAACAGCACTTTGCCGCTGGCCATCGCCGCACCAGCGTTCATCTGCCGGGACCGGCCCGGCAGGCAAACCAGAACCTGATCAGTAATCTGCCGGGCCACTTGCACTGTGCCATCAGAGCTGCCACCATCCACGACTATTAATTCAACTGTCGGTGAGCGCAGCCGATATAAAGACATCTGACAACGCTGCAGAGCGGTCAGTTCATTAAGTACAGGAATGATAATACTGAGGTTAATCACCGGCGCAGATTACCGCGCAGTAGACAACCATGCAAATACTTAAAAAAACTGCTCACAGGGACTAGGCGGGAGCAGATTAAAGGCGGATAATACCGCGCCATTATCGGCAGTCGATCAAAAGTTGGCTGAGCCGGAATAAATTGGCCTGACAGCCGTTCTCTTCATGAAAGACAACGTGTAGTACCGATGAATCTGGAAAATTTTTATATAGTCGCAACCGATCCTGACGAGCCCGCTCTGCAGGTCAACATCTCCGGTCCTTACCTGACTCGCAAAGCCGCTCAGGCTGATCTGGAGGCTGCCATTGATGAGGCAGCCGAACTGGACCCCAGTGCCCGACTGTATCAATACCGCATCTGCAAACTGGCCTGCCAGAAGCCTGGCGTTATTCAGCACATGGCATGCCATACAGCTGTTCGTTAAGGCATGAGCACCTTGATCCCACCACAACCCCCTGCTCTTCAGGATATTGCAGCCCCCGAGGGCATCTGTTTCGGTTGCGGCAGCGCCCACCCCAGCGGCCTGCATATCAAAAGCTACTGGAACGACGAACATAGCGCACTGATCTGTCACCATACGCCCGAACGCACTTACCAGGGCTGGCCAGGACTTGTGTACGGCGGGCTGCTGGCCATGCTGATTGACTGCCATTCCAACTGGACAGCCATGGCCTGGCACTATCGGGCCGAGGGGCGCGAGCCAGGAAGTCTGCCACGCATCGATTGTGTTACCGGGCAACTGAGTATTCGTTATATCAAACCCACCCCCATCGATTGCGAGCTGACCCTGAAAGCCTATGTTGAAGGCGAAGTCGGGCGCAAAACGCGGGTGATCTGTGAAATCTGGGCAGGCGATACCCTGACTGCCAGTGCCGACTCCATTTTTGTGCGGGTTGATGCCGCTCAGCTTGCTGCCAGGAACTGACCAGCAGCCTGCGACCTGAGTTTTACCGTGTTATAATCCGCAGCGCTGTCCGATCAGCCAGACTCAGTACACCGCATGCCCCGGTGGCACAGCTGGATAGCGCGGCCCCCTCCTAAGGGGCAGGTCGCAGGTTCGAATCCTGCCCGGGGCACCATACATAATCGGGTCACCCACCAGGGTGGCCCGTTTTTGCTTGGTGCCCCGGGCAGTAGATGAGAACCTGCCGGTTCGACTGATAGCATCGCAATCAGGACGGCTGCAAGCCGCCCCGCAGGGGTGAGGTATTTGGCTCAGCCAAATACCGAATCAATCCTGCCTTTTATAACTCTTTCAAAACTTGCAACCAGCAAAGATTCCACCGCATACTGGAGGCGAACCCACCTGAAGCACAACCATAAATAAAAGACTGAACCCATGTCCGGCAAATACCCCAACCGCATCAAACAGCTCCCCTTATACGATGGGCGATTTGACGCTTACAAACTGACGGCTGAAGGCGCTGACGTGTTATTCGCATCCTACCCCGCCGGGACTTCAATCCCCGAACACACTCATGATACTGACAATCACGGAGTGATTACCCGCGGCGAGCTGCTACTGACAATGAACGGAAAAACAGAACGCTATGGCGTGGGCAGCTGGTATCACGTACCGGCACACACGCCTCACGCAGCTGACTTTGAAGTAGCGACAGACGAAGTTGAGTTCTGGTTCAAGGTCTGAATAGTAGCCGCCCCATCAACGCACCGGAAAATCAAAGAACGTATCCGGAAAGGGTTCGTCTTGCAACGTATAGTGCCACCACTCGTTTTCGTAGTTTTCGAAACCGGCAGCCTCCATCAGCTCTTTCAGCAGGAGACGATTAGCCATCGCCTGAGCACTGATAGCCGGATGCGCCGTATGAGAAAGCACATCAAAACAATCATAGCTGGTGCCCATATCGATACTGTTGTCCGGAAAGCGCAAAGCTTCATCTGAGGCACGACAATCCCAGGGCGCAAACGGATCGAGCTGCGGCTGATGAGTGCCCAGCGGCACCAGCGTCAAATCAACTGTACTGCCGCGGCTGTGGCCAGAGCGCTCAGCAATATAACCACGGGAGAACAATTCTTCTTTGGGCACACTTGGGTACATGGAGGCCTTCATGACAACATCGTCTGCGTCAGCCGCCCAGCGCACAAAATTGTCCACGGCTTGCTGAGGACGGAAGCAATCATAAATTTTCAGGGAATAACCTTGCTCATTCGCACTGCGCTGAACCTGCACCAGTGCTGACGCGGCTGGTGTGCTGAGAATACAGGCCGCACCCTCATACCCAGCCACAGGACGTCCCAGAAAATTGTTGTTGCCGATATAGCGAATATCCAATTCAATGGAAGCGTCGAGTTCAGCGATTGAGCTAAACCCTTCTGGTGGGTAGGGTTCATCGTTTGAACAGGCAGCCATCTGTACCAATAACAAAATCCCTAGAGTAATTCTTGAATAAGCCATCACATTTCCCCGCAATTGATACCTTGTCATTCAGGCAGCACGATACACAACTTCTCCGTCCCAAACTCAATCACATCGCCTGGCAGAATCTTCTTGCGCTTTAGCGTCTCTACCGCACCATTAACTCGCACCTGCCCGTCAGCCACAACAGCCTTGGCTTCTGCCCCGCTGCCAACAAGTCCTTCAAACTTCAGTATTTTGTATAACTCCACCGGTACTTTGCTCACTTCTACGTTACGCATATTCACTCAACTCGATACCATCAAAACAAGGAGACCCAGAATCAGACAAAGCAACGCTACTAAACTCAATGCCCACATCTGAAGAAAAACCAACACCATGGCGCCAGCTAACCCACCCAGAAAAAAAGCCACCAGCACGGAGAACAACAAACCAAATTTCCAGCTGCTGATCTGCCGACCCCGGATTCGATTACCCAGCAGTGCACCCAGATCTGTCACTATACCTGTGACGTGAGTCGTACGCAGGGTAAGCCCACGATAGCTGCTGGCCATGGCATTCTGCAATCCGCAGGCCATCGCTGCCAGCGGCACAGTCGCATTAGCTCCTCGCAGCGCCAAAAACATAGTCAACGTCAGCAGGCCACTTTCCAATATTAACAAAAAGCCGTAGCGTCGCTTCATTTTAAACTGTGTATCCCGCAGCACCAATCCAGAAAGCAGTGCACCCAGAAAGAAACCCGCTACAATGGCCGCCGCCAGCATCACGTCAGCAAGCTCAACTGCCGCCAGATTAATGCCAAGGTGTGAAACCGCCCCGCTCATGTGACTGACCGGTACCGCAAAAAAACTCAGCATAACCACGTTCACGTAACCGGCAATAGTTGCCAATAGCGCCGCGCCGAAAAAAACACGGCTGCGACTTTGACGCATAAATTCGTCCTGTACATGCTCCACCTGAGTGAACGGCATGAAAAACTCCTTGCCTGTACTGTCTGGCTCTTATCGAAAGGTTGGTAAATTGAGGTTCCAGCGCAATGCCGCCAATCGCAATACCACCACAACCATAGCACCGCCTACAAAAGCGTAAGTTTGAGGTACACCAATGGCCTGCATCAATAGGTAGCAGACCACTCCCGCGATCGCTGCTGAGGCATAGATCTCGCGTTGTAATATCAAAGGAATGCGGGGCCGTTACAACATCACGTAATACGCCACCGGTAACGCCCGTCATGGTGCCCATCAGCACCACCAGCAGCGGCGATAATCACAAGCAGGTAACTGACATCGGTAATCCAGAAGATGGGGTGACGATCCAATAACAGATCTCGCAATGTACCACCGCCAATAGCTGTCATGGCAGCCACTACGATCACGCCCAGAATATCCAGTTCGCGGTCACGTGCAGCCAACACACCACTGACCGCAAAAAACGGCGACCCCCATCAGGTCAAGAATATACAGCAGCATCAATTTACCCTCAGATACGCCAGCATGCGCTGCTCAACTATATCGGCCTGCACGCTGAGCACTTGCTGACCAAGCTTGTACACCTGCAAAGCGCCATGTGCACTTGTTTTTGCAGCCTCAGGCAAATGCTGTGGAAAATACCGGCACGCAGATGAGTCAGGAAACAGCGCCACATAGGCGATACTGGCTTCCACCAGGTCCTGAAAAAAGTGCGACCCATAAGACAGATCCGGCACCACCGTTTCTGACATCTCTGCCACCTCAGCCAGCATGGCCACACCAGCGATATCCGCAAACCGGACTGGCACCCCCAGCTCCGGGCTACTGCTGCCCCAACGACCGGGACCAATCAGCAAAATGCGGTGCGAGTCAGCATTCGCTCTGACCAGCTCTCCAATCTCGCGGGCCGTGCTGTATCGTGCCTCGCTGCCCAATGCGGAATAGCGACCCGCATCCACTCTGATGATCATATCGATTTCCAGATCAATATTACCACCCATAAAGTGGCCCCGGGATTCAAACAGGCACTGCTGATCCGAAATCGAATCCGGGATCGCCACCGTTTGTTGAGAACCAAGAGTCGCAAGCGGACGACACTGCACCAGATTGAACTGCGGCGTCCCATCGGCCTGCAGGTGCAGGGTAAACTCAATATCAACGGGATGCTGGTAAGCCGCTTCCAATGTTTGCAGGATTCCGCGCAGACACTGCACCATATCGGTACGCGCCAGCAGAGGCTTGAAGCTCAGGCGCCAGACTGGCGTTGGTAAACCGAGATCTCTGGCCGCCTCACTGGCCTGACGATCAATCTCGCCAAAGCGGGCCAAAGGCAGCTCAGGTAAATCGACTGTCACCTTCCCCACGGGTAGTGACGACAGTCTGCCACTGTTCATATCCAGTACATCCAATTGCTGCTGCGTGCAGGCGAACGCATCATGCTCGCTCCGGAAAGGTCGTTTCAGCGGCAGATCAAGCGCAATGACAGCAGCATGATCCTCTGCAATCCGATCAACAGCGCGTGTGCCGAGACCGGCAACAAGCCGCATCATGCCAGCCGCCGGATTCATATCAGGATCCCAGGCAAAGGTATTGCGTGATACTGCAACGCCAGCAGCATCGGGCAGATAATAGCGACCGTGAAAGCGACCGTTTACCCGTTGTAACAACAGTGCCATAGGCTCCTCGCGCTGTTGCAGACCCCGTTGTTGGCGGTACAGTAGCGCATCCTCACTGACAACCGATGCGTAGACCTGACGGACAGCCCCTTCCAATGCCAGACGGCGCTCTTCAGGATCACCCTGATTACTCAGAAACACACTCTCGTATTTGCCCGCAAAGGCATTGCCAAAGCCGTCTTCCAGCAGGCTGCTGGAGCGTACCAGTATCGGATATTGACCAAAATGCTCCAGAACTCTGTCCAGCGCTGCACTGAACTCTGGCGGGAACCGGCCCTTTAGAATAGCCGCGTGTAAATCCCGGGCTGCCGAAAAATAGTCGCTCTCTGAAAAGCGGTGACGCATCAGGGTTGACCACAGGCCGTTGTGCACCAGATAGCCATAAAACGCATCTGAACCGATAAAACAGGAATCGTGCGCCAGCAAGCGTTCCTGCCAGGAAGCGCGCGCACTGCGTCGCAGAATTGCACCGGCCAGCAGCAAACCTGTGGCCTTGCCACCAATCACACCACTGCCCAGCATACGGTGCCGGATACTCAACAGGTCATTAACTGTAAAATAGCGTCCCACCAGCGACTGTATGCGCTGCTCTCGACTGAACAGCACACGCAGGGCCCGTTCGCTGACCACATCGCCCTGCTCACGCAACTGCTCAAACAAGCGCTCCCAGTAATCCAGAACGGGGCGTTCACCGATGACAGCCGCCTCCAGTGCACTCTGCAATTGGGCGGCTGTGTTGCTGTCGGTGACGGCCTTGAATTGTTGCCCAAGCAGTTGATGCGGCAGGAACATGGTGGGGGAATGCCGTCGCCAGACTTTGACGGGCTGTATATACAGCTCGTCGTTCAGACTAAAGACATCAATCATGACCTGAGTTGTATTGCGGATGCGATCCTGAGTCACTGAGGCATGACGCTGCGGATGCATGGCGAACCAGGCAACGGTATCCAACTCATACAGATAGGGACACACTACCCGGAAAAAATTGCCGACCATGACATCGGTAGCCCAGGCGTCAAGCAACTCACTCAGGCTGTCGAACACATAAAAAGCGCCACGACCGTGCTGCTCAATCTGTCGCCAGACTTGACCTGTAAACGCCTCAAAACCATCCTGCGCATCGATGCACACGATTTTGACACCAGTTTGCGGCTGCACCAGGGCATCATGCTGACCAAAACGCAGATAGATGATCTGCCGACCTGCCGCTGCCGAGGTACGAATAAACGCCGGGATAAAGCGCCGATAATGGCGGATATCACTGACTCGCCAGACGACATTATCGCCAATGCGCAGTCCATCGAGTACAGAATCAAGTGCATCCAGGCCCGAGGAGACCCGGACCTCATTGCTTTGTTCGGTCTCCCTCATGGCCTGGCCTCTGTGCACAGTGTAAAATCAGATAACGCCCATGGCATCCATGGCACGGGCGACTTTCAGGAAACCGGCAATATTGGCACCGATGACATAATTGCCTGGCGCCCCGAACTCATCAGCGGTTTCATAGCAGCTTTTGTGAATGCCAATCATAATTTCTTCCAGGCGCTTCTGTGTATAGTCAAAGGACCAGGAATCACGGCTGGCGTTTTGCTGCATTTCCAGTGCCGAGGTCGCTACACCACCGGCATTGGCGGCCTTACCCGGCCCATAGGCAATTTTCGCAGCCTGGAAGACCTGAATGCCTTCCGGTGTGCTTGGCATGTTGGCACCTTCAGCCACGGCAATGCAGCCGTTTTTAATCAGCAGCTCAGCATCTTTACCATTTAATTCATTCTGAGTGGCACAAGGCAGCGCGATATCACAGGGCACTGACCAGATATTGCCATCTTCCACATATTTCGCGTCCTTGTGAACTTCCAGATATGCTTTGATACGGCGGCGCTCAACTTCCTTGATACGCTTAACGGTCTCCAGATCAATACCCGCCTCATGAATGATCACGCCGGCCGAATCAGAACAGGCAATGACTTTGGCGCCCAGTTCGTGTGCCTTTTCTATGGCATAGATGGCCACATTACCCGATCCGGAGACCACCACTTTTTTGCCTTCAAGAGTGTCTCCGCGTGCCTTCAGCATTTCGTGGGTGAAGAACACGGTTCCGTAACCAGTGGCTTCTTTTCGCGCCAGGCTGCCACCCCAACCGATACCTTTGCCAGTGAAAATGCCGGACTCATAGCGATTGGTGATTCGTTTATACTGACCAAACATATAACCGATCTCTCTAGAGCCAACACCAATATCCCCCGCCGGCACATCCGTATATTCACCCAGATGCCGATACAGCTCCGTCATCAGGCTCTGGCAAAATCGCATGATCTCATCGTCAGATTTGCCTTTGGGATCGAAATCGCTGCCGCCCTTGCCGCCGCCAATTGGCATGCCGGTCAGGGCATTTTTAAAAATCTGCTCAAATCCCAGAAACTTGATGATGCCCAGATAAACCGACGGATGAAAACGCATACCGCCTTTATATGGTCCAAGTGCGCTGTTAAATTCAACCCGGAACGCGCGGTTGATATGGATCTCACCCCGATCGTCCTGCCACGGTACACGAAAAATGATCTGCCGCTCTGGCTCACAGATGCGTTGAATGATTTTTTTATCGGCAAACTCCGGGTACTTTACGAGGACCGGCCCCATCGTCTCCAGCACTTCACGGACTGCCTGGTGAAACTCGGATTCCCCGGGGTTGCGATGCAAAACTTCCTGGTAAATAGGTTCCAGTTTTTCGTCAAGACGTGCACTCATCTGTGTTCCTCTGATGTCATTTTTAACTGCCTGGCTCTTTCATGGTGCATGATTGCACCATGACAGGGCGCAATATGGCAAGACGAGGCTTGTGACGAGTTTTGTCTGCCTGGTTACTTATCTGGCATTTTTGGGTTTTTGCGCTATTATTCTCGGCCTGAACCTGAAACGCCGACTGGGAGAGCGACATTGAACGGAGTTATCAAACCTGCAAAAACACTAGTGATTGCGGTGATTTTTGGACTTACATTGGCCTCACAGTGTGCAACCGCCCAGGTGTTTCCGCGCGGCAATGGTCTGTCTCTGGCAGGTCTCGATCAGTTTGATATGTACGTGCAGATTCAGCAGTGGGAGGCCATGGACGGTGATGAGGGCAGCTTCCGGCTGGAAACGCTGCAAAAACTGGAGAATGAGTTCAAGTCTGCCGGCATACGCAGACGTTCAGCCGGCCGCGATTATCTGGTCTGCAATCTGCAGGCCAGCCGTGACGGCAACCGCATCGCTTACAATGTCAGCGTCGAATACTGGCTGCTGGCATCGACAGACGTTAATAAGCTGATGTGGCAGAACAGCCGCATGTCATTAGTCAGTGCCAATCGCTTTGACATCGACAGCGTAGCCTCAGAATGTGTCGGACTGTTTATCACCGAATGGCAACAGTGGAATCCGGCCACCTGATCACTACGCTATCATCTGGCGCCCTGCTCAGGGCGCCAGCACCATCTGCACTATGCCAATCATGCCAAACAACAACACGGCGGTGACCAGCAAGCCCGCAAAGAAAAATGTTTTGACGTCGCCGTGCTCAAAATCACGCTCACGGTTTTTGCGACTTTGCACACCAAAAGCGGCGGCAATACTGCTGCCGACGGCCTGCAGGAAACTCACTGACCGGGACTGCTGGGGACCTTTTACTGAATTCATGGTGACGACTCCTGTATTCGGCAATGTGCCTGCTGAGAAAGATCTCGATAATAACCATTAACCCCTGATTAGTATTTAGCAATTCGCATGCCACCCGATATCTATTTGATTTATAAGATTTTATAAATTTACACAAGACATATATTGCCATTTATGTCCAATATTACGTCATTTTTGTCATTTCTTCCGTCGCAACCTGCACGGATCGCTCCCCCCGAAACACTCTCACCAGATCATCCAGCATCAGATACAGACAGGGAATAAGGAACAAGGTGAGCACCGTTCCAAAGGCGATACCAAAGGCCAGTGACAGCGTCATTGGCTTGACCAGCTGAGCCTGCATGCTGGTCTCAAACATGATGGGCAGCAGTCCGAAAAAAGTTGTCAGCGTTGTCAGCAGAATGGCACGGAATCGGCTGGTGCCCGCATCCAGCACCGCCTGCACAATCGACAGACCGGTGCGCCGGCCCCGGTTCACAAAATCAACCATGATCAGACTGTCATTCACAATCACCCCGGCCAGGGCCACCAGTCCAAACAGCGACATCATACTAACGGTGACATCAAATACGATGTGACCAATGACGGCACCAATAATGCCAAAAGGTATGACTGACATGACAATAAGAGGTTGTAGATAGGATTTCAGCGGGATCGCCAGCAGGGTGAAAATCAGAAACATGGCGGCCATAAAAAACAGTGCAATGCGTTGTATCAGCTCAGCCTGCTCTTCACTGGCACCGCCCAGACCAAAGTTGACCTCCGGATAACGAGCCAGCAGCTCAGGCACATAATTGCTGATCACATCCCTGATGATGGTGCCCGATTGTGCCACCAGTGGATTCACATCAGCGCTGACAGTGACCGTGCGCTGACGGTCAATGCGGCTGATGGTTGAAAAGCCCTCACCCATCGTGACGTCAGCCACGTCACTGAAAGGCACTTCAGTGCCATCGGCGGTTCGAATACGCATATCCTGCAGGTTAGCGATGGAGCGTCGCTCATCTTCCGGATAGCGCACCATCACTCGCAACTCATCACGGCCCCGCAGCAAACGCTGCGCTTCTTCCCCAAAAAACGCCTGTCTGACCTGGGTACCCAGGGCACTGGCCGTCAGCCCCAATTGTTCAGCCTGTGGTTTAATTCGCAGCTTTATTTCATCGCCGCCCTGACTGTAAGAATTGGTGACGTCAAACACACCAGCGTATTCTTCCAGCTTCAACACCAGATCATTGGCAGCCTGCTCGAGTTGTTGATAATTTGCCCCCATCAGCCGCAGATTGATCGGCGAACCACCACCGGCACTGGTACTGGAAAAAAACCGCACTTCGCGGGCACCAGCTATCTCACCGACTTTTTCGCGCCAGAGCTGCTCAATGTCAGTTGGCGACACTTCCCGGTCTTCAGCTTTGGTAAGCTCTACAACCAGCGATCCGCCCAGATCACCATTGGTAAAGACCACCACATGATCTACCGGATCCTCATCCGGGATACTGTCATTCATGGTCAGAATCGCCTGCTCCATACGGGTCAGCGCCGCATTGCGGGCCTCAAAAGAAGCACCATCATTCATGGTCAGTCGTGCTTCGATAAAGTCGCTGGGAATATTGGGGAAAAATTCAAAACGGACAACGCCACCCATGATGATGCCAGCACTTAAAATCAGGGCGCCGATAAAACCAGCAACTGTTGCGTAACGATACTCCAGGGCACGCGACAATGTCGGGCGATAGATCTGCTGAATAAACCGATCCAGACCTTCAGCCACCCACACCTGATATCGCTCCAGCCAGTTGCGCTGCGCACGTGACGTCAAGCCGATGCGGGAGTGCGCCAGATGCGCCGGCAATATCAGCTTGGACTCAATCAGGGAAAACAGCAGACACAGTATAACCACCATACCGATGGCCTCGAAGAAAGGGGCTACCTGCCCCCCAACCAGCAGCATCGGCGCGAAAGCAGCAATAGTGGTCAGCACGCCAAAGGTCGCCGGCACTGCCACTCGTTTAACACCAGCAACCACGTTGTCCAGGCTGTGCCCTTCTGCTGAGACTTCGGAATGCACACTCTCTGCCGTGATAATGGCATCATCCACCACGATACCCAGTACGAGGATCAGCCCGAACAAACTGATCATATTAATGTCCACCGGAAAAGGCCCAAGAGGCATCAGCCAGATGGCACCAAAAAATGCTACTGGTATGCCTACCATGACCCACAAGGCAATATTCAATCGCAGGAATGTAGTCAGCACCAGAAAGACCAGGGCGGCACCCATGATCAGATTACCCAGCATCATATTGAGCTGGCCTTGCAGATAGAAGGCATTGCTGCCCCAGGCATCGATACTGACCCCGGACGGAAATGTGGCTTTGTTGTCATCGATGTAACGCATCACCGCGCGCTCGACATCCAGCACATTCTGCTCGGGTGTAACCATGACCTGAATATTGAGGGCCCGGTTACCATCAAAGCGGGAGAAATTTTCAGTCTCGACGAAGCCGTCACGCACGTCGGCTATGTCACGCACCAGCAACCTTGAGCCATCCGGATTGGTGCGCAGGACGATACGGCCAAACTCGTCACCGGTATAGGCCTGCTGCTGCGTGCGAAGCTGAATCCGACCGTTCTCAGTCCGGATAGCGCCACCCGGCACGTCTATTGATCCTGCCCGCACAGCGGCGGCCACCTGCGCCAGTGTCAACCCATATTCCCGCAGGGTATGCTCTGAAACCTCAATGGCAATTTCATAATCACGGTCGCCCTGGATCTGCGCCTGGCTGACTTCAGACAGCAGCAAAATATCGTCGCGTATTGATTGAGTCAGTGTTTTCAGCGCCCGGTCATCCAGATCGCCATAAACCGAAATCTGCAGCACAGGCTGCACCATTTCGATTTCGCGAACAACAGGTCGTTCTACTCCATTCGGGAAGGTAGAAATACGGTCAATGCGACTCTTGACCTCATTCAGCAACTCTGTGACATCGTAACCACTTTCCACTTCCATGGTGACGTTGCCCGAGCCTTCGCGCGCACTCGAGCGAAGTCGACTGATGCCCGTCAGCCCCTGAACCGATTCTTCGATGGGCACGACAATGGCCAGCTCTACCTCTTCCGGCGCGGCGCCGGGATAAGCCATGGTGGCCTGAATGGTGCGCGTTTCGAAATCCGGAAACACCTGAATTTTTATGAAAAAAACTGACGCAATACCGGCAGCCAGAATAAAAAACATCAGCAGATTCGCTGCGACACTGTTGGCACTGAACCAGGCAATAAGTCCCTTATGGCTGGACTCCGGCAGCTCCTTCATCATTGTGCTGCCTCCGGGCTGACACGCATGCCATCAATTGGCACCTGGACCGGCGACACAATTAACCGATCCCCCTCCTGCAGCCCGTCGCGAGCATAAACCCACTGCGCATCGGTATGTATGACCGTAACCGTTCGCAATCGCAGCCGCTGATCAGCATCCATGGCCAGCACGGCATCTGTATTGTGCATGGCACTATGCGGAATCTTGAAGACACCGCTGAGCACCGTACCAGGCAAATCTGCGCTCACAAAAGTACCGGCCATCAGTGCCTGACGCCGGGTATCAGAACGCAATTGCTGATAAGGATCATCTATACGAACCACCACATAGATCATGCGACTGCTACTATCGACAACACCTTCCGTTCTGACCAGTGCCGCTGGCCATTTGTGATCCTTATCGCCAATACCGGCATGCAAAGTGACCTGAGGCATCGGTGCAACAAACGGTTGTCCCGGCGCTGGCAATTGCAACCAGTTCAGATCCTGTGTGCTGAGTGGCAGACGCACTTCAGCGTAATCGGTAGCAAATATCCTGGCGACCTGCGCCCCTGCACCAAGAAACTGCCCAATATCAGCAATTTTTTCACGCACCAGCGCGTCGTATGGCGCACGCACACGTGTCCGCTCAAGTTGTCGCTGTGCCCGCTGCAGTTCTGATTCAGCAAACAGAACACGAGCCTCCGCTTCGCGCAGAAACGGTGTGCGTAGCGCCAGTACCGGCGCACTGTCACGTGAACGGCCAGACATGTCCCACTCCCGGGCCGCCTGCTCGGATTGCGCCTGCTCCTGCGTCAACTGAGCCCGGGCTGACATCAGGTTGGCCTGAGCCTGGTCCACCGCCACCTGATAATCCGCATCATCAAGCGTCAGCAAAACCTCGCCTTCGCGTACAAACCCACCCGCTATCAGTTTGTCGGATACCGAGCGCACCACACCGGAAACCTCTGCCACCAGCAGGGTTTCAGTCCGTGGCATAACAGTACCTTGCGAGCGAATGACGAGCCTGACATCCTCTCGAGAAACTGGCACCACCTGAACCGGCACGACTCGCTCCTGCTGAACCACGCTTTCCGGCTCCGGCCGCATTGAGACCAGCATCACAGTCAGGCCGACCGCCGCGGCAACTATAGCGACGGGCAGCAAGCGGCGTAGCCAGCTCTTAACAAACTGATTTTGCGCCATCAACAACATCCTTCTGTCAAATAGTCAGCACACTAGCGTTAATTCCGGCCTGCTGACCAGTGCCGGAAGTCGCAGAGTCGGTGAAGTCATAGCACAACAAGACAAAGTGTCAGACGTCGGCAAGACCATCAAAGGCTTCCAGCACCGCAGCAAGCAGATCCGAGATGACCAGGCTCATCACGGCAAAATCCTGATCGAACTGCTCGGCGGCCAATTCTGCCTCCTGCTCACGAGCTTTTTCCAGGATCATATCTTCGAATCGTACCCGGCTGATTAACAACTCGGCTGTCAGCACGCAGGACACTGCATCATTCCAGACCACACCCAGCTTTCTTACCTGCTTGCCAGCATCCAGGTGCGCCGTGACTTCATCGGCACTCAAGTCCTGCGACTTGCAGCGAATCACGTTGCCATCTTCCATTGGATTCACCAGCTCGCAGTCCTGATCCATGCGAAAACCGTGACTGCATTGACCGTCTTTAAGCCACTGCGTCATCAGTGCCATGGGTGAATGTTGTACATTTAATCGACGCACCGGAAAGGAACCCAGGGCATCACGCAACGCGCTGATCAATTCTTCAGCCTGCGAAGCACTGGAGGAATTCACAATCAGCATGCGGTCTTTCAGCGACAGGTAGGCGTGAATAACGCGATGACGACTGAATGCGCGTGGCAACAAGGTGGCAATCGCCTCATCTTTCAGTTGCAGTTTTTCTTTACGATAAACCTTGCGCGCATCACGCGCTTCAATCTCGCGCACCTGCTCTTCGACTAAATCACTAACCACAGCCGAAGGCAGCAGTTTTTCTTCTTTTCGCAGGCAGACCATGGCGTAAGTGCCCAACTGGTGGACAAATTGATCCGAGTCAGTATTCCGGCTCTCTACCGGATTTACCCAACCAACGCGACTTTGTTCCGAGCGGGCACAAGGGCGAAACCGATGATCCGTCAGGGCCTGCTGCAAACGTTCGACATCCAGATCAAAACCTTCTGCCAACACATAGGCACTAATATTTTTAAACCACATAAAACATCCGTATAAAGAATTCAGGCAAGGGGCGCATTGTACCGGAAAGTGATCTCAATCACACAAGATGAATGATCGGCTCATTATGAGTTAATTAAGCGTTGACAACATACTGGAGAGGATTACAATCCGCAGCCTGAATTTATCAGATGAGAAAACGCTCAATGTCTAAACATCATGCACTGACATCGCTGCCAATTTGCAGCCTGCACTGGGAAAGCGCCCAGGGCATGTCTGTGCGCCATGCGTGGGTATTGAGTTTGGAGGGTATCATCATAGGACACTGAACATTTCAGTAACATGATGAGTAACAGAAGGCCTCTGAATTCAAAAAATTCAGAGGCCTTTTTTTTTGGCCGGTTAACAGCCGGCAGCAGTGCGATGGAAGTAACAGCGATGAACAGGGAACAGAAACTCAAACGTAATATCAACGTGGTCTATGGACTTGCCTTCTTTCACATGTTTATGTTGATCGTGCCGGTCATGGTGCCATTTTTTCAGAGCAAGGGCCTGAGTCTGGCGGAGATTTTTTATCTGCAGGCACTCTATGCGGCAGGCGTTGTTTTGTTGGAGGCGCCATCAGGTTATCTGGCCGATGTGCTTGGACGGCGTATCGTTTTACTGATCGGTGCAAGCGCACATGGCGTGGGCTATCTGTGGTTGAACTTTGCCGAGGACTTTACTGGGCTGCTGATCTTCGAGATGTTGATGGCTGTCGCGGTCAGCATGGTATCAGGGGCTGACCTGGCACTGTTGTATGACAGTGAGCGCGCGCTGGCCAGGGAAGACAGCGAACACACATACAGTGTCGCGCATCTGGGGTTCATGAAGTCGCTGGCAGAAGGCACAGGTGCCCTGATGGGAGGGGCGCTGGCGATGATCTCGTTTGATCTGATGGTGCTGGTTCAGTCACTCACCGCATGGGTCTGTCTATGGATGGCGCTTATGGTGACCGAACCACCCGGCGAGCACTCAGACGAGCCGAAACCGCGCAGCGTCAGCCTGCAAGAGATATGGAATCATCTCATTAAAGGCGACCGGATACTGAAGCTGGTTTTTATTGCCCTTCCAGTCTATAACCTGGCAACCATACATGTTGCCTGGCTGATCCAGCCATACTGGGACGACATGGGTCTCTCGCTGGCCTTGTTTGGAGCCTTATGGTTCGCCCAAAGCCTGACTGTGGCCTTAGCCAGCAAGTGCGGCTATCTGCTGGAAAAATCTGCAGGTGCCGTCAGGGCTTTGATCGTGGTGGGTGTCTTGCCCGCCGTTGGCATTTGGGGCATGGCGATGCTCAATGGCTGGACTGGCGTGATGGTTGGTTTTGTATTGTTTTTCTGCCGCGGACTGTATCAGGTCATTCTGGTTAATGCACTTAACAGACGCATACCGGATCGATTCAGGGCGACTATTAATTCAATGAGCAGTCTGATTTTCAGGTTCGGTTTTATTCTGACCGGGCCGCTGATCGGCTTCATCGCCGACAAACACGGCCTGCAGGCAGCATTTAGCGCACTGGGCATCATGTCAGTAATAAGCTTTGTGTTGATTATGTTGCCTTTGATAATGGCTGTCAGGAAGATTGCTGTCAAAGCGCTACCGAATCTTCCTCGATCAATTCAGCCGTAACGACACTGAAACCCGGCTGTTTTTTGGCCAGATGTTTGTTGACAGACGCCCGCTCTGCCAGATACTGGGCAGTGATTCCCGGGCGTTTGCCGGCAGGCAGATGCAATACACCTACTGAAAGGCTGAGCAGATCGTGATGGCGCCAGTTGCCGTCACGATCCGGTGCCTGAAAACCACCTGCACGCAAATGCTCCGATCGATACAGGGCCTGACACAGACGTTGAAAGCGATCATTCAGTTCGTTCAACTGGCTCTGCCATTTGTCGGACCGCAGTACCAGCATAAAATCATCACCACCAATATGACCCACAAAGTCACAATCCTGGTCACAAATCTCACGTAGTATTTGCGCCAACCCCAACAATACCTCATCGCCTTTGCCGTAGCCGTAGACATCGTTGAAGGGTTTGAATGCATCCAGGTCAACGTAGCACAACCGGGCACTCAGTCCTGCCCTCAGAATACGCTCTATGCACTCCTGAATAGATACATTGCCAGGTAACAAAGTCAAAGGGTTTGCTGATTGAGCCTGCCTGATCTGCAACTCAGTAATCTGCTTCAGGACATCAATGACACGACCGAGTCCCAGATAGCGACCGTTCTCTGTAATCACAAAGTCCTCTTCCAGACGCTGACGTGCCCGGCTGGTTAACAGACGGCTGACTCTCTGCAGACTTTGCTGTACGTCGACCATCAACGAATCGGCCTCCAGCATTTGGGAGATCGGTTTTCGACCGTGCAGCTCTTTGGCATAGGGTTTCAACATGAGCTGACTTAATGAGTGACAGTGAACCACACCCACAGGCCGTTGTTCGTTATTTACGACAGCCAGACTGTTCAGACTGGGCTGACGCTGAAAGCGCTGCAATACCACCTCTACTCTGTCGTCATGGTGTACGCTGTCTACATCGATCACCAGATTGTGCAGACCAGTTTCCAGAATGCCGGCTCGCTCAACCGCTTCCAATTGCTGGGTCAGATCACAATTGCTCAGTTGGGGCTGATTGCTGGGTCTCTCGAACCAGAACCCCTGCATCCAGTCTGCGCCCATATGCATCAACGTGTTGAACTCTTCAGCAAGCTCAACCCCCTCTGCCACAATATGCGACCGCGATGCCTTAGACATGGAAATAAGTGAAGCAACAAATTCACGCTTCACCGAATCTTTGTGAATATTGCTGATGAAATGTCGGTCGATTTTGACATAGTCAGGTTTCAACTCAGTCCAAAGACGCAAGCTAGAATAGCCAGCCCCAAGGTCATCAATCGCAATGGCGAAACCCATTTGTCGGTAATGAATAAGCGCTGCACTCAGCAGGCCGACATCATCAATGGGTGCATGTTCAGTCAATTCGATGACTACTCGCGATGGTGCAAGCCCAATATCTTTGAGCATTTTCAGCGTGAGGCCGGAGTTGTGGTGCTGTTCCAGCAGTGTCTCCGGCGACACATTTATAAATAGCAGACCATCCAGTCCCAGCTCGACAAACTTTTCCATTGCTTTGCGTCGGCAAAGAATTTCGAGCTCACTGAGCAAACCAACATGTCGAGCCGCAGCAAACAATGTCAATGGTGAGTGTAGTGGGCTGTCGGAGGGGCCACGGCTCAACGCTTCGTACCCGACGACCTTCTTTTCAACACCGGAAATAACGGGCTGAAACAGCACATGAATTTCGCCATCTTCGATGAGCTGGTGCAGGGCATTGAATTGCTGGGAAACTGGCATATTCTGATACTGACTAAAACTGAACACACTTGTCAGGTTTTCACATTCCGATGACAAAATGATGAATGTAGGCGCCGGACTACGACTATGCGACATGATATGTACTGATTACTTCAGTTTTATTGAAATCAGTCGAAATGATATGATACGCGTTAGATTTATCCTGGGTCGACTCGGCCCATTCAGCGAGGTTGGTATTGGATTCCACAACAACCGGATGCGGCCAGTGTCGCAACAATTCCGTTAAATTTGATCTGAGTTTTGCCTTTCAGCCCATAGTACGGGCCAGCACCCGCCAGATAGTATCCTATGAAGCGCTGGCAAGAGGCCCGGCCGGCGAGGGTTTTCTCTTTGTCAAAGAACAGATCAATGACAGCAATTTATACCATTTTGACCAGAGCTGTCGGGTGAAGGCAATTGCACTGGCCACCCAGCTGGGCATTACCACAGACCTGAATATCAATTTTTCACCCAATGCCGTGTATCGCCCCGAACTGTGCATCCGTACGACGCTGGCGGCGGCGCGCGAGTACGGTTTCCCGCTGGAGAGGATTCACTTCGAGGTCACAGAAAGTGAAGAGGTCCGTGAGAAACGCCATCTGGCCGGCATTATTGAGGCCTACAAAAAACTGGGCTTCACAACGGCCATTGATGATTTCGGCGCAGGCTATTCAGGCCTTAATCTTCTGGCCGAGTTTCAGCCGGATTACATCAAGATTGATCGCGTGCTGGTTGACTACATCGATGAGAATCCCGTCAAACAGGCCATTATCAGCGGCGTCTTGCATACCTGCAAGCAATTGGGCATTGACGTATTGGCAGAAGGTGTTGAGCGGCGTAAAGAGTATGAGTGGTTGCGTAGCGCAGGCATTGATCTGTTTCAGGGATACTATTTCGCCAGGCCCGGCTTCGAATGTCTGCCTGAAGTCGCGGACAGTAGTTACTGAGTATTGAGCAGACAGCAAGCCCAAAACCCCATTACCAGAAAAAACCCCGCCGAAGCGGGGTTTTTAGTATCCAGGACATCCATGTCCACTGTAACTGATAACTAACTCATCAGAACTGCATCAACAAACGGGCATAGAGTCGACGACCTCGGCCATCAAACTGATATGCATCATAGTTGAGTGCACCACTGTAGTGGAAAGGCAGCTCAGCATTGAAAGCATCCAGGGCGCCGACCGTCAGAATACTGGTACCCAGATTCTGATTAGCCCATTCATGCACATAGCTGTACTGCAGATCCACGCTGTGGTAGCTGGAGATCTCACGGTTCACGATGGAACGTACATAGTCATTGCCATTATCAAAGGTGTCCTGATAAGACAAATTCTGATAAGAGCCGACGAAACGGTTAATCACCGACACTGAGTGTCTGGCATCCAGACTGCTCCAGCTCAAGGTCAGGTTACCCTTCTTGTCCGGCAGCGAACGTACCAGCAGGCCATCGCCAGTGGTACCGGCAGCATCAAAGATGCCGGTTTCACGCAGACCCAGTTCCAGCCCAGGCACATCGCTCAGCTTGTACTGATTCACGTAGGTGAAATCAGTGCTGATACGGAAGCGGCCCATGTCAGTATCCCAGCGATAGGCCATCTTCAGGTCCATACCGTCAGCAGTGACCTTACCTGCATTTATGGCGGCCGAACTGATGGTCACCAATGCACCCGTAGTGCTGCCTGCGGAGCGAACAACACCTTCAACCACATAAGTACGTGGATCGACTACGCAGTCCAGACGGGAAAGCGGGATCGTCTGACCGCTAGCCGTCTTGGACGCCTCAGGGTCACTACCCCACTGTGCTTCAAGAGCCACGGGGTCACACGAGGCGTATGGATCTAATCCAGCGTATGCTGCAGATGGGCTGCTGGAAATCGTACCGTTGTATACGTAGTTTGCAGGGTTGGCTGCTGCCGCCTGGAATGCCTCGATCTCATGACCAATGGCAGAAATTCCAGGCTGTGGCATCACCCGATCTTCCACTTCAAAACGCCAGAAATCAGCATTGATACTCAGACCTTCCAGTGCACCACCTGGAGTCCAGATAAAGCCTGCACTGAAAGTATCTGCGTACTCATTACCAATATCTGGAGCTGGCGATCCCACGGTATAGGTCGATTCCGGTTCTGCGTTATCATTGGTTGGCGGCACCATACCGGCGCGCACAGCCTGAGCACTGATCGGATCACGGAAAGTGACTGAACTTGATTCCAGTCCTTCCAACTGGACACCGATGTTCGGTGCACGGAAAGACTGCGAGAATGAACCTCTGAACAACAGCTCATCCGTCGGCCTCCAGCTCAAGGCAACCTTGGGTGTTAGCTCACCACCGATCTGACCGCCGTAGTCCTCATACCGCAACGCAACCTGTGATTCGATATTATTCCAGAATGGCAGTGACAGCTCCATGAACGCCGAGTTTGTTGTCCTGGTGTGATCGTAGTTAAAGATACACTCAGAACACTCGAAGTTATTGGACACATAGCGATAGGCATTCGGACGACCATCGGGCCCAAAACCGGCAATGGCGTTCAGACCGGGCTGATTCATCTCCGGCGCGATGGACTTGGAGTTTTGCTCTCGGTACTGCGCGCCGACCGCAAATTGTGCCATGCCGCCCTGCATTTCGAACAACTCACCGGCCAGCACCGCATCAAACACACCCAGCTTGTTACGCTTGTCGGCGCGACGGATGGTCGGCATCATCCAGTCGATCAGTTCCTGAGAGTTAGCCAGACTTGGATCAGACTGACGGGTCAGGAAAGGATTGTAGAACTCACAGCCATCCTTGCCGTGGTTGTTACTGGTCAGTGCATAAGACAGCGACTCGTAGGTGTTAAAGACGAATCCGGGGAAGAACAGCTGAGTCATGCTGCTGCCAACAAAATCCCAGCCCGTTGGAATGAACGGCGAAATATGGCCGCGCGCACTCAGGAAATCGAAATCAGGAACACCATTAGGCGTACAGTTGGGACCTCCCAGACCGTTAGCCGCCAGATGCGCTCGGTCGCGCTGGAATGTCTTGTATTCCAGCTCGAAGCTGGTGCTGCTCCAGGAGTAGCTGACATCATAATTAAAGCGACGATCGTTCATTGCCATGAACTCGCCTTTCAACCCCGCCTGAACGCCCAGAGCTTCTGTGCGGCTCATCTGGTTACCGCCGCCCTCTCGTGGCGAACTGCCAATATTCATGTTGGCATAGGAAGGTGCGTTGATACCGCCATTGCGAATATCGGTTGGTGCATTGGTGATATCGGCAGCCGTCGGACGCGCGAGGCCGATGGCTGGTGCAAAATAACCCAGTTCCATTGGCTGACCGATTGAATAACCGCCCCAGGCCGGATTACCCTGATGCGCCCCGGGCTGAGCCAGGAACATCGTTGGACCACGGCTGGTATAGGTGCCGGAATCAGAGCGCTGAATATCGCTGTTTGAATACTGGGCAAATGAGTAAAATTCCATGCTGTCACTGAAAGCATGGTCAAAGGCACCAGCAATACTGTCCCTTTCCATACCCACATTGAGCAGATCCCAGTGATAGGTATTTTCACGACAGGACGAGTTGGGTTCACCACGCTGCGAGGTGCGCGTTCCCACAAAGTAAGGCGTTCCATCAGCGGAGGTCAGCGTATCACACAACGGATCGGTATATCGGGGCGTGTTCTGTCCACCTTCAGCCACTGCCTGATCAACCAACGCCTGGTTCAGATAGGCCGGATTGATGCGCGTGCCGAACGCGGCATTTGCCAGCGGAGTACCCAGCCCACCCACTGTTCCGCTGAATTCCGAGCGCTCATCAAAGTATCGGGCTGCTGAAATCGGGACCGGATCACGACGGAACATTTCACCGGAAATCACGAAATGGGTAGAACCGGTGTCATTGGACCAGCCCCAGATGGCGCTGATTGTTTGATCCTGGTTGCCCATATCTTTTTCAATGGCCTGAACATCACCGTAAAGTTCAAAGCCTTCAAACTGATTACGCATGATGATGTTGACCACGCCAGCAACCGCATCAGAACCATACAGTGCCGAACCACCATCAGTCAGCACTTCCATCCGTTCGACCATGACCAGCGGAATGGTATTGATGTCAACGAATTCCCCGCCAGTCGGTGTAGCTGTTGCAGCCGGGGCGAAGCGCTTGCCGTTGATCAGTGTCAGGGTTGAGTTTTCACCCAGGTTACGCAGATTGATATTGGCCATGCCAGACACGTTACCCATGGCGGCATTACCACCGTCAGAGCCTTCGTTGCTGACTGAACCGGAGTTTACTTCGAGGTTTTTGATGACATCCCAGATCTGGGCGGCACCCTGTGCTTCAATGGACGCTCTGTCGACGACCTGCACCGGGGATGGTGCATCAAGGGGGCTGCCGCGCAGGTATGAGCCTGTGACAACCACTTCCTCCACTTCAGTGTCCTGTTGAGCGACTGCCGGGACACATGAGATTGCTGTAACTACCCCTAGTAATAGGGACTTCTTTCGGAAACCAGGCCTGTTAGACATGGATGTTCCCCCATGATTTTTATTGTTAATTCGTAGAGTTGCATGTGTGCGCATCCGGCGCTGGCAATTCGATACTTCTCCGATCAGACATCCCTTACTGGCGATCGGAACTACAGGGAATCGTCAACGACTGTATCCAAATGAAACAGGCAATGCAATCGAATTTGAACTGATTCACAAAACAGTCTGTCGCAATGGGGGATAATGATCAAAAGCAGTGATAAAAGATATAGTTTGAAATGATAAAAAGGGTCAGGTCACCTAAGGCAACCTGACCCTGTGTCACACTAAAGACGGATATCAGAACTGCATCAATACCCGGGCATAAAGACGACGGCCACGACCGTCAAACTGATAGGCGTCATAGTTCAGCGCGCCGGCGTAGTGGAACGGCAACTCCGCATTAAAGGCATCATGTGCACCTACTGTAAACAGGGTGGTGCCCATATTCTGATTAGCCCATTCATGTACGTAGTTGTATTGCAGGTCCACGCTGTTATAGCTGGAAATCGAACGGTTGACGATGGAACGCACGTAATCGTTACCATTGTCATAGGCATCCTGATAGTCCAGGTTCTGATAGGAACCTACCATACGATTAATGACCGTCACGCTGTGTCTGGCATCCAGGCTACTCCAGCTCAGGGTCAGATTGCCTTTCAGGTCTGGCAGTGATCTGACCAGCAACCCATCGCCCGTTGTACCCGACGCATCAAAAATGCCTGTTTCACGCAGACCAAGCTCGAGCCCGGGCACATCACTCAACGTGTACTGGTTCACGTAGGTAAAGTCCGAACTGATCCTGAATCGGCCGATATCGGTATTCCAGGTATAGCCAATTTTCAGATCCACACCATCAGCGGTTACTTTGCCTGCATTAATGGCCGCAGCGCTGATTGTAATCAGACTGGCGACTGTGCTGCCTGCCGCCCTGACCACACCGTCAACAACATAGGTGCGGGGATCGACCACACAATCCAGGCGAGACAGCGGTATCACCTGTCCAGACGGTGTTTTTGACGCTTCCGGATCACTACCCCATTGAGCCTCCAATGCATCGGGATCACATGAGGCAAAAGGTGGTAATCCAGCATAGGCGGCCGTCGGACTGCTGGCAATCGTGCCGTTGTAAACGTAATTTGACTTGTTGGCAGCAGCTGCAGAGAAGGCCTCAATTTCATGGCCAATCGCGGAAATACCCGGTTGAGGCATAACCCGATCCTCCACCTCAAAGCGCCAGAAATCCGCATTAACACTCAATCCCTCGAAAACGCCACCGGGCGTCCAGATGAAGCCGGCGCTGAAGGTATCAGCATACTCGTTGCCTATATCCGGAGCCGGAGACCCCACTGTATAGGTAAACTCAGGTTCCGCATTTTCATTAGTGGGCGGCACCATGCCGGCACGCACGGCCTGAGCACTGATCGGATCGCGGAAAGTTACACTGCTGGCCTCCAGCCCTTCCAACTGCACGCCGATGTTAGGCGCCCGGAATGACTGAGAGTAAGAGCCACGCAACAGGAATGAGTCGGTTGGCCGCCAGCTCAAGGCAACTTTGGGCGTCAATTCGCCACCGATCTGACCGCCGTAGTCCTCATAACGCAGTGCCACCTGGGACTCCACCCGATTCAGGAACGGCAGTGACAATTCCAGGAACGCAGCCGATGTATCTCGCGTATGATCATAGTTAAAAATACACATTGAGCATTCAAAGTTGTTTGAAACGTAACGGTACTCATTCGGTCTGCCATCCGGTCCGAAACCGGCAATGGCATTCAGACCCGGCTGATTCATTGCTGGTGCGATGGACTTTGCATTCTGTTCACGGTACTGGCCACCAACCGCAAACTGCGCCATACCACCGGCCATTTCAAACAACTCACCAGACAAGACAGCGTCAAACACAGCCAGTTTGTTGCGTTTGTCCGACCGTCGGATGGTCGGCAACATCCAGTCAATCAGCTCCTGCGAATTGGCCATGTTCGGATCCGATTGGCGGGTCAGGAAGGGATTGTAGAACTCGCAGCCATCCTTGCCATGATTGTTGCTGGTTAATGCCAATGACAGCGATTCATGCGTATTAAACACAAAACCCGGGAAGAACAACTGGGTCATGCTGGCTCCCACAAAATCCCAACCCGTCGGGATTGCCGGAGAAATATGCCCCCGGGCACTGCGGAAATCAAAGTCCGGCACGCCATTGGGTGTACAGTTGGGACCGCCCAGGCCATTGGCCGCCAGATGGGCACGATCACGCTGGAAGGTTTTGTACTCCAGCTCAAAGCTGGTACCACTCCAGGAATAACTGACATCATAGTTAAAGCGCCGGTCATTCATGGCGGTAAACTCACCCCGAATGCCCGCCTGAACCCCAACAGCATCGGTGCGGCTGACCTGATTACCACCGCCGTTGCGCGGTGAGCTGCCGATATTGGGTGCGGCATACATTGGCGCATTCAGCCCCCCATTGCGTATATCAATGGGAGCATTGGTAATGTCAGCCGCTGTCGGTCTGGCCAATCCGATGGCCGGCGCGAAATATCCAAGCTCCATAGGCTGCCCGATGGAGTAACCACCCCAGGCCGGATTGCCCTGGTGCGCCCCGGGCTGAGCCAAAAACATGGTTGGTCCACGGGCGCTGTACGATCCCGCGTCAGAGCGCATGATATCGCTCGTCGAATACTGAGCGAATGAATAGAACTCCGTATTATCATTAAAGGCATGATTAAACGCAGCCGCGACACTGTCCCGCTCCATGCCAACATTCAGCAGGCTCCATTCATAAGTATTCTCGCGACAACTTGTGTTTGGCTGGCCCCGCTCTGATGTCCTGGTGCCGGTAAAATAAGGTGTTCCATCAGCAGAGGTTAGCGAATAACACAGTGGATCGGTGTAGCGAGGATTGGCGTTGCCGCCTTCTGCAATAGCCTGTGCTACTGCTTCATCATTTAAATAGGCAGGGTTGATCTGGGTGCCAAATGCCGCATTGGCCAGAGGCGTACCCATGCCGCCAACAGTACCGGTAAATTCAGAGCGTTCATCAAAATACCGGGCGGCGCTGATCGACACTGGATCGCGCCGGAACATTTCGCCGGACAACACGAAGTGGGTACTTCCTGACTCATTTGCCCAACCCCAGATGGCGCTGACAGTCCGATCCTGGTTATCCATTTCCTTCTCAATAGCCTGAATATCGCCATAGAGTTCAAAACCTTCAAACTGGGTGCGCATGATCACGTTGACCACGCCGGCCACTGCGTCAGAGCCGTATAGTGCAGAGCCACCATCAGTCAGCACTTCCAGTCGTTCCACCATGACCAGTGGAATGGTATTGATATCCACAAACTCTCCACCGGTCGGCGTTGATGTGGCGGCCGGGGTGAAACGTTTACCGTTGATCAGGGTCAGAGTGGAGTTTTCACCGAGGTTACGCAGGTTGATATTTGCCATGCCGGCGGTACCACCCATGACTGCCAGACCACCGTCACTGCCCTCGTTACTGATTGAACCGGAGTTAACTTCAAGATTTTTCACTACATCCCAGATCTGGGCAGCGCCCTGAGCTTCGATGGAGGCACGGTCTACTACCTGTACCGGCGATGGCGCATCCAGCGGACTTCCCCGCAGATACGAGCCGGTTACAATAACTTCTTCAACTTCGGGATCCTGACTTTCCTGAGCCAGTGCAGGCAGACTGCTCAGGCTGGAGACAACGCAAGACAGCACCAGCGCCTTCTTGCGAAAAGCGGGCCA
This sequence comes from Pseudohongiella spirulinae, assembly GCF_001444425.1. Classification (NCBI taxonomy): domain Bacteria; kingdom Pseudomonadati; phylum Pseudomonadota; class Gammaproteobacteria; order Pseudomonadales; family Pseudohongiellaceae; genus Pseudohongiella; species Pseudohongiella spirulinae. The sequence continues at coordinate 2,219,840 of NZ_CP013189.1, forward strand.
TTCAGACATAGCTATTCCCCTACTCTAATAATTTTTATTGTTTGAAAGAACTGCTGTTTAGAGGCCAGAAGCCTTAGCACTTCGATACTACCCCGGCGTTCTTCCTTGGAAATACCGGGACAACAGGGAATCGTTATGGAATGTATCTAATTGAAACAGGCAATGCAACGGCTTTACAAAGAAAAACCGGCAAACCACCCCGAAGGGCAGTTTGCCGGTTTTCACTTTAGCGTCGCAAAGGCGACACTGTTAAGGGACTGGCATCAGAACTGTAACAGAGCCCTTGCATAGAATCGGCGGCCACGGCCATCAAACACCGTCGCATCGTAGTTCAGGGCGCCCGCGTAACGGAACGGCAGGGTGGCATTAAAGGCATCCAGCGCACCTACCGTGAAGATGGCCGTGCCCAGATCCGGGTTACCCCACTCGTGTACATAGCTGTACTGAAGGTCGATACTGTTGTAGCTGTCGATCTTCTCTGAAACGACGGAGCGGACAAAGTCGTTGCCGTTTTCAAAGTTGTTGCGGTAAGCCAGATCACGGTAAGAGCCCACGTAACGGCTAATCAGGGTGACGCTGTGCTGGAGACTATTGCTGCTCCAGTTAAGCGTGATGTTGCCTTTTACATCGGGCAGTGAACGCACCAGCACGCCGTCACCGGTAGTACCGGCCGCGTCAAAGACGCCCGTTTCCAGCAGGCCCAGCTCAAGACCCGGGACATCGCTCAGCTTGTACTGATTAACGTAGGTAAAGTCGGAACTCAGGCGGAAACGACCCATATCGGTTGTCCACTGATAACCCAGCTTCAGGTCAACACCATCGGCCGTCACTTCGCCTGCATTGATGCTGGAGCTGACAATCGTCACCAGAGCACCTTCAGTGCTGCCCTGTGTTCTGACCACATCAGGTACCACGTAGCTGCGCGGGTCAACCACACAATCCAGGCGTGAACCCGGAATGACCTGACCAGTGGCGTTACGCGAGCCATCAGGACTGCTGCCCCACTGCGCCTCCAGCGCTACCGGGTCACAGGCCTGGAACGGCTGCGCCGCATCATTGGCGAGCGAAGAGTTCAGTACATAGTTAGCAGGATTGGCAGCGGCCGCTTCAAAGGCAACCAGCTCCTGGGCGATTGACGAAATACCTGGTTGTGGCATCACGCGGTCTTTTACCTCAAAGCGCCAGAAGTCCGCCCCCACACTCAGACCCTCCAGAGCGCCGTAAGGTGTCCACTGGAATCCCAGTCCATAGGTGTTGGCTGATTCATTGCCAATATTCGGAGCCGGGGCACCCACAGTGTAGGTCGTATTCGGTTGCGCATTGGCATTATCAACGGCCGCCAGTCCGGCACGCACTGCCTGATTGCGCAGCGGATCACGGAAGGTGATTGAGCTGGCCTCGAGACCTTCTCGCTGCACACCCACATTGGGCGCACGGAAGGACTGCGAAAATGAACCGCGAATCAGCAGCTCATCGATCGGGCGCCAGCTGGCGGCAACTTTGGGCGTCACTTCACTGCCAATGCTGTCACCGTAGTCTTCCCATCGCAAGGCAAACTGCGTTTCCACGTTATTGATCAGCGGCAACGAGAACTCACTGAACACAGCTTTGACGTCACGATCATGGTCGTAGTTGAAGATACACTGCGAGCACTCGTAGTTGTTGCTGACATAGTGGAACTCATCCGGACGACCGTCCGCACCCCATCCCAGAATCGCATTGGGGAGACCCGGATCATTCAGATACGGAGCCCTGGACTTGTTGTTTTGTTGTCGATACTGGGCACCCACCGCAAACTGAGCCATGCCGCCACTCATCTGGAACAGATCGCCTGACAGGACGGCATCAAAAACAGCCAGTTTGTTGCGCTTATCCGCGCGGCGCACCGTGGGAGTCATCCAGTCAATCAATTCCTGGCTGTTACCAAGACTGGCATCAGTCACGGAAGTCAGGAAGGGATTGTAGAACTGACAACCATCCTGACCATGATTGTTACTAGTCAGGGCCAGCGACAGGCTTTCACGGGTAGTGTGGACAAACCCGGGGAAGTAATACTGGGTGAACGTGCCACCGAGGAAGTCCCAGAATGTCGGCAATGCGGGAGAGATGTGACTTCTGGCGCTCAGAAAGTCAAAATCGCTCACACCGTTAGGCGTACAGTTCGGACCACCCAGACCGTTAACAGCCAATTCCGCCCGGTCGCGCTGGAATGTCTGATATTCCAGTTCGAAGCTGGTGCCGCTCCAGGAGTAGCTGACGTCATAGTTGAAGCGGCGGTCGTTGACCGCAAAAAACTCACCACGCACACCCGCCTGCACACCGACGGTTTCAGTCAGGTTAACGTTGGTATTGCCACCCTGGCGCGGGAAGTTACCGATCTGCACGTTGGCAGACATGGGTACATTCGGGCCACCGTTAGCAAGTGCGATGGGTGCATTGGGGATGTCGGCAGCCGTCGGGCGGCTCAGACCAATGGCCGGCGCGAAATAACCCAGCTCGGCGGGCTGTCCGATAGAATAGCCAGCCCAGGCAGGATTGCCCTGATGCGAGCCCGGAGCGGCCAGAAACATGCTGGGGCCGCGCGCGGTTACATAACCGGAATCAGAGCGCTCAATATCACTCTTGGACCACTGAGCAAATGAATAAAACTCAGCGGCTTCGCTGAAGCTGTGCATAAAAGAGGCCGACAGACTGTCGCGCTCCATGCCGACGTTTAGCAAGCGCCACTGCGCATCATTTTCACGGCATACAGAACTGGGCTGCCCACGCTGGGAAGTGCGGGTACCCCAGAACAGGGCGGAACCATCCGCCGCAGTCAGGTCATCACACAAAGGATCGGTATAACGCAGCGAGCTGGTGCCACCCTCGGATATCGCCTGGTCAACAGCTGCCTGGTTAATATAGGCAGGATTAACCCGCGCACCAAACGCTGCCTGATTGATCAGGGTGCCCATGCCGCCGACCGGGGCGGTAAATTCAGAGCGATTGTCGTAAAAGCGTGCTGCAGTCACCGGCACGGCGTCGCGACGGAATACTTCACCTGCCAACACCAGATTGGTATTGCCACTGTCGCTGGCCCAGCCCCAGATGGCGCTGGCGGTGCGATCCTGATTACCCATCTCTTTCTCAAGAGCCTGGACATCACCATACAGCTCCAGTCCCTCAAACTCGGTGCGCATAATGATGTTCACAACACCTGCCACAGCGTCAGAACCATACAGTGCTGATCCGCCATCGGTCAGCACTTCGACACGATCAACCATCACCAGCGGGATGGTGTTGATGTCAACAAACTCTCCGCCCGACGGTGTGGTGGTGGCGGCAGACACCTGACGCTTTCCGTTCACCAGTGTCAATGTGGAGTTTTCACCCAGGTTACGCAAATTGACGTTGGCTGTACCGGACAGGTTGCCCAGCGCCGCATTGCCACCATCGGCACCTTCATTGGAAATTGAACCGGAGTTGATTTCGAGATTTTTGATGACGTCCCAGACCTGGGATGCGCCCTGCGCTTCGATTGATGATCTGTCAACAACCTGCACCGGTGATGGTGCATCAAGGGGGCTACCGCGCAGATAGGAACCCGTGACAACTACTTCTTCTATATCTGACTCCGCACCGCTTTGCGCAACTGCCGGGATACTGGCGACCCCTGACATGATTCCCGCAATAGCAAGCGCCAGACTCTTATCTCCAAGCCATCTGGACATGAGTGACTACTCCTGATTTTTGTTATGTAAAATACCTGAACAGCGGTTACATGTTGCTCATTTTTCAAGGCTGTTTACGACTACACCGCGGCGTCCGGCCAGCAACAGGCGGATAAAAGACACGCGGTACCACTGTGAACAGCAGGGCAACGATAGCCAATAGAGCGAGCGTTTGCAATCGGTATAACGGCAAAAAAGTGCCATCCGTCCTTTATCAAAATCAAAAATATTGCATATTAATCGGAGTGATTTTCAGCTTGTACACATAGCTCAGGAACACCGCCATGAGTTAGACTGAACGACCGATCAATCCCGGACTGAGCTGTGGCTGGAATATTGCGAAAACTGCGACAACTGCTGTGGACAACACTGCTGCTGATTGCACTGCTGACTGTTGTGCTGCCCGCGCTGCTGGGTTTTGTCCTGCGCCAGCAGATCAACCCGCTTTTGCTGGAGTTGGGTAATCGTCCGACAGAACCCGGACAACTGACATTGCACCTTGACCGGGTCGATGCCGGCCTGCTTCGTAGTGACTATTATCTTTATATGACTGGCAATGTGCTGTCTGTTTCCGGAACCCAGCCTGCGTCGCAGAGACTGCTGTTATCAGTGGCGCACGGTCCGGTCATCTGGCACCTGTTCGACAGTCTGCTGGCGATTGCCGAGATTCAGCTGATCAATCTCAGTCCGGTCACAGGAGCAGACACACCTCATTTGTCCGGATCTGCTCTGCTGACCCTGGACAACGGGTTCAATGTGCAACTCAAAGCCATTACCGGCTTCAGTGCCCTGGGGGGCAATCACTGGCTGGATATTCGCGGCAACTGGCCGGCACTGGCAATGCTGCTAGGGCCGATGGCCATACTGCGTCAACTGGACGCCCGATTGACCCTGGATGCCGATGCAGCCGCCCTGGCTGTCAGTCCGGCCGCCGACGCCTTACAGGTATATGAGCAACAGGGTTGGACACATATAAGGGGCAGCCGGGCACATACTCAAATGCTCCTGGCACCGGACAGTCTGAGCATTAACGGCAGCGCTCTCCCCCGACAGCTGCTGTTCGCAGACACTCCAGACGCAACACCTTAAACGCACTATCAATTTCGTGTAGAATAGCCGAGTATTTTTCTAGGGTATTCACCTTTATCATGCAGAAACCCCGACACCTGTTCTCGTATCCCCGCTACTGGGCTGAATGTTTTGGCACCGCACCGTATTTGCCCATGTCACGTGCAGAGATGGACGCACTGGGCTGGGATAGCTGCGACATCATCATTGTGACTGCCGATGCCTATGTCGATCACCCAAGCTTTGGCATGGCCATTGTCGGCCGCCTGCTGGAGGCCCAGGGGTTTCGCGTGGGCATTATCGCCCAGCCCGACTGGCACAGCGCAGAACCATTTAAAGCGCTCGGGCAGCCAAATCTGTTTTTTGGTGTCACCGGCGGTAATATGGATTCCCTGATCAACCGCTACACGGCAGACCTGCGTATCCGCAGCGATGATGCCTACACGCCGAACGCCGAACCAGGCAAACGACCGGATCGCTCCGTGATTGTCTACAGCCAGCGCTGTCGGGAAGCCTATTACGAGACACCGATCGTGATTGGTGGTATCGAAGCCAGCCTGCGCCGTATTGCCCAGTATGATTACTGGAGTGACCAGGTACGTCAGTCCATTCTGATCGACTCAAATGCAGACATCCTGCTTTACGGAAATGCCGAACGTGCATTAGTCGAAGTCGCCCACCAGATTGCAGGCGGCAAAAGCACTGAGGAATTGACCGATATTCGTGGCACGGCCTTTGTGCGTCGTTCTATTCCGGCGGGCTGGACAGAAATCGACTCGACCCGAATCGACTGGCCGGGCAAAATTGACCAGATTCCAAACCCTTATGACGTGCCTCACGACCAGGTGACTGAGCCGGATGCCCGAAAAAAAGGCGAGAGCAACACGGCACCCACTGACTCAGAGGTCAGTGCGGTGCGCATTATTCCTCTTCCGCTGCATCGCAAATACGACAGCGATCCAGAACACACCTACATCCGGCTGCCAGCCTACCACAAAGTAAAAAAAGACCCGGCGCTCTACGCGCATGCCTCGCGTGTCTTGCATCAGGAGTCCAACCCTTACAACGCCAAAGTGCTGGTACAGCAGCATGGCACGCTGGATGTCTGGGTGAATCCGCCACCCATTCCGCTGGAAACAGATGAGATGGACGCCGTTTTTGATCTGCCTTATCAGCGTCGGCCACATCCCGTCTACGGTGATGCCAGAATACCGGCCTATGACATGATCAAGACCTCGGTCAACATCATGCGCGGCTGTTTTGGTGGCTGCACCTTCTGCTCGATCACTGAACATGAAGGGCGTATTATTCAAAGTCGCTCAGAAGAATCCATATTGCGGGAAATCGAAAAGATCCGCGATCAGGTGCCGGGCTTTACTGGCACTATTTCGGATCTGGGCGGGCCAACTGCCAACATGTACAAGCTGAACTGCAAGTCGCACGACATTCAGAAAAACTGCAAGCGCCTGTCCTGTGTGTACCCGACCATCTGTCAGCATCTGAACACCGATCACAGTCCGACCACACAGCTGTACAGAAAAGCCAGAGCCATTCCCGGCGTCAAGCGCGTCGCTATTGCATCGGGACTGAGGTATGACCTGGCTGTCAAAGATCCGGAATACGTTGAAGAGCTGGTGACTCATCATGTCGGCGGCTACCTGAAAATTGCCCCCGAACACAGCGAAGAAAAAACGCTGTCAAAAATGATGAAACCCAGCATCAGTGCCTATGATGAGTTCAAACGAATGTTTGACGAGTTCTCTGCAAAAGCTGGCAAGAAACAATATCTGATTCCCTATTTCATCGCTGCCCATCCGGGTTCAGACGACGAAGACATGATGAATCTGGCGCGCTGGCTGAAAACATATAAATTCAAGCCGGATCAGGTTCAGACATTCTATCCGTCACCCATGGCACTGGCGACGGCCATGTATTACTCCGGCAAAAACCCGCTGAAAAAGGTTACTTATAAAAGCGAATCGGTCAGTGTCTGCAAAGACATCGAGCAGCGCCGCGTGCAAAAAGCCTTTCTACGCTACCACGATGAAAAGAACTGGCCACTGCTGCGCCAGGCACTGAAGCAGATGGGACGCGCTGACCTGATTGGCAGTGCACCGCACTGTCTGGTGCCGGACGACAAACCGGTTCATAAGCATCGAGGCAAACGCAAGCCTGTCAGAAATACCGCCAAAAGACGCGTACACTGACACTGTCAGAAAAAGCGGGGCCGGCATAACCGTCAGCCCCGCCAGTCAGAACCGAATTCAGGTCGACATTTATTTCTTGTTTTTAAGTGCCTGCTCAAACAGTGCCGCCATCGTGCCTGTCTGTCGTTTGTTCTGTGATGCGGCGCCAAAATCCTTTTTACCGCGCGTAGAGGCCGGCCGGGCAGCCGGGCGGGCAGAACGGCTTTCACCAGGTTGCGGCAGCGGATCATCCAGGCGCATGGTCAACGCAATGCGCTTGCGCTCGCGATCAACCTCCAGCACCTTTACTTTCACAATCTGGCCGGCATTAACAACTTCATAGGGATCCTTGATAAATTTGTCAGACAGCGCCGAAATGTGTACCAGGCCGTCCTGATGTACACCAATATCAACAAAAGCCCCGAAGTTGGTGACATTGGTTACCGTGCCCTCCAGCACCATGCCAGGCTCCAGATCCTTGATCTCTTCCACGCCTTCTTTCAGGTTGGCTGTTTTGAACTCACCGCGCGGATCGCGGCCGGGTTTTTCCAGCTCTTTCAGAATATCTCGCACCGTAGGCAGTCCAAACTTCTCAGTGACATAGTCCTGCGCCTTCAGTGTGCGAAGAAATACCGCATCTCCAATCAAAGAGCGCAGATCTCTGTTATTGCGGCGGGCAATCTCTTCAACCAGGGGATATGATTCCGGGTGAACAGAGGAACCGTCCAGCGGATTATCGCTCTCGATAATCCGCAAAAAGCCAGCCGCCTGTTCAAAGGACTTCTCACCGAATCGTGGTACTTTTTTCAGCTCTTCGCGGGAGCGGAATTGACCATTTTTGTCACGAAATTCCAGAATATTATTGACCAGAGACTGGTTAAGACCCGAAACACGTTTCAGCAATGGCGCCGATGCGGTATTCACATCCACGCCGACCGCATTCACGCAATCCTCAACCACAGCGTCCAGACTGCGTGACAATTTCACCTGACTGACATCATGCTGATATTGACCAACACCAATGGACTTGGGTTCAATTTTGACCAGCTCAGCCAGCGGGTCCTGAAGACGACGAGCGATTGATACTGCACCACGAATCGTCACATCCAGATCCGGCAGCTCCTGGGATGCAAACTCCGAAGCTGAATAAACTGATGCACCGGCCTCGTTCACCATCACCTTCTGCAATTTGAACTGCGGAAAATTTTTGCTGAATTCACCCACGAACTGATCCGTCTCCCGCGAGGCGGTACCATTGCCAATGCTGATCAGTTCAACCTGATATTTTTCACACAGGGCTTTTAGCACAGCCGCAGCTTCGGCAGTTTTGTGCTGCGGTGCATTTGGAAAAATAGCAGCGTAGTCCAGGACTTTGCCTGTCTGATCAACTACACACAGCTTCACACCCGTGCGTAGTCCGGGATCCAGACCGATTGTAACTTTTTTACCGGCCGGCGCCGCCAACAGCAGATCCTTGATATTACGCGCAAATACTTCGATTGCGCCCTCTTCAGCCTGCTCACGCAACTGTGTCAGAAAATCGGTCTGCAGGTGAGTATGTATCTTGACCCGCCAGGTCCAACGCACCACATCCTGCAGCCACTTGTCGGCGGCACGGCCTTCATCGCTAACCTTCCAGTGAGCGCCAATCATGCCCTCACAGGGATGCCGCACCGGCGGGGCGTCGGCATCCACAGGGATATCTATCTTCAGATTCAGAATGCCTTCATTACGCGCACGGAACAGCGCCATAACCCGGTGCGAGGGAATTTTATTAATCGCTTCAGAGAACTCAAAATAATCGCGATACTTGGCACCTTCCTGAGCCTTACCTTCGACCAGCTCGGAAATCATGTGTGCATTCTGCCAGAAATAATCACGAAGTCGGCCCAGCAAGGCTGCGTCTTCACCAAAACGCTCGATGAGAATATATCGGGCTCCTTCCAGCGCTGCTTTGCTGTCCTCCACACCCGCTTCTGTGTTGATATAGGCCTTTGCTTCTGTTTCCAGATCGAGAGCCGGATTTGCATACAGCGCATCAGCCAGCGGCTCAAGCCCGGCTTCGCGGGCAATCTGTGCGCGGGTACGACGCTTGGGCTTGTAGGGCAGATAAAGATCTTCCAGGGTGTTTTTTGCCGTCGCCTGGCGAATTTTTGCTTCCAGCTCAGGTGTCAGTTTTTCCTGCTCGGCGATGCTTTTCAGAATCACCTCACGACGATCTTCCAATTCACGCAGGTAAATCAGGCGCTCCTGCAGGCGGCGCAACTGCGTATCATCCAGACCACCGGTCACTTCCTTGCGGTAACGGGCAATAAACGGCACGGTTGCCCCTTCGTCCAGCAAGTTCACCGTAGCGACAACCTGTTCAGCTCTGGCACCGATTTCCCCGGCGATCTGTTCATACATGGCGGTTAACACGAATTACTTATCCTTCTGATTATTCTCAGGGTCTTGATGGGCGTTGGCGCGTCTGACGTGATCATCGATATAGGTCAGCACACCTCGTAATATATTGATTTCCATTGCGTCCGGCCGAATACGACCAAACAGCCGACGCATGCGTGGCATCAGCAGTCGCGGATTTTTGGGATCGTGAAAATCCATATCAACCAGCACTTGCTCCAGGTGTTCATAGAACAGTTCAAGCTGGTGATTATCTGCTTTGGGCACATCCCAATACTCTGCTTCAACGCTCGGGTCGTAGAAGTCACCACTGTTCACGGGCTGCGGAATTTGCCCGGTTTTTTGTGCTTCAAGCATCGCCAGCCGCACTTCATAGCAGATCACCATGACAGCGGCCGCCAGATTAAGTGAGCTATAGGCCTCATCGGCAGGAATCTGCACGTGATAGTGGCAGAGCTGCAGCTCCTCGTTGTTCAGACCGCTGTCTTCACGGCCAAAAACGAGTGCTACTTTACTCTGGCCGGCATCGGCCACCACATGGTTGGCGCATTGGCGTGGAGTCAGCACCGGCCATGGCATCTTTCGGGACCTCGCACTGGCACCAATCACCAACGCGCAATCAGAGACCGCCGCCTGCAGGTCCGGAAACACTTCAGCGCGCTCCAGCACATCGGTTGCTGAGGCTGAACGCCAAACCGCAACATCACTGGGATAGTCTCGCGGATCAACCAGCCTCAGGTTCGGAATACCCATATTTTTAAGGGCCCGGGCCGCCGCCCCGATATTACCGGGGTGTGATGTGTTAACCAGCACAACGTGGATATTGGAAAAATCTGGACGTATCAATGTGACTCTCCGGTTCTACAGGCAAATCGGTTGGCGATTATAACAACTAGTTAAGGACTGTCTGCCAGCATTTTGCTATGATTGCCCGCTTCAAGGTTTTTAACTGTCAATCTGATCACACTATGCATCCAGCCATTAATATTGCCCTGCGCGCTGCCCGCAGCGCTGCTGAACAAATCGCCCACGTCGCAGATCGTCTGGATCGCGTCACTGTCGTCGAGGACCATGCCGGTAACCTGGTGACCAGCATGGATCTGGATGCCGAGCGCACCATTCTCTATCACCTGCGCAAGGCTTATCCGGATTTCAGTGTGGAGTCACGGATCAGCGGGTTTACCGAAGGCGCGGATCGCGACAATATCTGGTTGATTGACCCGATTGCCGGCAATCGCAATTTCCAGCGTGGTGCCGGTCAATTCTGTGTGTCCATCGCGCTGAAAACGTCACGCGGCATCACTCATGCCGTGTTGGTCAACCCCACCAGCAATCAAGAGTTCACTGCCAGCAAAGGTGATGGTGCTCAGCTTAATGCGACCCGTATTCGTGCCGGCAAGGCTACCAGCCTGGATCGCGCCATGGTGGCGCTGGATGGCGCACCGGATGGCGAACCTGTGGTCATGCAGAAAATGCTCTCAGATTTGATAAACATGTCTGCGCAGGTTCGCATCAGCGGTTGCCCGCCCATGGATATGGTAAATGTCGCCGCAGGTCGGCTGGATGCAGCCTGGTGTGCGCAGCAAACGGAATGCACAATCGCTGCCGCCAGGCTGATACTATTAGAAGCCGGTGCCCTGCTGGGCGATCCGCAGGGCAATCCCCAGACTGCAAACAGCAAGGAACTGCTGTTCAGCAACCCCAAATGCTTCAAACATCTGCTGCAGATACGACAGGGCATCACTATCTGATATGGCAGAAAACCGGCGCAGTTCACGGCACAACCTGACAGAAGGGCCCATCGCGGCCACTCTGATCAAAATGACATTGCCGATGATTCTGGGCATGTTGATGATGTTCAGCTTCAACCTGGTGGATACCTTTTTCATCAGTATGCTGGGTACCGAAGCACTTTCTGCCATCAGCTTCACCTTTCCCGTGACTTTCACGTTGATGAGCCTGGCCATCGGCCTGAGCATCGGCACATCGGCGGTTGTTGCCAAATACATTGGCCGCGGTGAGCATGAAAAGGCCAAGCAGGCATCCACCGTCACCAACTATGTCGCCATAGCACTGGCAGCAGCACTGGCCGCAATAGGCTATCTGCTGATGGATGAAATATTCCTGCTGATGGGGGCGCCGCAGTCCATGCTGCCGACAATACGCCTCTATATGGACATCTGGATGCCAACCAGCGTGATGCTGGTGGCTATTATCTGTGCCAACTCAGTGCTGCGTGCCAATGGCGATACCCGCACGCCCAGCATCCTGATGGCGGCTGCCGGCCTGATCAATGCGGGACTGGATCCCATCTTTATTTTCGGATTCGGCCCCATCCCGGCGATGGGCATACAGGGCGCTGCCATCGCCACCATGATTTCCTGGATCGCAGGCGTCGTCTTTCTGTTTTACTTCCTGGCCATTCGTCATGAGCTGATTTATCGCGGCGTCCCGACCGGCCCGGTGTTTAAAACCTCCGCACTGGAGATGTTAAAGATCGGTATACCTGCCTCAGGGGCCAATATGATGACCCCGATTGCAGCAGGTATCATGACGGCGATTGTCGCCAGCTACGGCGAAACGGCGGTGGCCGCTTTCGGTGTTGGCTCCCGCCTGGAATCGATTGCCTGTATGGTGATACTGGCACTGTCCAGCACGCTGCCGCCCTTTGTCAGCCAGAACCTGGGCGCTGGCAAGCTGGACCGGATAGAAGATGCCTGCCGCCAGTCCGTGCGCTTTGTACTGGGCTGGCAGATGCTCATCTACATCGTGATGGCGCTGGGCGCGTCGCTGATTGCCTGGATCTTCACGCGTGATACCGAGGTCGCCGATATTATCCGGCTTTATATCTGGATCATGCCGCTGGGTTACGGCATGCAGGGCGTCATAATCTTGTGCAATTCGGCACTGAACGCCATCCATAAACCCATGGTTGCGCTGTATCTGAGCATTGCCCGCTTTTTTGTGTTTTATGTGCCGCTGGCCTGGATCGGCAGTCAGTTCTGGGGATTGACCGGTATTTTTGTCGGGGCTTTTGCTGGCAACCTGCTAATGGCCATACTGTCCTGGATTGTGTTTAAACGCGTACTCAATCTGGAAAAAGCACAGATGCTGCCAGCATGACCGCGACTACATTTGCACCGGCACCAATCAGGGACTTCTGAACAATCCTCTCAGACCCTTCATCAGGCTACCGGTGCGACTGGCCGCCACGACCGGATCAGCTGTCGCAGCAGCACTGTCGAGCTCGGCTGACTCAGCGTCGGTCGCCAGTGACAGACTCTTATCTTCCATTTTCACGATTCGCGGCGCATCTTCGCCGTCAGCAAAGCTCAATCGGTTATTCTTCTCCTGGAATTCGAGCATTTCAAAGCAGATTTTCTCGAACTCATCCTGCGGGAGGAGATCCGGACGCTCCTGGAGATTCAGGAAGAATCGACGATTCATGGAACCAGACAGGTAGTGCAGATTCTTCTTGTCCTTGATCAACAGACCTTCCCGCTCAGCCAATTCGTACAACGGCGTACCACGCAATGGAATGTAGTTAAAAAAGAAGAAAAACTCCGGAGCAATGCGCTTGTTCAGTTCAAGTGTCTGGCGCATGTTCTCCGCTGTTTCCAGTGGCATACCAACGATATTAAATGTCAGGCGATTGATGCCTGCTTTTTTGCAATTCTCTGCCGCATCGATCACTTGCTGATTGGTCATTTTTCGGCCCAGCATGGTGCTGCGATAGGTCTCATCACCACTTTCAATGCCAAACCAGATAGTGTGACATCCAGCCGCAGCGGCTTTTTCGCAGAACTTTTCATTCATCACTTCAACGCGCGAATTGATCGAGAAGGGCAGGCCCACTTGATCCTGATAAAGCTCAAAAAAAGCATTCACAAACTTGAGGTTGGACAGGAACAGCTCATCCCAGAACTCAAAATATCCGGCGCCATATTTATCACGCAGGCGGATCAGCTCATCCACCATGGCCTGCGGTTCGTACTTGCGAAGAAACTCTTTTTTGTTTTTCCAGCCTTCCAGCAAAGGAGTATTGCAGCAATAGGTGCACCGATAGGGACAACCCCGCCCGGTCATGACCGGCAGCACCAGTTTTTCCTTGGGTCCGAAAATCGATGTATTGACGTTCTGAAAACCATCTTCCTTTTCAAAGATGTCGTAGTCCGGGAAAGGCAAAGCCGCCAGGTCGCCGATCTGATGAGCGTCGGTTTCAAACACAGAGCCATCGGCCATGGTCTCCCACATACCATCAACCGGACCATCTTTACTGCCGCGCAGAAACTGCACCAGGTTGCCCATGGCATACTCACCATCGCCGGTGCAGATAAAGTCGATATCGGGGTTCTCAATAGTCTGCTGTTGCGACAACATGGCCTGATAACCGCCCACACAGATCGCTGTTTCGGGAAGCCGCCGCTTTAGTTCGGAAAAATATGGCAGCATCGGGAACCAATGCGGACTCATCACCGAGAACGCCACAATGTCCGGTTTGATTTCGGCAATGGATGCTGCAAAGTTCTCCGGCGAATACGCCTGTTCATCGCGCAGAATCAGTATAGGCTTAAGGATAACCTCAACCCACGGAAAATCACGTTTCAGGTAAGCTGAAATGCTGGCCAGCGGCATGGCGACCTCATTTCCATCGGGCGAGTAAAAACTCAGCACCAGCTTTAACTTGCGGCCCGCTGCCTTACCGTGCCAGCGCGACAGTTCCTGTGGATAGACAGGACGCTCGCGACTGACAGCAATTACATCCGCGACTGAAGTCATATACTCCTCTCGGTTGGCTATTCGTGGGAAATAATACCACCCCATCGACCGCACATGAAAGGATTGCTGACACGGATAATCGGAAAGTCACCTTTGCCCTGTGCTGCATTTGATTTATGCTTCCGAGACTTGCGACTCAGAAACACGTAAACGCGATGGTCTGTACTATGAATGATCTGCTGGAAAAACTGCACAACCGTGTATCGGCCCCCAGACTTACCGGGCCTGAACCCGACGCTTCGCAACTCGACGCCATCTATCGGGCAGCATTGCGGGCCGCCGACCACGCGCTGCTGCGACCCTGGCGTTTCCTGGTGATAAAAGGTGACGCCAGATATCGGCTGGGAGACTTATGGGCCAAGGCTTGTCACCTGGACAATTGCGAGATCTCCCCGGAAGAACTGCAGGCGCAGCGCAATAAACTCCTGCGCGCGCCCATTATTATTGTTGGTATCGTCAGCCCTAAAGAGCACCCAAAAGTCCCCGTTACCGAGCAACACCTGTCAGCCGGTGCTGCACTGCAGAACATGCTCAATGCCGCTCATGCCCTGGATCTGGGTGCTATCTGGCGCACTGGCCCAATGGCCGAACATCCGCTTGTCCTAGAGGGTCTGGGCTTGCAACCGCATGAAGCAATTATAGGTTTTCTTTATCTGGGGCAGGTTGATGGTCCCCGGCGTCCCTTGCGCCCGGAGCCCACTACCCCTTATTTTCAGGAATGGTAAATGTCAGAACAACACTCAAAAATAAAAATAATGCGCACGACCGTTTTCTGCACACCTCTCGTGACGCCTTTGTTGCGCGGACTGTCGTCACTGATTCTCTGGCTGATGGGCTGGAAGGCCATCGGTAAACCCATCAAGGATCAACGCTTTGTATTGATTGGAGCTCCGCATACCAGCAACTGGGATTTCCCTTTGATGCTTATGGTGGTGTTGAAATTACGCTTGCGGCTGCACTGGATGGGCAAACACAGCCTGTTCCCATTCCCGGTTGGCGGGGTGATGCGCTGGCTGGGAGGCATTCCAATTGACAGGACACGCCATCATGGTGTGGTCGATCAGGTCGTGCAGCAGTATGGGGAAAATCCCGAGCTTGTAGTTCTGGTGCCACCTGAAGGCACCCGTTCCAGGGTCAAGGACTGGAAGACCGGCTTTTATCACATCGCTAATAACGCTGGTGTACCCATCCTGATGGGCTATCTGGATGTCAGCCGAAAAGAAGCCGGACTGGCCGACTTCTTTAATCCCACAGGTCACGTTGACGAGGATATGCGTGCCATACGTCAGTTTTATGCTGACAAAAAAGGCATCAGGCCAGAGAACGCTGATTAACAAGCGGAGTCTGCTGCGCCGCATTGACATCATAGTTGAGTGCATTCAAGACGTGCTGCAAGGTAAATCCGGCGAAGGTATCAATACTGGTTTTCATTTGCTGAAACTTCCAGCGCTTCAGGTACCACTGCTGCAGCATCGCTGTAGTCGCCGCTGCCAACAAACCCAGATCGTCATCGTAAGAGAAAACGCCTGCGTCGATACCCTGTCTGAAAATGGACTTCAAACGCTCATCAAATTTCTGTTCCATCTGAGTGGCAGCTTCCCGCTGCTGTTTATCCAGACCCTTGGCTTCAATAAAGCAGAAGTAGTACCACTGATGCATAATATCGTTCATGTAAATATCAGCGAATAAGGCGGCTTTCAGGTGCTCATAGGGCGGCAGGTTGTGATTGCTGATATCCGACATGACATCATCAATCGTCTGGCGCACAACAGCTTCGATGGCTGAGGCAAGGTCACTTTTGCTGCCAATATACGCGTACAGACCGCCCATGCTGATCTCGGTTTCCCGGCTCAGGTCGCGCAGGCTCATGGAATGGAACCCCTGGCTGTTTGCCAGGCGAAACGTGCAGGTGAAGATTTTCTGCAGATTACGCAGCGCCGTTTTGCCGTTTTTGATCTGCATACGGTCATGATGCACCGCAAAGACCCGCTCCCACAGAGGCTCGCCTTCCAAAGGCCAGGCCTTGCGAAAGGCTTTCACTGAAGTGTTGTGGGGCCATACGTCAGCCATGGATTCAACTGCCATCCAGCGTTACTCCTGATCAATTGTTTTTTATAATTCTCTAATACCGTTCGCACTATCACAGCAGCCTGTATCGAACAGTACAATTCCCTTGAAGATCAGGAAGTTTACACCAAGACACCACTATTAACCAATGCGCTGACTACCGCATAAAGGCCAGAAAAAGCACACAGCAGCAGAGAGCCACCCCTGAGCAAGCCCGGCGACATGCGATGCATGGTTCTGCGAGCCACCCAGAAACCAAGCACGGTTGCCGGCACCAAAGGCAAAGAAAGTGCGACATGCAACCAGCCAAAATGGCCGATCGGTGCCAGGATCAGCAAAGAGATGATGCAACTGACTGTAAAAAAAGCGGCCAGATTGGCGCGAATCAGCGCCACGTTCTGATGCTGCCATAACAGGGCCATGGGCGGCCCGCCAATGGAGGTACTGGTGCCCATAAAACCGGACAAAAAGCCAGCGGCCATCATTCGGCTATTGGTAGGACTCCAGCGTAACGACGTCAGACTCACCACTACTGCAAACAACACCGATATACCGATCCACAGCGCCAGCATGTCCTTATCAATCCACAGCAGTAGTCCGGCCCCTGCCAGCGAACCGGGTATCCGCCCGATGACAGCGGCCTTTAAGCCCTGCAGTGATATGCCATCACGGAAGTACCAGGCATTAATTAACGACAGCACCAGCGCAGACACAGTCACCGGTGCAGGTACAAAATCCGGATTAACAAAAAACAGAACCGGTGCCGCTACCACCGCCAGGCCAAAACCAATGGCCGTCTGTACAAAGGCGCCAACAAACACCAACGCAGCCGCTAAAATAATATCCAAAGTCGTGTCGTCCGCACTGACCAAACATCAAAGGCGCGTATTCTACGCCCCTGCCCTGCTCATCGCCACCAGGCAATCTGGTATACTTCACGCCCATGTATCCCATGTCCTATATCGAACCGGTGTTCCGCCCACCCAGCGAATGGAAGTCCCTGATTCTGCAGGTAACCAACGGCTGCTCGTGGAACAAATGCACATTCTGCGATATGTATACCGCCCCGCAGAAGCGCTTCAAACCCCAGCCCATCGAGGCCCTGGAAGCCCAGGTGCGCGACATCGTGCAGGCCGACCTGCCGGTCTACCGGGTCTTCCTGGCCGACGGCGACGCCATGACATTGTCGACCCGCCGCCTGCACGACATCCTGGACATGCTCAACCGCTGGCTGCCCCACAAACCCCGCATCAGCGCCTACTGCCTGCCCCGCAATCTTCGCAATAAAAGCGTTGAAGACCTTCGCGAACTGCGCGCAAAAGGTCTGAGCCTGCTTTACGTGGGCTGCGAAACCGGCGATGACGAACTGCTGCAACTGATCGAGAAAGGCGAAACTTTCGACAGCTCGCTGGAAGCCCTGCAAAAGATGAAGGCTGCCGGCATCAAAAGCTCGGTCATGGTGCTCAACGGCCTGGGTGGTCCCGAACTCAGCGAGCGCCACGCCATCAACAGCGCTCGCCTGATGAACGCGGCTCAGCCCGAATACCTGTCTACGCTGGTGGTTGAGCTGCCCAACGGCACTGAGCGATTTACAAAGCACTTTGGTGATCGCTGGCGCAAGCTGGGCAAGCTGGAGCTGTTCCGGGAGATGGAAATTTTTCTGGACCATCTGGAGCTGGAGAGCACAATTTTCCGCAGTGATCATGCGTCGAATTATCTGGTTCTGAAAGGTGTGCTGGGCAAGGATAAAGACGCGCTGCTGCAGACCGTGCGGACTGCGATTCATCAGCCGGGGCGCATTGCCTTGCGCGAAGAGTGGCAGCGCGGACTTTGAGGCGCTCACTTCGTAGCGCGCTACGGAGTGATCCTACAAGTCAGGCACGGGATTTCTTTTGGCCAAGGCCGGCGCTCATGATCAGCCGCAGCGCATCACCTGCATCGATGTTGGCGGATTCCACGCAATCCTTTGGCAGTACCACCATATAACCTCCGACCTGATAGCTCATCGGCAGATAGACCGCCACCTCATCGTCACCGATCATCTGCCCCAGCCGAGAGCGCTCGTCGTCACCTTGCTTGGTGACCACGCCCAACAGGCGGTACGGCGTATCGGGCATGCGCACCCAGACCACTTTCTGATCACTGAAATTCTGCCCGCCGATCAGGTCAAAGAAATCCTTGATGGTGTTATACAGGTAGTTCAGCACCGGGATACGATCAATCAGCTTATGTCCCCAAAGCCAGAGTGGCTTTATGATACGCACCCGAAAGCTGATGCCTGTCACAACCGCCAGCGCCAAAAACGACACAATCGCCAGTCCCGGAATATACCACTCGGCCGGCAGCACCAGATCCCAAACCTGCTTCAGCCACTCCTCTACCGTCGTCAGCACCCAGATCAGTAACTGAATCGACAGTACGATGGGTAACAACAGCGACAGGCCCGTCAACAGATCCTTGCTCAGCTTTTTCAAAATCTATCTCCTCAGGTCGTTTGCCCTTAAGTGTGTCGTATTGGTGGCGCAACGTACAGACGTTATCACTTCGGAGTCCGCGCTGTGCACTGGTCCCTATTACTACGTAGCCCGCGGCGTGCGCTGAGCCTGCGGAAGCGTTCAGGCGTTTGCTTCGACGTGGAATCCAGCACAATGTCAGCGACGGGATGTCGGGTGCTGACAGACTGGACCGTCGGCGGACAGGACGTCCGCCGCCGAGCCCTACAAGGACGTATTCACGGGCGTGTCCAGTCTGCAGCACCCGACAGCCCGGCGCGCGCTACGGAGTGATAAGGACCAGCGCACAGCGCGGGCTACGGAGTACCGTCAGACCATGCTAGAATCCAGCACCAGGTACACAGTCACAGAGGTCCTCATGAGCGAGCATAAACAGGCGACTTTCAAAAGCTTCGACACCAGCACCCAGCAAGACTGGCAAATCATCGGCAAAGCATTCAACGACTTTGCCAAAAACCTGCCCGAGCGCGTGATCAAACATCTGGAGCTGCTAAAGGGAGATTGTGGTGGCTTCCCGGTGGATCGACTGGAGCACTGCCTGCAGACAGCCACTCGCGCCTACGAGGCTGGCGAAGATGAAGAATACGTCGTGGTGTCGCTGCTGCACGACATCGGTGATACGCTGGGAACCTACGATCACGGCGAAGTGGCTGCAGCCATTCTCAAACCCTTTGTGAGCGAGGCCAATCACTGGCTGCTGCGCCATCATCAGATTTTTCAGGGTTACGACTACTTCCACCATCTGGGTGGTGACCGCGATATGCGCGAAAAGTATGCCGACTCTCCTTACTATGAGCACACCAAACGCTTTTGTGAGCTTTATGATGGCAAGGCATTCGACCCGGATTACGAGTCAAAGCCTCTGGAGTTTTTCATTCCGATGGTCAAACGGGTCATGGCCAGGCCTCAGAAGACGATATTTAATGGTATCAAGGACGCCTAAAGCGTATCACCACTCTATAATCACAGCGCACGGGCCTGCCGTTTACTCGTCATAGCGCGGGCGCTGTTGATCACTGCCAGGAAACGCCCAGCCGGTCTTGACGATGGGTTTTGTGCCGATATCCAGATACTGATCAATCCAGTCCAGTTTCGGCCAGCGCCAGGATTCGCCTAAGCGTGCAAAATCTTCATCACTCAGATTGGGATCGCCTGTGCTGGCGAACTGCACAATCATGGACATCATGGCGTCGCTGACCCACTCATCGCGCGCGTCAATACCGGGATCAGCGGGTATATCCTGGCGGGGCCGGGGCCGAAACAGGTTGCCATAGTGACCGGCTATATTGTCCAGGGTTCCAAACAGGTAACTGACATCCCCGCCGTGGTAGGCAAGTCCGCCACGACTGCCCCAACCGTAAGGCAGATGTGTAAAAACATAGGCGTAGACATCACTCAAGTCCTGGACAGCGGGTGTAATCGCACGTGCGATATAAGGCGGTGAGGTATCCGGTTCTTTTTCACCCCCCATCATGCCCAGAATAATCGGCACATCGTGTTGCGCAGCGAGCCCCTGCAATGACCAGTTATCCAGCGTAAATACCGAGCGATAACGGCCCTCGCGCCGCGAGGCCGTGGTTACCAGATCCTGCCACGGCACGGCACGCATTCGCTCCAGTGTCTGCTCAGTGCTTTGCATACCAATGCGGTTAAGCAGATCGACGCCGGCCTGTTCGGTTCTCTGCAGAGGCACATTGGCAATGCCGCCACTCATGACAAGTGCACGATGAAACAGACCTTCGGCCAGGGGGGAGGCCATCAGAAACAGGACTTTTTCTCCACCGCCTGATACGCCTGCTATTGTGACCCGCTCAGGATCGCCCCCGAAGGCAGCGATATTCTTCTGCACCCATTGCAGCGCTGCAATGGTATCCAGACTGCCATAATTTCCGGACACGCCTTGCGGCGACTCGGCTGATAGCGCCGGATGCGAAAAGTAACCCAGAGGCCCCAGTCGATGATTGACTGACACAACTACCAGCCCCCGGCGCGGCAATGGTGCACTGTTGGGTCCATGCGAGTTGCCCCACCCTGATGTCAGGCTGCCGCCGTGGAACCACACCAGCACCGGCTGGCGGGCGTCCGGCGATTCCGCCGCCGTGGTCACGTTCAGGTACAGGCAGTCTTCACTCATGCCCGACTCCTGGACTCTGTCATTACCGCGACCGGAGGGGAAATTTTGTGCACACATCGGGCTGAACGTGGCCGCATCGCGGTCACCCGGCCAGCTCGCCGCGGGTTGCGGCGGGCGCCAGCGCAAATCACCAACCGGCGGCGCCGCATAGGGAATTCCCCGGTAACTCATGACATCTTCGTGAACTCCCGAGCCGCCAGTCAATGGCAACGCAGCACCCAGAATGGCCCCCTTGTCGGTGACGATGCGTTCGGGCAGTGCCGCCTGGGCAGCGGTACTGATCAGCAGCAGGATTGCCATAAAGGCGGACGATAATCGGTTCATTTTGTGCTTAGTGGAGTCATGGCCGAGCTGTTAAAGTAGCATGGACAAGGTATCAGCAATACTGTATAAATAAACAGCTACCTTCGCTATCCCCAAAACCAGAGTCCCATGCCTAAAACTGCCTCCAACACCAAACGCACCGCGCCCGTCATCGACTCCATCATTCTGCGCGGTGCCCGTCAGAACAACCTGAAAAACCTCAGCCTGGAGCTGCCAGTCAACAAATTGATAGTCATTACCGGCGTCAGTGGCTCGGGCAAGTCCACACTGGCCTTTGACACCATCTATGCTGAGGGCCAGCGCCGCTACGTAGAAACATTTTCCGCCTATGCTCGGCAATTCCTGGACCGCATGGACAAGCCGGCAGTGGACAGCATTGAAGGCATCCCGCCGGCCATCGCCATCGATCAGACCAACCCGGTGCGCACCTCGCGCTCCACAGTCGGCACCATGACCGAGCTCAATGATTATCTGAAACTGGTGTTTGCACGGCTGTCCAATCTGCATTGTCCCGGCTGCGGCCGTGAGGTCAAACGCGACACTACACAGAGCGTTGTTGCCGACCTGCAGGCAAGCCTGCCCAACGAGACGCGCTTGCATGTCTGTTTCCCGGCTAAAGTGCCGCACAATTTCAGTGAAGATGAAGTACGTCAGTGGCTGAACCAGCAAGGGTATACCCGCATTCAGGCCAGTCATGAGGGCCAGGTGCATGTGGTACAGGACCGCCTGCGATTGCGCGCCGACAATCAGGGGCGACTAGCCGAGGCCGTGGAAACCGCGCTGCACCATGGCAGTGGCCATGTGCTGATATACGCCGAACCCGATCAGCCGGAACAGCAGATCAAGGCCTACTCCAGCCATCTGCACTGCCCGGATTGCGAACGTGAATTCAGCGATGCAGGACCAGGTGCCTTCTCATTCAATTCACCCATTGGTGCCTGTGAAACCTGTCGCGGTTTCGGTCGCATCATCGACGTGGATTTTGACCTGGTCATCCCCGATCACAATAAAACGCTGCGCGAAGGCGCCATCAAAATCTGGCAGAGCAAGAGCTTTCTGGAGTGCCAGTTTGACCTGGAGAAACTCGCCCGCAAGCGCGGCATTCCGCTGGACACCCCCTGGCGGGAGATGTCTGATGCGGACCGGGAGTGGGTACTGGAAGGCGAAGGCGACTGGGCAAAAGATGTCTGGTATGGCGTTCGGCGTTTTTTTGCCTGGCTGGAAAGCCGTGCCTACAAAATGCACGTGCGCGTACTGCTGTCCCGCTACCGCGCCTACACTGAGTGTCACGCCTGTCACGGCGCGCGCCTGAAACCTGAGTCATTGTGGTGGCGGCTGCATCAGCAGCCCCAGGCGGCCGGACAAACCGGCATTCCGGGCAACAGCTACACCATCAATGAGCTGATGCAGTTCCCACTGCAGGACTGTGCTGATTTTTTTGAGAAACTGCGACTGCCCGGCAAGCTGGATGCGGCCACCGAGCTTCTGATCGGCGAGATCCGGTCCCGCCTTGGGTATCTGCTCGATGTTGGACTGGGATACCTGACGCTTGACCGCCAGTCACGCACACTCAGTGGCGGCGAGGTACAACGTATCAACCTGACAACAGCACTGGGCACATCGCTGGTCAACACGCTGTTTGTGCTGGATGAACCCAGCATCGGCCTGCACACTCGCGACATGCAGCGCATGGTCGGGATTCTGCACCGCCTGAGGGACGCCGGCAATTCACTGATTGTTGTGGAACACGACCCGCAGGTCATGTTGGCTGCCGACCTGATCATCGACATCGGACCCGGACCGGGCAAGCGTGGCGGTGAAGTACGCTTTATGGGTACACCGGCACAGTTGCTCAAACACAAGGATTCACTGACCGCAAAATACCTGCGCAGCGAGTTGCTGGTGGCCGAAGCAGCTGATGAGCGCCTCGACGCGGTTGCTGAGCCTGCAGCAGTGTACGATCTTAAAAAACGCCGCCGCACAGAGCCTGAAGGTTCAATCGTTCCTCAAATCTGTATTCGCGGCGCACGTGAGAACAATCTCAAGGGCGTTGATGTTGACATCCCCCTGCATGGCCTGGTCTGCCTGACCGGTGTCAGCGGCTCTGGCAAATCAACCCTGATGCGCGACATTCTGTATCGCGGTCTGTGTCGTGAATTGGGTATCGCCACCGAAGCTCCGGGTGCGCACGACAGTCTGAGCGGTTATGAACACATCAGTAACATAGTGTTTGTCGATCAAAGTCCACTGGGTAAGACCACGCGTTCAATCCCGGCCACATATGTGGGTGCTTTCGACGTTATTCGCAAACGTTTTGTTGATCAGCCTCTGGCACGCGAGCGCGGATACAAACCGGGCATTTTCAGTTTTAACTCAGGCAACGGTCGCTGTCCGGTCTGCGCTGGCAATGGTTTTGAACATGTGGAGATGCAGTTCCTCAGCGATGTCT
Source organism: Pseudohongiella spirulinae (assembly GCF_001444425.1). Classification (NCBI taxonomy): domain Bacteria; kingdom Pseudomonadati; phylum Pseudomonadota; class Gammaproteobacteria; order Pseudomonadales; family Pseudohongiellaceae; genus Pseudohongiella; species Pseudohongiella spirulinae. The sequence goes on from NZ_CP013189.1 coordinate 2,243,473, forward strand.
ACCTGCGCTGCAGCGAATGCAACGGCAAACGCTATCGCCGTGAAATTCTCGAAGTGACACTGCTGGACCCACATGACAGTCGCCGTGCGCTGTCCATTGCCGACGTGCTGGAATTGACAGTTGAAGAAGCCCTGGCGTTTTTTGACGGTGATGCCGAGGTGCAGAACTGCCTGCAGCCACTACTCGATGTCGGCCTGCACTACCTGCAATTGGGGCAGGCGGTACCAACGCTCAGCGGTGGTGAATCACAGCGCCTGAAACTGGCCGGACATCTGGCCCAAGTTAGTCACAAAAAGCTTAGTAACAAAAAACCTGGCAGCAAATCGGCGGCTGGCAAGAAATCCTCTGGAAACAAGACATCAGAAACAGGCATTCTGTTCCTGTTTGACGAACCCACCACCGGGCTGCACTTCCATGATATCCATGTGTTGCTGAAAGCGTTTCGCAAACTGCTGGACGCAGGCCACTCGCTGCTGATCATTGAGCACAATCTGGATGTAATCCGTGCAGCAGACTGGCTGATCGAGATTGGTCCGGAAGGTGGCGCTGAGGGTGGGCAACTGATTGCAGCGGACACACCGAAACAGTTCATAGCCAGCGGCAAAGGCCACACAGCTCATGCGCTGAGAGACTACGAGGCCGAGTTAAAACGCAATCAGGGTAGTGGCAAAAAGCGAGGCACTGTCTTACAAACACTATCAAGCTCAGCAAGCAGCAGTAAACGCGTCAAGCCAGTACAGGCGATCCAGATTCATCATGCCCGCGAACACAACCTGAAGAACATTGACGTCAGCCTGCCATGGAATGAATTCACGGTCATCACTGGCGTCAGCGGTAGCGGCAAGAGCACACTGGCGTTTGATCTTGTATTTGCCGAGGGTCAGCGCCGTTATCTGGAATCGCTGAATGCCTACGCCAGGCAGTTTGTACAGCCAGCCAGCAAACCGGATGTGGATGCCATCCATGGCATCCCGCCTACTGTTGCCATTGAACAACGAACCAGCCGTGGCGGTCGCAAGAGTACGGTCGCCACACTGACCGAGATTTATCACTTCCTGCGTCTGGTGTTTGTCAAACTGGGCACACAATACTGCCCTGATTGTGATGTACCCATAGAACCTCAGAGTCAGGACATGATTCTGTCGCGGCTGCAATCCGAATGGCAGGGGCGTCAGGTCACCCTGCTGGCCCCGGTTGTGGTCGGCCGCAAGGGTTTATACAAGGAACTGGCGGCCTGGGCAGCCAACAAGGGTTACAGCCATCTGCGTGCCGACGGCAAGATACTGCCCAGTGACGACTGGCCCGTGCTGGACCGCTATAAGGAACACGACATCGAAGTCGTCATAGGCGAATGCGCTATCGACAAGAAAAACGAAGCCGAACTGAACCGGCTGATCGGTGAAGCGCTGGCGGTTGGTAATGGCCTGCTGAGCATCAGCGAAGTGACCACCGGCAAGCGTCGCAAGAAGACCAAAGCCGATGCCCTGTTCTCGACGCGACGTGCCTGCCCTGGCTGTGGCAGCAGCTTTGATGACCTGGACCCCCGACTGTTCTCGTTTAATTCCCGGCATGGCTGGTGCACATCCTGCTTTGGCACCGGCGAACAACTGGCCGACTTTAATGAAGAGCTGACTGGTGAAGAAGAAAACTTCCTGGACAAAGACGAGAATGCGCAACCCGCCAAAGTCTGCCGTAGCTGTAACGGCAGCCGACTCAACCCGACTGCGTTGGCGGTAAGTTTCCAGAACCAGAATATTGCTGAATTGACACGGCTGTCCGTCGATGCGGCTGCCACCCACATTGGCAAAATCAAACTGGATACCAAACAGCTGGCTATCGCCCGAGACATCCTGCCAGAGCTCAATGGCCGGCTGCACTTTCTGCAGAAAGTCGGACTGGGGTATTTAAGCCTGGACCGCGCAGCACCCACACTCAGCGGCGGCGAGGCACAGCGAATCCGGCTGGCCTCACAGCTGGGCTCCAACCTGCAGGGCGTCTGTTACATTCTGGATGAGCCCACCATCGGTCTGCATGCCCGCGACAACGCCCTGCTGATCGCGACGCTGCGCGAACTGCAGCAGCACGGCAATACCGTCATTGTTGTTGAGCACGATGACGCCACCATGGCCGAAGCGGACCATCTGATTGACGTCGGCCCAGGCGCTGGTGTCAATGGTGGTGAAATTGTGGCAACCGGCACGCTTGAGCAGCTTAAGAAGAACAAAACGTCGCTGACCGGACAGTTCCTGGCCAATCCCATGCGTCACCCACTGCCTGATCTGCGCGATGACACGCTGCGCCAACAACAGGAAAAAGAAACACTGCGGATACGCGGCGCAAGCCAGAACAACCTGCGTAATGTCGACATCGATATCCCACTGCGACAACTGGTGGTGGTCAGTGGCGTCAGTGGTGGCGGCAAGAGCACACTGATTCGTGGTGTTCTGTATGACAATCTGCGTGATCTGGTAATCGCCAACAATAAACGCGGCAAGACCAAAGGCAGTAAACGCAAGAGCAACTGGCAGGGCTGCGAATCCATTGACGGCTGGCAGGGTATCAACAGCGTGCTGCAGGTGGATCAGACACCGATTGGCAAGACACCTCGCTCCTGCCCTGCAAGTTATATCGGCATCTGGGACACCATCCGCAAACTATTCGCCGATACCGTCGATGCCAGACTACGCGGCTACCTGCCCGGCCGTTTCTCCTTTAACGTTTCCGGCGGGCGCTGCGAAACCTGCAGCGGCAATGGCATGCAGAAGATCGAAATGAATTTCCTGCCCGATGTACGCGTGGACTGCGAAGCCTGCGGAGGCTGGCGATTCAATGATGAAACCCTGGCGGTGCAATACAAGGGCAAACATATTGGCGAAGTGCTGGCCATGAATGTCGACGAGGCCGTCAATTTTTTTGAATCAGTACCATCCGTACATCACCCTTTGAAGCTGTTGCAGGATGTTGGCGTGGGTTATCTGACCCTGGGCCAACAGAGTCCGACACTCAGCGGCGGAGAGGCCCAGCGTATCAAACTGGTCGCCGAGCTGGCCAAGGCCAAACCACACCTGAGCCTGCGCGGCAGCAAGCCGCCGCACAAGCTCTATGTGCTGGACGAACCCACTGTCGGGCTGCACATGGCCGATGTCGAAAAACTGCTGCGCGTGCTGCACCGACTGGTCGATGCCGGCAATTCAGTCATCGTCATTGAACACAATCTGGACGTCATCGCCGAGGCCGACTGGGTCATCGACATGGGACCCGAAGGCGGCGATAAAGGCGGCAAGGTGTTGGTGCAGGGAGCGCCAGCAAAAGTGGCGCGCAGCAAGCGATCGCATACCGGGCGCTACTTGATGGACATGCTTAAATAAGTTGACGAGCATAGTCGTCGGCATTGCCCGGTATCCTGACCGATCATCGGACTGTCGATCTGACCATTGATCGCAGTTACGCTTCCGTTTGATCTTTTATCTCACGAGATTTGTCGATCAAATTACCGTATACATACTTATGGAGAATACTCGACATCAGCGTCTGATACGGGATACCCTCGATCAAGGCGCGCTCCTGAAGTAGCTCCAGGTCCTTCCCGGATATTCTGATATTCACACGCTTGTCTTTCTTGAACGTTGCCCGAGCCGCTGCCCGATACGCTTCCATTGACTTATTGGTCTTGACTGAATGCCACTCCTCGTTCTCGTACGACTCAAGGATATCTTGCTCATCACGCGTCAGCTTTGTGTTCATACATCACCTCCAAGATACTTCTTTGTCGCTTTACGACTTGGGATAGCGGTTTTCAGGAAAATCTCGTGATCGGACTCCACAAAGGGCACCAACCAGGCATAATTATCGATCTCAACAATAAACATCCTCTGAGATGGATATTTATCGGAGTTGGGATGCCTAACCAGGTCAATCAGAGCATTGTTTTCTATAAGAAAAACAATCCTCTCAAACGACACGCCTCTTTCAGCGATCAACCATTTGTTTTTCTCGTTATCCCACGAAAAGATTTTCATGGAGGGAAATATTATCACAATGTGTGCCTTATGCAATCAAACTACAGTATATGTACACTTACCGAAAAACTCAGTAATTAATAGACTAATTGACGAGCGATTGCACATTCGAGTCAGACACCGGCAGATGCTTTGTCGCTACCACCGCGACTTGGTAGCCGGATGCAAATCAGCTTAAACTGGTCAAACCAGTCTTCTGCCTGAAAGTAATCACCCATGACGTGTTTGTTTGTAATCCGAAAATTCTTGAAGTTATCCACCGCGACATACGTCCTGCTGGCGAGCCTGACATGGCTACCGATGGCAGTCAGCGCCCAAAGCAATCAGGCGCCACCCGGCGTTCAGGTGGTTATCAACGGCCATCAGTTCCCGGAAGACTCCTTCGCTCTGCTGGTGCAGGAGATCGGCAGCTACACCCCGGTGCTTGCCATCAATACCGACCTGCCGCTGAACCCGGCTTCCACCATGAAAACCCTCACCACGCTGGCGGCGCTTGATATGCTGGGACCGGCCTACACCTGGCGTACTGAGTTGTATGCATTGGGATCCATCAATGACGGCGTATTAAATGGCGACCTGCTGCTGCGCGGCGGTGGCGATCCGTTTCTGGTGGAAGAGCATATGCGAAGCATGCTGAAAACCCTGCAACGACGCGGCGTACAGCACATCAGCGGCAATCTGCTCATCAATGACACCCTGTTTGACCCGGCGGTGTCAGTAGAAGACAGTCTTGATGCGCAGTCCAACCGCGCCTATAACGTGCTGCCACATGCAGCAATCACCAACTTTCAGGTAGTCACTTTCTATTTTTATCCCGCCGAAGACGGGCGCAATGTACGCATCGTTGCTGACCCGCCCCTGCCCGGGCTGCGTATCGACAACCGCCTGCGTGTGCAACAGGGTGCCTGCACAGGCTTTCAGCGTGGTGTCAGTTTCAGCGAAGACAAGAGCACTCAAACCGTCATTTTCAGCGGCAGCTTTCCGTCACAGTGCCAGGAATACACCATGACGCGCGCGGTGCTGGATGCGCCAACCTACACCTACGAGCTGTTTCGCTACCTGTGGCAGGAGTTGGGTGGCCGCTTTGACGGGAGTTTGCAGACAAACACACTGCCGTCCATTGAAGGTCGCCCCGCGGCTGAACCGATTGTGAGCTGGCAGTCGCCGCCGCTGGGCGACATCGTCAAATCCATCAACAAATACAGCAACAATATGATGACCCGTCAGTTACTGCTGACATTGGGACTGGAACACAGTGGCGCACCGGCCAGCATCAACACGGGCATAGCTGCGATTCATGAGTATCTGGATGGTATCGCCGTGCAGCGCACCGGCTTGTTGATCGCCAATGGCTCCGGCCTGTCCCGCGACACACGCCTGACGGCACGCATGCTGGCAGACAGTCTGCAGCATGCCTGGCAGCAGCCAATCATGCCGGAGTTTCTTTCCTCCCTGCCATTGGCGGGACTGGATGGCACCATGGACGACCGGCTGGCCGATGAGCCGGCGCAAGGGCGTATCCATGTCAAAACCGGCTCCCTGAGCGGCGTGGCGGGCATCGCCGGCTATGTGCATGCACATTCCGGCAAGCGCTATGTTGTGGTTGCACTGGTCAACCATCCCGGCGCTGACCGGGGTACAGGCCAGGAGCTGGCTGACGCTCTGCTGCGCTGGGCAAGCGAGCAGTAACATCAATAGTCCCCGTGCCGATCAGAGAGTTCGGCGGGAACCGTTCAAACAAAGACGGGTCAAAGACTGCTGACACCCTGCCGATAGCCGCCGAAATGGAACACCGCACACCAACGCTACCCGAGCACATTCATCTCAATCTGCCCGACCAGCCTGACTGGCAGGCCGATGACCGCCACCCTGATCCACAGAACAGCTCACCAGGGCGTTTCTTTGCAATCCTGTTGGTGAGCATCGCCACGCATCTCACCTTATTGATTTTAGTTACAAACTACGGATGGGTAACACGTCAAACAGCAGCACCTGAGCAGTTTAACCGTGTGCAGATTACGCTGGTCACCCCGCGCCCGACGCCACAGCCAGAACCGGACATCAGCCCTGAGACCAGCCCGCCTCAGGTACAACCCGAACCTGCGAGCATAGCCAGCGACACCTCAACACTTCAGGAGAGCGAACCGGGCGTAGCTGCAGAACCCGAACAAGCACCCACGGCACCGCCATCACTGGAAACCGTTGAAATTCCGCTGAGCAACGAAAGGCCGTTGCCCACGGACGCACCCCGCCTGCTCGCCCCGGCAACAACTGACATCCGCCGCGCCACCCGGCACACCGCCAACAACCGCAACAACATCGACTGTGACACCCGCCAGCGCCGCAGCGACCTCATCAACTGCGGCGACGAAGAAAACAACTACGACTACACCAACGCCGAACAACGCCCCGCCGCCCTGCTCTTCGCCCTGCCCCGGTTTGACGAGCCACTGCCACCTACCGACGACAGAACCGACACCAATAACCGCGTGCGCGCCAACATCAACACCGTAGAAAACACCATGAGCGCCACCCGCACAAGACGCGCCGTAATGGGCCAATAAGAGAGCAGGCACCAGCGCCTGTTCCAGGCCGCGGGAGTAGCGGTACAAGGAGCGAGGGTGTACCCGAGGACTGTACCGCTGATCCAGCTGCCGTCAGGCACTGAAGTCGCTAAAGCGAGTACTAAACACCGGGAGGTAGTGAGCCGGGTAGTAAAAACGAGTATACCGCACTAAGGATAGTGGAATCGGCACAAGGGCCGGTAGCGGGTGAGCAGAATCCGCACCATTCAGGCCAAATGGAAAAACTTTGCTGAAGCCGGCCCGGACCCCAAACGAAGCCTCTACCCGTAGCGCCCAGTAATATAATCCTCAGTCTGCTTCTTGCTAGGATTGGTAAACAACGTATCCGTATCCCCAAACTCAACCAGATCCCCCATATACATAAACGCCGTGTAATCTGAGACACGTGCCGCCTGCTGCATGTTATGGGTCACGATAATAATGGTGTAATCACGCTTGAGCTCATTAATCAGCTCTTCAATTTTCAGCGTGGAGATCGGATCCAGTGCCGAGGCCGGTTCGTCCAGCAGAATCACTTCCGGTTCAATGGCAATCGCCCGCGCAATCACCAGACGTTGCTGCTGACCGCCGGACATACCAAAGGCGTTGTCCTGCAGACGATCCTTGACTTCATCCCACAGCGCCGCTGCACGCAGTGACTTCTCCACCACCTCATCCAGCACCCGCTTGGACTTGACGCCCTGCAGCCGCAAACCGTAAGCAACGTTTTCGTAGATGGACTTTGGGAATGGATTGGGCTTCTGGAATACCATACCAACGCTGCGACGCAGGTCGGCCACATCGACATCGCGGTCATAGATATTCTTGCCATCCATCAGGATCTGCCCTTCGATGCGGCAGATATCAACCAGGTCATTCATGCGATTAAAGCAGCGCAACAGGGTCGATTTACCGCAGCCTGATGGCCCGATAAAAGCGGTGACTTTTTTTTCAGGAATGGTCAGGTTGATATTGTGCAGGGCCTGGTCGTTTCCATAGTACAGGTTTAGATCCTGAACCCGTATTTTGGGCGTTTCGTCAGCATTCATGAATGTGGACTCTTTGTTCTGCAAAATAGACATGTTTGGCTTGTGGCTCCTTAATCGCCCGCACTTCGGTAACGTTCGCGCAGATGGTTGCGGATGCTGATAGCTGTCAGGTTAAGAACCACAATCAGCAGCACCAGCACCAGGGCGGTCGCATACACCAGCGGGCGCGCGGCCTCAACATTTGGGCTCTGAAAGCCGACATCATAAATGTGGAAGCCCAGGTGCATAATTTTACGTTCCAGGTGGATGAACGGGAACGTCGCATCAACGGGCAAGGTCGGCGCCAGTTTGACGACACCCACCAGCATCAGAGGGGCCACCTCTCCCGCAGCTCGCGCAATCGCCAGAATCAGTCCGGTCATCATGGCCGGGGTTGCCAGCGGTACTACAACTTTCCAGAGTGTTTCTGACTTGGTGGCACCCAGTGCCAGACTGCCCTGGCGGATCGTGCTGGGAATGCGTGACAGACCTTCTTCGGTAGACACAATAACAATTGGCAGTGTCAGCAGAGCCAGGGTCAGCGATGCCCAGAACAGGCCTGGCGTACCAAACGTTGGAGCAGGCAATGCAGCCTCATAAAACAACTGATCAATATTGCCGCCTAAAAAGTAAACAAAAAAGCCCAGACCAAACACGCCATAGACAATGGAGGGTACACCGGCCAGATTGTAGACCGATATGCGGATAATCCGGGTCATGGTGCCCTGTTTGGCGTATTCGCGCAGATAGATCGCTGCCAGAATACCAAATGGCGTGACGATAATGGACATCACAAACACCATGGTTACCGTGCCAAAAATCGCCGGGAAAATACCGCCCTCAGTATTAGCTTCGCGAGGCTCGTCGGTCAGGAATTCCCAAAGGCGTTCAAAATACTGCCCCACTTTTTGGAGCACTGACATCGCATTGGGTGCTGTCACTCTGACTATGGCCGCCAGGGAAATATCCTGCTGAGTGCCCTCAGCCGTGACCATCCGTAAGGCATCACGACGAGTACTGTCATAAATGACATCCAGTTCCTGTCGCAGCACCGCGTAATCGGCATCTAACTGCGCACGCTCCATGGCAATGCGCTCTCGTTCACGCGCGTCCTCATCGGCAGGCAGGGGATTGATCGCCAGGCCGCGCTCCTGCAGTCGAAGGCGTTCCAGTGACGCATTAATGCGTCCGATCTCACCGCGCTCCAGACGACGAATCTGATCGAACAGAGTCAGGCTGCGCTCAACGGATGACTGCAACTGCTCATGGAAATCGGTGTCTGTCGGGGTACTGATAACACTGCCTTCTCTCAGCAAAGCCACCGGCTGGCCATAGAAGTTACCCCATTCCCGACGTTCAATGGCCAGGATGTCTTCCGGGTAGTGCCATTCATCCATGAATATTTCCAGGAACCAGGAAAAGTCCTGACCGTAAACATCACGGTTGCCAAGTTTCAACAGATGCCGGGTAACCAGTTCCTCGGATTCAGGCACGGGTTCACCGGAATCCCGGGCTACCGCCGCCGGGACAATCTGACTGCGCACAGGCGTACCGATTATCGTACGCTGTTGCCCGTCGGCCTGCGTCAGATTGAACATGGCTATGTCTGCCGGCCAGAAATGACTGAAACCGCGCACAGCAATCAGACCAATCAGGCCAACCACCATAATCATACAAAAGGCAACCGCGCCGCCGTTAAGCCAGATCCAGGGTGTGCCGCTTTTAAGCCACTGCTTCATTCTGAAATCCCTATTGGTTAACCAGTCCGCCAGCCTTACAGGTTGCTATAGCGCTGACGTAGTCGCTGACGAATGATTTCCGCCAGCGTGTTTACAATAAATGTCAGTGCCAATAGCACCAGGGCCGCCAGGAACAGCACACGGAAATGCGACGAGCCTACGGCCGTTTCGGGCAGTTCAACGGCAATATTGGCCGACAGTGTGCGCATGCCCTCAAAGATATTGAAATTGACAACCGGGCTGTTACCGGTCGCCATCAATACAATCATGGTCTCCCCGACCGCGCGTCCGAAGCCCATCATAACGGCTGAGAAAATGCCCGGACTCGCTGTTGGCAATACCACACCCATAACCGTTTGCCATCGCGTCGCACCCAGTGCCAGCGAGCCTTGCGTTAAATGACGAGGTACTGTGAAAACAGCATCTTCAGCAATTGAGAAAATCGTTGGAATGACCGCAAAACCCATCGCGATACCAACAATAAGGGCATTGCGCTGATCGTAAGTAATGCCAATATCGGTGAACCACTGGCGCATACTGCCCTCAAAAAAGGCAACTTCCATCCACGGACTGGACTGTATGCAAATCAACCCGAACAACAGTATGACCGGCACCAGCAGTGCTGCCTCCCAGCCCTCGGGGACTCGATTGCGCCACTCAGCCGGCAGTCTGGACCAGGCGAAGGCAAACAGCAGCATCATCAGAGGCATCAAAATAAAGAAACTGAATACCGCCGGCAGATTACTTTCGACAAAAGGTGCCAGCCACAGACCAGCCAGAAAACCCAGAATAACCGTGGGCAATGCTTCCATGATCTCGATGCTGGGCTTAACAACTCCGCGCAACTTCGGAGTCATAAAATAGGCTGTATAGATAGCGCCCGCAATAGCCAATGGCATTGCAAAGAGCATGGCATAAAAGGCCGCCTTCAGCGTGCCCAGTGACAGTGGCACCAGGCTGAACTTCGATTCGAACTCGTCAGTGCCCGAGGACGACTGCCAGATATACTCCGGATCGGCGCGGCCTTCGTACCAGACCTTGTTCCACATGGCCGACCAGGACAATTGCGGGTGCTCATTCCAGAGACTGGCGGCGGTAATCGTCTGCTGATCGTCCAGCAATAACAGTCGCTCGTTTATCTGGGAAATAGCCACCTGCTGCAGTGCTGAATCACTGAAAGACTCAAGCAGCAGTGTGCGTGAGGAGGTGCCATAGTGGATTCCAATCTCGCCCGCCGCATCGACGGCGACAAAACCTTTGCGCGTGTACTCAGGTGCGATGGCGGTAATAGCGGCACTGTGCTGACGGAAGTTGCGGATTTCCTCGAGGCTGTAATTGTTCTGCTCATCGCGCACCAGAAACCATTGACTGAGTTCTCCGGCATCGGTACCAAAGATCAGAGACACACTGCCCACCAGAAAGGCGGATGCGGTGATATTTCGACCTTTCCCCACATCGGCAGACTGCACCAGCCGGCTCTGAGCAGGATTGGAGATATCGTAATAATGCACCCGACCGCTGGTATCAACCACAAACAGGTTACGAAGCGATTTATCCAGCAATAGTTCCGATGCACGTCCCGGGATGGCCGGCAGAGTATGCGCCGTTCGTGTCACCTGTGTCTGTCCGGTCAGCAGATTGGTTCGTGTGCTCAGATTTACCAGTAATAAACGACCATCCTCGGTCACCGCCGCAATGGCGCTACCGCCCGGCCCACGGGTCACGGTTGCCACTGCCACCTGCTGCAGGGCACGGCCCTGATCATCAATCTGAATGGGTGCCTGACCCAGCGGATACTCCAGTTTCGGCTCCAGAACGCGCGTATCTTCCGGAAAACTGATGTCGAACGCATGACTGACCACCTGTGCCTGACCATTGCTGAAGCCGTAGACATGCGTATTGGAAATCGATTCAGCTGCACCAAACGCTGTGACCCTGGCATCGGTCGGTACGGCTACACTGAAGCGTCTATTTATTGCCCCGGAGTCGGCTTCAAAAAAGACCACTTCTCCGGCTTGTGTATACTGGATGCCCAGCGTTTGATACCGCTCCAACACCAGGCGCAGCGTTGGGCTGTCCTGCACTGGCAATTGATAAGCGACCTGACGGTCTACTGTGGCTCCCCTGAGAATGGGCGCAACTTCATAAAAAAGATAAATAAATATGGTCGCCAGAGCCAGCACAACACCGTAACCGGCCGAGGTGATACCCCATCGGGAGAATTTATCGTTGCGGGCTCGTTTGCGACGCAATGCCTGGCGCTGCTGAGAATCAGGCAACAGGCTCACTTTGGGTTTATCGGGTACAGGAATATCCGGAGAGAGATCGGGCATGGGCGAAGACTGTCCTGATGCATGTGCCAATTTAGATGGGCGGAGCATATCTCAAATTTATGACTGTTTTGTGACAAAACTGTCTTATTTGCTCAATGTGTAAAATCCGGACATCCCTGTCCTGTTTTCATCCAGGGGACAAATCCCCAGCCTGCATCATTCCTGTGACGATCCTGTGACTGGCAGCCAATCTGCAATCATTCAATTCCCAGCTCATTCAGGATACGATCTGCCACGACAGCGGGGAGTGTTACAAAGCCATCACGGTCCACGACTTCCTGACCCAGCTTGCTGTACACCATCTTGACAAATTCCCGTGTCAGCGGATCCAGCGGTCGGTTCGGGTGTTTGTTGATGTAGATAAAGAGATAGCGCGCCAGAGGATAATCACCAGAGGCCGCGTTTTCGGCGTTTGGTTCGAAGGCCTGAGCTCCTTGAGTCGCTGCAATCGGCAGAGCCCGCACACCGGAAGTCTGATAACCAATGCCTGAATAGCCAATGCCGTTAATGGACTCAGTCACTCCCTGAACTACTGATGACGACCCCGGCTGCTCGTTGATGCTGGATTTGAAATCACCACCGCACAGTGCATTGTCTTTGAAGAAACCGTAGGTTCCGGATACGGCGTTTCGGCTATAGAGAGCGAAATCGCGATTCTCCCAGGCTCCGGTCAGACCCAACTGCCCCCAGCGGGTAACGTCCCCAGAATATCCGCAACGACGTGTTGCCGAGAAAATGGCATCAATCTGCGGAATACTCAGCGACTCAACAGGATTATCCCGATTGACAAAAACCGCCAACATGTCAACAGCAACCGGCAGTTCGGTAGGCGGGTAGCCGAAACGGGCCTCAAATTCCTGAATCTCGGACTGGCGCATGCCGCGACTCATTGGTGCCAGCATGGCTGTGCCCTCTGTCAGGGCCGGCGGCGCCGTTGAGGAACCCGCTCCCTGAATCTGTACATTCACATTCGGGTAGAGCTTGTTGAACTCTTCGGCCCACAATGTCATCAGGTTATTCAGCGTATCTGAGCCGATGCTGGAGAGGTTGCCGGATACGCCGGACGCACGCACATATTCGCGCAGGTTCGGATCTACATCGGCCGCCAGTTGGCCGGAAATAACCGCTGTGCCGGACAATGCCAAGGCACTGAGCAGGGTTTTGAATTTTGTCATCCGTCATGTCTCCGTTGTGATGGATCAATAGTCACGCTTTACGTTGCCGCACTATACAAAAACGATATGACAAAATTGTGACAAAGTTGTAATACAAGCCTCATGTGGGAGGAGATTGCAGATCAGTATTTGCAGTTTCTGCTAGCTGTCCATGGTCATGCAAGATGGGCAAAGCTGTCGCAAATTCACTAAGCCGGGCGGCTATGCGAGTCGAGCGCTCAGCCACTCGCAGCATGATGCGCAGGTTATCAATCGCCGGATTCAATCGGCGGACCGGTACCTGACCACTGACCCCCGCCTCCAGCAGCCTGGATTTGAGTAGCCGCCAGTTTTCGCGCAGCTGCTGATAGCGTGCCTCCAGGGCCGCAATGTCAAAATCCGGCAAGCGCGGATCACTGGCCTCTATAAGATTCAAAATCTCAAGTTGGTAGGCTGCCACTTCATCTCGCATCGAGGTTTGCAGTAAAAATTCCACATCGGCGTCATTCTCGGCATTTTCGTGAGCCTGTGCGACAGCCTCATCAATATAGCCGGCGATTCTTAACACCAGTGGCAGCTGTCGGGCCACATCTGTGCTCAGCCGTTCAGACTCCAATTTTGTGACAGCCTGTTCGACCGCCTGAGCCAGCATGCGCAAGCCGTCATGCTGGTCATTCAGGCTCTTGCCGGGCGGGCCTTCATTGCTGAGCGCTGCCACAGCATGTGCGCGGGTCAGTTCAGCCATACGTTGCAGTTCCTGCTGGAAGGCATCGAGAGCCAGCACCGGTGAAACCATGACATTGCTGTCCAGAAACTGGGGGCGACCCAGTTGTTCAACCAGATTGGTAAAGCGCGCTGACAGCCAGCGAGACAACCATCCCATCAAGGGTTGCTGCACAACAACACCAATCAGGTTGAAACTGGTATGAAAGGCCGCCAGGGTCAATGCCGGATACGGCGCAAGCTGCGGATACTGTGCGTACAGATAAATGATAACTGGCAACAGGGCAATGCCCACCAGCGCATTGAAACTGTTGATAAACACATGCCCGGCGGCCACACGACGGGCATTAGGTGTGGCGCCAATCACGGCCAGGGCGGAAGTTGAGGTAGTTCCAACTGTTGCACCAATGACGGCAGCCGCTGCCGCCGGAAAGCTGATCAGCCCGCCAGTTAGTGCCGTCAGGGTCAGCGCAATCGCGGCGCTGGACGACTGGGTGAACAGGGTCATTGCCAGGCCAACCAGCACAAAGGCAATCGCACCCACAAAACCGTCAGGGGACAGAGCGGCCAGATCAATGGACGCGGCGACGCCTTCGAAGGCACTGCGCAGGAAATCAATGCCAATAAAAAACAGGCCAAAGCCGGCGATTGCCTCGCCGATCGCTCCGAGGCGACGCGATGGACCGACCAGGCGCATGATCATGCCCGCGCCTATCAATGGCAGAGCGAAGCTGCTGATTTTGAATTGAAAGCCAACCGCCGACACCAGCCAGCCTGTCATGGTGGTTCCCACGGTGGCGCCTAACACTATTCCCAACGCCTGGAATATGCCAAGTAGCCCGGCGTTTACAAAACCGATAGTGGCCACGGTGACCGCACTGGAGGACTGCACCAGACTGGTCAGAAAAAATCCGGACAGCAGGCCGCGAAAAGTTGTGCGTGTTGAACTGCTCAGAATACCGCGCAGGGAATTGCCAGCCGCCATTTTCAGACCGTCGGTAATCATGGCGACGGCCAGCAGAAACAAACCCAGACCGCCAGCCAATGTGCCTAAAGCAACCAGCATTATTCAATCTCCTGCGCCAGCATGGTGACCGTTTAGCGGAACACGACCGTTTTATTGCCATTAACAATAATACGGTGCTCACAGTGCCACTTTACCGCACGAGCAAAAGCGGCGCATTCGGCATCCCGCCCGATCTGCATCAGTTCTTCAATGTCGAAGTTGTGATCAATGCGCTCCACTGCCTGCTCGATAATCGGACCTTCATCCAGCTCAGTGGTCACATAATGCGCTGTGGCGCCAATAATTTTCACACCACGCATATAAGCCTGCCGATAGGGATTTGCGCCTTTGAATCCGGGCAAAAACGAGTGATGGATATTGATCGCCCGGCCCGCCATCGCCTCGCACATGCGTGGCGAGAGAATCTGCATGTATCGCGCCAGTGCCAGCAGATCCACTGACTGCTCTTGAATGATGTCCAGAATGGCGCTTTCCTGCTGCTGCTTGGTCTCTGGTGTTATCGGCAGGTAATGAAAGTCCAGCCCGTACCATTCCGTGATACCTCGCATATCCTGATGGTTAGAGACTACTCCGACGATATCTGCGGGCAACGCACCGCTGCTCCAGCGATGCAGAATGTCAATCAGACAATGTCCATGCTGGGATACTGCCAACAGCACGCGAGGCCGATGGCGCAGATCGAAGAACTGCCACTGCATCTGAAACTTGTCGGCAACGGACTGGAAGTCTTCATCCAGCTTTTCGGAGCTGGGCAGATCAGCTTCAGCTTCTTCGAACTCTACCCGCATAAAAAACCGGTCGATGACCGGATCACGATGCTGAGCGGCTTCGCTGATAGTTGCACCTCTCTGAAACAGGAAGTCACTCACTGCACGGACAATACCATTGGCTTCCGGACAGGAGACGGTTAACACATATTTGTTTCGGTTATCGATTTTCATACAGCCTGCCTATAAAACAATCGCGCATCTTACCACTTTATGTGCTCTCGCGTGATATGCCCCCCGATCAGGGGGTGTTGCCAGCCACCCTGATTCCTTAGGCTATGGCGACGTTGGGCAATTCTTTTGACAAATCATGGAGCAGAGGTAATGAAAGTATTCAAGCAATGTTTAGCCACCGCCGCAGTGATGCTGGCCAGCAGTGTTGCTCTGGCGCAGAGTGAGGCAACCATTCCGGCCTCAATGCAGGGCACCTATTCGGTATCGTTCCAGATCACGTCAGACGCCAGCAATGCCGCCAACGCGCCGGTCGCTGATGGCGCAACAGCTGACCTGGTTATAGGTCCAGGCGGCGCCTTGTGTATTGCTGAGTATGTGCTTGCGAATCCAGTCCTGGAAAATGACAATCCCTACGAAGCCATCTGGAGCGCGCCGGCACTTAATGTAAAACTGGCCTTGTCTGATATTCAGTCCGGTGACTTCAATGAGCTAAACGTCATGACGACTTCAGGTACCTTTCTGGGACAGTTCTCCGGCCAGAAAAGCAGCAACGACACAACCTGTGCATCGCTGGGCACCAGTCCGGCCGATATCAGCTCCATCGCCGATGTTTTCAAAATGGCCGAGCAGGCGTACTCGCAATATTTCCCGGCTGATCAGGTGAATAACACCTTTGAGGTCATAGACGGCTACATCGCTCGCAGCTACCCATCTACCGGCATTTATATCGGCATCAAAGATGGTACCGTGTACGTCCTGGGCGGCGAGTTTGGCGATACGCCGGTGACCGTTGGCAGCGTAGCCAACACGCTGGCGCAATTGCAAGCTGAAATCAGCGGTGAGCCAGTCACACCTGTTGAAGAACCAACCGTCGATATTCCTGCAGGTGACTACGAACTGACTATTTCCGGCACCGTTACTGCTGTGGTGTTCGGCACCAGCACAACCACGCCGTTCTCGCTGAAAATCGACTCCA
Source organism: Pseudohongiella spirulinae (assembly GCF_001444425.1). Taxonomy (NCBI): domain Bacteria; kingdom Pseudomonadati; phylum Pseudomonadota; class Gammaproteobacteria; order Pseudomonadales; family Pseudohongiellaceae; genus Pseudohongiella; species Pseudohongiella spirulinae. Next base: position 2,259,977 of record NZ_CP013189.1, read on the forward strand.
TTGAAGCGCCCTCATCCAGTGATCTGGATGCGCTGGAGGATGAAGTCAAGAAGGCGCTGGCTGACGCGGATGGCGTTGATGTATCAACCTTCTCCAATTTCACGGTCAGTGAAGTCAGCGTTACCGACAGCCGCGTGTTCTTCCGAGCCGAATTCTCGGCAACCACGGTTTCCAGCGGCGTTACGGTCAATCAGTCCTATAACCTGACTTACGAGTACACCAAGAAGTAAGCCTTGTCCCGCTTTGTTCTCGGGAAGGCCGCAGCCTGTGCTGCGGCCTTTTTTTATTGGCGCGCGCAGGCTATGCTTAGCGCATGATGCGGAAACTGACAATCCCCCCTTTCATGCTGATCATGAGCCTGTTGATCACACTGGCCCTGCCGTCAATTGCGCGGGCAGAGGCTGAGTCGCTGATTGGCACCTGGCGTGGCCAGATGACGGCCGCCCGTTACGAACCTGTCGAATTTGTGCTGCATATCAGCAGCACTGCTAACAACGAATCATACCAGGCCTCACTGGATATCCCGTCCCAGAATCGGGTGGGTTTGCCTGTTGAAACGGTGATTGTTCGAAATGGCCAGATCACCCTTCGACTGCCAGCCCTTCAGGCTGAGTTTTATGGCGACCTGATAAGCGAATCTACCGGCCAGGAGATCGTTGCGCTGCAGGGTGACTGGAATCAGTCAGGTGAATACATTCCGCTGCGCTTCGAGAGAGCGCAGCCCTGAAACTGCACGGAGTCATGTTATGAAGTATCTGCACACCATGGTGCGCGTCAGTAACCTGGACGAATCACTGGATTTTTATTGCAACAAACTGGGGCTGCAGGAACTTCAGCGCAGAGAAAACGAGCAGGGACGTTTTACTTTGGTGTTTCTTGCAGCCCCCGGCGATGAACATGCGCAAATCGAGCTGACCTGGAACTGGGACCCGGAAGAATACAGTGAAGGCCGCAACTTCGGCCACCTCGCCTATCGGGTAGATGATATTTACGCCCTGTGCCAGCGATTGATGGATCAGGGCATCACCATTAACCGCCCGCCGCGCGATGGTCGTATGGCCTTTATCCGCTCCCCTGACAATATTTCTATAGAACTGTTGCAGGCCGGCGAGCCTCTGGCACCAGCCGAGCCATGGCAAAGCATGCCCAACACCGGCAAGTGGTGATCGACATTCGCTTGAGACCACTTCCCTGTCTCGTTTATGATTGCGTCCTTTACCAGCAGGGGACCAGATGATGCAGTTACTCGACGGCAAGCAGACCGCAGAGACCATTAAAACTGAGATAGCGCAACAGGTTGAGCTAATCAAGGCAACTGGCGGCAAAATCCCTCATCTGGCCGCCATCCTGGTCGGCAACGACGGTGCCAGCGAAACTTACGTAAACAGCAAAGTGGCCGACTGCAAGCAAGTGGGTTTTGACTCCACACTGATTCGTTTGCCTGCTGATGTGTCAGAGGACGAGCTGCTTGCTCAGGTCGACAAGCTGAACAGCGACGATGACATCGACGGCTTCATCGTTCAGGTACCCCTGCCCGCTCACATCGACGAAACGCGCGTGACACTGGCCATCGATCCGGCCAAAGACGTAGACGGCTTCTCTCCGACCAACGTGGGCCGTATGTGTCTTGGACTGCCAACCTTTATCTCAGCCACGCCCAACGGCATCATGGAACTGCTCGCCCGCTATCAGGTGAAAACCAGCGGCAAGCACTGCGTGGTTGTTGGTCGCAGCAATATTGTTGGCACCCCCATGTCGATTCTGATGTCACGTAACAGCAACCCTGGCAATGCCACGGTGACACTGGTGCATAGCCGCACACCCAATATGGCCGAGGTCTGCCGCAGCGCTGATATTCTGATTGTAGCCATTGGCAAACCTGACTTTATTACTGGCGATATGGTCAAAGAAGGCGCCACCGTCATTGATGTGGGCATTACCCGTCTGCCCGACAGCTCGCGCGCCAGCGGCTTCCGGCTGACCGGCGATGTGGACTTTACTTCCGTCAGTCCCAAATGTGCCTTTATCACGCCTGTTCCCGGTGGCGTTGGCCCCATGACCCGCGCATCCCTGCTGCAGAATACCCTTAAAGCCCAGAACCTGCGTCAGCAATTCAAGGATTAATTATGTTCGAGAACATCAAGAACCTGCCCGCTGACCCCATTCTGGGCCTCATGGCTGCATATCGTAAAGACAACAATCCGCACAAAGTTGATCTGGGCGTGGGTGTCTACAAGGATGAAGAGGGGCGCACCCCGGTGATGAGAGCCGTAAAAGCGGCTGAACATCATTTATTGGCCACGCAGGACTCAAAAACCTACGTCGCTCCAGCCGGTCAGGACAGTTTTAACCATCACATTGCGAACCTGGTGTTCGGCAAGCGCCTGAATACTGAACTGGGGGGGCGACGGGTCACTTTCCAGACACCCGGCGGTTGCGGAGGGCTGAGACTGGCGGCTGAATTCGTTCAGAAAGTCAGACCCGGTGCCAGAATACTGGTCAGCGATCCGACCTGGGCCAACCATATTCCACTACTGGGTGATGCAGGCTTGCGGATTGAAACCTATCCGTATTACGACAAGGTAAATCATGGCATTCGCTTCGATCAGATGATGGATGCTCTGAGCAAAGCTGGATCTGATGACCTGGTGCTGCTGCACGGCTGCTGTCACAACCCTTGCGGAGCAGATCTGACCCAGCAGCAATGGCAAGCGGTCACTGAGCTGGCACTGCAAAACGGGTTCACACCATTTATCGACATGGCCTATCAGGGCCTGGGCGATGGCCTGGACGAAGACGCTTATGGCGTGCGCCTGATGGCGGAGTCTCTGTCCGAGCTGATCGTCGTCAGCTCCTGCTCAAAGAACTTTGGACTGTATCGAGAGCGAACCGGCGCGCTGAGCCTGATAACCGGCACCCAAAATGCCACAGCAGCAGCGGCCAGCCAGATTGCAGCCACCGCCCGGGGCATGTACTCAATGCCACCGGATCATGGCGCCGCCGTAGTTGCCACTATTCTGGAGGATCAGGCACTGAATAACGATTGGCAGGCGGAATTGCAGCAAGTGCGCAGCCGAATCAATGATCTTAGAGGTGCACTGGTCAAAGCAATCGCCGAACAGGGAGTCGATCAAGATTTCAGTTTTATACAGGCAGAAAAAGGCATGTTTTCCTTCCTGGGCCTGTCTGTTGATCAGGTTCATCGGCTGGTGAACGACTACAGCATTTATCTGGTTGATTCCAGCCGTATCAATATAGCTGGTATCAATCACAATAATCTGCCTTACCTGGCGAGCAGCATCGCCACGGTACTGAAAGACTAAGCTGTTCTGAAAGGCCAAGAGACTGCAGGAAATTGGCCCGGCTGACTGTTACAGGTCACCGGGCCAACAGAATTCACACCCGGATGGTCAGCACATCGCAGTGAATGCCATGCAGGACCGCATTGGCAGTAGAACCGAGCACCGCCCGGACCGGGTTGTGGCCGTGACTGCCAATGACCAGCAGGTCCGTCTTTAGAGACTCAGTCAGCTTCTTGATTTCAGTGGCCGGTTTGCCACGTAAAAAATGCAGTTTGTCCTCACCAACTGATGGAGAGCGTTGCGCCATGGCTGCCTTCATTTTGTCAGCCACCTGCGCCTGGTGCTCTTTCTGGACTTTCTCAAAATCAGCCATATTCAACTCAAAAGAGTAACTGCCCAGCAGTGGTTCAAACACCAGCACCACATTCAGGTCGGCGCCGTTATCACTGGCGATGGCGACTGCTTTGTCGATAATTTTATCTGACTCTTCCGAACCATCTACAGCAACGAGCACGTTCTTGTATCCAGCCATTTTTGCTCTCCCATATTGTTATCCGCATCGTACGGTCTGACAGCATCATAGTGAAAAGTTTGAGGTCGATCAATCAATCATCGCGTGCAATGCTCATTGACAGAAATCACTTGATTCAAATCAAGTTATACCTGCCCTGTCTGCCTCAGGATTGCCATCACAATAGTTCCGGCAATCTGACAACCCCAGGAGACAGACAATGGAAGACAAAATGGTCGTTCGTAACATGAGCATAGCAATTGGCGTGATAGCACTGGTCGCTATTGCCCTGATCACCGTTTCAACCATCATCGGCAACAGCGCCGGCATGTAAGGCTACACATCTTCAGCTGCCCCGTCCTGACCCGGGTACGGGGCGTTGTCGCTGGAGTCTCACTCCCGGTGTCGTGTCGGCAGGACAGATCTGAGTTTCGCGGCGGTTTCCCGTAATGCGTTTTCGGTTGATTGCCAGTCGATACAGGCATCCGTAATAGATACACCGTACTGAATTTCTTCCAGATCATCCGGAATGGGCTGATTACCGGCATTGATATTGCTCTCCAGCATCACACCCATAATTGACTGATTGCCTGCCACAATTTGCTCTGTCACGTCCTTCAGAACATCTAACTGACGTTCATGTTGTTTGTTGGAATTACCATGACTGCAATCAATCATGATATTCAGAGGCAATGCCGCTTTATGCAATTCTTCCTCGCAGGCTTTGACCGCTTCGGCATGGTAGTTAGGCTGTTTGCCGCCACGCAGAATGACATGGCAATGCGGATTGCCGGAGGTCCGGAAAGCAGCCACTTTGCCGCCTTCAGTAACACTGATAAAGGTATTAACAGCAGACGCCGCGCGAATGGCATTAACGGCAACTGACAGGGTACCATCCACATTATTCTTGAATCCCACTGCCGAAGAAATGCCACTGGACAGTTTGCGATGCGTGGGTGATTCGGTGGTTCGGGCGCCAATGGCGGTCCAGCTCACAAGATCCTGCAGATACTGGGGCGATATCAGATCAAGCGCCTCTACACCAATCGGCAAACCCAGCTCGTTAATATCAATCATCAGTTGGCGGCCAATTCTCAGGCCATGCTCTATGCGGTGACTGCCATCCAGATGAGGATCATAAATAAGACCTTCCCAGCCGACCGTCGTGCGTGGCTTTTCAAAGTAGACCCGCATGACAATCATCAGTGTATCTTTCAGTTCATCTGCCAGCACTTTCAGACGGCGCGCATAATCCATGGCCAGCGCCGGGTCATGAATTGAACAGGGACCAACAATCACCAGCAGCCGGTGATCTTTGTGTTCCAGTATGCCTTTGACACTCCTGTGTCCATATAACACTGTATCCAGGGCAGTGCCCCGCAAAGGCATGGATTTCTTAAGTTCGGCCGGTGAAGGCAACTCCTCGCAGGCAATGATATGTAAATTATCGACTTCGGCGGTGCGCTTGCTCATAAATCTGATCTCATGGTTGGAACATCTTGCCATCTGCTACTGCATTCTGGTGTCACCTGCCTCACGATTCAAGCCTGGCGCCGGAAATCTCCCGCTCGCATGCCGCTCAGCAGCAATGTCCCAGCGTATACCAACATACCACCAAAACACAGCAGACCCATCATCCACACCTGGCGCCAGGTCGACCAGTCCAGCCAGTCCCGCCAGTCTCCGGCCAGCCAGATGAGAAACAGACTCATAACGACATTGGCTACAGTCACCCGTGCGCTGAACAAAGCCCAGCCCGGCTGAAATTGAAACACACCCGCTTTCTTGAGGCCGACCCAGAGCATACCCGCATTGAGGAACGCTGCCAGTGATGTCGCCAGCGCCAGACCTGTATGCGCCATCTGCAGGCCAAACACCAGGATCACGTTCAGGATCATATTAACAATCATGGCGATGATGCCGATGCGCACCGGCGTGCGTGTATCCTGGCGGGAATAGAAACCCGGCGCGAACACCTTGATCGCCATGAAGGCCACCAGACCCAGAGAGTAGGCCTGCAGGCTCCGGGTCACTTGCACAACATCTTCAGTGACAAAGTTATCGCCGTGAAACAGCGTAATAATCATCGGTTCGGACAACAGAACCAGAGCCAGACTGGCTGGCAGAGCGATCAGCAGGATCAGACGAAAAGCCCAATCCAGCAATGCCGCAAACGCTTCAGCAGACTGCTCAGCATGACGGCGAGACAGGCTGGGCAGAACTACCGTTGCAACTGCCACCGCGAATATACCCAGCGGCAGATCCATCAACCGCTCCGAGAAATAAAGCCAGGAGACACTACCAGCAACCAGCAAAGAAGCGATAAACGTATCAAACAAGAGATTAATCTGGCTGACGGATACGCCAAACATGGCTGGAATCATCAGCCTGATAATGCGACCGACGCCTTCATGGCCGCGTTTGATGACAGGTTTCGGCATTAGCTGCAGACGAATCAGAAACGGTAATTGAAAGAGCAGTTGACTGATGCCGGCTATCAGAACACCCCAGGCCAGCGCCACTTCCGGTCTGGAAAAATACGGACTAAGCAACAGAGCCGATGCTATCAATGACAGATTCAGTAAGGCTGGTGTGAGCGCTGGCACGGCAAACCTGTCATAACTGTTCAGAATGGAACCGGCGAAGGCGGTCAGGGAAATCAACAGCAGATAGGGAAAGGTAATGCGCAGCATGTGCACAAACAGATCAAACTTTTCCGGATCAGCCGTAAACCCATAAGCAATCGGCAAGGCCACCAGCGGCGCTGCCAACACCACTGCGAGCGTAATCAGCAGCAGAACTGAGCCAAGATAGCCGGCCACAGCATTGACCAGCTCCTGTACCTGCGCCAGCGAACGCTGGCTGCGGTATTCTGACAGCACCGGCACAAAGGCCTGGTTAAACGCACCCTCGGCGAAAAGACGGCGCAGGAAGTTCGGTATCTTGAATGCCAGAAAGAAAGCATCGGCACCATCACCTGGACCAAATACGCGGGCCAGCACGATATCGCGGACCAGCCCAAGAACGCGCGACACTGATGTCATGCTACCAGTAACAGCACTGGCTCGCAGCAGGCCACGTGGCCGCGGCTTCACCTGAGAGCCCGATGGCTGTTGCTTGTCTGCCGGATCCTGTGTCAAAGCGTTTGCATTCCCGTCAAGTCTGTACCCGCGACCGGCATTCTATTATGCTGCGCGTGGCGTATTATCGCAGTTTCACAAAAAAATGCAGGTTATAAACTCTACTGGCAGAATAACAATTATGGAAAAGAACCGACTGATTGAACGTTGGCGGGCTACCGGGCCTGGCCTGATTATGGCAGCGGCGGCCGTAGGGGCCTCACATTTGGTAGCTTCGACCCAGTCCGGCGCACTGTTTGGGTGGCAGCTGTTATGGCTGATTGTCCTGGTTAACGCTCTTAAATACCCATTTTTCCGCTTTGGCGTGCAGTACACACTGAGCAGCAATGAAAGCCTGGTGGAAGGCTATCTGCGCAAGGGTCGTGGCTGGCTGATAGCCTTTACGCTGTTGAATCTTGTGGCGGCGGTTGTCAATACCGCCGGCGTGTTGCTGCTGACCGCCAGCCTGTTGCAATATTTTATCCCCGGCAACCTGTCACTGACATTTCTGTGCATTCTGCTTCTGGCAATCTGTCTGTTGATTTTGCTGGCCGGCCATTACCGGGTACTGGATGGTCTGTCACGCCTGTTGATGCTGGTGCTGACCATCTGCACGTTGGTCGCCCTGGCGATTGCCTGGAACAACGGACCCATGGCACCGGCTGATTATGTCAGTCCCTCTCCCTGGCAGTTGTCGGCATTGGCTTTTATTGTTGCTACCATGGGCTGGATGCCGGTGCCCATCGAACTGTCAGCCATCAACTCAATGTGGCTGCGTTCGAAACAGCGTCTGACGCAGGTAAACCTGAGCGACGGACTGTTTGACTTTAATCTGGGATATGCGATGGCCGTCATTCTGGCCGTTGTTTTTCTGGCCCTGGGTGCCTTGCTGCAACATGGCACCGAACAGGAAATCCAGATGGCGGGCGCCGCCTTCGCTCAACAATTAGTGTCCATGTATGCCGGTACTATCGGCGAATGGGCGAGATCATTCATCGCGTTTATTGCTTTTATGTGTATGTTTGGTACCACCCTGGCAGTGCTCGATGGTTATGCACGTACACTGAACGAGTCTTTTCATTTGCTAAGGGATCAAAATGCTCCCCGTGCAGGATGGACATTGAGCGCATGGATAGTTGCCCAGTCCGCAGCCGGTATGTCCATTATCCTGTTCTTCCAGACAGCACTGAGTCCTATGTTGACCTTTGCCATGACCCTGGCCTTTCTGACCACGCCGTTTTTTGCCTGGCTGAATTTCAGCCTGATGCGAAATCTGGGCACCATGAGCAAGGGCATGGCCATGTGGGCCTGGGTCGGTATTATCTATCTCAGCGCATTCAGTATTCTTTATCTGATCTGGTACCTGTTCATTTGAGCAGGTACCAGACCGAAGGCCGCAATTACTTATTCAGCGCACGCAACATCCAGGCCGTTTTTTCATGGATACGCATACGGTCTGAGGCCAGCGCGGCTGTTGACTCGTCATCGGCTTCCTGCGCCAGTTTAAGGACATCACGACAGCTCTTGACGACCTGTTCATGGCCTTTGGTCAACAGATCAACCATGGTTTTACCATCCGGCACACCTTCCACCTCTTCAATAGAGCTGAGTCGTGCGAACTCCTTGTAGGTGCCCGGCGCGGGAACATCCAGGGTGCGGATACGTTCAGCAATCTCATCGACAGCCAGCGCCAGTTCGGTGTAATGTTCTTCAAACATCAGGTGCAATTCACGGAACTGCGGGCCTTCAACGTTCCAGTGGAAATTATGAGTCTGCAGGTACAGGGTGTAGGAATCGGCCAGCAGACGCTTCAGCCCCTCGGCAATGTTGACCCGGTCAGCCTGCTTGATGCCAATATCGATCTTGCTCATAATTCAATCTCCTCCTTTGTGGTCACCTCAGCTTAACACAGCCAGATGTCAGTCGATCAGCCAGGCAGTAAATTAAGATTCTCGCTTGACATGTCTGCTCATAATCGGCATAGTACCGCGTCTTGAATTTTGCCACACGTTGACAGTATCGTAAGGAGCATCAGTTGGCCAACACTGCACAAGCCCGTAAGCGCGCGCGGCAAAATGAAACCGCCCGCCGTCACAACGCCAGTTTCCGTTCAATGGTTCGTACCTACATCAAAAAGGTTGTAACTGCCATTGAAGAAGGCAACTATGAAAATGCGACCGCTGCCTATAATCGCGCAGTTCCGGTGATCGACCGTATGGCGGATAAAGGCATTATCCACAAGAACAAGGCAGCGCGGCACAAAAGCCGTCTGAATGCTGCGATTGTGGCACTGAAAGCCTGATAAGCGATTCTCAGTGTCGTATCATTTGATGATGTCGACAGTGACTGACAAAAAAAGGCCGCTGATGCGGCCTTTTTTATTGGTCTATTTTATTGTCCTGGCTGATGGCTTGCCACACCCGCAGACATTAGTGGTCGTTCAGTACCAGATTATCGCGATGAATCATCTCCGGATCGCCGGCATAACCGAGCAGGGATTCAATCATTCGACTGGGCTGCCTGACCAGCTGCCCGGCCTCAGTGCTATTGTAGTTGACCAGTCCGCGGGCGACCTCCTGACCTGACTCATTAACGCATGCCACAACTTCGCCCCGGTCAAAGCGTCCGTTCACTGCAATCACGCCGACAGGCAGCAGACTGCGCCCGGATTCACGTAACACACGTTCTGCGCCGGTATCTACAGTCAAACTGCCCTTAACCTTCAACTGCCCTGCCAGCCATTGCTTGCGCGCCGCAACAGGCTGTTTCTCCGGCAACAGGCGGGTACCTATAGACTCACCTTGTACCAGGCGCAGCAGCACGTCAGACTCGCGCCCATTGACAATGATTGTACAGGCGCCGGAACGGGCTGCCAGTCGCGCCGCAGTAATCTTGGTGCGCATACCACCGCGCCCAAGCGAGCCGCTGCCGCCGGCCATTTTCAGCAAGGCCGGATCTGCCGCCATCGCCTCTGAAATCAATGGCGCATCCGGAACAGCCCGTGGATCTTCGCGATGCAAGCCGCGCTGATCTGTCAGGATAACAAGCGTGTCTGCGCCCAACAGATTGGCTACCAGGGCTCCCAGCGTATCGTTATCACCAAAACACAGCTCAGCGGTTGCCACAGTGTCATTCTCATTGATCACTGGCACCACCCCCATATCCACCAGGCCGGTGAGCGTGCTACGCGCGTTGAGATAACGACGGCGGTTAGCCAGATCATCGTGCGTCAACAGAACCTGGGCAGTATGCACACCAAATTGTTGAAAACGGGTTTCATAGGTCTGGACCAGCCCCATCTGACCCACTGCCGCTGCCGCTTGCTGCAAATGCACCTGTCGCGGGCGGGATTTCAGACCCAGGCGGGCGACACCTTCAGCCACCGCGCCGGAAGACACCAATACAACCTCAATGCCCTTCTCCCGCAATCCAACCAACTGCCTGACCCACTCAGAGATTGCCGCGTGATCCAGCCCTGTCCCATTATTGGTAATCAGCGAGCTGCCGATCTTTACAACCCAGCGGCGCTTAACAACTTCCTGATTGCTGCTCATGGCTTAATAGTCATCATCAAAATCGTCAAAATCGTCATCTTCCAGTGCCTGGCGTGCCGCCGCGCGCTGAGCACGGCTGCGCTCTATGCTCTGGCGAATTTCCAGCTCCATCCGCTGATCACGGGCTGCCTGCTCTGACTTATAGTCCTCATCCTCAGCCAGCCGCCTGCGATGCTGCTCAACTGATCGCATTACGTCCTGACACAACCTGTCGCAACCGCCGCTATTAATAGCTGAAATGCGATAAATCGGCAATTGCCAGCCGAGCTCATCGCGAAAACGCTGTTCGAGGACTGCCAACTGCTCCGCGGATGCCATATCTGCCTTATTCAGGACCAGCCATCGCTCTTTTTGCGCCAGAGTGGGGCTGAAGCTGGCCAGTTCATCAACAATGGCCTGCGCCTGTTGCACCGGGTCAGCATCATCCAGAGGCGCCGCATCAACCAGATGCAACAGCAAGCGTGTTCTTGATAGATGCTTCAGGAATCGAAAACCCAGACCCGCACCCTCTGATGCACCTTCAATCACCCCCGGAATATCAGCCATGACAAAGCTGCGTTCCAACTCGATACGGACCACACCCAGGCCCGGAACCAGAGTGGTGAAAGGATAATCAGCCACTTTCGGCCGCGCTGCGGAAACCGCACGCAACAGGGTGGATTTGCCAGCATTGGGCATGCCCAGCAAGCCCACATCGGCGATCACCTTGAGCTGCAGTTGCAGAGTACGTACTTCCCCATCCGTACCCTTGGTAGCCTTGGTCGGCGAACGGTTGGTACTGGACTTGAAACGTGTATTGCCCAGCCCGTGAAACCCGCCTTTGGCCACCACAACGGTCTGGCCATGCTCAGCAATATCAGCGATCAGCTCCTCGGTGAACTTATCAACCACAGAGGTGCCGACCGGCACCCGGACATACAGATCTTCGCCGGCTTTGCCCGTGCAATTGGCACCCATGCCACCCTGACCGGCCTGCGCCTTGTAACGGCGCTGATAACGAAAATCAACCAGAGTATTAAGGTTGGCATCACCTACCAGATATACGCTGCCGCCGTCTCCGCCGTCGCCACCATCAGGACCGCCCTTGGGAATAAATTTTTCCCGACGGAAGCTCATGCAGCCATTGCCACCTTTACCGGCTTCTACCGTAATTTCGGCTTCATCAACAAACTTCACGTGCATCTCCGTTGGACAATTTGGCCAGACTTAGCCAGCCCATATAAAAAAGCCCCGTCAAGTGACAGGGCTTTCGGGTGTGACGCATCATGCCACGATGACCGCTTGCTGCCCGGGGCAGCGCGTCATCACGCTGTAACGATGCTCACGTATTTACGGTTACGTGGACCTTTGACTTCAAACTGGACCTTGCCTTCAGCCGTGGCAAACAGGGTGTGGTCTTTACCGATACCCACATTTTTGCCGGCGTGGAAGCGTGTACCACGCTGACGAACGATAATATTGCCAGCCAGAACCTGCTCACCACCAAACTTCTTCACGCCAAGGCGCTTGGAAATCGAATCGCGACCGTTACTGGTACTACCGCCTGCTTTTTTATGTGCCATTGTCTACTCCCGGCCAGATCAGGCCTTGATACCTGTTATACGAACTTCCGTAAACCATTGACGATGTCCCTGACGCTTACGGTAGTGCTTGCGACGATTGAATTTGATGATGGTCACTTTGGGTGCACGACCCTGAGCAACCACTTCTGCGGTGACCTTGCTGCCTTTAACGTAAGGCGCACCGATCTTTACAGACTCGCCTTCGCCAACCATCAGCACTTTGTCAAAATCGATAGACTCACCTGTCGGCACTTCGATTTTCTCCAGCTTCAGGGTCTCACCCTCAACCACTCGGTGCTGTTTGCCACCACTTTCAATAACCGCGTACATAATAAACTCCAGAATTTGGTCACGCCGGGCCCTTTTCAACGCATGAGCCTGATGCTTTAAGGGCGGGCATTTTACGAGAATCGTCCGCCTCAGGCAAGCATTAAACTGACATTTACTGCAGATTTACTCAAACTGTATCAGAATACCGCTGCATTCAGCGCGCTCTGGCTTGACACTCCACCGCATCACCCCTAGCATTGCGGCGCATATTTACTGACCTTAACCGTAACCTTCGGCAAGCCCATGCACAATACCATAAGAGAGACCGTAGCTGTCGACTTTGAAGCTGTTAACGCCTTCATCGTGGAACAGCTCCACTCCAATGTCGAGCTGGTAGAGAATATCGGCCACTATATTATTGGTGCAGGCGGCAAACGTATGCGGCCAATGCTGGTCTTGCTGGCTGCGAGAGCCTGTCAAGGCGCCAGTGATAATGCTGTAAAGCTCGCGGCAGTAATTGAGTTTATCCATACTGCAACGTTGCTGCATGACGATGTCGTAGATATGTCCAGCATGCGACGCGGCCGACCGACGGCCAATGAGCAGTGGAATAATCCATCCAGCGTCCTGGTCGGCGATTTTCTGTACTCCCGCGCTTTTCAGGTGCTGGTCAGCATCAATCACATGGGCATCATGAAGGTGATTGCTGATACCACCAACACCATTGCCGAAGGCGAAGTTCTGCAGCTACTGAACAAACACCGAACGGACATTACAGAACAGGACTATATGCGGGTCATCCGTGACAAGACCGCAGTGCTGTTTGAGGCGGCCGCCTATTGCGGCGCTTTGATTGCCGGCGCTGATGAAGTGGTCAGCCAGAACCTGAAAGCAGCTGGCCTGCACCTGGGACTGGCATTCCAGTTGGTAGACGATGCGCTGGATTATGACGGCAAGGCTGAAGACCTGGGCAAAAACGTCGGCGATGACCTGGCCGAGGGCAAACCCACTCTGCCCCTGTTGTATGCCATGCAGAACAGCGATTCAAAAGATTCCGACTTGCTGCACCAGGCCGTTATCACTGGTGGTGCCGAGCAGCTTGATGAGGTTATCAGGATCATCAGCCAAAGTGGTGCGCTTGAGTACACACGCAAACGTGCACATGAACATGCAGACCTGGCTCGCCAACACCTGACCACATTACCGGCGTCGGAGTACCAGCAGGCTTTGCTGCAAATGTGCGACCTGGCCGTTGCCAGGGTCAGTTGAGCACACAGCCAGCCATACAGCAGCCAAAAAAGTAGTGTTTCTCCCACAGGTGTGTTAAATCAGATGGGTTAATCTGATAACAGGGGAGAACAGAAACTCATGACTCGACCGCTACTCGACACGCTGGCTGATATTCAGAACTTCGAACAGGTACCACTGCCGGAACGCTTTCCTGCCACTAATGCGCTGCAGCTGATTGAACAAAGCGCCGCCAGTTTCGGTGACGAGCCGGCAATTGACTTCCTGCTCACCGGCCAACGCGATGAAGCACCGCATACTCTGAGTTTCAACGATCTGCTCACACAGACCCGTCAGGTTGCCAATCTGCTCAGCAGCTTGGGATTACAGGGTAACGAGGCTGTTTCGATCATATTACCGACCCTGCCACAATCACATCCTCTGATTCTGGGCAGCCAGGTAGCCGGCATTGCCAATCCGATCAACCCGCTACTGGATCCGGGCCATATTGCAGAAATTATTCAGTCATCAGGCGCAACTGTTGTTGCCTGCCTGGCACCATCGCCGCACAGCGATTTATGGCAGAAGTTGCAGGGCATACTTCAGGACCTTCCCCAGGTCCATACTGTGCTGGCGGTTCACCAGCCAGGGCTGACTGACAGCCAGGCCGATATTTCACTGCCCGGGGTAATCAGCGTCGATTTCAACCACGCGCTGCGGGAGCAGCCCGGCAGCCATTTACTGCACACTCGCGAACTGCGCAAAGACACTATCGCCGCATGTTTTCATACGGGTGGCACCACCGGCAAACCCAAGATTGCACAGCTCACGCATGGCAATATGGCCTTCCTGGGGCAGGTGGCACGTTCTATCAATCACCATCTCGGTCGCCAGACAGTATTATGCGGTCTGCCTCTGTTCCATATCTTTGGGGTGATCATTCTGGGCATCGGTGCATTTTCAGCCGGAAACCGTATCGTGCTTTTAACACCGTCTGGATTCCGGAATCCGGAAGTCATCAAGAATTTGTGGCATCACGTGGCGCGCTTCAGGGCAAACTCGTTTTCAACCGTTCCAACTGTGCTCACTGCTCTGTCACAGATTCCGGTTGGCGATGAAGATATCAGCAGTCTGCGGCGCATCAATTCAGGTGCTGCCCCCTTGTCTCCGGCATTTGAGAAACGATTTGAAGAAACCTACAACGTCATTGTCACCAATGGTTATGGCATGACAGAAACCACCTCTTTGATCAGTCGTCCGCCGGACACTCAACCAGTGGGCAGCGTGGGCTTGCGGCTACCTTATTCGCGCGTAAGAATTGCCCACCTGGATGGCACAACAGTCACCAGAGACTGCAGCACCGGGGAAAGCGGCGTAATTCTGGTGAAGGGACCGCAGGTATTTGCAGGTTACAAGTCAGCTCAGGATGACGCCTCGGCATGGGTAGAGCAGGAGTGGTTCAATACCGGAGATCTGGGATACGTTGATGATGACGGCTACCTTTATCTTACCGGCAGGGCAAAAGACCTGATTATTCGCAGCGGACACAATATTGATCCGGAGCTTATTGAAGAGCCTCTGAATCGACATCCCGATGTGATAAGCGCCACTGCCGTGGGCATGCCGGATCCCTATGCCGGCGAACTGCCTATGGCGTTTGTGGTGACACGGCCTGGCAGCCAGGTGACTCCGGAGGAGCTACTCAGTTACTGTGAAGCGCACGTCAGTGAGCGCGCCGCCATACCCAAACGACTTGAACTGATCGACGCCATGCCGGTGACCGCTGTCGGCAAGATATTCCGGCCAGCGCTCAGACAAAAAATCACTGCACTGGTCCTGACTGAACACCTGCAAAATCAGGGAATAAGAGCTCGGGTAGAGGCCGTAATCGACAACAAGAAAGGCATGACTGCCATGGTCTGGCTTGATGACGCATCACAATCCGAAGCAGCCGGCAGGTCACTGGAAGCCTACAATGTTGCGATTACATTTGCCAGATAGACGGGTCAGTCAACAAACTCGACGGTGAAACCTGCACTGCTTGAACGCAGGATAGAACGACCATCGATTCGCCTAACGCGATCCTGGGTGGGCCGGTAAACCTGGTCACCCAGCTCGCGCATCGCAGCAGCCAGCTGTAACACCTGATCGGCCAGCTCCTCATCACCCAGTTCGCGGTATGTGACACCCAACGCAAAATAAAAATCTGGCTCCAGATCATTACGTCTTATGGCCTGTTGAAAATGCCCCACCGCGTCCTGGAACTGCTCTGCCTCAAAGGCGACTCCGCCCAATGAGTAGTGATAATAGGGATTGCGCTGATTGTAGGATTCAACTGCCCGACGATAACGTTCCGCCGTCTCCTCATCGCCCTGCGCCGCATAGAATCTCGCCAGATTATTGATAGCGCTGGGATTATTACGATTCAGCCAGGCCGATTTCTGATAACTGTATTCCGCCAGCTCAGGTTCATCGAGTCGATTGAGAATGCTGCCCAGAGTATTCCAGGCCAAATCCAGCTCACTGTCCGTGCGCACAGCAAAGGTGGCATACTCCCGGGCCTGCTGCAAGTCACCGGCTATCAGCGACTCCACCGCCATATTATTGAAGTACAGGGCTCTGGCGTTCTGATCACTGACAATTCTGGCGGTATTGTGCTGGAGTCGGACTTCAGGCGTAAAGTCAATAATGTATCTGTCAGTGCTGTTGAGTCGACCGATGGCATTTACATGCTCACTAAGCACCAAAAGACTGCCACGCCGGTCCCAGACCGGTCGCACCTGCACTGTCTGGTAGTTGGCGTCCAGGCCATAGTGACGCGCCATGGTGATATAAAGACCAACCAGCGACAGACAATTTGCCTGCCGTTGTGCAAACACGCCGGCAGCCGTCAGATTGGCACTCTCATCGTAACTTATGTTGAGGTAATCTTCGGAAAACAGCAGCTCTTGCAAGCGCGACACGAGGTTCCAGCCCGACAGATTCGCGGGCACGTGGGTTTCCAGGTAACTCTGCAACTCCGGCGTCATCTGCAGAAGTTGCGGATCGGGAACAGACAGACTGAAATCGCCAAGCACCCGGCGCTCGAGCTCTGTGTCAGGCTCAAATCCCGGATTCAGATTTATAAACTGGCAGGCTGGCAGCATAGCCAGCAAAAATACGCCAAACAATAATCGAAAACTGTAATCCACGAAATCCCCTCTGTTCCCGTCTATAGACCGTCAAGCCCAACAATTAATTCCGCTGTCGGCAGCCCGGAAAACAGGCACGCCATCAAACAGCGTGCCGGGGAAGCATCAGGAACTGATGCTTACATATTCGGGTAACTGGGACCGCCACTGCCCTCCGGCACTACCCAGCGGATATTCTGCGACGGATCTTTAATATCACAGGTCTTGCAGTGCACACAGTTCTGGGCATTGATCTGGAAACGCTTACCGCCATCACCATCCTCGAGCACCTCATACACACCAGCCGGACAATAACGCTGCGCTGGTTCGTCATAAATGGGCAGGTTATGTTTTATTGGCACATCCGGGTCAATCAGCTGTAAGTGGCAGGGCTGATCTTCTGCATGATTGGTGTTGGACAAAAATACTGACGACAATTTGTCGAAACTGATCTTTCCGTCGGGCTTGGGGTACTCAATTTTTCGACACTCGCTGGCCGGTTTCAGTTGCGCATGATCAGGCGACTTGTCATGGAAGGTCAACGGGAAGTGGCTGCCAAAAATATTATGTTCGATAAAGCTCAGGCTGCTACCAATCCAGAAACCAAACTTGTGAAAGCCGGCGCTGAAGTTACGGGTTTTATGCAGTTCATCGTGCAGGCTGGATGCGCGGAAACGCTCTCCATAAGCCGTCAGATCATGTCCTGCCTGCACCTCATCCTGCTTCATGGATTCAATGATTGACTCGGCCGCCAACATACCAGAGCGCATGGCTGTGTGGCTCCCCTTGATCTTGGCGGCGTTCAGGGTGCCGGCATCACAACCAATAATCAGACCTCCCGGAAAGCTCATCTTGGGCAAAGAATTCAAACCGCCTTTATTCAAGGCGCGCGCCCCATAACTGATGCGCTTGCCACCCTCCAGATACTGACGAATCACAGGGTGCTGCTTGTATTTCTGGAACTCATCAAAGGGGCTTATATGCGGGTTCTGATACCCAAGATCTACAATCAAACCAACATAAACCTGATTGTTCTCAGCGTGATATAAGAAACCACCGCTGGATCCTGCATAGCTGTCGCCAATCATGGGATAACCGGCGGTATGAACAACCAGACCCTCTTTATGTTTGTCCTCTGGCACTTCCCAAATTTCTTTGATGCCGATGCCATAGTGTTGCGGATCGCTGTCCTTATCCAGATCGAATCTGGCGATCAGCTCTTTACCCAGGTGGCCCCGGCAGCCTTCCGCAAAAATTGTATATTTGGCATGAAATTCAAAGCCCGGTTCGTAGGCATCTTTTTTCTCGCCTTTGGCATCGACCCCCATATCACCGGTTGCCACACCTTTTACCGTGCCGTCCTCATGATAGAGAATTTCGGCGGCGGCAAAACCAGGGAATACTTCAGCGCCCAGTTCCATGGCCTGTTCGGCCAGCCAACGACACAGGTTGCCCAGAGAAATAATGTAATTGCCATGGTTCCGCATGGGCTTGGGCACCAGCATGTCAGGAAATCTCACAGATTTTTCAGCACCCGGCAGGTAATAAACATCATCACCGGTCACCGCCGTGTGCAGCGGAGCACCTTTTTCCTTCCAGTCAGGAAATAACTCATTAAGTGCCGTAGGCTCAAACACCGCGCCGGACAGGATATGCGCACCGACTTCTGAGCCTTTTTCAAGCACACATACTGATATTTCTTTCTCGGCTTCCTGCGCCAACTGCAACAATCGACAGGCCGTTGCCAGACCGGCAGGGCCGGCACCAACAATAACGACATCAACTTCCATAGACTCGCGCTGCATAGTCTGACTTCCCCTCTGGCTTTTTTGGCTGAATGCGGATAACTGCTGCTGTAAGCGGCGTATTATCCTTAATTCAGTCCTGAATCGCAAAGACATGCCTGTAGTGCCGGTTGCAGATCTGAATAGCGGAAGCTGAAACCAGCATGCAGCAATCGCTCCGGTACCACATGCTGGCCATTCAATAATAAACGATCGCCCATTTCTCCAAACATCAGTTGCACCAAAAAGGCTGGCTGGTTAAACAATGCCGGGCGGCGCAGCAATGCCGCCAGCGTATCATTAAATTGTTCATTATTAACGGCATTCGGGGCTGTTACATTGAATTCGCCCGACAGCTCTGATTGATGCATTAGAAACAGCATCGCTGACAGCACATCGTCACGATGAACCCAGGACATCATTTGCTGACCATTCCCCAGGCGACCACCCAGCCACATTCGGTAAAATGGCAGCAATCGCGCCAGCATACCGCCTCCGGCGCCCAGCACCACACCGAATCGCATCAGGCAGACTCGTATGCCCAGCGACTCCGCCTTGCGAGCCTCTGCCTCCCACAGGCGACACAGATCATGACTGAACTCACTGATGCCGATATCATTTTCAGTCAGCGGCTCTTTTCGCCCGGCGCCATAATAACCAATGGCTGAAGCGCTGAGGAGGCACGCGGGTGGTGTTTCCAGACGCTGGAAGAGCTGAACCAGTTGCCGGGTTGTTGCCAATCGGCTCTCTTTCAATACCTGCTTGCGCTTCAGGGTCCACCGCTTGTCCGCAATGCCAGCCCCAGCCAGGTTGATCGCACAATCAATTCGGGCGCTGACCGGCAACTCATCCAGACTTCTGAGCAATTCAGCGCCCACACCCAACTTAAGTCGGGCCGAGGCATAATCCCGCACCAGCACTGTCACTTGATGGCCCTGCTCCAACAGCAGACGGACCAGGGGACGTCCGATGAATCCAGTGCCGCCAGTAATCAGAATATTCATATCTTGTCCTCTGAGGCTTGATTATTTAATCCGGCCGAAAAACTGCCCAAATTATGGCATGCTGCCACAGGAATCTCACAAAATGTAACAACAATTAATCGCATTTTTTTGATAACATTAGATTTTAATGCCGCACGCCTAATTAGTTTCTTGGAGTATTCATGACCCGCAGGCTTACTATCTCACCTGTATTGCGAGCTGGTGTCCGTTCGCTGTTTTTATTGACAATGGCCAGCACCACCAGCCTGCTCTGGGCAACCGAACAGAATCCGGACATGCAGGACGAATCGTCCACCGTTATCTACCCAGCCTCGTTTTTCCAGCCTTACAATCCGGTTTCGGTCAATGACATGATAGACCGTATACCCGGCGTTTCAATCAGCAACGGCAGCAGTGGGCGCGGCCTGGGCAGCGGCGGCGACCTGCTTATTAACGGACAGCGTCTGGCAGGGAAAGACAACTCACCCAGAGACCAGTTAAGCCGGATTGCGGCGCGCGAAGTGGAACGCATCGAAATCATCCGTGGCACCTCAGGCGAGCTGGCCGTGCGTGGCTCAGGCCAGGTCGTCAATATCGTTCTGCAGGACAGCGGAGCTCGTGCAAGCACCTCCGTCGAAGTCAGCAGTGACCGCCATCTGGATCATACCTTACAGCCCGGCGCTTCGCTGTCTCATAGTCGGCAATCAGGCAATCTCAGCATGATGTTCAACGTCATGGCTGATCCGCAGTACCGACATGAAAAGCGCCTGGAAAACAGCTACGCGCCCGATCGCACACCTGTGGAAGTTATGCGGGAAAGTAACATCCGGGACCGCATGGCTTACCAGACCAGCACCACGATGGGCTACCAGCTTGATCAGCACCGCATGCAGTTAAACGCACTGTATGGCACTTCAGATCACCCGGTTGATATTCGGCGCAATTACTACCTGCCCGAAACGCCGGATCAGATAGTCAGTGCCGAGCGTGAACGCTTCGACTACGAGCAAAACAACTGGGAAGTTGGTGGTGACTATGAATACACGCTGGCTGATGGTTCACGAGCACTAGTGCTGTTTGTAGTGAATGATGCGACCAATAATTACGAACGCGACCGCTACGAGATAGACCAGCCACAGACCAAGCCCGATGAAGAGCGTAAAACGCTGTTTATCGGCTCTGGCAGCCGAACTCGCGAACGGATCGTTCAGGGCACCTACAACTGGGAACTGGCAGACCAACAGGACATGCAACTTGGGTTGGAACGAGCCCAGACAATCCTCGACTCATCTCTGCTGATTGGGCGGGAAACCGGCACCGAGGCACCGTCTCCTGATTTTGGTGGTCTGCGCCCGGCACTGGGCGTTTCCAACCTGGGCACAACCGTAGAAGAAATGCGCTACGAAGGTTTTGCCGTGCATAACTGGACACTGAATGACCGGATGACTCTGGAGAGCAGTCTGGTCTATGAGACTTCTGAGATAAGCCAGTCCGGTACCGTAAATCTGTCGCGCGAGTTCAGTTTTTTAAAACCTTCAGTCGATTATCGCTTTAACATCACCAATGCCCTGCAGCTCCGGGCCACTGTCGGCAAACAGGTGCAACAACTGAGTTTTGCCAACTTTTCGGCAACGGCCAACAGCTCAGACAATGATCGCGACGCCAATGCAGGCAACCCGGGATTGGTGCCGACTCAGGAGGTGCGCTACGAACTGACGCTCGAGTATCGTCTGCCTGATGATACCGGCGTGGTTAGCTCCCGGTTTTTCCTGCGCGACCTGAGTGATCAGATCGGCCGGGTTGATGCCACGACGAATCCGGCATCGCCCATCTCTGCCCAGGGCAATATAGGCGATGCAAAGCGCTGGGGCGTATACCTCGATGGCAGCACCCGCCTGAACATGCTTGGTATGCCTGATGCACTGATCTCTTCCAGCCTGTACCTGTTCGACTCAGAAGTCACCGATGCATTACTGGGTACTCGCGAGCGCATCAATGGTCGCGGCCGCTTCAATCTGGGTTTTCGCCATGACCTGACGGATCTGAATCTGAATTACGGTTTCGACTATGGCCTTCCCTTTAATGGGGGTAACCGCAACATCGACATTACCACTATTGACTGGTACCACGACGCTCCCAGTCTGACCATGTTCGTTTCAACGGTCATGTTTGATGATGTCACTTTCCGGCTGGAATCCAATAACGTGATGAGTGAAGAAGCCTGCCGCAACCGAATCCGTTACGACGGCACCACGGCAAGCGGTACGATACGGGAACTGGAAGATACCTGCTGGGGAAGCGGCCGCAAGGTGGCACTGAAAGTCAGAACCACCTTCTGATTGGCTTGACTGGCAAATCCGAGTTGGGCTGCGTGCAGCCAGATGTCTTTATTCGGTCGGCTTGGAGAATACAAACATATGCTGCCAGGGCAGAAAGTCCAGGGTGTCATCCCAGTGCAGGCCGAATACACTCATTTCCCGCACCACCTGCTCCTCGCTCATTTTGTGGAGGGGCCTGATTGGCACTGAATCATCCTCGGCGCGGTATTCAATCAGGAATACCCGCCCGCCGGGGCGCAGGGCATCGTAAATGACCTGCATCATCTCAAACGGATGTGAAAACTCGTGGTAGGCATCAACCAGCAGCGCGGCATCAACCGTGCCGGGCTGCAGACGGGGATTGTCTATCTCACCCAGCAGGGGCTCCACATTGTTCAAGCCGGTTTCCTGAATCCGCTGCTCGATAATTGCCAGCATCTCGGGCTGGATATCCACGGCAATGACCTTGCCCTGCGGCACCTGTCGCGCCATACGGAAGGAAAAATAGCCGGTGCCGGCGCCAATATCGGCGACCACATCATCCGGTTTCAGATTCATGTTGGCAACTACGTCATCGGGCATTTCTTCGTGAGTGCGTTGCGTGCGTTCCAGCCAACCCGCCGCCTGATGTCCCATCACTCCGGAGATTTCCCGGCCCAGATAAAACTTGCCAATACCACCCCGGCTCTGCCCCGGATCAAACTCATAACCCGGATGCTCGGCCGCACCAGTGGTGATGGCAGAAAGCGCTGCGCTCAGGCTAAACCCGACGATCAGCAGCACTTTGTTGAGTGTTTGTCTGAACAGTTTCATATCTAATGACTCCCTGGTCGATGAATTGATTGTAAAGCAAAGGCCGGACACATGCAGCCTGCTGTCACTATTCTCCGGATGCTTAACATGC
This sequence comes from Pseudohongiella spirulinae, assembly GCF_001444425.1. Taxonomy (NCBI): domain Bacteria; kingdom Pseudomonadati; phylum Pseudomonadota; class Gammaproteobacteria; order Pseudomonadales; family Pseudohongiellaceae; genus Pseudohongiella; species Pseudohongiella spirulinae. The sequence goes on from NZ_CP013189.1 coordinate 2,282,681, forward strand.
TGGACGCCAGGCATGCCCCCCGGCGATGAAATGCCTGTGATAGAATCGGGCCGGAATTGATTACACACATCGAAGGCTGATTTATGAGCAAGGTATTGGAAGGTATCAGGGTTCTTGATTTCGGACGTTACATCGCCGGGCCGTTTTGCGCGAGTTTGTTAAGTGACATGGGTGCCGAAGTTATCCGTATTGAAAAAGTTGACGGCAGTGAGGATCGATTCCTGTCCCCCGTCAGCGAATCAGGCGACGGCGCTCTGTTTATGCAAATGGGTCGCAACAAGCTGGGCATGACGCTGAACCCGATGAAACCGGAAGGCCGCGAAATTGTCAGGAAACTGGTGGCCACCGCCGACGTTGTGGTCGCCAACCTGCCACCCGATACCTTAAGCGCAATGGGACTGGATTACGACAGTCTGCGCGCGGTTAAACCCGATATTATTCTGACCATGATCTCTGCTTTCGGCACCGGTGGCCCCTACAGTAACCGAACCGGTTTTGACGGTCTGGGACAGGCCATGTCCGGTGCCATGTACATGTCCGGCACACCGGAGCAACCCGTTAAATCCTATGCACCATTCATCGATTTCGGCACGGCCAGTCTCAGTGCTGTTGGCACCATGGCGGCGCTGTTGGAACGTCAGAAGACCGGCCGCGGCCAGGTCGTTGAAGCATCCCTGTTTAACACCGCGCTGACCATGATGAACGGCACCCTGATTGAGCAGGCCATGATCAACCGCAACCGGGTAGCCACCCTGAACCGCTCACAGACCTCCGGTCCGGCGGATACTTTCAAGACCCGGGATGGCTGGGTACTGGTGCAATCTGTTGGCGGCCCACTGTTCGAGCGCTGGGTAAACCTCATGGGCGAACCGCAGTGGCTGGAAGATCCGCGTTTTAAAGATGACATCAATCGTGGTGAAAATGGCGAAATCATCAGCGCGAGATTGGCAAAGTGGTGCGCTGAACGTAGCTCCGCGCAGGTACTGGCCGAGATGGAAGCGGCCCGCATCCCGGCGGGACCGATCATGTCGCCTCAGCAGGTGCTGGATGATCCGCATGTCGCGGCGCGTCAGATGCTGAAACCGCTGGCGTACCCTGGAGCGGCCCAACCGGCACCGGTCATGGTGACCCCCTTCAGCCTGTCGGCCACACCCCCGGCGGTTGAAAAACGCGCGCCCACACTCGGTGAACACACGGTAAGCATCATGCAATCACTGGGTTACAGTGAGGCGGATATCGCAGAACTGAAACAGAAGCGTGTGATCTGAACTGACTGACCCTCAGGGATCGTTATTTGAAGTGGAATCCCTGCTCAGCCAGAAAACCCCGCATGTGCGGACGGGCTTTTTCGCTGAGCAGGCTGGCCACCTGTTCGCTCCAGCAGATGCCGTGTCCACCACCAGTGCGAGTCCGGTAGTATTCACGTATCTTTTCGTCGTAGGACTCGATGAGTGCCGCATCACCCTCATCGTTATACGTTTCCTGCTTCAGGATGACTTCCAGAGGCAGACGGGGTTTAACTTCAGGATTCTGATCCGGATATCCCAGACATAAGCCGAACACCGGATAGACCCCCTGAGGTAACTGCAACAGATCCGAAACCTCTCGCGGGTTATTTCGCAGGCCGCCAATGTAACAAATACCCAGACCTTCCGACTCCGCAGCCACCACAATATTCTGCGCCAGCAATGCCGCATCAACCGTCGCGATAATAAAGTGTTCCGTATAGTCCCCGGAGAACGGTTTTTCATACTGCTCGCAGCAATTACCCGCGCGGCGAAGATCGGCACAGAACACCAGAAATTCGGCAGCATTCGCCACATAAGGCTGATTACCAGCATAAGTGGCCAGTTTTTGCCGGCTTTCCGGCTTGCTCACCCGGATAATTGTTGCGCCCTGCAGAAAGCTGGAAGTGGCTGCGCACTGTCCCGCACCGATGATGCGTTCAAGCTGTCCATCGGCAAGAGCCTGATCGGTAAATTTTCTGATGCTGCGATGGGCATGCAACAGAGTCAAAGTTTCATTCATGGGTGACTCACTGAGGCCAGAAGGTTATCAAGAAATTTCGGTACCACATCATTGGCCAGCGGCGTTTCTGCGTTAAACAGCACAACCAGTCCAAGATCATATTGCGGCACCAGCACCATTTCTGAGCGGTAACCCCGGACGCCACCGCCGTGGTGTACTATGCGCACGCCGTCGTAGTCCATTACCCGCCACCCTAATCCATACCAGGCTTTTTGAACCCTGGGCCAACGATTAAAGTAGTTACCTCTTGGGGTTTCAACAATCGGCGTATGCTGCATAGCCAGCAGATCCGGAGACAGCACCTCTGGAAATGCGCCCAGGTTGGCCTGCGCCCATCGACTCATATCCAGAATAGTGGCATTGACACCCGCCGCAGGGCCCGCCGTGTAGTAAGCCGGATTGACAGAGCTGACCCGCCAGTTACCCCGTCCGAACTGATGGGGCGCGCTGGCATTGGGATTATTAACAAAGCCGTCATATCCCATTGAGGCATCGTTCATTCCCAGTGGCGCAAATATATTCTCTTCGACAAAATCGTCATAACTGGTCTGCAAACTCGCTTCAACGACATCAGCTACCAGCGAGAAGACTACATTCTGATAGCCATAGCACTGCCCTGGCGGACAAACCGTGGGTATCTCGTGAAATTTTTCCTGAATTTTCTGATACGCCACACCAGCATCCAGCATGTTGGAGAAGGCATGTGGCATCAACCCGGTGGTGTGGCTGAGCACGTGGCGGAGTGTCATCTGCTGAGTCGACGGGTCAGTACCAATTGCGTACTGAGGCAGAATGCCGTTAATGGGGTCGTCCCAGGTGAAAATATTGTGATTGACGAGCTGTGACGCGACAGTTCCAGCGAAGGTCTTGGAAACCGAGGCGATACGGAATACCGTATCATCGTTCACAGAACCACCCTCAGAGACGCTGCGTACACCCCAGGTCTGAATATCGACAATACCTTTGGACGTGACGATGGCAACAGCAATGCCGGGAATTTTCAATTCATCGACTTCGCCTTTCAGCCAGAGGGTGTAGGGGCTGAAATCAACGATATCATTGTAGGCTGCCGGTTGGGGCAATTGGTCCGGTGAATGCTGTTCGAAGATCGGCCCGGTATAACTGGCTGGCAATGGAGCGGGTTCAGCGGTGGCCAGTGCAGGCAGCAGGGCTATCAGCGACAATCCCGCCAGGGCTGGCGCTGGTGATGCTCCGGCACTGAAATTACGACGCAAAAACTGACCCAACAGTGCTGGAAACAACAAAATGGCAGACCCTGAAGGCATAATTCGAATAGCAGGGAAAATAACATGCTCAGCAGATATTGCAAGCCTGAAAAAAAGGCCGACTGATGTGCGATACACCAACCGGCCAAACGGGCAGAGAGCGATTGTCGGTATAGTGCGTGCCCGGCGCAGCATACCCTTGCGGGGATTACGGCATAATGAGCAGCAGGCGCTGATCATCACGCTGCACAGTCAAAGCCATGACGCTGGGCTGCTCGTTGATCAGTTCGTTCAATTCGGCCAGAGAAGCCACTTCACGGCGATTAAACGCGACTATAGTGTCACCCGGGCGCAGGCCTGCGGCCCAGGCCGGACTGCGCTGATCGATGTTGCTGACCTGCAGTCGACCACCGCTGGTATCCAGCAAAGCACCAAAGAAGCGATTGTCATCTGCTCGACGGGAATCCCGGTCGGCATCATTGGTGGCTCCGCCGACAGACATTGCATCGCCTGCAATAAACGCCTCAACCTCCTGACGGCGACCATCACGATAAATGCTAAGCGTCAGCTCCCGACCTACACCGGCAAGCCCGACGATATTGCGCAGATCGCGGCTGCTTTCAATAGCCTGACCGTCAACTGCAACGACCAGATCAGACACCTGCAAACCCGCCCGTTCGGCGGCCGAATCCGGCGCCACTTGGGTAATCAGGGCACCACTGTCAGCTCCAAGCTGCAATCCTTGCTCCAGCGCTGGCGTATGGTCGCGGATAATTACGCCCAGCTGACCCCTTCGCACCTCACCATCGCGCAACAGGTGCTCCATCACCGTGTTGACCATATCCACCGGAACGGCGAAACCCACACCAGAACTGGTACCGGAGCCGGAAATAATGGCCGTATTGATGCCTACCAGCTCACCATTCAGGTCAACCAATGCACCACCAGAGTTGCCGACATTGATAGCCGCGTCGGTCTGAATAAAGTCTTCGTAGTTTTCGTTGTTGATACCGGCGCGTCCCAGGGCACTGATGATGCCCGAGGTCACGGTCTGACCTATGCCAAACGGATTGCCGATTGCCACCACATAGTCACCAACCCGCCATTCAGCTGCATTAGCAAAAGCGATGGCGGTCAGATTCTCCGCGTCTATTTGCAGCAGTGCTATGTCGGTCCGTTCATCACTGCCCAGCATTTCTGCCTGAAAAACACGTCCGTCAGCCAGTGCCACAGATATCGAGTCAGCATCGCTGACGACGTGGTGGTTGGTGATAATTAAACCCTCTTCTGCATCCACCACCACGCCCGAACCGGCACCGCGTGAGCGTCGCACAGGCGGTTCACCTGGTTGTCCGAAAAAGCGCAAAGCATCTGGCATACGCTGTGACTTGACTACAGCTATATTGACCACCGCCGGAGTCACCTGCTCCAACATCGGGGCCAAGGATGGCAGCGGCTGAACCTCTCTGAGCTGCGTGCCAGACGGAAATGTTTCTGCTTTGGCTGCCATGCCGCCCAGCAAGCTCAGCCCCAGCAGCACACCCGCTGCCAGATAACGCGCCTTCACTTTACTGAGAGCCACTTGATCGAGAACCACTTTGTTGTGAATTGCGAAAGTTGCTGGTCTGCTCATCATCATCTTCTCCTGACTTCATGACGATACGATTGGCAGTCATGCTGACGACTCTGAGCACTCAAAACCTGAAATTCAGGCGAAGAAAACATCCAGAAAAGCTGAAGATGGCACTTTCAGCCCCTTGAAAAAGGACAATAAGTGCTTATGTATGATACATATAAGCCCGTATGGAACCTTTAACCGGCGTTGTGGCCTAACTGACTATGAACAGCATGTCCGAGATCACACACACAAGTTGCGAACATCGAGGTTCACCTCAGCCTGAACGGGGCCTGTACGAATCAGCCTCGACCGGATTCTGGTTGAACGACTGGCTGGTTGAGCCAGCCCAGCATCAGGTCAGTTTGTACAGCCATACTGACACGACCCGGTCACCTCTGTGCTCCAGAAGCCTGGAGCCGCGTTTGATGAAACTGCTGTGTCGGCTTGCGGAGCAATCCAACAGGGTAATCAGCCGGGATGAGCTGATCAGTTATCTTTGGCCGCGTGTGATTGTGAACGAGAACTCGCTGACCCGAGCGGTCTCGGATCTGCGCAAAGCACTGCGTTATACACCGGATCACAGTGTTGAGATAAAAACCATACCCAAGCGCGGATACTCGCTGATTGCTGTTGCTCAGAGCTGTCCCGATAACGGCGTGGCGAGCGAGACTGTAGAACGTAGCCATCACACCAGCGAAGCCAGTGAACCGCCTCGACGGCATTGGTGGCATCAGTGGTGGCCCGCATTTGCATTGCCAGCACTCATGGTGGCTGGACTGGCTGCACTGCCTGGCTGGCTGACGACCACATCCTCGCCAAATGGCGACAATCAGCAATTGGCGGCCGATGGCCTGTTTGACAGGGTGCTTCAATCACCTTACACACAGGCACACAAGACATCTGCTGGCCTGGACGCAATGGGCGTCCGTCTCTCTCCGCTGCTGTGGAATGAAACGTCGTCAGACAAGTACCTTGCTGCACCGGCAATCGAAATTCCGACGCTGGCGGTTCTGTCGCCCGAACGCCATATCATGGCTTATGTAGAGCAGCAGGATGATTATTACAGTCTGAAGCTGCGACCGGCATTTGCCGAGGCCGAACCATGGACGGCATTTACAACCGATGAAACCATTACTTCAGTGCAATGGTCACCGCTGGGTGATGGCGTGATGTTTACCGTCAGCAGCAAAATACTGGAGAAAGGCGATACGGCAAGCCAGAGATTGATGCTGCTTGACATCAACACTCTGGCACTGCATGAACTGTACAGGAAACCAGGTGCACCTAAAGTCGACAACCACACTGCACCCAGTGGCAATCTGACCTGATCAGCTGGTTAGTTGACCGATCGCATCAACCACCCGGAGTGCACTGACAACGCCATCCTCGTGAAAACCCTTCCCCCACCAGGCCCCGCAATACCAGGTGCGATCAACATTGATCGTCGACCATCGAGCTTGAGCGTCCGCTCCGGCGCGGGTGAATACCGGATGTGCATACTCGAAGCTCCCCAGAATACGCTCCGGCACTATTCGGTCCGTATCATTCAGACTGACCAGAAAACGATGAGGTGACTCAATACCCATCAGCCGGTTCATATCATAAGTCACCCGGGGCAGGCCGCCGCGCTCAATCGGCAGATAATAGTTCCAACTGGCCCAGGCACGTCGATTGTCAGGCATTACTCGGGTATCCGTGTGCAGCACAACATCGTTAGCCTGATAGTTGATGGCTGACAGCAGGTCTGTTTCAGCCGCCGTCGGATCGCTTAACATAGACAGGCTCTGATCACTGTGACAAGCGAGCACAACATGGTCGTACTGCTCCTCGCCCCGGTTCGATGACACAGTCACATGACCTGCTTGACGACAAATGCTTTCAACAGGTGTCGATAAGCGGATGCGATCAGAAAAGCTTCGGCTCATCGGCTCAAGATAGGCACGCGAACCCCCGCTCAACGTTCGCCAGCGGGGGCGATGGTGCACATTCAACAGCCCATGCCGGTACATGAACGGCAGCATAAAGCGCACTGGAAAATCCAGCATGTCATTAAAAGATGTAGACCAGATGGCCGAGGTCATCGGCACCAGATAATAATCAGCAAAGGCACTGGAGAGGCGATGACGGTGCAGATACGCCTGCAGCGTTTCATCAGGAATGCTGTCCGCCTCAACATCCGCAATGGCCTGCTTGTTAAAGGCCAGGATATGCAGCAACATTTTGATGAAAGTTGGCGAGGCAAGCTGCCGACGCTGGGCAAACAGGCTGTTGTACATGGCCAGCCGACCACTGACGCCAGCATATTCAAGGCCACTGCTCTGGCACTGCACCCCGAAACTCATGTCCGAGTCACGCCAATCCACATCAAGTTCATTCATCAGGGCGATGAAATTGGGATAGGTCCAGTCGTTAAAAACGATAAAGCCTGTGTCGATGGCAAAATCTTTACCATCCAGCGTCACATCGATGGTGGCCGTGTGGCCACCAATGCGATCTGCCGCTTCATAAACAGTGATATCGTGACGGGGCGCAAGCCGGTAGGCAGCCGTCAATCCGGCGATGCCGGTGCCAATAATTGCAATTTTCAATTCAGAACTTCCTGGCGGTATCAGACAATTGATCTCTGATACGTCAGATCTGAGCTACCGGACCAGCTACCCGTCCCCTGTTCAATCAAGCAACACCTCTATATCAGCGATACTGAGCGAGTTCCTTGCGGGCAACTACCCGACGATGTACCTCATCGGGACCATCGGCCAGGCGCAGAGTACGCTGCGATGTCCACAGACCTGCCAGCGGGAAGTCCTGCGAAACCCCGGCCGCACCATGAACCTGAATGGCTCTGTCGATGACTCGCAAAGCCATATTCGGAACGGCCACCTTGATCTGGGAGATGGCATCACGGGCGGCCTTATTGCCAATGGTATCCATCAGATAAGCGGCTTTGAAAACCAGCAGGCGACACATCTCGATTTCGATCCGGCTGTCGGCAATCACATCGTAGTTTCCACCCAGCTCTGCCAACGGTTTGCCAAAGGCTTCACGACTCACAGCACGCTGACACAACAACTCCAGGGCTTTTTCTGCTGCACCGATTGAACGCATACAGTGATGAATGCGACCTGGCCCCAGGCGACCTTGAGAAATCTCGAAACCGCGGCCGCGACCCAGAATGATATTGTCCTTTGGGACTCGCACATTGGTGAATTTGATATGCATGTGTCCGTGTGGCGCATCGTCATGCCCGAATACACACATGGGTCGCAGTACTTCCACTCCGGGTGTATCCATCGGCACAAGTATCTGCGATTGACGATTGTGCTTGGGTGCGTCCGGATCCGTAATCACCATAACAATCATGATCTTGCAGCGAGCATCACCGGCCCCGGAGATATAGAATTTCTCGCCATTGATCACCCACTCATCACCGTCCAGCACAGCGCTTGTTGAAATATTTGTGGCGTCTGAGGAGGCGACATTCGGCTCTGTCATTGCGAAGGCCGATCGAATTTTGCCTTCCAGCAGGGGTTCCAGCCACATTTTTTTCTGCTCTTCAGAACCATAGCGTTCCAGAACTTCCATATTCCCGGTATCGGGTGCACTGCAGTTAAAGGCTTCAGATGCCAATCGGCTTCGGCCCATGATTTCAGCCAGATGAGCATACTCAAGATTGCTGATTCCGGCTCCGCCCTGACTCTTTGGCAGGAAAAAATTCCACAGCCCCAGCGCACGTGCCTTGGCCTTCAGGCCTTCCATGATTTCATCCTGGCGCGGCGTGTGTGACCAACGATCGCCCACACTGACTTCTGCATGGTATTCCTTTTCCACGGCAGCAACATCAACCTCAACAAATTTGCGGATCTTCTCCCGCACTTCCTGCATTTCTTCGGACAGTCCCAGATTCATTTTGTATTCCTCATTAGTAAAGCATTTTGTTGTGATGTTGCCGGATCGTGCTTGCCAGATTATCTGACGTTTTGCTCATCCGGTTATGGTCCCACCGCCATCAATTACCAGTGTTTGACCTGTGGTAAAGCTGCCGGCATCAGAAGCCAGAAAAATTGCCGCGCCGGCAATTTCATCAGGTTCACCGATACGGCGCAGCGGATACTTGGAAACCGTATTTTTGTAAGTCTCAGGGTTCTCCCACAGAGCGCGGGCAAAATCGGTACGAATCAATCCCGGCGCTATGCAGTTCACCCTGATATTCTGCGGCCCCCACTCGACGGCCAGATTACGTGCCATCTGCATATCGGCAGCCTTGGATATACCATAAGCGCCCAGCACATCACTGCCTTTGATGCCGGCAATTGATGACACAATGATTGCCGCTCCGCCGCCGCGCTGCGCCATTCCCGGCAGCACCATCTGACACAGGCGGTGAGCGCTGCCCACATTGGAGTTCATGATTTTGTCAAAAGCCTCATCGGGAATATCCTGAGACTTGCCGTAGAACGGGTTTAACGCAGCGTTAATGACCAGCACATCAATCCTGCCATAGTGAGCCAGCGTTTTATCCACCAGCGCCTGCAACTGCTCCTTGTAATTGATATTGCAGGCCAGGGGCATGGCATCACCACCATTGGCCTTAATGGCCTCAGCGACCTCATCACAGGCATCCTGATTACGGCTTGAAATCACCACCTTGGCGCCCGCCTCGGCCATACGTTCTGCAATGGCCTTGCCAATGCCTTTGGTAGAGCCCGTAATCAAGGCTACCTTACCCGACAGATCAAACAGACTCATGGAATCCCCCTTCCGACCATGCAGCAAAGTTCTGGCGAATCATGCTTATGGTGCATTATAAATTTAATGAATACTTGATCGATGCATTATAAGATAACAATCGAAAGCCCTGAATGTAAAGACTCAACGCTCCTCCATCCATGGCCGCCACCCCTTGCTGACATGGGTACCACCATCAACAGGAATTACTGCACCATTGGTGTATGCCCCGGCACGAGTCACCAGATAAAGCAGAATACCGGCAATCTCCTCGGGCATACCGGCGCGACGCATTGGGCTGTCAGCCGCTATATCGTCACCGTATTCTTTCATCACAAAATCACTCATGCGAGATTGAAAGAAACCGGGCGCAATTGCATTGACGGTTATCTGACGAGGCCCCAGTTCGACCGCCAGGGTGCGGGTCAAGTGATGCAGGGCCGCCTTGCTGGCGGAGTAGGCAAATGTGGGAACGCGCTGGACAACAGGTACCTGCAGCCCATCCATCGACCCGATGTTGATGACACGTGCCGGATCAAAACTGTCACCGGCACTCAATAGAGGCAAGGCATCCCGGGTCAGCGCAAATACCGCGTTGACATTGGTTCGCATCACCTTATCAAAGGCTTCATCAGGATAATCACTGATAGGCGCTCCCCAGTTTGCACCGGCATTATTTATCAGAATATTCAGCCCGTTGTCGGCGAAAAAGTCACGCACGGCATCCAGCAGTACTGCTCTGCCATCAGGCTGAGTGACATCGGCTGCCACGGCAAGACAGTCACCCAGGGGGGACAGTATTTCCATGGCCTCGTCACATTTTTGCTGGCGACGAGACGCAATGATGACTCGGGCACCGCCGCGCAGCAGCGTTTCGGCCATGATCAGTCCCAAACCACTGCTGCCGCCTGTGATCAAGGCTGTTTTCCCCTGCACAGAGAACAGAGCCGACACCGTCAGAGATATATCAACATGCTTATTCATCGGCAATTTTCACCAGTTGCTTGCCAAAGTTACGGCCCTTCAGCAGACCACGAAACAGTTCAGGCGCGTTTTCCAGCCCTTCACCAATCGACTCACGATACTTGATCTTGCCGGCATTGACCCACTCACCCAATTGCTCGGTTGCCTGCTGCCACTGGTCCTGCCACTCTGTCACGACAAAGAATCGATGTTCAGGGATATGTAGGGCTGTTTTCAGAATGTGGAACGGTGTCTCGGCCTTGGTAATATCGGTGTCGTTATAGTTGGAGATATACCCGCAAATTGGCACTCTGGCGCCCTCATTGAGTAGTGGTGCAACAGCCCGCGTTACATCACCACCCACGTTTTCGAAATAGATATCAATGCCATCCGGGCAGAGTTCTCGCAATCGGGCTTGCAGATCTTCATTTTTGTAATCAATACACTCATCAAAACCGAGCTCGTCTTTGACATAGCGACACTTATCCGCGCCACCTGCAATACCGATCACCTTCAAGCCTTTGATTTTGGCGATCTGACCCACTACCGAGCCAACCGCGCCGGAAGCTGCTGCCACGACCAGCGTCTCGCCTGCCTGCGGCTTGCCGACTTCGGAAAGACCAAAATAAGCCGTTCTGCCCGGCATACCAACAACACCCAGGTGTGCTGACAAGGAGCCGTTTTTCAGGTCAACCTTCATCAGCCGTGGTTCATCGTCATCGGCTACGATCATTGTTTGCCAACCCATGTGAGCGGTCACGTAATCGCCGGCTTTAAAACGATCCGATCTGGATTCCACTACAATGCCAGCCGACTCACCCGTCATGACATCGCCTATCTCAAGCGGTTTGGCGTAGGATTTGACGTCATTCATACGACCGCGCATATAGGGATCCAGAGACAGCCAGATTACCTTGATTAATATCTGACCCGGCGCCAGCTCTGGCACATCCTCTTCCACCAGGCGAAAACAATCATCCGTTGGTTCACCCACTGGCCGCTGCGCCATAACCATCTTTCTGTTTTTCATCTGAACTGCTCCTGTCCTTATTAATGCATTTTAGGCTGTCCGCATACTAGCCCAGCACTTTGACTGCCACAAGGCTTGCAGTGCGGCGCGCAGCCGCTCGACGCCTTGCTGCCAAGTGACCGAGGTCAGTATCAGTGGCGGTAATAGGCGCACGACGCCGTTACGGGTCGGCGTCACAATCAGCCCCTGTTGTTGACAGGCCTCGGTCAAGGGCCAGACCAGATCGTGATCGGATAACTCAATCGCCAGCATCAACCCGATGCCACGCACCTCAGCGACAAGTTCAGGAAATTGTTGTTGCAGTTTATGCAGGTCAGTCAAGGCTTCGGCACCCAATAGCCTGACGTGTTGAGACATATTCTGTTGTTTAAGAAAGGCTGTTACTGCTGCAGCAACGGCGCAGGACAAAGGATTACCACAATAAGTACCACCATGATCTCCCAGCTCAACCCGTGCTGCATGTTCCTCCCGCATCGCCAGTGCGGCGAATGGCAGACCACCGGCTATCCCCTTCCCCATTGTCATCATATCTGGCACAAGACCATAACGCTCACAGGCAAAAAATTCACCGGTCCTGCAATAACCGGTCTGCACCTCATCAACAATCAGCAGGCAACCGTTGTTTTTGCACATCTGTTCCAATGACCTGAGATAGTCATGATCCAATGCTCTCACACCACCTTCGCCCTGCACTAATTCAATAATAACCGCAGCCAGCGGCACTTGCATGGCGGATTGCAATGGCTCTGTATCGTCGGCCGGAATGAAGTAATTGCCTGAGAGCCTCGGCAAATAGCGAGCAGGGTTCTCCGGCCCGCCGGACACCGACAGCGCTGCCAGTGTTCGCCCGTGAAAAGAACCCTCAAGTGCCAAAACTGATTCACGGCCGGTGATTTTTCGGGCCAACTTCAATGCGGCGTCATTCGCCTCGGCACCACTATTGGCAAACCAGATTTTTGTCAGTGCGTCGGGCAGCACCTCCTTCATCGCAGACATGAGAGCAGCCCTTGCCGGCGAATAGGTAAAACCTGAGTTTGGGTTTTGTATGATCCTGGAGGCCTGATCAGTCAGCGCTTCAAGAATGACCGGATGGTTATGTCCCAGACATACAACACCCCAACCCGACGAAAAATCAAGCAGAGCGTTGCCCTTTTCATCCCATACCGTAACTCCATCTCCACGTTCAATGACCAGTGGTTGCCGCCTGGTCACGGCAAGCCCGTATGTATCCTCAGTCTCCTGCACTTTCATGGTTTGCTCCTCATCTGCCGCATGGCACTTTTTAATGGCAAAAAAAAACCTCCGGAGGCGGTGGCCGCTCGGAGGTTTTGACTTCAATTCTGAATCTGATTACTTAGAAACTCAGCCTGTTCCTCCTGACCCACAAGCGCGCGCACGCGCCGCAGCACGCGCAGAGCGCGCCGCGTTTGCAGCTGCGATAGCAGATATGATGGCAGGCATCGACAGAGTCATTTGATTTAATTCAATGATCAGAGAGCTGCGCAATGTATTTGATGGAAGCTATTGATGTCAATACCCGGCCTTAGTAAAGTTAGTGGATCATCGCTCTGTCAGGGTTCCTGTATGCGAAACGTCTCACTGAAATCCGCTGCTCTGATTGCAGCGCTTTGCACAGGTATCACCCTGGGTGAAGCCGCTGAAGACAATCGCCAGGAATTGAGCGAACGGGTAGAGAAACTGAATCAGCTGCGGGCAGAGCTGCAGAGCCTCCAGGAAACGGAGGGCACTTACAGCAATGCCCTGCTACCTCTATATGCACAACTGACAGAGGCGTTGATCGATGCCCGCGCCTACGACGAAGCGCTCGAGGTGCTTGAGCAGCATCAGCAGCTGATCAAGATCCATGAGGGGCTGCATGCCGAAGCTCAGATTGATGTCGTCCTCAAGCAGTTGGAGGTGCTGGCCAGCTCAGGACTGTGGGACTCGCTTTATGATCGCCTGAGTCACCTGGAATGGATCCAGCAACGGGCATCCGATCGCAATCTGGAACAACGTGTAGATGGATTAAAACAGCTCAGCGGATGGGTTCAGGTATTGTTGCAACAGGGCCCCCGCAATGAGGAATGGCGCTACCTTCTTCGTCTGAGAGATCTGGAATCACAAAGCTATAAGCTGGTCGACGACAACGCCACCGATGCAGACAAGGAGTTACTGGACCAGCTTCAATATGACCTGGCGCAATCTGAGCTGTATATCGCACTGGCCATGGCGACACCCGGCGAAACCAGCCGACTGCTGATCAACCATGAACTGAATCTGCAGACTTCTGCATTCACGCCGCCGCGCCAGATGGTTTCTGTGAGCGATGTGGAGAGAGCCTATGGTGCCCGCGCCAGTTCGGTTATAGAACGGGCTCACCGGACGGCGATGAATCGCCACTACAGTTTGATAAAAGAAATAGCCGGGCGTCAGGACAATGATCCTCTGACCCAGGCAACGATGGAGATCTATCTGGGCGATTCCGTGCTGCTGCGACAGCAATATGAGCTTCGCCCTCTGGGCAACAGCGGCCCTACCCGCGGCTCCAGCAATATTGGCAGTGCCGGCAGTCATTACGATGAAGCATGGCAACTATTTCTCGAAGCCGGCATTACCGAAAGTCAATTAAACGCCTTTTTCGCCTGCCCCATGCTGCTGCCCATGCCATCACTGACAACTCGTCTGGGTTTTGATAATCCGCCATGTACGCAGCTCGCTGATGGCACCATAGAGTTGCCGGAGGTGCTTGTCACGGAAGACCGCTCTCCCGGCTTGATCTATCATAATCTGGAACAAACGCGCAGCAATAGCACTCTGGAGGGCGTCCGGGTTCAGGTCAGCTTTACAGTCGGTGTCAATGGGCAGGCCAGCCGTATTCAGTCGACCAGCGCTGAACCGGATACGGTCAGCGTTCGCATCCGGGGACGCGACGCCTTGCAACAAATGCAGTTTCGACCAGCGTTGGAGAATGGCCGTAGCAAGCGTCAGCAGAACGTCCGCATCACCATGATCAGCCTTAACGCCGACTGAGCGGCACAATGCCAGCATCAATCAAATTCTGTACTTGTTCCTCACTGAAGCCGGCGTCCTTAAGAATTTTCTGACTGTGTTCACTGAAAACGGGCGGCAATGTCCTGACAGAGCCAGGAGTTCTTGAGAACTTGATGGGAATGCCAGTCATTTTGTACCAGTCTTTCTCGACGATCATTTTGCGGTGCCGCGTATGAGCATGTGCTACAACCTGAGCGGTATTGTATATAGGCCCCGAAGGCAAACCCGCCGCCAGCAGCTGCTCGGCAAGTTCGGCACCATCCAGGCGAATCAGTCGGCTTTCCAGCTCGACTTTGAGTACGGCACGGTTTGCCACTCTGCTCGCATTGCTGACAAAACGGGCATCATCCAACAGCTCGGGCGCTTCGATAAACTGGCAAAGTTTCTCAAATGCCCGGTTATTACCGGCGCCAATAAAAATATCCACAGTGCGCGTTCTGAAGGTTTCGTATGGGCTGATATTGGGATGAGCATTTCCGGTCGGCACCGGAATGTCTCCTGACATATTAAAGTTAACAACATGCGGGTGCATCAGCGAAACAGCACAATCAAACAGTGTCATATCGATATACTGGCCCAAGCCTGAGTGTTGGCGCTCCAGCGCGGCCATCAGGATGGCAACGGCAGAATAAAGTCCCGTTCCCATATCTACCATGGCAACACCCAGTCGCGTCGGCTCTCCGCCCTGAACACCATTAACACTGAACCACCCGGCCATGGCCTGCACAATCGCATCATAACCCGGCGCACCACCCAGAGGTCCGTCGCTGCCAAAGCCACTGATTCGACAATGAATCAGGCGAGGGAATTGTGCAGACAAAACCTCGTGATACCCCAGCCCCCACTTTTCCATGGTGCCGGGTTTGTAGTTCTCGATCAGCACATCAGCGTTTGCCAACAACTGCAGCAATACATCTCTGCCCGCCTGCTGAGTCAGATCCAGTGCCATGGCTTCTTTATTGCGGTTCACGCCGATAAAATAAGCTGCATCATCTCCATGAAACGGGGGGCCCCAGTCCCTGACTTCATCACCCTGTGGCGGTTCGATCTTGATAACCCGGGCGCCATGATCAGCCAACACCTGGGTGCAATACGGGCCTCCGAGCACACGTGTCAAATCAACAACTTTAAGTCCGGCCAGAGCACCAGTGTTCATATCGTCAAATCCTGAGTCCCAATTGCGACTGCATCTCGGGCAAGAAGAATTCAGCCACTATAAGCGGTCGATTTTGTAATGTGAAGACAGAGCGGCGACCCCAGCACTCATCAAGGTGCAGAAGTTCCGGCTCACTACGACGTAATGAGGGCTGCTCAAACAGGAAGCCACCCAGAGGTTTGTCCCGGAGACGTGACAGTTGTCGCAGCGAACCTTTCATGCTGCTGTAGGGAATCAATGAGTGGGCGGCCACCCATGGCCGACCGAACAGACATAGCTCAACATGGCGCGACCAGAGTGGCTGACAGGCTTTACCGGCCGCCAACAGCTGCTGATGACGCGCACTGCCTCTTATCCAGCCCTCATGCAGGACATTGACTCTGAATGACCCCTGAGACATCAATTTGAGCCGACGTGTCAGCGACCCATGGTCAAGCAACCAGTCACGCCATAGCGGGCCGGGTCCGGGCCAAATCTTTTGTACGGGTCGCCAGTTTCCTTCAGAGTCGGCCCTGAAGTCGCTGACAAATGTATCTAACTGAAACACACCTGCTCTCTGAACAACAAAGCTCCCTGCTGCCTTATGGGCAACAGGGAGCTTTGCGGAGGTAACGTCAACTGAACGATCAGTTACGGGTTTGCGGGCGCTGGACCGTCGTTGACAGCGCACTTTCAACCCGACGATTACGAATGCGACCGTCCATCGTATCATTACTCACTACGGGTCGCGCTTCACCGTAACCCACCGCACTGATGCGTGCCGGGTTAACACCAAAGCGATCTATCAGCACCTGACGGACAGCATTGGCACGTCGCTCTGACAGACCCTGGTTGTAGTCTTCCTCACCCATGCTGCAGGTGTGACCTTCAAGCTCCGCAATGACATCATCATGCTGTGACAGGAAGTCAGCGACACGGCGGATATCATCAAAATATTCCGGCTTGACTACTGACTGATCAAAGTCAAACTGAACGCTCAGTTCAATACGTGCCACTTCTTCGATCACAATCGGGCAACCGCGCTCATCAACGGCATAGTTACGCGGAGTATTCGGGCATGCATCACGGCTGTCTGGCACACCATCACCGTCCGAATCCGGATCAACCGGTGCAGCAGGAGGTGGTGTCGATGCCGCTACCCGCTCAGTCACAGGCGCTGCACCCAGACGGAACAGCAGGCCGGTGTCGATACCAAAGTCATAGGTATTATCATCAAACCCAAAGAACGTTCGTGCTGTGGTTCGCCATTCTACACGGTCGCTGAAGCGATAGCGCAGACCAGCGCCCAGGTTTGCCGTCGTTTCCTGATCACTGGAGAAATCACTGTCGCCAATACCACCCACAAAATAGGGCGAAAAGGAACCTATCGAATTATCAAGCGTGTAGAGCAAATCCAGGCGCAGCGCCCGCAGGCGATCACGACCAGCCAATGTGTTCATGTTGATGCGTGTAAAGTTCAGCTCAGCAGCAAGATTATCAGTCAGCCCATAACCCAGACCAATGGTATAACCGGTTTCTTCGTCAGACTGGCGCTCGCTGTCAAAATCCATCCACTGAACACCAGGTACTATGTAAAAGCGCCCTTCATCGGCCAGCGCGGGTTGTGCCGAAAATGCCACCAGACCTGAGGCCAGTGTAGCTGCCAGTCCCATCTTGCGTAATGATACAAAATTCATAATCCCTCCTGCGTCCTCTTGGACAAAACTGCGTGAGCGGTCACCAGCAAATTGATGACTTCCAGACCGCGAATTATAGCTCAGTCAGACTCTGAAATCACAGGCAACTCGAGATATCTTGATTCAACCCTGATCGTGGCAGGTTTTTGCTGCCTTTATGTCATAAAAATGTAATATTGCACTGGTCTAATATCGTCACATTGGATATTTCAGGTATTTTTCAAATGAGTAAAGAGCCCACCATCCTGATTGTCGACGACGAGCCCGCCATACGGGACATGATTGGCATAGCATTGGATACCGCAGGGTTCAACAGCCTTGAGGCCGAAAGCGCCCTGGAGGCGCACGTCAATATAGTTGATAAGCGCCCTGATCTGGTTCTGCTGGACTGGATGCTGCCCGGCGGCAGTGGCATTGAGCTGGCACGTCGCCTTAAACGCGAAGAACTAACAGCTGATATCCCGATTATCATGTTGACTGCCAAAACCAGCGAAGACAACAAAGTTCAGGGGCTGGATGTTGGCGTCGATGACTATGTTACCAAACCGTTCTCCCCTCGCGAACTTATAGCCCGAATCAAGGCCGTATTGCGCCGTAGCACAGGCAATCTGCGCGACAAGCCAATACGCGTATTCGACCTGGAGCTGGATCCGGGCAGTCACCGGGTAACGATAGACGAAAAGGCTGTCGACATGGGGCCTACCGAATATCGTTTGCTGCACTTCTTCATGACCCATCCCGAGAAAGTATTCTCCCGGGATCACATTCAGGATCAGGTTTGGGGCGCCAATGTTTATCTGGAAGAGCGGACTGTCGATGTCCACATCGGACGCCTGCGTAAAGCTTTGACAGCTGCCTCCAGTTCCGGCATCAATTATGCTGGCCTGATTCAGACAGTGCGGGGCGCGGGTTATAGATTCTCGACAAAACCGCAATAAGCGCCTATCGTTCTGTTCCAGACTCACTAACTGACAGCAGGTTTCTTGTTTGTTCTCTGACTGGTACTCAGCGCTAAGGCGCCTGGCTCTGATCTTTTCGGCCCTGTTCGCAACAGGCTGGCTGCTCGGCGCACCGGCGACGGTTACGCTGGCGGGAGTGCTGATTTATCTGTTGTACCATCTCCGTCAACTGCGAAAACTCTATAACTGGCTGAAGCATAACGAAGTTTCTGAACCCACCACGCCACCCGAAGGGCGCGGCATCTGGGGTTATGTGTTTGACGCCATGTATCTACTACAGCGACGCGAGCACGAGGCAATCGCTGACCTGCGTGGCATCATCAACAAAGCCCAGGAATCCACGGCCGTTCTGGAAATGGCCGTCATCATGATCAATGGCAAGGGAGGACTGGTCTGGTGGAATCCGGCAGCCAACCGCCTGCTGGGTTTCCAGTCGCCAAAAGATCAAAACCAGCCCGTTATCAACCTGATACGGGAGCCTCAATTCATTGAATATTTCAATCGCGGCTTGTACAAAAGCCCGCTGAAACTAAACTCGCCGATTAACTCCAGTCTGATGCTTGAATTTCAGATAACCAGCTTTGGTGAGGGAGAGAGACTTATGCTGGTTCGTGATATCTCTCAACTACATAAACTGGAAATGATGCGCAAAGACTTTGTGGGCAACGTTTCTCACGAGTTACGAACTCCAATCACAGTGATTACCGGCTACCTGGAAACCATGCTGGACGACAAAGATAATTTGCCTAAACGCTGGGTGCGCCCCATAGAGCAGATGTCACAGCAGTCGCATCGCATGGAAAATATAATTCGCGACCTGCTGACTCTCTCGCAACTTGAGACACGCTCAGCTTCCAAGCAACAGAGTGACATTAAACTGGCATCTTTGCTGCGGGATATCAAACGAGACGCTGAGCAGGTGTTTACTGACAAGAAACAACAATTTCACCTTGCGTGCGAAGATAGTACACAGATTCGCGGCAACATGAACGAACTCTACAGCGCCATTTCCAATCTGGTTCTCAATGCAGCCAAGTACACTCAGCCAGAAGGAGAAATACGACTTACTGTGCAGCACACAACCGACGGCGGCCTTGACGTTATCATCTCGGACAATGGTCCCGGCATCGCGGCGCAACATATTCCCCGGCTTACCGAGCGTTTCTATCGGGTTGATGAAAGCCGGTCCACTGACACTGGCGGCACAGGCCTTGGACTGGCTATCGTTAAACACGTTCTGGCCAGGCATGATGCCAGATTGAATATCAAAAGCGAAGTAGGGAAAGGCAGTGATTTTATCTGTCACTTTCCGCCCGAGAGGATCTCTCGAGCGGCGATCGACTGACTTGAATAACCCGGGTTTCAGAGTTCGGATTTGACCTGTTCTTCCATGCTGCTCAAACCGGCATGTCTGACATCCGTACCCATGACCATGTAAACTACATGTTCAGCAATATTCTTGGCGTGATCACCCGCGCGCTCCAGAGAACGCAAAGCCCATATGATATTCAATACGCGTGTGATGCTGCGCGGATCTTCTATCATGTAGGTGATCATCTCGCGCATGGCGCTGCCATACTCCAGATCCACATTGACATCTTCCTTGGCTACAGCCAGCGCTGCCTCTGCGTCGTATCGGGCAAAAGCATCAAGTGCCATATTTACCATGTGACGAACTCGCTCACCAATGTGACGCACCTCAACATAGCCTTTGGAAGACCCGTCCTGCTCGGCCAATTCCATGGCCAGCCGCGCAATTTTGGCAGCCTCGTCGCCGATGCGCTCCAGATCGTTAATCGCCTTGATGATGCCCATGACCAGTCGCAAGTCACTTGCAGCCGGCTGGCGGCGCGCCAGAATCCGATTGCAGGATTCATCAATTGCCAGCTCCATTTCGTTAACTTCATCATCCAGTGCGCGCACCTGACTGCCCAATTCACTGTCTGCCGTAATCAACGCGGTCAGGGCATCGGCCAGTTGTTTTTCAACCAGACCGCCCATCTCCAGCATGCTGCTTTTGATTTCTTCCAGTTCAATATTGAATTGTTGCGAAATGTGGTGACTGTGAACGCCGGCATCGGTTTTCATGTTAAATTTCCTTGCAGTTTGACGCGTACTTTAGTGTATGAATATGACATTAATGTGACATTTTTGCCATATAAAAACTGTCAACTTCCTGGTCGTGTATTCAGTGCCCGGCTAGGCTAGAATGGACTTTTTGGTTTCGGAAAATCGCATGAGCAGCATAGCATCAGAAGACCGTAAGGCTTCAATGGAACAGGAGCACCCCTCAGTGTCTGCCTGCCCGGAAGTTCCTCAAGATATTGATTTGAGCGACAGTCGCTTCTATCTGAATCGCGAGCTCAGCTATCTGCAGTTTAATCTCCGCGTACTGGATCAGGCCCGTAACATTCGCCACCCGCTCCTGGAACGGCTGATGTTCCTGCTGATCTTCAGCTCCAATCTGGACGAGTTTTATGAGATTCGCGTTTCCGGGCTCAAAAAACAGCTCGGCTTCGGGCGTCAACGCCCGGGGCCGGACGGAAAATATCCGCAGGAAGTACTCAGTGAAATTCATGCCCAGGTACGTCTGGCATTGCAGGAACAATACCGTATCCTGAACGAAGATCTGCTACCCGCACTGGCTGACGAGAATATTCGATTTCTTTATCGCCACGAATGGAGTGACAACCTGCTGGAGTGGTCACTGGAATATTTCCGCAATGAGGTGCTGCCTGTCATCAGCCCATTGGGACTGGATCCGGCCCACCCCTTCCCCCGGCTGGTTAACAAAAGCCTTAATTTCATACTTTCCCTGGAAGGTAAAGATGCTTTTGGACGCGACAGCGGTCTGGCCATTGTTCCGGCTCCCAGGGCTTTGCCACGACTCATAAAGGTACCCGCTCACATTACCCCCGATGGTGACAATTTCATTTTCCTGTCATCCATCATCCACGCGCATGTAGAAGAGTTTTTCCCGGGCATGAAAGTCAAGGAGTGCCATCAATTCCGGGTGACGCGAAACTCGGATCTGGAGATGAGCAATGTCGAAGTTGAGGACGTTGCCAGTGCTTTGCAGGGTGAGCTCCATATGCGTCGCTTCGGAGCGGCCGCCAAACTTGAAGTGGGCGCTGGTTGCCCTGCTGAGCTGACTGACTTTCTGCTGGAGCGTTTCAATCTGACAGAAGAAGAACTATTCCGCCTGGATGGCCCGGTTAATTTACAAAGACTGGTGGCGCTGAACAGCATGGTGCACAGACCCGAACTGCAGTTTCCACCGTTTTCACCCGGCCTGCCCCCTGCACTGGAAGAGAATAACTGCATTTTCAGTGCGGTTACGCGCGAGGATCAGCTCCTGCTTCACCCTTACCAATCTTTTGTACCGGTTATTGACTGGGTGCGGCAGGCAGCTCGTGACAGCGGCGTGATTTCGATCAAACAGACGCTGTATCGGACCAACGAATCGTCCGAACTGGTCGAAGCGCTTGCCGAAGCTGCGCGCAATGGCAAGGAAGTCACCGTTGTCATCGAGCTGCGTGCGCGCTTCGATGAAGAAGAAAATATTCAGTTCGCCAGCATTCTCCAGGAAGCAGGTGCCGTCGTAGTTTACGGCGTGATGGGCTACAAGACTCACGCCAAAATGGTACTGATCGTCAGGCGGGAAAACGGCCGACTAAAACGTTATGCCCACCTGGGTACCGGAAACTATCACCGCAAAAACTCATTGCTTTACACTGATTACAGCCTGCTCACCTGTGACGAAGCATTGTGTGCCGATGTGCACAAGGTGTTTCAGCAGATTACTGGCATGGGAAAGAAAATTGCTCCTGAGTTGATCCTCAATGCGCCTTTCAAACTGATGAAAGGCCTGATCCAACTCATCCAGCATGAAAAGGCGGCCGCTCGAGAAGGAAAAGCGGCGCGCATTATCGCCAAGGTTAATGCCTTGACTGACCCCGTGATCATTCAGGAACTGTATAGCGCCTCGCAGGCTGGCGTGAGAATTGATCTTATCGTGCGTGGCATATGTTGCCTGAAACCCGGTGTACCGAATGTATCCGAAAATATCCGTGTCGTATCAACAATCGGTCGCTTCCTTGAGCACTCCCGGGTTTATTACTTTGCCAATGCCCAGCACCCGCTGTACTGTTCGAGCGCCGACTGGATGGAACGAAATCTGCAACGTCGTATTGAAATTGCTTTTCCAATACTCAAAAAAAAATGGGTTCAACGTATTTTAAGTGAGATGGAGATGCACATTCAGGATCTCAATCAAAGCTGGGAATTGCAGTCCGATGGCAGTTATCTGAAACTTGATCAACTGGATGCAGGCGAAACGGCAGATGGCGTTCAGAACTTGTTACTCAATGCCCTCGCAACTCATGCAACGGTGCCACGCCGCTGAGCGACGCTTTTACCATATAATGCAACATGCCTTCGCGAAGGGCGGCGGGACTGAATCTCAGACTCTCAATGCCGGCAACGGACATGAAAGCAAAAAGCACTGACCAACCTGGCAAAATCAGCTCACGACGGCTGTTCTTGAGACCCGCCATGGAGTATGCCGGGTCACTTCCGACGCGCAACACTTCTGTGCGCAATTTACCAAGAGTGTCGAGTGTCACAAAACCGGCTTGACGCCCGGAGGCAGCACAAACCGAGCTCAACATTTTCGCCGTTCCTGACGAGGCATAAACTTCATGCCAGTTCTGTTCACGAAGTTGAGCAACGATCGGCCTGAAAACAGCCTCAGCATCTGCTAACGCTTTCTGCAAGGTCAGCTCCAAGATCGAGACTTCCCCATCTACCCGTGTAAACCATTTATCACGCCAGCTGACACAACCAATCGGCATACTGTGAAGTTGTAATATACGCTCATTACACCCCACTACCAGCTCTGTACTTCCGCCACCGATATCGATGACAAGCCGATTTTCTTCCGCCGCCGACAAGGCCGAGTTAACACCTGCATAAACCAGGGTGGCCTCTTCCGGGCCGCTCACAACATCAATATGGATATCCTTGAGACGTGCAGCGGCCAGAAACTCGTCAGCATTGTCCGCAATACGGAGGGCGTTGGTGCCAACGGCCCAACAGTGTTTGATGGGATAGCGTGCCAGCGCGTGGCGAAATGTTTCCAGGCAGTTCAGGCCGCGACTGAACGCCGCCGGGGTGATCCGGGAATTAATCGCCAGGTCCTCACCCAATTGTACTTTTTCACTGAAACGTTCAACGATCTGATGGCGCCCTTCATGCCACTCAGCAATCAGCAAGTGGAAACTATTGGAACCAAGGTCAATACATGCAAACATTCGACGGCGTCATCCGGATAAACAGCCGTGATTAAAACACGGATGTGCTCTGAACGACAAACCTAAACTCGACCAGCCACATTGGACTAGCCAAGCTTGAACTGACTGACCAGACCGTCCAGGTTGGCAAGCAGAGTGTTGATCTCGGCATGATACTGCTTGCACTTCATGTAATCCTCAGTATTCAGTCGACCATCACCCGCTATCTTTACGCTGCTCTTGGCAATGCCTTCGGTCACTTCTGACTGCTGTCTCACCGCATTGGCAATATCCTTACTGCGCTCGGCAATCAATTCCACCGATGCCAGAACAGATTCCAGCAGTTCATTCGCTGAATTAGCGGTGCCCACACAATCTCTGGACAGGCTGACGCCGCTGTCCATGGCGTGGACGATCTGCACTGTATTTTCCTGCAGATCCTGAATAATGGTATTGATTTCCAGGGTCGAGGACTGTGTCTTCTGCGCCAGACTGCGCACTTCATCCGCGACTACAGCAAAGCCTCGCCCCTGCTCGCCAGCCCTGGCAGCCTCAATAGCGGCATTCAAGGCCAGTAGGTTGGTCTGCTCAGCAATGCCCTGAATCACCTCCAGAACCGAATGAACTTTTTGATTATGATCTCTCATATCATGCACTTTCTGCTGAATCTGGGAGAGTGAGCCGGACAATTGCTCAACGGAAGAACGAGTCTGAGAGACCACCTGTGTGGCCTGCTTGGTCGCACCATTTGCCTCGCTGGCTGCTTCCACACTGGCCTGAGCACCAGCCGCCACATCAGACAGTGATGATGAGAGCTCCGTAGTTGATGAGGCCAACAATTCAGTCTCCTCAAGCTGAGCCGAAGAGCGACCCGCTGTTCGCTCAATCATGTCTGAGAACTGCACCGACTTCTTGCTGACTTCTGCGCTGGTGGACAAAACTTGTCCTATGATGCCGGCCAGTTTGCCCACAAAGGTATTAAAACTGGCACCCAGCTCGGATATCTCGTCGACACCCTTGTCAGACAAGCGTCGACTCAAATCACCTGAGCCCTGAGCGATATCCTGCATGTATCCCCTGGCCTGAACCAGCGGAGCCGTAATTGAAATTGACAGGAAGTAGGCGGCAATCACCAATATGGCCAGAATTACCACAACGATCACAGCGGAGCTCATCGCCCACTGCATAAATTGCGCGTTAACGTCTTCCTCGTACAGGCCGTGAATCAGCACCCAGTCCCATGGCTCAAAGAGCTGCGCATACACCGTTTTTATTTCAGCTTCAGGGTGAGCGATAGGATCATCGGTATAGGTAAGAAACCGATAACCGAACATGGGTTCGGGGTGATAGAGATACTCAGCGAACCCAGTGTAACTGTCACCTGTATAGCGGTTAATGATTTCGGTCATGGTAGGTGTCGGATCACTGTAACCATTTTGCTCCATACGCTGCTCGGGTGTCGTAGCAGCCGCGGCAATAGACGCTCTCACCTGTGCTTCGGTATCCAGGGCACTGTCAACGCCGCGGAACGGATGCGCGAGAATCTGGCCCAGGCGGTGATAAAGCAGCAGGTAGTTACGTTCATCGACAACTGTGTTGTTGATCAGATAGCGCCCCATACGTTTAGCTTCTGCGTCGCTCATCTGACCGCTTAACACCTGCTCATGCAAACCCTCCAGGGCATCATGAATCATGTGAACCTGATTCATGCTCCCCAATCGCAATTGCTCCATAAATTGCTGACGCGCCTGCATTAATATGGACACACTCAGACCGATAATCGCGATGACACTGACCACGACGATCAGCCCAATGCGCGAGCGTATGGTAAATTTGCTGAACATGCTGTTTTCCCTGCCTTGCTGTGATGGTTGCGCTAACAAACCTTATTATTGATGTTATTATCAACTTATAACGGCACGGGTTCTTAGAACATTAGGGTCATTATTCAGGCGACAGGCAGCCAGCTCATGACAGCGACAGAACTGAACAGCACAGGGCACCTGTTCGGTGACACACCGGACGTGGGCATGCTATGGCAGTCGCCGACTCTGCATCAGGTCTATGTATCGCTGCTGGAAAATATTAGCAATTGCATGCCCTTGCAATTAGTTTACGGCGAACCTGGCCTGGGTAAAACGCTATTAGCCCGCAGAATCTATTACAGCCTGCGAGCCCATGACCAGCGTTATCGCGTCCGCTTTATGCCCTACCCCAGTATTGA
This sequence comes from Pseudohongiella spirulinae, assembly GCF_001444425.1. Lineage (NCBI taxonomy): Bacteria > Pseudomonadati > Pseudomonadota > Gammaproteobacteria > Pseudomonadales > Pseudohongiellaceae > Pseudohongiella > Pseudohongiella spirulinae. The sequence goes on from NZ_CP013189.1 coordinate 2,308,628, forward strand.
CCTTAACGACTTGATGCCTGCGTCAGCTCCGGATTCTGTCAATTACAGGCATGTCCTTGTCATTGACGAAGCTCAGGCTGTCCCCAACCAAACCCTGTTGGCCATAGCCCGACACATTAACCTTGGTGGCAAGACTCACTTTGTGCTTTTTGCTCAACCTGAACTAGCCAACAGGTTACATGCTCCGGCTCTGACACTGTGGTCAGAAATTCCTCAACAATGTTATGAACTGAAAAACCTCACTAAAACGGAAACGGCCGACTATATCTATACCAGGATAAGCAGGGCCGCATCGACATCCAGACTCATGCCCGATGAGGCACTGATTGACAATATATTTACATTCAGCAATGGTGTACCAAGGATGATTAACACCTTGATGCGCAAAGCAATCCTGCATGCCGAGCTGGAAAATTGCCACGAACTCACAAAAGAGCACTTGAATCTGGCGCGCCAAACGCTTGAATTCCGTCAAGTCTGACACCATAAACTGATATAGTCAGCGAGACTCAACCCCAGAGGTATCGAAGAAACCATGTCCGACCGTATTTGGGAACAGCTACAGGCTGAAGCCCGCGACCTTATTGCCCGTGAACCCCTGCTCGCCAGCTATGTCTACGCCTGTGTACTCAATCACAGCAGCCTCAGCTCGTCTCTGAGCTATTTGTTAGCGCACAAACTGGCAAACTATGTAATGTCTGCAGTCGCCATTCGCGAGCTGCTGGACAACGCCTTCAGCAACAGCCCTGAGATTGTTGATGCCTCAGCGGCTGACATTAAGGCTGTTCGTGACCGTGACGCTGCCACAAGCAGCTACTTACCTGTCATCCTGCATCTGAAAGGTTTTCAGTCGATACAGGTACATCGAGTTGCTCATTATATGTGGAATAAGGGACGTAAGGATCTTGCACTGTTTCTGCAAAGTCGCAATTCCGAAGTTTTTGGTGTTGATATCCACCCGGCCTGCGTGATTGGCAAGGGCATAATGTTTGATCACGCTACAGGGATTGTTATTGGCGAAACCACTGTCATCGAAGATGATGTGTCCATTATGCAATCAGTTACCCTGGGCGGCACAGGTAATGAACAGGGTGATCGCCACCCGAAAATACGTTCTGGCGTGCTGATTTCGGCCGGAGCCAAAGTGTTAGGTAACATTGAAATTGGTCGCAGCGCCAAGGTCGGTGCAGGCAGCGTCGTTCTGAAAGATGTACCACCGCATACAACGGTGGTGGGAGTTCCTGCGCATCATGTAGGGTCTCCCTGCCCGGAAAATCCCTCGCATACCATGAATCAACTGGTCGACACCGATTGACTACAGATTTTCCTCGGCAAAAGCTGCCAACGCCGACCTGGGTACACCCTGAAGCTGCACCGTGCCGCCATAGGGAAACAACCTGAACCGCTCTGTCAAATACGTTAAACCAGAGCTGACGGGCGTGAGATAGGGCGTGTCTATCTGAGCCAGATTACCCAGACAAACTACCTTTGATCCGGTCCCTGCCCGAGTGACTATGGTTTTTATCTGATGCGGCGTCAGATTCTGCGATTCGTCTATAAGAATCAGGCTGTGCTGAAAGCTGCGGCCGCGGATATAGTTCAGGGATTTGAATTGCAGCGGCACTCTGTCGAGCACGTACTCTATACTGCCGACACAGTTCTCGTCATCCCAGTGGAGGGCTTCCAGATTGTCAGTAATAGCGCCCAGCCAGGGCTCCATTTTCTCAGCTTCTGTGCCCGGCAGAAAGCCGATATCTTCATCCAGTCCCTGAGTACTTCGGGTAACGATGATTCGCCGAAAGGACTTGGCATTCAATGTCAATTCTATCGCGGCCGCCAGTGCCAGAATGGTTTTGCCTGATCCGGCTGATCCGGTAAGATTGACCAGATGCACATCCGGATCCAGCAATAGATCCAGAGCCATGGCTTGATAGAGATCCCGTGGCGCAAGGCCCCAAACGTCCAGAGACATCAGTTTCTGCCGGTCAAGGTGCCGCAAGGTGACATGATCATCTGTGACCTCAACGACACGAGCAATAAACCCGCTGTCATCGGTCACAAACTGATTAGGACAGACATCCTGCAGGCGCTGACTACGCGGCAGAATATGCAAGGTTTCTCCGTTCGGGGTCTGGCGGGTTTCAACCAATTCGACTTCCTGCCAGAAATTGTTCCCAAAATGCAGATAGCCCTTATTCAGATCACCAATGTCATCAATAAGCTGATCGGTGTGGTAGTCTTCCGCATCGATGCCGCATGCCCGGGCCTTTAGCCGCATATTGATATCTTTGGTGACCAGCACAACTCGTTGTTTCTCATGGCCGTGTTTAAGGCAAGCCACAGCATTAAGAATTTTATTATCGTTCAAGTGCGGCGGAAGTATTTGCTTATCGACTGGCGTCTCCCCCATCACCACTGACAGCAGCCCCTGGGGATCTTTCCTGGAAGGCCTGAGAATCGGTACACCTTTTTCAACTGTTTGCGGCGCTGCGCTGCCGAGAATTCGGTCAATCTCACGAATCGCGTGCCGACAGTCTGCGGCCACGGCACCTCGCCCACTCTTCAGGTTATCGAGCTCCTCCAGTACAGTCATAGGGATGACAACGTGATGTTCGTCGAAATTCCAGACTGCTGTGGGGTCGTGAATCAGAACATTTGTATCGAGAACGTAAAAGATGTTGTGCAAGGTCACAAGCCGTCAACTCCCTGTAAAGGTTAGGCTTCATCGACACTATACATCATCAATGACAGTACGGTGACAGTCCTGCTTACCCCACGATCTGAATCAGAATACCTGCCGCAACAGCTGAACCAATGACGCCGGCCACATTGGGACCCATCGCATGCATCAGCAGGAAGTTGTGTGGGTTCGCCTCGGTTCCGAGGCGATTGGCAACGCGGGCGGCCATCGGGACGGCAGACACACCGGCGGCACCGATCAAGGGATTGATCTTGCTGCTGGACAAGGCATTCATGAGCTTGGCCATCAACACACCTGACGCGGTTCCGATTGAAAACGCCACAATGCCAAGCGCCAGAATACCCAGCGTGCTGGGCACCAGAAATTGTTCTGCAATCAGTCTTGAACCAACTGCCAAACCCAGCAGAATAGTGACGGTATTGATAAGTGCGTTCTGCGCTGTCTTTGTCAGGCGATCGACAACACCGCATTCACGCATCAGGTTGCCCAGACAGAACATACCGAGTAGCGGCGCAGCACTGGGAATTACCAGCGCCACCAATATCAGCAGCAGCAGCGGAAACAGAATTTTCTCTCGCTGCGAAACGGCACGCAGCTGGGTCATTTCAATTTTACGCTCCTGCACTGTTGTCAGCGCCCGCATAATAGGTGGTTGAATCAACGGGACCAGCGCCATGTAAGAATAAGCTGATACTGCAATGGCACCCAGCAATTCCGGTGCGAGCATCCCCGCCACATAAATGGCTGTTGGTCCATCGGCACCGCCGATAATACCGATCGCCGCAGCTTGCCTTATTGTAAAATCAAATAGCCCCAGATCCGAAAAGAACAAAGCACCCAAAACGGTAGCGAAAATACCGAACTGGGCAGCAGCACCGAGAAGCAGAGTCTTGGGGTTGGCCAGCAGCGGCCCGAAGTCGGTCATGCTGCCGACACCCAGGAAGATGAGAAGTGGAAATATCCCGGTAGACAATCCCATTGAGTAGAATTGCGCAAGAACCCCATCTCCAACCGCGATTTCCACGCCGGGGATATTGGCCAGCATACCGCCAAAACCGATCGGCAACAGCAGCAAAGGCTCAAACTTTTTTGCAATAGCCAGGTACAACAACACCAGACTGACAAGTATCATCAGTAACTGTTTCGGCTCCATCTGATAGATGCCTGTGGACTGCCACAACTCAATTAATTGATCCATCTATCCTACTCCAGCGTCACCAGAACATCGCCGGAGGACACAGTTTCTCCCTCATCGACATGAATCACGACAACCACGCCATCCTTACTACTGCGAATTTCCGTTTCCATTTTCATCGCCTCAAGAACCATCAGGACATCACCGGATGCTACCGTATCACCCTCATTGACCATCAGTTTATGTACGGTCCCTGAAAGCGGAGCATTCACGTCATGACCTTCTGTGTCTGAAGTCTGACTGACGTCGGAAGCATTGTTGGCGACGTTTTTATTAGCGATGTCCGTCAGCTCGCCGCCTTCGGTTACCTTGACAACATAGGCTGTACCATCCACCTCGACCGTGTAAACGCCATCCTGTGCAGGCTTCTTACGAGCGGTCTTCGCGTTAGTGGGTTCAGTGGGTGGCTCCTCTGAGGGAGCCGGTTCAAATGCATCTGGATTGTTACGGTTGCGGAAGAATTTCAGCGCCACCTGAGGGAACAGGGCATAACTCAGCGTATCGTCAATCCCATTTACTATTTCAAATTTTTCTTTGTCGGCCAGCTCGAGCAACTCTCTTTGCAAGCGCTCGAACTCCGGATCGAGCAGATCTGCCGGACGACAGGTGATCGCCTCGCCGCCCTGCAAGACCGCCTGCTGCAACGCCTCATTGACCGGCGCAGGCGTCGCGCCATATTCGCCTTTCAGGACGCCTTCAGTTTCTTTGGTAATATTCTTGTAACGCTCACCCGACAGGACATTAAGAACCGCCTGTGTTCCAACGATCTGCGATGTCGGCGTGACCAGGGGAATATACCCCAGATCTTTCCGAACTTTCGGGATTTCCTCCAACACCTCATCCAGGCGGTCAGTCGCGTTTTGTTCGCGCAGCTGGTTCTCGAGATTGGTCAGCATGCCGCCAGGCACCTGAGCCACAAGAATTCGCGAGTCAATGCCCTTCAGGGCCCCTTCGAACCGGGCATATTTTTTGCGCACCTGCCGGAAATAAGATGCTATTTCTTCCAACAACACAATATCCAGGCCAGTATCACGATCAGTGCCTTGCAGCATCGCTACCATCGTTTCTGTAGGGGTATGACCATAAGTCAGGCTCATGGAAGATATCGCCGTGTCCAGATTGTCAATTCCTGCTTCCACAGCCTTGATATAAGTCGCAGTAGACAGCCCGGTCGTTGCATGACATTGCATATGAATCGGAATCGACACTGTTTTTTTCAGGTTAGTGATCAATTCATAGGCTGTATAGGGCGCAAGAAGGCCAGCCATATCCTTGATACACAAGGATTCAGCCCCCATCTCCTCTATCTGACGGGCCATCTGCAACCAGCTGTCCAATGTATGCACCGGACTGACGGTGTATGACATGGTGCCCTGCGCATGCTTCTCATGTTTACGTACTGACTTGATGGCTGTTTCAAGGTTGCGTACATCGTTCATGGCGTCAAATACACGAAAGACATCTACCCCATTTACCGCGGCACGCTCGACAAATCGATCGACAATGTCGTCCGCATAATGTCGATAACCCAAAATATTCTGTCCGCGGAACAGCATTTGTTGACGCGTATTGGGCATGGCCTCTTTCAGTTTTCTTATCCTTTCCCAGGGATCTTCACCCAAATAGCGGATACAGGCATCAAATGTTGCTCCACCCCAGGACTCAACTGCCCACAGACCAACCTTATCGAGTTTGTCCGCAATGGGCAGCATATCGTCCAGTCGCATTCGCGTAGCAAGTAAGGACTGGTGCGCGTCGCGAAGAATGACATCAGTAATTGCCAGAGGCTTTTTGGAGTCGCTCATGAGATATAACCCTTTTTGTTATCCGGGGTGGCAGTCCAGCCACAGTGTATCTGGAAGGAAATTATGTCAATCCGATTGACGATGCTGTCTGACTGCAGCAGTAATAGCAGCCACTATTTGCGCCTTATCCGCTGATTTAGCTGAAGCACCGCTGCCGCTATCCTTGCGTTTTGAAGTTCTTCGCCTGGGCACAACAGTTGGCGCGGGGGGAGAAAAACGCGATACCGCTGCTGACATGGCGACTGTCAGAAACACCAGAAGAACAAGAAAAGTGAATACAAAGCCCATCCCGTAAAGGGCGAGATTAAAACCTTCCAGCATCAATTCCGACATATCGCTCCCCCCTTGCAAGCTTTATTGGTTCAACGCTGGATAGCTGCTCAGTACTTGATGAAATGCCTCACGAAATTCCGGGCGGGCATTGTCTTCGTGCATATACTCGCCCGGCAGCACGGTATGTATACGATTGATCTGTCCAGACCAAACGATATTCCCCGAGTCGGATTCAGCGATATCGATCAGCAGGGTTGCGACATATCGAAGCATGACATCTTCTTCGATACGACGCTCAAAGGGATCAATGTCCTGTTGATCCGGATTAAGGTTTACATGCCTGTAACTCAATGTCACGACCACATCATTCAGCCGGTCGTTGCGGACCAGACCCTTCTCCTGCAATGCTGCGTCTAATTCCGCAACCACATATTCAGACAAGAAACCCGGAATATCCTGGGTCTGCAGCCCATACGACTCGTAGGACGCATAATCTCCCGGACAGCACACATTCACGCTGTAACCAATTTGATGCCCGGTCTGGGCGCAGCCCGCCAGGAAGCCCAACAACAATATACTCACGATAAATCTTGCACTCGCTCGCGGGCTCAAGTTTCTTGCTGACATGTGTGGTGTCCTCTTATTAGTTTTTATAAAGCGCACTCAAAGGCGCAAACAATACAACATTATGAGTGGTTTGTCCTGATGCTTACTTGTCTTGCACCGACTTACCTATATACTCTCAACAACTTTCATAACAGCAACAGGTTGAAATTATGTCATTATTGATCGTGGGTCTTGCTCTGTTTCTGAGCCTGCATTCTACCGCAATTTTTGCTCCGGAACGCAGAAGTAACATAATCAGACAAATTGGTGAGCGCTGGTGGAAAGTACTCTACTCAGTTGCATCACTAATATCACTGGCTCTGATTATCTATGGATATGCAGAAGCACGGCAGTCTCCCATCTGGTTATGGCAACCTCCTGTGGCGATGCGCCACACAGCCCTGCTATTAACGCTTATCGCTTTTATTCTTTTGGCTGCCACGTATGTGCCTGGGAATCGGCTAAAATCGCGCGTAGGGCATCCTATGCTGCTGGCCGTTAAGTTCTGGGCTCTGGCACATTTACTGGCGAATGGAACATTGGCTGACTTGTTGCTGTTCGGATCGTTTTTAGTATGGGGTGTTGCCGGGTTTGTAATCCGTCGTAAACGGGACCGTATAAACGGCGTGACCTACCCCGCAGGCGGCATGAGCAAGGACATCACAGTGATTATCGCAGGCCTCGCAAGCTGGGCCGTATTCGCCATGTACTTACACGTAGTACTGATTGGCATCAGCCCGATGCCCTGATTGCTGAAACGACACTGTCACCGTGTACGGCAGGCAGTGTCATTCAATCCCGGGCATAAAAAAAGGGTCACCCCTGATGGGGTGACCCTTTTGCTTTTTGATGCCTGACAAAACGGCAGGACAGCCGTTTTGCACAGCCGAAGGCTGCCCGAAGGGCGAGGGCCAAGGAAGGCCCGAGTGACCATGTCCGTAGAACATCGGCGAGTATCAAAAACAAAAAACCCCTACCGGCAGCGCCGATAGGGGTTTTTGCTTTTTTGATGCCTGACGATGTCCTACTCTCACATGGGGAGGCCCCACACTACCATCGGCGCTGAGCAGTTTCACTTCTGAGTTCGAGATGGGATCAGGTGGTTCACACTCGCTATGGTCGTCAGGCAAACCGTGGATGGCTGTGTCCATTTGAACACACCACCGCTTACCCTTTGACAATCGACTGAATGAAGATCGTATGCTGTCTTTGTCTTTCTAAAATCTATACAAACCACGTTATCCATACGCTGATTCGAACATGCAAGTTCGTCTCATATAATTGTCGCTTTAAAAAAACCTGCGATTATATGGTCAAGCCTCACGTGCAATTAGTACTGGTTAGCTCAACGCCTCACAACGCTTACACACCCAGCCTATCAACGTCCTGGTCTCGAACGGCACTTCAGGGGGCTCAAGGCCCCAGGGAGATCTCGTCTTGAGGGAGGCTTCCCGCTTAGATGCTTTCAGCGGTTATCCTGTCCGAACATAGCTACCGGGCAATGCCACTGGCGTGACAACCCGAACACCAGAGGTTCGTCCACTCCGGTCCTCTCGTACTAGGAGCAGCTCCTCTCAAATCTCCAACGCCCACGGCAGATAGGGACCGAACTGTCTCACGACGTTCTAAACCCAGCTCGCGTACCACTTTAAATGGCGAACAGCCATACCCTTGGGACCGGCTTCAGCCCCAGGATGTGATGAGCCGACATCGAGGTGCCAAACACCGCCGTCGATGTGAACTCTTGGGCGGTATCAGCCTGTTATCCCCGGAGTACCTTTTATCCGTTGAGCGATGGCCCTTCCATTCAGAACCACCGGATCACTATGACCTACTTTCGTACCTGCTCGAGCCGTCGCTCTCGCAGTCAAGCACCCTTATGCCATTACACTAAACGAGCGATTTCCGACCGCTCTTAGGGTACCTTCGTGCTCCTCCGTTACACTTTGGGAGGAGACCGCCCCAGTCAAACTACCCACCACACACGGTCCTCGTGCCCGTTTCAGGCACTGAGTTAGAACCTCAACAATACCAGGGTGGTATTTCAAGGATGACTCCACAAGTGCTGGCGCACCTGCTTCAAAGTCTCCCACCTATCCTACACAGATAGTGTCAAAGTCCAGTGTGAAGCTATAGTAAAGGTTCACGGGGTCTTTCCGTCTAGCCGCGGGTACACTGCATCTTAACAGCGATTTCAATTTCACTGAGTCTTGGGTGGAGACAGCGTGGCCATCATTACGCCATTCGTGCAGGTCGGAACTTACCCGACAAGGAATTTCGCTACCTTAGGACCGTTATAGTTACGGCCGCCGTTTACCGGGGCTTCGATCAAGAGCTTCGCTTACGCTAACCCCATCAATTAACCTTCCGGCACCGGGCAGGCGTCACACCGTATACGTCCACTTACGTGTTTGCACAGTGCTGTGTTTTTAATAAACAGTTGCAGCCACCTGGTCACTTCGACTCCTCTCAGCTTACCTAGTAAATAGTTCACCAAAAGGAGCGTACCTTCTCCCGAAGTTACGGTACCATTTTGCCTAGTTCCTTCACCCAAGTTCTCTCAAGCGCCTTGGTATTCTCTACCTGATCACCTGTGTCGGTTTACAGTACGGTCGTCTGTTACCTGAAGCTTAGAAGTTTTTCCTGGAAGCAGGGCATCAACCACTTCTCCCGTTTAAAAACAGGATCGTCATCAGCTCTCAGCCTTAAGGGTCCGGATTTACCTAAACCCTCAGCCTACTACCTTAAACGCGGACAACCAACGCCGCGCTGGCCTAGCCTTCTCCGTCACTCCATCGCAGTAACAGCCGGTATCGGAATTTTAACCGATTTCCCATCGACTACAGCTCTCGCTCTCGCCTTAGGGGCCGACTCACCCTGTCCCGATTAACGTTGGACAGGAAACCTTGATCTTCCGGCGGGGAGGTTTTTCACCCCCCTTATCGTTACTCATGTCAGCATTCGCACTTGTGATACCTCCAGCAAACCTCTCGATTCACCTTCAACGGCCTACACAACGCTCCTCTACCATACGTGCACTTCATTAAACCCACTTCCTGCACCCGACTCAACGTTCGGGGGTGCTTGACTGTCGCGCTAACGCGCGCCAGGAGCTTTACCCCCGACTCGACGTTGGGGGGTGCTTGACTGTCGCGCTAACGCGCGACAGGAGCTTGCCTTACAAATGGTTTTAATGAAGTGCACGTATCCGCAGCTTCGGTTATCAGTTTGAGCCCCGTTATATCTTCCGCGCAGGCCGACTCGACTAGTGAGCTATTACGCTTTCTTTAAAGGATGGCTGCTTCTAAGCCAACCTCCTAGCTGTCTGAGCCTTCCCACATCGTTTCCCACTTAACTGATATTTGGGACCTTAGCTGGCGGTCTGGGTTGTTTCCCTCTTGACGACGGACGTTAGCACCCGCCGTCTGTCTCCCGTGATAAAACTTACTGGTATTCGGAGTTTGCATCGGGTTGGTAAGTCGGGATGACCCCCTAGCCGACACAGTGCTCTACCCCCAGCAGTCAATTCCACGAGGCGCTACCTAAATAGCTTTCGAGGAGAACCAGCTATCTCCGGGCTTGATTAGCCTTTCACTCCGACCCACAGGTCATCCGAATCTTTTTCAACAGATCCCGGTTCGGTCCTCCAGTGCCTGTTACGGCACCTTCAACCTGCCCATGGGTAGATCGCCCGGTTTCGGGTCTAATGCCAGCAACTCATTCGCCCAGTTAAGACTCGGTTTCCCTACGGCTCCCCTACACGGTTAACCTTGCTACTGACATTAACTCGCTGACCCATTATACAAAAGGTACGCCGTCACAGGACACAATGCCTGCTCCGACTGCTTGTACGTACGCGGTTTCAGGGTCTATTTCACTCCCCTCTCCGGGGTTCTTTTCGCCTTTCCCTCACGGTACTAGTTCACTATCGGTCAGCCAGGAGTATTTAGCCTTGGAGGATGGTCCCCCCATCTTCAGTCAAAATTACACGTGTTTCGACCTACTCGTTTTCACAATCCCAGTGCTTTCGTGTACGGGGCTATCACCCACTGTCGCCGGACTTTCCAGACCGTTCCACTAACACTAAAATTGCTTAAGGGCTTTTCCCCGTTCGCTCACCGCTACTTAGGGAATCTCAATTGATTTCTTTTCCTGCAGGTACTTAGATGTTTCAGTTCCCCGCGTTCGCTTCCTTAACCTATGGATTCAGTTAAGGATGACCCACAAGTGGGCCGGGTTTCCCCATTCGGACATCTCCGGATCAAAGCCTGTTTGACGGCTCCCCGAAGCATTTCGCTGCCTACCACGTCCTTCATCGCCTCTGGCTGCCAAGGCATCCACCACGTACGCTTAATTGCTTGACCATATAACCTCAGACTCTTTTAAAAGCCCAACATTACACAACCAAACTCGCCTTCGATCATCGTACAGATTTTGCGCTTGTATAAATTTATTCAGCATACACATCTCATCAGTTATCTCTTGCACTTAAATGCCCATCACAGATCGTCTCCGTGACAAACAGCACAAAAAACACTAACAAGCTGTGTCTTCATTCATCGATTGTTAAAGAACACTTACCTGAATCTACAGGATCCAGGAAACTATTAATGGCCAGTCACATTACTGTAAACCAGTCACACTAATATGGTGGGTCTGGGCCGATTTGAACGGCCGACCTCACCCTTATCAGGGGTGCGCTCTAACCAACTGAGCTACAGACCCGAATCCGTGTCAGGTCGGTCGCTCAAGGCAACCACCCTGGGTTCTAAAAAGTTCAGGATTAAGTAATAGAGGTGGACACTTGTCCGGGATGCTTTGCGCTTTCTGTTTAAGGAGGTGATCCAGCCGCAGGTTCCCCTACGGCTACCTTGTTACGACTTCACCCCAGTCATGAATCACAAAGTGGTGAGCGTCCTCCGAAGTTAGACTACCCACTTCTTTTGCAACCCACTCCCATGGTGTGACGGGCGGTGTGTACAAGGCCCGGGAACGTATTCACCGTAACATTCTGATTTACGATTACTAGCGATTCCGACTTCATGGAGTCGAGTTGCAGACTCCAATCCGGACTACGAGACGTTTTATGGGATTAGCTCCACCTCGCGGCTTGGCAACCCTTTGTACGCCCCATTGTAGCACGTGTGTAGCCCTGGTCGTAAGGGCCATGATGACTTGACGTCGTCCCCACCTTCCTCCGGTTTGTCACCGGCAGTCTCCTTAGAGTGCCCAACTAAATGATGGCAAATAAGGACAAGGGTTGCGCTCGTTACGGGACTTAACCCAACATCTCACGACACGAGCTGACGACAGCCATGCAGCACCTGTCTCAGAGTTCCCGAAGGCACCAATCCATCTCTGGAAAGTTCTCTGGATGTCAAGACCAGGTAAGGTTCTTCGCGTTGCGTCGAATTAAACCACATGCTCCACCGCTTGTGCGGGCCCCCGTCAATTCATTTGAGTTTTAATCTTGCGACCGTACTCCCCAGGCGGTCAACTTAGTGCGTTAGCTGCGCCACTCAGAGCATTACGCTCCCAACGGCTAGTTGACATCGTTTACGGCGTGGACTACCAGGGTATCTAATCCTGTTTGCTCCCCACGCTTTCGCACCTCAGCGTCAGTATCGATCCAGGGGGCCGCCTTCGCCACCGGTATTCCTCCACATCTCTACGCATTTCACCGCTACACGTGGAATTCTACCCCCCTCTCCCGTACTCTAGCCTGACAGTATGTGATGCAGTTCCAAGGTTGAGCCCTGGGCTTTCACATCACACTTACCAAACCGCCTACGCGCGCTTTACGCCCAGTAATTCCGATTAACGCTTGCACCCTTCGTATTACCGCGGCTGCTGGCACGAAGTTAGCCGGTGCTTATTCTGCAGGTAACGTCAACTGCAACGGGTATTAACCGTTGCCCTTTCCTCCCTGCTTAAAGTGCTTTACAACCCGAAGGCCTTCTTCACACACGCGGCATGGCTGGATCAGGGTTGCCCCCATTGTCCAATATTCCCCACTGCTGCCTCCCGTAGGAGTCCGGACCGTGTCTCAGTTCCGGTGTGGCTGATCATCCTCTCAGACCAGCTACGGATCGTCGCCTTGGTAGGCCTTTACCCCACCAACTAGCTAATCCGACGCAGGCTCATCTGATAGCGCAAGGTCCGAAGATCCCCTGCTTTCCCCCGTAGGGCGTATGCGGTATTAATCCGGGTTTCCCCGGGCTATCCCCCTCTATCAGGCAGATTCCTACGCGTTACTCACCCGTTCGCCGCTCGTCAGCGGGTAGCAAGCTACCCCTGTTACCGCTCGACTTGCATGTGTTAAGCCTGCCGCCAGCGTTCAATCTGAGCCATGATCAAACTCTTCAGTTTAAGGTTCGCTCGAGTTCACTTGATCTGTACTGCTTAACTAGACCAAAACTACTCTCAAGCTAAATCATGCTCAAAGTCACAACTACTGTCTATAAGACTTAAATAATTTACTCAGTAAATTAACGCAGTTGCTTACCTTTGATATCTTTGCGAAATGTCGCAAAAACACCCCGGCAAGCACCCACCTCTATTACTTAATCTCTGTCTTTTAAAGAACTTTTTGCCTCAGCCTTCATGGCTAAGAGGCCGCGTATTATACGCGTTTGAATCATTCTGGCAAGAGCTTTTTCAAACAATTTGTCGATCAGTTCTCTTGCTGCCCCAACCTGAAAGTTACCCTTCAGCTGTCAGGGGCGCGCATTATGCCATAGACATTTTTTGCTGCAAGCTTTTTCGACAAATTTTTAATCAGAAGTCTTGCCGGACACGACGCACAATAAAGACGTCAATTCCTGATCGGCCTGTTAGTCCGCTTCCTCACTGAATTGAAGCCGCGGTAAGCCAAAAGCAGGGCAAGCAGTGTACCATAAAAAACCGCATCGAAAACATCTGTTCGCAGAATCCAGACCAAATGCAAAATCGACAGAACGGCAGCCAGGTAAACCATCCTGTGGAGCGGCTTCCAGCGCTTACCGAGGCGCCTGACCATGCGCTTGGGCGAAGTGATACCCATCGCCAACAAAATCAGGAAAGCCACAAATCCCACGGTAATATACGGGCGCTCGAGGATATCAGTACCGATCTCGTACCAGCGCAACTCAAGCAGGAAGAGTATATAGACAAGAAAATGCAGACTTGCGTAGAACAGGGCAAACAACCCCAGCGTTCTTCGCAGCGGCGCCAAGCTTCCGAGGCTGAAAATTTCCCGCAGTGGTGTTATCGCCAGACTCATCAGCAGAAAGCGCAAAGTCCAGCGCCCGGTATCAAGTGCCAGCTCCTTGGCTGGATCGGCACCCAGCGTATTCGTTACGATGCCCTGCACCTGCAATACAAAAGGCACACACGCCAGAACCCAGACCAGCCGACGCAACCAGAGCCACAGCTGCGGGTTGCGTCGCCATGTCGACACACCATCAAGACCCACGCGAGCCGCCAATCAATAGTAGCGCGCCAGATCCATGCCCTCATACAAATGAGCAACCTGGTCGCCATAACCATTAAACATCAGGGTATCCTGACGGGACACCGAGAACAACGTTCTGGGCAAACGAGTTTCCATATCCTGACGCCATCGTGGATGATGCACATTGGGGTTAACATTCGCGTAAAAGCCGTACTCACTGGGCTGCATCATGTTCCAGGTCGTTGGCGGCTCCTGCTCAGTGAAGCGGATTTTCACAATTGATTTAACGCTCTTGAAACCGTACTTCCAGGGCACGACCAGGCGGATAGGCGCTCCATTCTGCGGAGGCAAATAGTTACCATAAAGTCCGACCGCCAGGAATGTCAGCGGATTCATCGCCTCATCCATGCGTAACCCTTCGCGATAAGGCCAATCCACGATACTGAAGCGACTCCGTTGAGCAGGCATCTGCTCGGGGTCCACCAGAGTCTCGAATGCGACATACTTTGCCTTTGAGTTAGGTTCAACACGCCGGATCAGATCGGCCAGAGAGAACCCTACCCACGGTATGACCATCGACCAGCGCTCTACACAGCGAAGGCGATAGATGCGCTCTTCCAGTTGCTGTGGTTTGAGAAAGTCTTCCAGATGATAAACACCTGGCTTATCGCACTCACCACCAATATCGATAGACCAGGGGTCAACCTTGAAAGTCTGCGAATACTTGTAAGGATCGTCCTTATTCATACCGAATTCATAGAAATTGTTGTAAGTCACAACATCTCGATACGGCGTCAGGTCCTCGTCGGTCCAGAAGTCTCCGCCACGCTCAACCGGCTGAATGTTCTGAAACTTCTCCTGCCACCACGGCGCCGGCGCCGATCTCACCATATCTGAGGGCGCACGAGCACGCAGACCATCACCTGGCGCTGCCGCCAACGACAGCCCTGCCCCACCCATGCCTGCAGCGCCCAACCCCAGGGTTAGCGCATTGCCCATGAATTGCCGTCGGCTGTGATAAACCGACTCTGGCGTAATTTCAGAAGATGGAATTTCGGATCTGGTTTTGATTAACATGATCACACCTCGCCTTTATATATCCTGATTACGACTCAGATGCTGTATCGGTTTTATTGCTCCGACGTGTCTTGAGTTTTCGATACAGGCCAATCACAGGACCGGAACTTACGTAACAAACACACATGGTCAGCAACACCTCATGGGGTCGCTGGGCAATGACGACCAGTAATACTACTGCCATGACGAATACCACATAGGGCACTGTGCCTTTAAAATGAATTTCCTTGAAACTGTAATAGCGATAGTTGGACACCATCAACAAGCCTGTGAGCGCTGTCAAAACCGCTGTCGCCACGGCCAGTCCAAAGCCAGGCTCGATCTCATACTTGTACGCCACCCAAACCATAAAGGTCACCAGACCTGCGGCGACTGGACTCTGCAGACCGACAAAAAACCGCTTATCCACGGTTCCCAGCTGAACATTGAAACGGGCAAGCCTCAGGGCAGCGCAGGACATAAATATAAAACTGGCAGCCCATCCGGCATTGCCAAGCGATGACAAACTCCAGCTGAATACAATCAATGCTGGCGCCACACCAAAAGACACCATATCCGCCAGGCTGTCGAACTGTGCACCAAACGCGCTCTGGGTATTGGTCAGGCGAGCCACCCTGCCATCCAGGCCATCCATGACGGCCGCCACCAAAATCGCCCATCCTGCAGCGTTAAAATTTCCATTCATGCCCGCGATAATGGCGTAAAAACCTGCAAACAACGCACCCAGAGTCAGGAGATTGGGCAGCAAATAGATGCCTTTGCGGCTGATCTTGCGGCCATCTTCTGACACAAACTCTTCATGCTCATCGATAGGTATAAAACTTTCGTCTTCGTTACTCATTAACTCTGAGAACCTTTGATCGGCAAATGAAACAACTTGCTCCGATTATACACACTTGGTCTGCGCTTGTAGCGGGGCCACGGAAGTCTCTGCAATTCCCCAGAACGCTTTGACCAATGGATTGCTCAGCTTGCGATGCAGTGCACACAAACCAATGGTGAACGGCTCCAGCTCTGGCATCAAGGGCAGCACCTCAATCAGGTCACCGACGGGGCTGCTGTCAACAACTACTCTGGGCACAACTGCAAGACCGAATCCCAGACTGACCATACTGACCATCGCCTCGTGCCCACTGACCTGCGCATAGATTCGCGGCCTGATTGAGCGCTCCTGGAACCACTGTTCCAGTCGTATACGGGACAATCCGGTTTCGGAGACTATCAAGGGAATCTGCTGCCAATTGTAGTTATCTAACGCCCTCGCTTCATTTAAGCGATCGCGCAGAGGGCACTCTGTTGCCGGACCGATACACACCAGAGGAGACTCGCCCAAAGGCAGGAAGGAAATGTTTTCCGGCAGCCTCTCCGGCCGCGCCGCGATAGCCAGGGAATCCATACCATCGGCAACCCGCGCAATCGCCTGAGCGGAATCACCTGTATGCAGCTGAAGCTCGACGCGCGGATACTCATTCCGGAAGCGTTGCAGCAAAGCATGCAGAAAGCTGTAACTGGCGGTCACCGAACAAAACAGGCTCAGCACACCATGGACCTGTCCATCATCATGCAACTGTTCACTCAATACTGCCCAACGATCGGTCACGTCGCTCGCAAAGTCACGTAGCATCGCACCCTGTTCTGTCAGCTTGACTGTGCGTTTGTCCCGCTCAAAAAGCGTGGCACCGCATTCCTGCTCCAGCCGCTGAATTGCGCGGGTCAGGCCGGAGGCACTGATGTGCAGTTCACGACTGCTTTTGCCAAAATGCAGTGTTCGACTAAGGTGCAGGAACATTTTCAGGTCTTTCAGATCCATGTTAAATCCCAGACTGACTCGCGCAACAATTCCGGATTTCGCAATATTAATTTGCAAATATATCATTTTACGCAAGCATAACAGAGCGTTTATGATACAGCCCAATCAAAACTTGACCCCCGATCACCAATCTCAGAACTATCAAAACAGGAAACTGCAATGAACTACTTCAATACTCTGCCTCTGCGCGTTCAGCTTCAACAACTGGGCAAGTGCCGCTTCATGGACAGCGCCGAATTTGCCGATGGCGTCAACAAGTTGCTCGGCAAGAAAATCGTCATTGTAGGTTGTGGCGCTCAGGGTCTGAACCAGGGCCTGAACATGCGTGACAGCGGCCTGGATATCAGCTATGCACTGCGAGCAGAAGCCATCGCCGAAAAGCGTCAGTCATGGAAAAATGCCTCTGAAAACGGCTTTAATGTTGGTACTTACGAAGATCTGATTCCGACGGCTGATCTGGTGCTGAACCTGACGCCGGACAAACAGCACACCGCCGTAGTCAAGCAGGTAATGCCATTGATGAAACAGGGTGCCTGCCTGGCCTACTCACATGGCTTTAATATCGTGGAAGAAGGCATGCAGATCCGCGACGATCTGACCGTCATCATGGTTGCACCGAAGTGCCCGGGTTCCGAAGTGCGTGAAGAATACAAACGCGGCTTCGGTGTCCCCACACTGATTGCCGTGCACCCCGAAAACGACCCCAACGGTGACGGCCTGGAAATCGCCAAAGCTTACGCGGCCGGAACCGGCGGCCACCGCGCAGGCGTGCTGGAGTCCTCCTTCATCGCCGAGGTCAAATCCGACCTGATGGGTGAACAGACCATTCTGTGCGGTGTTCTGCAGACCGGTTCCATTCTCTGCTACAACCGCATGATCGAAAAGGGCGTTGATGCCGGTTATGCATCCAAGCTGGTTCAGCACGGCTGGGAAGTCATTTCCGAAGGTCTGAAGCATGGCGGCATTACCAACATGATGGATCGCCTGTCCAACCCGGCCAAACTGGTTGCCAACTCACTGGCGGCCGAACTGAAGGACATCATGGGGCCTCTGTTCCAGAAGCACATGGACGATATCATGAGCGGTGAATTCTCTCGTGTCATGATGGAAGACTGGGCCAATGACGACATCAATCTGCTGACCTGGCGCGAGCAGACCGGCGAAACGGCCTTTGAAAAATCCACTGCTGGCAGCATGGATATCTCCGAGCAGGAATACTACGACAACGGCATTCTGATGGCCGCCTTCCTGAAAGCCGGCGTCGAGCTGGCCTTCGAAACCATGACCGATGCCGGCATTATCGAAGAATCTGCCTATTACGAGTCTCTGCACGAAACGCCACTGATCGCCAACCTGATCGGCCGCAAGAAGCTTTACGAGATGAATAAAGTGATTTCTGACACGGCGGAATACGGCTGCTACCTGTTCTCTCACGCAGCCGTACCACTGCTGGAAGATTTCATGCAGAAAGTCGACACCGACGTCATCGGCAAGGGCCTGCAACTGCAGGACAACAACGTTGACAACGCCGAGCTGATCGCCGTGAACCAGTCCATCCGCAATCACCCGATCGAAATCGTCGGCCGTCGCCTGCGCTCCTACATGACCGCCATGAAAAAGGCGATCTAAACTCTCGATTTGCTGCTGCCGGACAGGACTCAGCGCCTGACGGCAGCGCCTCCGAAGGCTGGAAAGTTAAACGCCTGACGGCGACGGCTCCGAAAGAGGGGGTGCTCCTCGTCAGGTTTTCCTCGCTCTCACCCCCTCTTCCGAATCCGCCACCTGGATCCGGCCTTGTGCTGAGCCTTCGAAAACGCTGCCTGGAACAGAAATTGTGCTGCTGCATCAGCAAGACAAGTCACTCAGGTCAGACCACGCGAACGCTATAGGTGGAAGATGTCACAAGGTCCGGGTGGCGGGTAGCAGAATTGCGCCCATTCAGGCCGCGCCTATCCTTTTGCCGCTCAGCCGATCAGCGGGCGGGACTGTCCGAGTCCGGAGCGGCAACGCCGCGACGTCGAGTTCCCCCCCCCGCCGGCTGAGCGGCAAAAGGATGCGGCCGGGCGCAATCTGCTACCCGCCACCCGGACCGCTCCAGAACGAAGCCACTAACCCAGACCCTGAGGCTGGCACTTAAAGGCTGAGCACCTTCTCACCGCGCGAGATACCCGTCACCCCGGTGCGCGCCACCTCAAGCACTGACGCATTACCCAGCGCCGCGATAAAGCTGTCCAGCTTATCCGAAGTGCCGGTCAACTGAATGCTGTACACAGTGCTGGTCACATCCACGATCTGTCCGCGGAAAATATCGGTCGTGCGTTTCACTTCAGCACGCTGAGCACCACTGGCCTTCACCTTGATCAACATCAGCTCCCGCTCAATGTGAGAACCCTCAGTCAGATCAACCAGCTTCACCACATCGATCAGCTTGTTCAGATGCTTGGTTATCTGCTCGATCTTGCGATCATCACCGATAGTCGTAATCGTCAGCCTGGAGAGAGTGTGATCCTCGGTCGGAGCAACAGTGAGAGATTCAATATTGTAGTTACGTTGAGAAAACAAACCGACCACACGAGACAAGGCGCCAGGTTCATTCTCCAACAAAATGGAAATAATGTGCCGCATCTTATGTTCGCTCCGTTTTGCTCAAATACATATCTT
Source organism: Pseudohongiella spirulinae (assembly GCF_001444425.1). NCBI lineage: Bacteria > Pseudomonadati > Pseudomonadota > Gammaproteobacteria > Pseudomonadales > Pseudohongiellaceae > Pseudohongiella > Pseudohongiella spirulinae. Next base: position 2,328,188 of record NZ_CP013189.1, read on the forward strand.
TCATCGAACCACCCTTGATCGCCATCGGGTAAACATGCTCCCGATCATCAACGGCCACATCAATAAAGACCAGCCTGTCTTTAAGGGCAAACGCCTCGGACATTTTTGCATCCAGCTCGGACAATTTTTCGATACGCACACCCACATGACCATAGGCTTCAACCAGTTTCACAAAGTCCGGCAGGGACTCGGAATAGGTACTGTGTGAGTGTCGACCGCCGTATTGCATATCCTGCCACTGCTTCACCATGCCAAGCGCTTCATTGTTCAGGCAGACAATTTTGATAGGCAGGCCGTATTGCAGGCAGGTTGCCAGTTCCTGAATACACATTTGTATACTGCCTTCCCCGGTGATGCACACCGAGATGGCATCCGGGTAGGCCAGCTGCACGCCCATGGCAGCCGGGAAGCCGAAACCCATGGTGCCCAGACCGCCCGAATTGATCCAACGCCGCGGCTTATCAAAGTGATAGTACTGGGCTGCGAACATCTGGTGCTGCCCCACGTCGGACGACACATAGGCCTGACCCTGCGTCACCTTGTAGACACTCTGCACCACCTGCTGTGGTTTGATGATATCGCCACCAGCCGGTTCCACTTTCAGACATTCTTTGGCTCGCCAACCTTCTATCTGCTGCCACCAAAGTTCCAGAGATTTGCTATCAACATGCGAATCCGCCTGGCGCACGAGCTCAATCATTTCTTCCAGCACACTGACAACCGAGCCCACAATCGGCACGTCGGCTGTCACTGTTTTGGAGATTGACGCTGGATCAATATCCACATGCAGGATTTTTGCCCCCGGACAGAATTTATTGACCGCATTGGTGACCCGGTCATCAAAGCGCACACCAATACCCAGCACCACATCGCTGAAGTGCATGGCCATATTGGCCTCATAAGTGCCGTGCATGCCCAGCATGCCAAGAAACTGTTTATCAGTAGCCGGGTAGGCACCCAGTCCCATCAGAGTATTCGTTACCGGAAAGCCCAGCATTTTCGCCAGAGCCGTCAACAACTCTGCGCCGTTACCCTGGATAACTCCACCACCGGCATAGATAACCGGGCGCTTGGCTGCCAGCAAAATCTCGACGGCCTTTTTGATCTGCCCGGTATGACCTTTGCCCGGCACCGAGTAAGAACGCATTTTGACCGATTCAGGATATCGGTATTCATACTTGCGGGCCGGATCCGTGACATCTTTGGGTACATCAATCACCACCGGACCCGGACGTCCGGTGGTCGCAATGTAGAAAGCCTTTTTGACAACCATGGGGATGTCTTCAGCCTTTTGCACCATAAAGCTGTGCTTGACGATGGGGCGTGATACACCCACCATATCAGTTTCCTGAAACGCATCAGAACCAATCAGAGAGCTATCTACCTGGCCGGAAATCACCACCATGGGAATGGAATCCATAAATGCCGTTGCAATACCGGTAATCGCATTGGTCGCACCCGGACCAGACGTCACCAGCACCACACCAGGCTTACCGGTGGCTCTGGCGTAACCGTCTGCTGCATGCGTTGCCGCCTGCTCATGACGTACCAGAATGTGATCCACCTTGTCCTGGTTGAATATCGCATCGTAAATGTGCAGCGCAGCGCCGCCCGGATACCCGAACATCAGCTCCACGCCCTCGTCGTGCAGCGCACGAATCAGCATTTCACCACCAGAAAGCAATTCCACAGTCTTAGCCTCGTTGAATAAATACCGGATTACCCGCATGGCATCCGGAGAACACCGGTTCAGCCCGGCATTCTGGCACTAGTTTATATCAATTGATGAACGGCCTGTTGCGTTGTAACGCGTTTCAGCCATAGGTGGATGTTGTCAGACACCTATGCAATTACCGGTCGGTTATTATTAGCGTCCCGGTCAAAGCAGATTTGGGGAGGGGGTTACCTTCTCAGTCTGCAACAGCAGGACGTGTCAGATAAACACGCCCTGCTGAGAGCAGGCAATTGTCCCATGATTGGGAGCATTGTCAAGATCAATCAACATCCGCGCGGCGTTTGCCGAAACTGAATTGGTCATCTTTAACATCAACCACGATGATATCACCGGCAACGTATTCGCCTTTGATCACGCGCTGCGCCAGCGGGTTTTCGATCCAGTTCTGGATAGCACGTTTCAATGGTCGCGCGCCATACACGGGGTCATAGCCCAGATCGGCAATCTTGTCCAGGACCGCATCAGAGACCTCGATGCCCAGATCGTTGTATTGCAGTCGCTTGTTGAGCGAGGCGATCTGGATATCGGCGATACCACGGATCTGACTGGCCATCAGCGGGTGGAAGACCACAGTTTCATCAATCCGGTTAACAAACTCTGGTCGGAAGTGTCGGGTTACGACACTCATCACTTCATGCTTGACCCGCTGGTATGCCACCTCATCGGCAGGGTCAGTCAGCATTTCCTGGATTCGGTCAGACCCAAGGTTGGATGTCATCACTATGACTGTATTGCGGAAATCCACAGTGCGTCCGTGGCCATCAGTCAAGCGACCATCATCAAGAACCTGTAACAGAATATTAAAGACATCCGGGTGCGCTTTTTCGACTTCATCGAGCAGCAGAACGGAATAAGGTCGACGCCTCACCGCTTCTGTCAAATAACCGCCTTCTTCGTATCCGACATAACCGGGCGGTGCACCGATCAGGCGAGCTACGGAGTGCTGCTCCATGAACTCTGACATATCAATGCGCACCATTGCCTCTTCCGTATCAAACAGAAACTCGGCCAGCGCCTTGCACAGTTCTGTTTTGCCGACACCGGTCGGCCCCAGAAACAGGAATGAGCCATTCGGACGATTAGGGTCAGACAACCCCGAACGAGACCGGCGCACGGCATTGGCCACTGCCGCGATGGCTTCATGCTGCCCTATGACGCGCTTGTGCAGCGCATCTTCCATTTCCAGCAATTTCTGCTTGTCGCCCTGCAGCATTTTTGAGACAGGAATGCCCGTCCAGCGCGATACGACATCGGCAATCTCTTCTTCCGTCACACGGTTACGTAACAGCTGCATCTCCATCATCTCGGCCTGGGTCGACATATCCAGAGTCTTCTCCAGATTGGGGATAATGCCGTACTGCAACTCAGACATGCGTGCCAGATCGCCGGCGCGCCTGGCCACTTCCAGATCCGCACGGGCTTTTTCCAGATTACTCTTGATAGACTGGGTACCCTGAACGGAGGCTTTTTCTGCCTTCCAAATCTCTTCCAGATCCGCATACTCCTTCTCGACTCTGGAAATATCTTCGGCCAGCTTTTCAAGTCGTTTGCGCGATGCTTCGTCTTCCTCTTTTTTCAGCGCTTCACGCTCAATTTTGAGCTGAATCAGGCGGCGCTCCAACTTGTCCATTTCCTCGGGTTTGGAATCAATTTCCATGCGGATCAGACTGGCCGCCTCATCGATCAGGTCGATGGCCTTGTCAGGCAGCTGCCGGTCAGGGATGTAGCGCGTGGAAAGTCGCGCGGCGGCTATGATCGCTGCATCCGCAATCTGCACGCCGTGATGCACTTCGTAACGTTCTTTCAGACCACGCAGGATGGCAATAGTGTCTTCTTCTGTTGGTTCATCCACCAGAACTTTCTGGAACCGCCGCTCAAGGGCGGCATCTTTTTCAATGTATTTCCGATATTCATCCAGAGTAGTCGCGCCAACGCAATGCAATTCACCCCTGGCCAGTGCTGGTTTTAGCATATTGCCGGCATCCATGGCGCCATCTGCCTTGCCGGCACCCACCATGGTATGAATCTCGTCAATAAACAGAATGACGGACCCTTCCTGTTTGGACAGCTCCTTTAGAACAGCTTTCAGTCGCTCTTCAAACTCGCCACGAAACTTGGCACCGGCAATCAGAGCACCCATATCCAACGCCAGGATACGTTTATCTTTCAGGCCTTCTGGCACTTCTCCATTAATAATACGCTGAGCCAGCCCTTCGACAATGGCCGTTTTACCGACCCCCGGTTCACCTATCAGAACCGGGTTATTTTTGGTGCGCCGCTGCAGCACCTGAATCGTGCGACGGATTTCACTGTCACGACCAATAACCGGGTCCAGGTCGCCATTCTCGGCGCGCTCAGTCAGATCTACACAATATTTGGACAGCGCCTGAAACGCATCTTCGGCATCAGCGTCAGTCACTTTTTCGCCACCGCGCAGGTTTGAAATGGCAGTCTCAAGTGCTTTGGTGCTGATTCCAAAACTGTTCAGTAGCTTGCCCAGCTCACCTTTATCTTCCATGGCAGCCAGCAATACCGCCTCGCTGGAGATAAACTTATCGCCGTTTTTCTGGGAGATTTTATCTGCCTGATTAAGCAACCGACCCAGCTCATTAGACATGGCCACGTCACCGCCGGTACCTTCCACTTTAGGCAGACGCTGCAGAATGTCCTGCAGGCCCGTTCGCAGCGCCTGGAGGTTGAAGCCAGTCTGCGATAGCAAGGGCCTCAGTGAACCACTTTTTTGATCAATCAGCGCCAGCATCAGGTGCACTGGCTCGATAAAATTATTGTCTTGTCCCAACGCCATAGACTGCGCATCAGCCAACGCCGCCTGTAACTTGCTGGTCAATTGATCCATTCTCATACATTCACCTCGTTTGGCACCACCGGGCAAAGGCCTCCGGCGCCGCATTAACTATCAGATGCTTCAATAGATTGAGGTAGAACTGGAAAAAATCAAGTGCCGGGTCAACGGGCTTTGATACAGATCACACTAGCCGTCCGTCCTGTGACAGATTCGCGGCGGAAGGAGTAAAAATGCTTATCATCGCAATATGTGCACAGACCGCCGCCATAAATCTCGTTGACGCCAACAGCCTGCAACCGGCTCCGCGCCAGTGCATAAAGATCCGCCAACCATTTGCCGGTCTCAGGAAGAGGACTAAAGGCCTGAGCAATTGAATGACGGACTGATTCTGAATCTGGAGACTTTCCCAAAAATGCCTGCCTGACTTCATCACCGACCTCGAAGTGGCAGGGACCAATTGCCGGACCCAGCCAGGCCAGCAGGGTCTCTGGTGGCCGCTGCATCGCGGCGACTGTGTTCTCCAGCACCCCTGCGACCAGGCCGCGCCAACCGGCATGAGCTGCCGCCGCAACAGTACCTTCCTGATCGGTAAACAGAACAGGCAGACAGTCTGCCGTCATAATGACAGCGCCATCACCGGGCTGGCGAATACAAACAGCATCACCCTCCTTTACAGGGGGGTTGTCGGCTGCCGTATCAATGTCGACCACATCAGTTCCATGCACCTGCCTGAGCCATTGCAGGCGATAATTGTGCGCCAGAACTTCACGCATCAATCGCCTGTTCCGTTCCACATCCGCCGCTTGATCGCCGACATGCAATCCCAGGTTCAATCCTCGCCAGGCCCCCTGGCTTACTCCACCGCATCGCGTAAACACTCTGGCGTCGACCCATTCCGGTGCCGGCCAGTCGGCCTGCAGCCAACTCACACCTGACTCTTTGTTTTCACTGAGATTCAGCATCATTCCTCAGCACTTGCAGCAATACCTGCATGTCATCAGGCAGCGGCGCCTCAAAACTGACTTCCTCGCCTGTATCCGGATGCAAAAATCCTAATGATGCGGCATGTAATGCCTGACGACGGAAAGTGCGTAATTGATGCGCCAATTCTTCAGAGGCACCGGAAGGAATATGCAGCCTGCCACCATAAACGGGATCGCCCACCAGCGGATGCCGGATATGTGCCATGTGAACGCGGATCTGATGAGTACGGCCGGTTTCCAGCTTTAACTGCACATGGGTATGCGCACGGAAGCGTGACAGAAGCCGATAGTGCGTGACTGACTCCTTGCCGTCGGCAGTCACAGCGCGTTTTTTACGCATCACCGGATGTCGTCCCAGCGGCTCATCAACAATGCCGCCAGCAGTGAGCACGCCGCATACCACAGCCTGGTAAACCCGACTGACTGCACGTTTCTGCAACTGCCGGACCAGCCGATGATGCGCCGGCAGGGTTTTGGCAACCACCATCAAACCTGTGGTGTCTTTATCCAGCCGGTGCACGATACCTGCCCGGGGCACATGCTGCAGATCCGGACAGTAGTGCAGCAGGCCATTCATCAGGGTACCGGAACGGTTACCGGCCGCCGGGTGAACCACCTGCCCGGCAGCCTTGTTGATGACGAGTATGGAATCATCCTCGTAGACTATGTCCAGAGCAACCGGTTCCGCCCGCCACTCCTGACCCGAATCATTCGCAAGCTCAGCCTGAAGACGCAGCACATCATCAACCAGCAGACGGTCCTTGGCCCGTTTGGTCTCACCGTTGACAGTCAAATCACCCGCTTTTATCCACTGCTGCAGTCTGCCCCGGGAATAATCCTGGAACAAAACGGCGGCGATCTGGTCAAACCGGGAGCCATCCAGCTCCTCTGGCACCCGTGCTGTTAACTGGATATTTTCGATCATCTTGTAAACCTGGGCCTCCGCGCCCTTGGGTTATGTGGCCGTGGTGTGGTTAAATAAGCGGCCGTAACGGGACATTATAGTCTGTTTAAAAGTCATTGAGGTGTAAACCGCGTGCGAGTGCTGTTAGCGATAGTCATTTTATTTACGAGCGTATCATGTTCACTGTTTGATAGTGAGGAACGAGACGAGTTCGCCAGCCTGTCGACTGAGGAACAGTTTTACCGAACTGCCAACCAGCAACTCAATGCCTCAAACTTTACGGCTGCTGTGCGCACCTACCAGGCTCTGGAATCACGCTTTCCTTTCGGCCAGTATGCCGCGCAGGCACAACTTGAGCTGATCTACGCACATTTTCGCAGCGGCAACCTGGAGGGCGCGCGCGCGGCAGCTGACCGGTTTATGCGCCTGCATCCCGATCATCCAAGCATCGACTATGCCTATTATCTGAAAGGGGTAGCGAGCTTCTCGGAAAACACGGGATTCATGAGTCGATTTCTGCCCACCGACCAATCCAAGCGCGATATCAGTCGTGCACGCGACGCATTCAATGAATTTTCTATATTACTGTCCCTGTATCCGGACAGTGACTATGCGGCCGATGCCCGGGCACGCATGATTTATTTGCGCAACAATCTGGCCACCTATGAGATTCATGTCGCCAATTATTATCTGGAACGTCGCGCTTACATTGCCGCTCTTAACCGTGGCAAGTATGTAGTTGAAAACTTCCAGGGCAGCCCTGTAGTCGCCGAAGCACTGTCGATCATGATTGAGTGCTACCTGCGCCTGGGACTGGACGACCTGGCTGACACATCTCTGGCATTGTTGCGAGACAACTACCCGGATCACCCGACTCTTGATTCAAACGGCCAATTTATCGTCCGTAATCACGTCACTGACCCCTCATTGCTGTACACCGTCAGCTTTGGACTGCTGGGCAGCAATGTGGACGATACGCCGCTGGCACCAACCACCCGGCCACAACGATCAATCGCGCCTGAAGCCGACCCCTTGAATCAGGGCCGTTCATTGCTGAACATTCTGACACTGGGACGCTTCGGCCGTGGCCCCGATGAGCGCGTCATACCGACCGAACCTCCGCCCGGCACTCCAATTGATTCTATCTGAGAACAATGAGGGCTGTTGGTCAGCGGACTCAGCCCGAATAGTTTTCAGGATAGAAAGAGCGCTCAATCAGCTCAATCAGGATATGTATGACTTTGATATGTACCTCCTGAATGCGATCTGCATAGTCGCTGGGACCCGTGCTGATATCGACATCCACCAGGCTGGCAAGCGGTGACCCCGGTGCCCCTGTCAAACTGACCACTACCATACCGTTAAGTCTTGCCTGCTCCGCTGCGCGTATAACATTTGCGCTACGGCCACTGGTACTGATCGCCAAAAGACAATCACCACGGCGCCCTCTTGCCTGAAGATATCTTGAAAAGACATGTTCATAACCAAAATCGTTGGCCACGCAACTGATGTGACCCGAATCGCTTATCGCGGTAGCAGAAAGAGGTGCACGATCATCTCGATAACGTCCGGTCAACTCCTCGGCGAAATGCATGGCATCGCTCATTGAGCCGCCATTGCCACAACTATAGATGCTGCCACCTTGCTGCAGAGTGCTGATCATTAACTGTGCTGCACGAGCTACAGTATTCTGTTTGCTCTGTTCGCTGGCAAAGCGCTGTAAATAATTACCGGCATCCGCCAGAGTGTTGGCAATCAGCGAATCGAATGTGTGCGGCATGTTAACCTCATATTAATCACCAGCGCGCCAGCCTTGTGTAATCGGATATCGCCGATCACGACCAAACGCCCGCTGTGTCAGACGCACACCCACTGGGGCCTGACGTCTTTTATATTCATTGATATCGATAAGACGCAGTACTCGCTGCACCTCGTCTCTGGCGAATCCGGCATCGATAATAGCCTGCGCACTCATATCCTGCTCAACATACATCGAAATAATGCAGTCCAGCCTGTCATAAGGTGGCAGGCTGTCATCATCACGCTGTCCGGGAGCCAACTCGGCCGAAGGAGGCCTGTCAATCACGCCATAGGGAATGACTGGCAACTCACCGGCCTGCACAGCGACATCATTACAATGGCGGGCTATGCTGTAAACCAGCGTCTTGCTGGCATCCTTTAACACGCTGAACGCACCCACCATATCACCATAAAGCGTACAATACCCGACAGCGATCTCGCTTTTATTACCAGTCGTCAGCACCAGAGCACCTTTCTTGTTGGAAATGGCCATCAGCAATACACCCCGACACCTGGCCTGAATATTCTGCTCTGTCAGGTCTGCCGGCAAACCAGCAAATTCTTCAGCCAGAGCAGAGGAAAAAGCGCTGTAGATGTCATTAATCGCAATAGTCCGATAGTGCACACCGAGCCGGGCAGCCTGTTCAGAGGCCAGCCGCAAGCTGAGATCAGAAGTGTAACTGAACGGCATCATGACGGCCGTGACATGGTCCGCCCCCAGCGCATCCACGGCGACAGCCAGCGTCAACGCCGAGTCGATACCCCCTGACAGGCCAAGCACAACACTATTGAAGCCATTTTTGCGAATATAGTCACGCAGCCCCATGACCATCGCCTGATAGCAGCGCTGCTCCAATGATGACTCAGAGGCCAACGCTGTATAGTTAATCGGCGCAGAAAAAGTCGCCTCAGGTGGCGCGGGCCAGACAAATTTGACGGGCACAAGGGCCTCTTCGAACGCGGGCCCAACGACGCGAACCTCTCCGTCTGGCCGGGCCACCATGGAGTTGCCGTCAAAGACCAGCTCATCCTGACCGCCGACCTGGTTGACATACACAATTGCCGTACCGGATTCCAGAGCGCGACGCGACAGCAGCTCCATGCGCTGTTCCAGTTTATCGGTGTGAAAAGGAGATGCATTGATATTCAACATCAACGCGGCACCACCCTGCGATGCCTGACGCGTCGGTGTCGTCTGCCAAAGGTCCTCACAGATTGTGAGTGCAGTCGGAACACCGTTAATATCCAGAAGACACGCCTCTGTACCTTCGCTGAAATAACGTCGCTCATCAAACACCTGATAGTTGGGCAGGCACTGCTTCCTGTAAGTGGCCAGCACTTTGCCATCGGCGATTACTGACAGTGCGTTATACAGATTCCCCTTTTCGAACAGCGGGTGCCCGACGATCAGCGTCGCCGAGAGCCGCGCTTCGCAAAGTTGCTGCATGGCCTTTTCAATTCGGCCGGGCAGCGATGGGCGCAGCAACAGATCCTCAGGTGGATAAGCCGTCAGGGTCAATTCAGGATAAACAATGACATCGGCGTCATGTGTCTGTATAGCCTCAGCCGCTGTCGCCAGAATACGTTCACAATTGCCATGTATATCACCGACCAACAGATTTATCTGGGCAAGCACCAGTGTTAACTGATTTGTCATAAACAGCCTTACTCCTGAGGACGCATCCGCGTTGAAGGGTCGTACGGTTGAGGTTCAATGTCAGGTGGGCGGCCCAGCAGGATATCCGCCAGGAGCCGGGCCGATGCAGGCGCCAGCACCAGGCCATTGCGATAATGCCCGGCATTGACAAACAGATTCGTAAAGGCCGGTAACGCCCCAATAAATGGCGTGCCATCAGGCGCCCCTGGTCGCAGACCCGCCCAGTGAGCTATCACCGGCTGATGTGCCAGCACTGGCAGCATGGCAGACGCAGACTGACGCAGACTATCGAGCGCATCACGGCTTGTTGTCTTCTCGAAACCGCCAGGCTCCAGCGTACTGCCAACCAGCACATGCTGATCCAGACGGGGAATCAGATAGCGACCCTGGGTCAGTATAATACTGTTGATGTATCTTTTATCCAGCCGATACAGCAGCATTTGTCCTTTTACCGGCTCTATTGGCAGCGCCTGTCCGATTTTCTCCAGCAGCAGGCCTGTCCAGGCCCCCGCCGTCAGCACGTAGTTGCCAGCATTGAGCAAGTCAATGCGACCGTTCATGCTGACCTGCAGACTGGTCACAACACGTCCCCGGGTATTGAATCCCAGCACCTCGCAGTCTGAGGAAAGCCGGGCATTCTCGTGATGCTCCACAAAGTGACGCAATGCCTGCAGCAGACGCGGATTACGCACATTGGCAACACCCGGCATCCATAATCCCTGCTTGAAACCGTCTGCCAGTTCACGCTCTCGAGCGTATACCTGTGATTCATTCAACAGCTCCATATCCCGCCCATAGCGGCCTGCCCAGGCAAGCGCCTGCGCGGTATCAGGGGCATCCAGCATGAGCAGTCCACAGATGTTAAGCTGCGGGTCAATTCCTGTCTCTTCAGCCAATGCCCGGCTCAGCTCCGGGTAAGCATCCTGAGCCTTGTTGGCCAAGGCAGATACAGCATCATTGTAACGCCAGGGGTACAAGGGCGATACGATACCGCCTCCGGCCCAGGAAGCCTCTTGCCCTGGTTCGCCACGTTCTATCAGATGGACAGTAGCACCCGCCTGCAAAAGCTCGCGAGCGACCAGAAGACCAGAAATGCCGGCTCCACAAATCAAAAAATCAGTCAAAAATCTATTCCCGAAAAAATGTCCTGCTACACTCTATTTAAGTGACAACAAACTGACCCGTCCGGAGCATCAAGGATGATACGCTCAAATTCGGGCTGCGCATCAGCCCAGCCAGCCTGCCTGCCGACCAAAGGTTTTAGCCTGCTGGAGCTAATGCTTTGCCTGACGATTATATCAGTTATGGTGCTGCTGTCCCTGCCGGGCTTGCCGGTTACTCAGCAATCGCGTCAGAGTGCAATTATGGATTCACTCGCCGATCTGCTCAGCCTGGCGAGCAGCGAAGCGATCCGGCACAGACAAAGCGTGACTGTTTGCGCCTGGGGCCACAAGCAGTGCGGAAACAACTGGGGCGCAGGTGCCATGATCATGCTGAACGACAAGATCCTTATGGAGAAACGCTGGCAAATAGCACCCGGCAGTCTGAGCTGGCGAAGCTTCAGCGGAAGTCAGGTGCTGGAATTCACACCCGATGGTATCCTGCTATACCAGAACGGCAGCTTCGGCCTTTGCCCGGCAGACCCCTCATCAACAGCCAGCCAGCAACTCATCATAAACAGTGCCGGCCGGATGCGCCTGGTCGCTGAGGCGAATCTGGATTGCTGAGGCCTGATTAATATTGAGAACCTGCTGACGGGCCAGCAGTCCGGCCTGCAATTGAGATTGGGCGAGCATCGCTATTGCAGCACTGAACATCAAGCATAGCGGCAACATAAAACCCCTCTGCCGTCTGAACTGTAACAGGCTATTCACGTTGCACATCATCTCTGACCAACCCTTTGGCCGCCAGCGTCAGAACCTGTTGACCCGGAAGCCGCTGATCGGGTCTCAGCTCATAATGTATACGCAGACCTGTCAGCTGATTTGATGACAACTCATCAAGTGCCTCATCGCATCGCGTGTCACACAATTCAAGTTGCAGTGAAGTCACACCTTCTACTATCTCTTCTCCAGGGTAGTAACCGGACGCCGGTCGATCCCGTCGTCGATACAAACCAGCCGGCTGATCTGCCCGACGCCCACGATGAGCAATGTAGAACGTGCTGCCGTTGATTCTGATCACATCACTGCCACTGATCGCAGCCGTTGGCCGATCAAAGTCAGCCTTGTGATGCCAGCGGCTGACCATCCGGGCACTGCCACTGGCAATATAGTCATCGAACTCGGCCTGCAGCACACGACGCAGAACGTGATCCGTATGCATCAACTGTCGAGACTGACGCAGCGACAGTTGATGCTGACTGATATCCAGATAGACCTGCAAGAAGGCCAGACTCATCAAAGAGCCGGCGACTAATGACACGAGAAGTTCCGGCAGCGTTACGCCAGATTGCCGGACGATAAAGTATCGGACTAGATTATGCAATCGCATCAGGGAAGCAAAACCGTTAGACTGAGACGCTGCCCGGTCGGATGACTGAACCAGCTGAGAGTCATACGTCCCTCAATATCGTTGAAATCGACTGCGGCCTCGCTGAGATGCAGCCGGGTGCGGTCCATCCAATGGTCAATCAGGCGCTCTGATTCTGCGCAAGGCAGGTTGTTGGCCATCATCAACACATTGAGCACTTCCTGCGCTTGCACACCTGCGATGTACTCTTCAATAGTCCGTTGCATGACCTGCCCGGCAGATGCCTGCCATTGCAGGGCTGTCAGAATTGAACCGCTGAGAATTAATCCTGCCACCATGATTTCAAGGCTTGAGAACCCCGCTTGCACACGCATTCAACAAACTCCGACAAATTTTTCTACGACACTGATTGTGTTATAGCCCCTGATTGGAGTTTGTGCTGACATTTCCTTATAATCCAGCTCCCCTTAGCGCATGGAAACCCGCCAGGCATGGAATACGATCCCTTTCTGCTGGTCATTCTGACCCTGACCGGCCTGGTTGCCGGCTGGATCAACACTCTGGCCGGTGGCGGTTCCAACCTGACTCTGCCCATGCTTATGCTCTTGGGATTACCCCCCGATGTCGCCAACGGCACCAACCGGGTGGGCGTTTTTCTGCAAGGCGCCGTCGCCGTGCGCGGCTTCCATCACTATGGCCGTCTCGACACCCAATCCATCACCTCAATCCTGGTTCCGACATTATCCGGAGGTGCGATTGGTGCAGTGGTTGCAGCCGTGATGCCCAATGTGGCACTTAAACCTTTGCTGTTGGGCACCATTCTGACAATGTCGTTTATCATTCTGGTCCGACCAGGATTCATTGCACCGCCTGAAGGCACACCGGTCCGCAAGGTCTCCGAGAGCAGAGGCGCCTGGCTGGGCCTTTTTGTGGCGGGCGTCTATGGTGGATTTGTGCAGGCGGGCGTGGGTTTCATTCTTCTGGCAGCGCTGTCTGGTGGTTTACGTTACGACCTGGTCAGAGCCAATGCACTCAAGATGGTCTGCACACTGTCGTTTACCTCTGTATCGCTGGCTGTCTTCATCTGGTTCGATCAGATACGCTGGTTGCCGGGACTGATACTGGCAGTCGGCACCATGGCCGGCAGCTATCTGAGTGTCAAGTTTGCGATCCGCGCCAGCCAGAATACAGTCAAATGGTTTCTGTTTGCCATGACGCTGGTGGCCTGCGCGGCGGCCTTGTTTTTCTGAAAGCCGCCTGTGGCGCTTTTCGCAGTGATTTCTTAAAACCTCACATTAGGTAACAGCAAACTAAGCTTCGCGCCGCCCAGCGACGATCGATCAATGTCGATGCGACCACCATAACTCTGCACAATATCGGCGACTACGGCCATGCCGATGCCCTGTCCCGGCGCCAGTGTATCGAGCCGGACACCCCGCTCCAGCACCACACTCCGCTCATTTTCTGAAATACCCGGGCCATCATCTTCAATAACAAGGCTAACTGGCAGTTCTCCATCAGTATTCCGGATGGCGCGAATAACAACTCGTCCGTGTCCATACTTGCAGGCGTTGTCCAGCAGATTGCCCAGCATCTCCATCAGGTCACGCTCGTCTCCCAAAAAAAGCAGCCCGGGTTCTACCTGCTGTTCGATTTTCACCGCCTTGTCCGCATAGACCTTTTCCAGTGCTCGACATATCCGCTCCGCGGTCTCTTGCAGATCCACCTGCCTGGCGAGGGTACGGCTGTTTTCTGAGCGCACGGCACGCTGCAATTGATACCCGACAATCTGATTCATGTGCTCTAACTGTTCCTGGATAATCTGAGCTCCGGAAGCATCAGGCGTCTTAATTGTATTTAGCTCTCCCTGAATAACCGCCAGGGGCGTTTTCAGACTATGTGCCAGGTCGCCCAGAGTTGTGCGGTAACGCTGCTGCTGCTTGCGCTCAGACTGAATCAACAGGTTCATGTTTCGGGTTACTGTATTTAATTCCTGCGGATAGTCTTCACTAAGCAGCTCAGTCTGACCCTGCTCAATGTGTGTCAGATCCCGCGCCAGCCGACGCAAGGGAGCCAGGCCCCAGCGCAATAACAAGAGCTGCAACACTAATAATAAAGCGGCCAGGCCGCCCAGCCAGGACCACAGGCTGGCCCTGAAATTACTGACACTCAATAAATAAGTTTGAGAGCTTTCCAGCACTGTAAATACCACTGGTGTCGTCCGGTTTTCCCAGGTCACCGCGTAGCTGCTGGAAAAATAATCAATTTCATCATTTAACTGCAGACGATTGAATACTGTGTCGCCACGCGACAGGTCATGGGTGAAAGGCAGCAAAGTCAGATCAATTTCCAGTGCGGATGATGTCCGCAGCAACACCTGGCCGTGGGCATCCAGTAAAAAGCCGTACAGGCCTGAATTGAGTTGGGAGAAACGCGGTTCGCGCAGATTCTCACTGAAGTAGAATTCACCGTCGGCTTCATCAACGGCCGCCAACAATACATAAATCTGTACCTGCAACTGCTCTGCTACGCCGCTTTCGACGCTGGCCCGAAATGCTCTGTCCAGCACAACGCCCGTCAAACCCAGAAAGACCGTTAACAGCACGGAAACCGACAGAAGAAGGCGATTCTGCAGGGAGTAGCGGTGATTGGACGGCATTGCTTAAGCGCTCATGGCCCGTATCCGATAACCCTGCCCACGAACCGTTTCGATTGGCTGCAGGGTCTGATCCGGGTCAAGCTTCTGGCGCAGGCGTCTGATAAACACTTCCAGGACGTTGCTGTCTCTATCGTAATCCTGCGCATACAGGTGCTCGGTCAACTCGGTTTTGGAAATCACCTGGTCAGGATGCAACATCAGATATTCCAGGGTTCTATATTCAAAGGCAGTCAGATCAACTTCACGCTCGCCAACACAGACCCGCTTGGCTGCCGTATCAAGGCTCACCGGGCCAGCGTTAATGACCGGACTGGCGAAACCGGCGGCTCGACGCATCAGGGCATTGAGGCGCGCCTGGATTTCTTCAATACGATAGGGTTTGACCACATAGTCATCGGCTCCGGCGTCCAGGCCGGCCACCTTGTCCTGCCAATCGCCGCGGGCGGTGAGAATCAGCACCGGATACTGTTGTCCCGCCTCACGGAGTTTGCGAATAATGCTGATACCATCCACTTCTGGCAAGCCGAGATCAATGATGGCAGCATCAAAATCATTTTCCAGAGCCAGGAACAGGCCTGTTTTACCGTCGGCCGCATCATCAACGACAAAGCCTGCCCGCTCCAGCCCCATTTTCAACTGCTGACGCAGGAGACTGGCATCCTCAACCAACAATATACGCATGACGGCTCACTCCCTGCTGACCACACCCGTGGCCTTGTCCACATAAACGGTGTAGATATTGCCTTCATTATCCAGCCGCACCCGAAAGCGGATACGATCTCCCTGACGCACTTCATTGATGCTGATGACTTCACCAGGAAAACGTGCCCGCACCCGGTCTAGCGCCTGGCGCTGGTTGACCGGCCCAACGGCTTGCTGTTGCTCAGCCGTTTGAGCCGGAGGCGGGGTTGGTTGCGCACTCAGATCGCCAGCCATAAACAGGGTCATGGCAAGCACAACCATGCTCAGCAAGCCTGGTAAACCGGCTCGGCGCGTCAGTTCAGAACCTGATAATGTCACAAGAAAAGTCTCCGAAATTAATACTGCTGAGCCTTGTGACACCAACACAAATCGCCGGACAGCCGGTTGGCCATCCATCACGATTTACAATACTGGCACCACATCAACACGCAGACGAATGCGCTCACCCGGATCGCGATCGGTGTGCACCGTGTACTCTTCGCCGTTGAAGAGGTAACGAACCTGGTAACCGGTTAACCGTTCTTCATCCCGGTAATGATTTACCACTTCGCAATGCTGAACAGTCTGATAACGGACCGGCTCCGGCCTGTTGTTGGCGGACACTATATCACGCCCCACAGAATGGCCCAAAACAGCACCGACAACCGTGCCAACACGTTGGCTGGATTTATTATTTCCCAATGCATTGCCGATCGCACCGCCTACAATCGTGCTGATCAGCACGGGTGTGCGGCTATCAGAGCGGTGTGCATCTTTCATCCGAATCTGTTCGTTCCAGCACTCTTCCCGAGGCTCGGAGACAGTAACTGCCTCGTATATTGGCCGGGTCTCAATGACATCAGCAAACACATAATGCGGCTGGGCGTTGGCCAGAGCCGAACTGAGCAGCAAAGCGGAACCGCTCAATGCGGCCACCAATAAACCCGCGCGTTTGTCGTTATTGCGTCGCATGACTCACCTCCTTCTGTTGTGAACAGTTGCAGAATATCGCTGCGGAGCTGAATAGAGACTGAACGGAAAGTCAGCTCTGCTTGTCGAGCCAGTTGTTTGCATCCTTGCCGGTTGCGGTTACAATCGTCCGGTCGCAAGACTTAATAAAAACGATAATTTACACAAAGCCGGACCCCAGATCCGGCGTGACACCCAAGAGAGAGCACATGTTCCGCAACACTTTGATACCTGCCCTGATCACCACAGTGGTCGGCCTGGCCATTATTTACCTGTTTACCAATCCCACTGTCGACAGCCAGTTTGCCATCACGGCCATTGTCCTGTTGGCAGCCACTGCCGTCAGCGCCAACCTGGCCACCAGGGCGGGCTCTGCCAACAAGAAAAAAACTGCACGTCGCCATTCACGACCCGCCAGCAACACGCCACGCGAGCAGGGCAATGTTAAATGGTTCAATGCCAGCAAAGGTTTCGGTTTTATTACCCGCGACAGCGGCGATGACGTTTTTGTTCACTTCCGCTCAATTCGTGGTGAAGGCCATCGGGTATTAAAGGATGGCCAACGCGTCGAATTTTCCGTCAGTCAGGGCGAAAAAGGCCTGCAGGCGGACGATGTTGCATCCATCCCGGGTTGATCCACCGGGCGAAAGCTATCGATTTCGTTAATCAGATTTCGTTAATCAATAGTGCGGCGGTTTTTCGTCCGCCGCCGCCCCTTCAGCGCGAGTCGCCTGCCAATCAAGAATCTCCACAAGTTTTTCACGATGGAGCAGCAACTCTCTCTCCAGCGCATCTATCTGCTGTTGTTGGCGAGAGATCACGTCATTCAAAGCGATAAGACTGTCTTCCTGAAACGCGATGCGCGATTGCAGATCTATAAGCTGTTCGTCGCTGAGCATCTCCACCTCTTTTGTGTTAGCTATGTGTTCCTGTGTCATGTTAGCGCGTGACGCCAGGCTGTGACAGCGTCGGTTTCATTTTAAACGCGCAACCGTGTAAGATTAATAAGTCATATCGTGTCTTTTGACTTGTGGCAAAGACGTCATTACTTAGTTATGAGCATTCAGGATCCGTAGTTTATGCGAGACATTTCCGAAAACAGCAGCGTAAAAGAAAACGCCCCCGTTAACTGGACAAACATGTTGCTGTTCAGCCTGACACCCCTTTTTGCCCTGACCCTGGTGCCGTGGTACGGCTTTACCTACGGTTATTCAGTTTACGACTGGACCGTCTTTGTCCTGATGATGGGATTCTGCGGCATCTCCATCACGGCCGGTTATCATCGCCTGTGGTCACACAAAGCTTACAAGGCGCACCCTGTGTTGCGCTTCATTTTCGCTCTGGGCGGTGCCTGCGCCCTGCAGAATGATGTGTTTAACTGGGCATCCGATCATCGCCGCCACCACGCATTTGTTGATAACAACGACCGTGATCCATATTCTGCCGGCCGTGGCTTCTGGTTTTCGCACATCGGCTGGATAGTTCGCAATTATGAAAGCGGCAAGCAGGACTTTTCCAACATCAAGGATCTGCAACGCGACCCCATCCTTTGCTGGCAACACAAGCATTACCTGACGCTGGTTCTGGTCATGAATATCGCGCTGCCGGCCCTGCTCGGCTATCTGGGCGGCAGCATTATGGCCGGCCTGCTGCTGGCCGGCCTGTTGCGACTGGTTCTCAGCCAGCACGTAACCTATCTTATCAACTCACTGGCGCACATGTGGGGTCAGCAACCATACAGCGACAAGAGTTCCGCCCGGGACAACACAGTGCTGGCTTTTCTGACATACGGAGAGGGATACCACAACTACCATCATACCTTCCAGTGGGACTATCGCAATGGCATCCGCTGGTGGCATTTTGACCCGACCAAGTGGCTGATTCGCAGTTGCGAATGGCTTGGCCTGACCAGCGATCTGAAACGGGTATCCCCGCTAACCATTGAAACGGCTCGCCTGGAAATGCAGTACCGCCACGCAAGCGAGAAATGCAATGCGCTGGCCAATGCCGAAAAATGGCGCAGCAAGCTGGAAGAGGAGTACCAGCAACTGAAGGCCACGCTGGACTTATGGGCCATGCATCGCCAGCAGTGGTACGAGGCCAAAACCACCCAATTGCAGGATCAACTGCATGAAAAATGGGATCAGCTGGCGTTGCGAGACAGCTACCGCGAGGTGCGTTACAAGCTTAAATTGCAGCGACAACGCTGGCAGGAATTGATGCAGGGTTTCTCCAACCTGCAACAGAACGCCGCCTGAAGCCACTGATAAATGACCGGACTCCCCAAGATGAAGAATACGACAGCGCTTCTGCAACGCATCATGGTTTTCTGCCTGCTGGCTGTGCCCGCCTCGCTGGCCGCGTCCACCGTGCCGCAAGGAGAACCCGCGCCGGACTTCCAGCTGCCGGGCGTACGCTCATCAGACGCGGCCATTACCTTGAGTGAACTCCGTGGCAAGGTTGTTTATGTCGACTTCTGGGCGTCCTGGTGCCTGCCCTGTCTCCGATCACTGCCGCAGATCAATACACTGTACGAGCAGTATCGGGAGCAAGGCTTTGAGGTGGTGGCTATCACTATTGACGACCCGATAGAAGACGCGCATGAGTTCCTCGAAGATCTGGAAGTCCCTCTTGCTTATCACGTTGTGGCAGACCAGACAGCCGAGGTAATGGATCTCTATGGAGTGGCTGGTATGCCGACCTCATTTCTGATTGACCGAGAGGGGATCGTTCGCAAGGTACATCTGGGATTTCGCGAGGGTGATACCGATCTGCTTGAAGAGGCGCTGCGAGCCATTCTGGCGGAGTCCGACTGACAGCAGCACCTGAAACCGGGCATTAGTCAGGGATACAGTCTCAAAGTCGGCTCATCCAGTGCTGCCATCTGTTCGCGTAATTCAAGGATGTGTTCGGACCAATAACGCTCAGTATTAAACCACGGGAAGCTCATTGGAAATGCAGGATCCGACCAGCGCCTGGCCAGCCATGCACTGTAGTGCATCATACGCAGGGTGCGCAGCGATTCAATCAACGCCAGCTGCCGGGCATCAAACTCCGCAAATTCCTCATAACCCTCTATTATTTCCAACAACTGGGCCTGCTGCTGATCACGTTCACCGGACAACATCATCCACAGATCCTGCACGGCAGGCCCACTCAGCGCGTCATCAAAGTCCACAAAAAATGGCCGATCCTCGCGCCACAGCACATTGCCCGGATGGCAGTCACCGTGCAGCCGGATAGTATGCAGAGCATCAGATGCGCGCTCAAAAATGTGCTGCATGCGAGCGATCAGATCCTTGCTGAGCGTCTCGTAAGCCGGGATCAGCGAGGCGGGTAAAAATTTGTGGGACAGTAAAAATTCTCGACTGTCTATCGCATAACGCTCAATGCTCAGCGCCGGGCGAAACCTGAAAGCTGATTGCGCACCCACCAGGTGGACACGTCCCAGGAAACGCCCCATCACCAGCAGGTTATCGGGATTATCCAGCTCCGGCGCGCGTCCGGCGAGGCGCGGAAACAGGGCCAATGCAAACCTTTGCCCCTGACAGTCAACATGGTGCAGAGTGCGTCCATTTATGGTCATCGGCGGCACCACCGGTATGTCCAGGTCTGCCAGCTCTGCAGAAAACGCATGCTCTTCCAGAATCTGGTCATCACTCCAGCGCCCGGGCCGGTAAAATTTGGCGACTAAAAATTCACCGCTGGCCATGCCAATCTGATAGACACGATTCTCATAGCTGTTCAAGGCAAACACCCGGGCGCTGGTTTCCAGCCCCAGCGCTTCAATGGCATCCAGAACCTGATCCGGCCCCAGTACCGCATAGGGGTGGGCCTGAGTCGCGGGAGTCATCATAAGCTGCTGCCTTTGGATCGAGTTTGGCGCGAGTATACTGTAAAATACCGCCCCGCACCCTGAATTCAACAGCATCCGTTAAAGGAGTCAGACCCCAGCATGACTAACGCAGCCGACCGCCGACAGGCACTTTTGGCAGAGTACGAAAACATCAAGAGCCGACAACTCAACCTTGACCTGACCCGTGGCAAACCAGCCACTGCGCAGCTGGATCTGAGCAACGCCCTGGATGGCATCCTGAACGGTGACTACCGCTGTGCTGACGGCACAGACGCGCGCAATTATGGCGGTGGCCTGGGCATCCCCGAGGCTCGCCAGTTTGCTGCCGACTATCTGGAAACACACCCTTCTCAGGTGATGGTCGGTGGCAACAGTTCTCTGCAGATCATGTATCAGTACGTCGCCAACGCCATGCTTAATGGCCTGCAAGGCGCTGAATCGGCCTGGCAGAACGAGGCAAAAGGTTCGGAGCGTATCAAGTTCTTATGCCCTGCCCCCGGCTACGACCGACATTTCTCGATCTGTGAAGCATTAAATATCGAAATGATCCCTGTACGCATGAATGAGCAGGGACCGAATATGGATGAAGTCGAACAACTGTTAAGTCAGGACCCGCTGATCAAAGGCATCTGGTGTGTGCCCAAGTATGCCAACCCTAACGGCGTGGTCTATGCTGATGAGGTGGTTGATCGTTTTGCCCGCCTGGGTACAATCGCTGGCGCCAATTTCCGCATTATGTGGGACAACGCCTATGCCGAACATCACCTGAGTGATGAGCCGCCACAGTTGGCCAATCTGTTGGAGTTAAGCGATAAATACGGCACGCTGGATAACGCCATCGTGATCGGATCCACCTCCAAAATCACCTTTGCGGGTGCTGGCATGGCATTTGTTGCTTCGTCAGAAGCGAACATTAAACAGTTTGCTGAATACCTGGGCATCTCTACCATCGGCCCAGACAAGGTTAACCAGCTCCGGCATGTCCGCTTCCTGAAAGACATGACTGGCCTGCGGGCACTGATGCAGGAACATCGCAAAATCCTGCAACCCAAGTTTGAGTTGGTGCTAAAACACTTGCGGGAGGGCTTGAGCGGAAAAACCATCAACAACAAAGCTCTGGGTTCCTGGACTGAACCGGCTGGTGGTTACTTCATCCTGTTCGATACGCAGCCGGGCCTGGCAGGTCGGGTAGTTGAACTGTGCGCAGCGGCAGGCGTCAAACTGACACCGGCCGGCTCCACCTGGCCTTACAAGAAAGATCCGGCGAATACCAACATCCGCCTGGCTCCATCATTCCCAAGTCTGAAAGAGATTGATGAAGCCATGCAGGTATTTGTACTGTGTGTCGAGCTGGCCACACTGGAAGCCAGCGAGAGCGCTGGCAACTAGCGGGAACGCTGGCGAACGGTCACGCTGTGTCGCTCCGCGCGACGGTAGCTTTTGCTGTCGCGCCCATGGTGGTTGTATTTCACTTTCTCGCGGTGGCGGTCCGATGACCAGCTGCCGCGTGTTGGCTTCCGATAACCATGGTAACTCTGCGAAGGCCGGGCCCACAGGGCGTGACCGGAATAGCTGTCATACTTGCCGTGGCCACGGTAACTGTTACCTTTGCGATGCTTGTAACTGCGATAGCCATAGTCCTTGCCTTTGCTGGCATAAGCGTAGTGATCGCCGCGCTTCACATAGCGAATACTTTGACTGTCGACCGAGTGAATAACAACCAGGGGTTTACTGACGGTGTGGTAAATTCTGACGCTGGTGTAGCTGTCTGCAAAAGTCGGACTGACCGCCAACACGCAGGCCACGGCCAATATCGCGCCAATGGATAATCGCCTTGTCATTGCTGTTATGTTCATCTGTGCTTCCTCCTGACCTTGTATCCTGAGCCCGCATCTGCGGACCCAGGTTCAGTTGTAGCGGAAGCAGCCTGAACGTTTGCTTAACGTCAGCCCGAATCGGGCATGAATCTCAGCTCTCGCTGCCTGAGCGATTGCCAAAGTTGGGCATGGGAAAGGGCATGATGTTGTCGCCACTGGAAATTTTGGCAATCCCGGTTTTTTCAACCTCATCAATTCTGATAATGGCCTGCAGCGGGATAAAACTGCGCTTCACATCCTGAAACTCAGTTTTCAGTTTTTCCTCGCCCGGATCAACAACAACCTGGCTACGCTCATCAAACAGAAACTCTTCCACTTCTATAAAACCATACAGCTCGCTCTGATAGACCTGGCGGGCAAAAATTTCATACACCTTGCCCTTGTTCAGAAAGGTGATGCGATAGATTTCCTGACGACTGGCCATAGGTTTCTCTTGAGAAGGTCATTCAGTGGGTGTATCCGATAAAGCGGCGTATTGTAGCGCAAAGCCTGCCGGCAGATACAGCATCTCCATAAATTAGCTGATATAATCCTCCTCTTTCGATAATTTTCTGTGTTTCTGCTATGACAACCAAGCAATCGACGGCCCCCGCCCGTAAAAAAGTGTACATCAAGACCCACGGCTGCCAGATGAATGAATATGATTCATCGCGCATGCTGGATCTGCTGCGTGAGACTGAGGGCGCCGATGTTGTCGACAACCCGGAAGAAGCCGACATCTTGCTGCTGAATACCTGCTCCATCCGCGAAAAAGCGCAGGAGAAGGTTTTTTCCCAGCTCGGCCGCTGGAAGTCCCTGAAAGATGCACGGCCCGACATCAAGATTGCGGTAGGCGGTTGCGTGGCCAGTCAGGAAGGCGAGGCCATCGGCAAGCGCGCCCCTTATGTCGATGTGGTGTTCGGTCCCCAGACACTGCACAAGTTACCCGGCATGCTGAAAAGCTCCGCCAAGGGACTGCCGCTGGTCGATATTACCTTCCCGGAAATAGAGAAATTTGATCGTCTGCCCGAGCCCAGCGTATCGGGTTGCCAGGCCTTCCTGACCATTATGGAAGGTTGCAGCAAGTATTGTTCGTTCTGCGTCGTTCCCTACACCCGGGGTGAGGAAGTCAGTCGGCCATTGGACGATGTCCTTGCTGAAGCCGCTCACCTGGCATCGCAAGGCGTGCGGGAGATCAACCTGTTAGGCCAGAACGTCAACGCCTATCGGGGCATCAGCCACGACGGGCAGCTTGTTGATCTGGCCACCCTGATTACCTATCTCGCGGCACTCGACGGTATTGACAGGATTCGTTTTACCACCTCTCACCCGACAGAGTTCAACGGCAATCTGATCGAGGTCTATCGACATGTTCCTGAATTGGTCAGCCACCTGCACTTACCCGTGCAAAGTGGCTCCGATCGCATTCTGGCGGCGATGAAGCGCGGACATACTGCGCTGGAGTACAAATCGCTCATCCGCAAGCTTAAAGCCATTCGACCGGATATCAGCATGTCATCAGATTTTATTGTCGGATTTCCGGGAGAGACACACAAAGATTTTGAAGACACCATGAACCTGATTATTGAAGTTGGTTTTGATACCTCCTTCAGCTTCATCTACAGTCCACGCCCCGGCACACCCGCATCGGATCTGCCAGACAACACCAGCGAGCAGGAGAAAAAACACCGCCTGACCGTGCTGCAGGCACAGATCAATCAACAGGCGGCAGCCATCAGTCGGGCTATGGTGGGCAGCACGCAACGGATCCTGGTCACCGGCGAGTCAAAACGGGGGCTCAACAGCCTGCAAGGACGCACGGAAAATAATCGCGTGGTCAATTTCAGCTGTGATGACCCGGAACTGGTCGGAAACTTTGTTGAAGTTAAAATTGTGGAAGCGTACCCTAACTCTCTGGCAGGCGAGCTTTAACTTGCTCTATACTGACTGCGTAATGTCTGTCAATTTCCCGGAGGTTTACCCCCTGCTGCATGGCTACTGAACAAAGCACTCAACGGCTCACGCTGGAGCCGGACAACACCTATCGCCTGGCCAATCTGTGCGGGCACCAGAACGAGCATATCCACCAGATCGAAAATTCACTGGCACTGCAGATCCGCCATCGCGGCAATGTATTTCAGCTCTCTGGTGCTGAGGACTCTGTCAAGGAAGGCGCCCGCGTCCTGGACTCACTTTATGCCATAACCGAAGACGGCACCGCCGTGAGTCCGGACATCATTCACCTGACCTTGCGGGAGTCTGGTTTTGTGCCTGTCACTGAACAGCAGATCAGCGTTCAGCCAAGTGAATTGACCGAGAATCTGAAGCCGGTGTTGATCAAGACACCGCGCAGCTCCATCAAACCCCGCGGCAAGCACCAACGCCAATATGTAGAGAACATCCGCCAGATGGATATCAACTTTGGCATCGGACCGGCTGGCACAGGCAAAACCTACCTGGCCGTGGCCTGCGCCGTTGAAGCCTTGATGCAGGACCAGGTCAAGCGTCTGCTGCTGGTGCGACCGGCGGTGGAGGCAGGCGAAAAACTGGGCTTTCTGCCTGGCGACCTGTCCCAGAAAATCGACCCTTATCTGCGCCCTCTGTATGACGCACTTTATGAAATGCTGGGTTTCGAAAAAGTCACCCGGCTGATTGAGAAAAATGTGATCGAGGTCGCGCCTCTGGCCTACATGCGCGGTCGAACACTGAACGGCTCATTTATCATTCTGGATGAAAGCCAGAATACCACCGTATCTCAAATGAAAATGTTTCTGACCCGAATCGGCTTTGGCTCAACGGCTGTTATCACGGGAGATATCACCCAGATCGATCTACCCAAAGGCACCCGTTCCGGGCTTGTTCATGTCCTGAAAGTATTAAACAATCTACCCGGCATCGGTTTCAGCCACTTTGACTCCAAAGATGTGGTACGCCACTCCCTGGTGCAGAAAATTGTAGAAGCTTATGATGCGTATGAGAAACAGTCGACCATCAAACCACTGAGCCAGGACAATGCCAACAGCAAAGACCGTGACGGTTGACATCATTCGGGATGAAGTCTTCGACGATGCACCAGACGATACGCAAATAGCCCGCTGGTGCGAGCTGGCTCAGCAGCAGGCCGGTCCGTCACTGGCTGCGGCTGACGCACGGCCAGTACAGCTGGTCGTTCGACTGGTCGGCAAAGAGGTCTCCGCAGAATTAAACAGTCACTTTCGTCACAAAAATTCAGCGACAAATGTGTTGTCATTCCCTGGTGATCTGCCTTCAGTGGTTACCGACCATCTGGAATATATCCCGCTGGGCGACCTTTTGATATGCCCGGAAGTTCTACGCACGGAAGCGCAGGAGCAACATAAATCGCTGGCTGATCACTGGGCGCATATACTGGTACACGGTGTTCTGCATCTGAATGGGTTTGACCATCAGAACGATGCCGACGCCGAAAAAATGGAAACACTTGAAATCAATATTCTGGCCCAGATGGCCGTTGCCAATCCTTATATCGACAGGAGCATTGAGACAGCATGACCGACGAACCCCCCAGTACTGGCGAAACCCGCCAGAAATCCTGGCTGGAGCGCATTGTGCAGGTGTTCAGCGATGAGCCGACGGACACCAAAAGCCTGCTGAATCTGATCAGAAACGCTGAACAGGATCAAGTGCTCGACGCCGATGCTCTGAGCATTATCGAGGGCGCACTGCAAGTGTCCAGTATGCAGGTACGGGAAATCATGATCCCTCGCTCGCAAATGGTCACCGTATCGATCAACGACTCCCTGCAGGAGATTCTGGATATCGTCATTGAAGCGGCTCATTCCCGTTTCCCCGTCACGGGTGACAATCCAGACCAGGTTATCGGAATTATGCTGGCCAAAGATCTGTTGCCGCTGGCTTTAACGGACAGCAACGAACGCTTTAATCTGAAAGACATGGTTCGCCCCGCCACCTGCGTGCCGGAGAGCAAGCGGCTCAATGTTCTGCTGAAAGAGTTTCGTGAAACCCGCAACCATATGGCAGTGGTTATTGACGAGTACGGCATGGTTTGCGGGTTGGTCACTATTGAGGATGTGCTGGAACAGATAATTGGCGAAATTGATGATGAATATGATGTCGACGATGAAAGCTATATCAAACCGTTGGGAGACTCGCAATTCATCGTCAAGGCGCTGACCCCGGTTGAAGAATTTAACGAGTACTTCGGCAGCGAGTTCAGTGACGAAGAAGCAGACACCGTCGGCGGCCTGCTGCTGCAAAAACTGCGTCACATTCCGGAGCGGGACGAGACCGTAGAACTGGACCAGTATCGCTTCACCGTCCTTAACGCCGACAGCCGTCAGATAAGGCTATTAAAACTGACAGTACCGACGTCCACTGAACCCAATTAATTTTTGTTTATGCCCGCAGGAAAACACAATCCAAGATGAGCACTGAAAGTCACACTCAATACCAGCCAGCCCAGGTAGAACAGACCGCCCAGCAGTACTGGGAGGAACAACAAAGTTTCCGCGTCACTGAAGACCCGGACAAGGAGAAATTTTACTGCCTGTCCATGTTCCCCTACCCCAGCGGCCACCTGCATATGGGTCACGTACGCAACTACCTGATTGGCGATGTGATCAGTCGACACCAGCGCATGCTGGGCAAGAATGTCCTGCAGCCTATGGGCTGGGATGCATTTGGTTTGCCCGCCGAAAATGCGGCCATGCAGCGCGGCATTGCACCTGCGTCCTGGACCTGGAGCAACATTGATTACATGCGCAAACAACTCAAACAACTGGGTTATGCCTATGACTGGAGTCGTGAGCTGGCGACCTGCCACCCAGACTACTATCGCTGGGAACAATGGTTTTTTACCAAACTGTTCCAAAAGGGCATGGTTTACAAGAAAGAAGCCGAGGTCAACTGGGATCCGGTTGATCAGACTGTGCTGGCAAACGAACAGGTAGTTGACGGACGCGGCTGGCGCTCTGGTGCTCTGGTGGAGCGGCGCAAAATTCCACAGTGGTTTATCAAGATCACTGATTACGCTCAGGAGCTTCTTGACGATCTGGACAAGCTCGAAGACTGGCCAGATGAAGTGCGCACCATGCAGGCCAACTGGATTGGTCGCTCAGAAGGTGTAGAGCTGAGCTTCAAAATCGCCGACAGTGATGAGCAGATCACTGTCTATACCACCCGACCGGATACCCTGATGGGCGTCACCTACGCAGCCGTGGCACCTCAGCACCCGCTGGCCGAACGGGCTGCCGCTGACAACCCTGCCCTGGCCGCGTTTATCGAACAGCAAAGCCACATCAAGGTAGCTGAAGCCGATATGGCGACCATGGAAAAACTGGGCATGGACAGCGGCGTCAAGGCTGTGCATCCGATCACCGGTGATCTTATTCCGATTTTTGTCGCCAATTTTGTTTTGATGAGCTACGGAACCGGCGCAGTCATGGCCGTTCCGGCCCATGATCAACGGGACTACGAGTTTGCCCGCAAATATCAATTACCAATCAAACAGGTTATACAAGCGGCTACGGACGATGCTGAATGCGATCTGGAAAAAGCGGCTTTTACCGAAAAAGGCGTACTTATCAATTCCGGCGAATTCGACGGACTGAGCTCAAGCGCGGCGTTTGATGCGATTGAAGCCTGGCTCAACAAACGGGGTATCGGCCGCAAGCAGGTCAATTTCAGATTGCGCGACTGGGGTGTCTCACGTCAGCGCTACTGGGGCACACCTATTCCGATCATCAATTGTTCGTCTTGCGGCGCGGTGCCGGTTCCCGAGTCAGATCTGCCTGTTGTGTTGCCCGAGGATGTCAGCTTCACCGATTCGGGGTCGCCCATCAAACGTATGCCCGAGTTCTATCAGGTCAAATGCCCTGCCTGCGGTTCCGATGCTGAGCGCGAAACAGATACTTTCGACACCTTTATGGAGTCCTCCTGGTACTATGCCCGTTATGCGTGCCCGGACCTGAAAACCGGCATGCTGGACGAGCGGGCCGATTACTGGCTCCCGGTTGACCAGTATATCGGGGGAATTGAACATGCCATTTTGCACCTGTTATACGCCCGTTTCTTCCACAAATTGATGCGCGACGAAGGACTGATCAGTTCCGATGAGCCATTCAAGCGCCTGTTGACTCAGGGTATGGTGTTAAAAGACGGCAGTAAAATGTCGAAGTCCAAGGGTAACACTGTTGAACCAGCACAACTGATAGAGCAATACGGCGCTGACACGGTCCGCCTGTTCACCATGTTTGCAGCGCCACCCAATCAATCCCTGGAGTGGTCCGACAGCGGCGTGGAAGGCAGTTCGCGATTTCTGCGGAAGCTTTGGCGCATTGTAGTGACTCATGGCACCTGTGAGGCAGCGTTTGACACGACCAGCCTGAAAGATTCACAGAAACAACTGCGTTTTAAAACTCACAGCACTTTGCAGAAAGTCAGCGACGACTATGGTCGCCGTCAGACATTCAACACGGCCATCGCCGCTGTCATGGAGCTGGTCAACACCATTACACGGTTCCAGGACGAGAACGACTGCAGCGCTGATAACCAGCAAAATCGCGCCGTGGTTCAGGAGGCATTGGAGATCGTTCTGTTGTCGCTGTCGCCGGTTGTCCCGCATTTCTGCCACGCACTCTGGATGAGCATGGGACACCAAAAGGCCATTATCAATGAGGCCT
The DNA here is from genome assembly GCF_001444425.1 of Pseudohongiella spirulinae. Taxonomy (NCBI): domain Bacteria; kingdom Pseudomonadati; phylum Pseudomonadota; class Gammaproteobacteria; order Pseudomonadales; family Pseudohongiellaceae; genus Pseudohongiella; species Pseudohongiella spirulinae. Next base: position 2,357,246 of record NZ_CP013189.1, read on the forward strand.
GGCCGTCAGTAGACTCCGACGCTCTGATACAGGATCAGATTCAGATTGTCATTCAGGTTAATGGCAAACTGCGCGGCAGACTGGACGTGAGACGCGACATCGGCAAGGACCAGCTGGAAGCGCTGGCGTTGGCCGATGGCAATGTACGCAACTTCACAGAAGGCAAGACCGTGCGTAAGGTCATTATTGTTCCCGGCAAGCTGATCAACATTGTGGTGGCCTGATGAACGCGGTGCGCGTGCTGATCCTGACACTGGGCCTGTCTGCTGTCAGCGCCTGTGGCTTTACCCTGCGCGGCTCAGAGTCAGCAGCGCTGCCATTCCCGACGCTTATCCTGAGTCATCCGGCAGGCCCCTACCCCTTGCGGGCTCCGCTTATCGAGGCTTTGCGGGCCAGTAATGTGGACCTTGTCGAAAACAATAACAGTGATCTGCAGCTCGTGCTGTCGGCTGAAGAACAGGAACGCCGAACGATCAGTATCAATACCCGCGCCGGCGCCGGGCAGTATGAGCTGACAGTCAGTATCCAGGCGAATCTTTATCGCGCCGGCCAGCACCTGGCCGGTCCCGAAACACTCACCGCCAGCGGCACATTCTATGAAGATACTGCCAATATCAGCGGCAGCAGCAGCGGTCAGGAATTGTTGCTGGCAGATATCAGACGCGAGCTTGCCAGTCAGGTGATCAGACGCCTGCAGGCTGTTTCCTTATGAAGGTCTATGCAGATCAGTTCAACAGGCACCTGCAAGGCGAGTTGCATAATGCGTACTGGATTTGCGGGGATGAGCCTCTACAGCTACGTGAGCTGACCGACGCCTTACGTAAAAAAAGTCGCAGCAACGGATATACCGAACGTGAAGTTTATGAGGTCGACCGACAGTTCGATTGGCGCACACTTCACGCCGCCAGCAGCAGCATGTCTCTGTTCGCCGATAAAAAACTGATCGAGCTGCGCCTTCGGCAGGGCAAACTGGATGAGCCGGCGCGTAAACAGTTGACAGAGTACCTGCTGTCCCCGGCCACCGATACACTGTTGCTGATGATAAGTCCGAAACTGGATAGTGCCGCTACAAAAACTCAGTGGTTCAAGAAAATTGAGCAGAATATTGTTCTGGTGCAGGTCTACGCTGTTGAGACTGACAAACTCAATGCCTGGATCAGCCGACGTCTGGCCAACTTCAATTTGCGGGCTGACGCCGATGCTTTGCAGCTTCTGGCGGATCGGATAGAAGGAAATATGTTGGCGGCAGACCAGGAAATAGAAAAACTATCTTTGCTGTATGGCAAGGACAGACAACTTGGCATCCAGGATATCGCCCGTAGCGTCGCCGACAATTCACGGTTCAACGTATTCTCCCTGATCGATGCCTGCCTGGCAGGAGATCCAGTCAAAGCAGTACACACGCTACAGCGCATGCGTGAAGAAGGTGCAGAAGCACTGATGATCGTCGCCATGCTGGCCAGAGAAATCAGACTGCTTATGAGCATGGCGCTGCAGATAGAAAAAGGCACATCCCTTGCTGCGGCTGTGCAAAGCGCTCGTGTCTGGAAAAACCGACAATCATTAGTCAACAGGACACTGCAACGCCATTCCAGCGATTCATTTCAATCAATGCTATCCCAGCTAAGGGATGTCGACATGGCAGTAAAAGGCCTGGGATCACAGTCACCCTGGATCATCCTTGAGCAGTTAATCTGCCATCTGAGTGGCAGAGCGCTCAAATTCCAATCCGCCCAAGCGTCGCAATAATTTCCCGTACGATCCGTTCGGCAACTGGATGATTTGCTGCAAATCTGGCTTCCAGGGCAATTGCATTGTCCATCTCCGGACTATTCGGTTCCTGACGCTCAAGAAGTGCGTCGATGTCGTCGTCCAGTTGCTGGGCAAGAGCCAGCGTTTCCTCATCCAGATCTTCAGCCTTTGACAGCTCGGCCTGGAGCTGAGCCAATAATGTTTTAACGCGATCCTGAGTCACAATGTATCCTCCGCTATGCAGGTCTCATATTAAATGGAGACCCAGCCGGGCACAAGCAGAACTGTGCGAACTCAGCTCTGCTATGCCAACGTGGAAGCATACCGATTTATCGTATCAACCTGCCCTGCCGGCCACTCTGGAATAAGCGCGCTGTTTCAGGCGACGGTGGAAACGGCGCTCGCGGCTTTTGTACTCCAGCCAGTAACGCGGCACATTCAGCAACAAGGACCAGCGCGTGGTATAGCTCACCCGTATGCTCGAATGACTCTTCTCGCCCGCCATCAGCATAGGCTCGCCCTCATAGATATCTGTGGCACCAGTCATGGCATGGACGTGTCGGATATTGATATTGCGTTGATTGGCCATCAGCAGCACAAACTGTTTTCGACATCGAAACGCGTCAAGTATCAGTTTTAACCAGATTGAAAACTGCTCCGATGCTGTTTTGAGTTTGGCGCTCATCCAGACACCATTAATTTCCATCATGTCGTAGTCGTCATGCCGAAAAAATTCATGCGATGATTTTACATCATCCGGCACAAACATCAGACTTCTGAATTCGGGCCTGGTGACCAACATGTAACCACCCACCATTTCATCGCCCTTAAACCCGGCTACAAACTGACTTCTGGCGGCGTAGTCGTAAGGCAGTTTAACACCAACATAACTCTCGAATCGGCTCAGAAAAAAATCAATGTCCTGCTCTTCTGTCAACGTTCTGAATTTAATCGCTTCCATAGTTTTATCCTCGGTAAGAACATGCCCACGTTATTTTTGTATACTTTGTACTGCGCGGCTTGATCACTCAACATGATCATTCGCTCTTCCTTGCGCGCCGAAATCACGTAAAACGCCAATAGATACAGGAACGTAGCCCACAAGATGATCGAACCGAACAACCATGAACCAGCAAACCATGCAATAATATATGAGACGTAAAACGGATGTCGGAACAGCCCAAACGGACCTGATGTCACAATACTTCCAACATGATTACTGAAGGCAAAATCGAGTGACTTTGCCTTCACAATCGACCACCAGAATAGCACCAGAGAAAGCAGATACAAGAGAGCACAAACCAGCAACGATAGTTTTGTGATGGACGTCACATTAAGAAATGACCAGACTGTCACAATCATCTGAACAGCGACTGCCAGATCATAGGTCAATGCAAGCCAGCTACTCGTTCCGCTATTGATTTTAAAGAACCTGAGACGCCCCCAGATAAGGCTGAAGATAATCGCGACAAACAGAACCAGAACCATATTCGCTAACATGCTGTACACCCTGCTATCTGAAATTGACTTGCCGCCTGTTATACACGGCTGTGTACGCTCTACGCAATTGCTGCGCTCTGTCTTTTATGTATAATCACTGCACCACAGCCTTACAGGCCGGAACATCATTATGAAAAGCGCCCATGAAAACAGATAAGTACAAGGCGTATTGCAAGGAGCACGCCAAAGAGTTCAGGGACGAGATGCGCGATGATGCATCCAGGGCACTGCGCAACTGGCCAGGCAAAACAGCCGCTCTGTTGCTGGCCCTGTCTTCCTTGTTAACCTGGCTGAGCCTGCAGGATAGTGGCAACCCCCATGCATATCAAAGTTTGCTGACCTACGCTTTCCCGATTGCGCTGGTATTTGTCTATCCATGGCTGTCGCTGCTTTTCGCAGGAATCGAGAAATACTCTCGACAGATACTGGATCTATTTCTGCTCAGCATTCTGTTCGGCTTTTGTCTGTCACTGTACATCGTATTTTTGCCACAGCTTGACCAGGACAATCAATCCGATATTTTCCTGGCACTGTCCGGTCAGATTAATTTTGTCATCTTGATGACCACGGCATTTTCGTATCACATCAGCTTCACTATTACTTTGCTGCGCAATTCCTTTTTTACGCTGTTGACCGCGCTACTGATCTATCTGATAAACGCCGACTATCTGGCAATCAATGCCATCCAGCTGATACAGGGGTATCTGGGGGGCATCATTGTCAGCTGGCTGTTCTTCAGCCGTATCCAGACACGTTTCTATTACAAGTCGATTGATGCAGACACCCGTCAACACCTCTACAAACAGCTGTCAAAACTTGTTTACCAGCATCAACTGGAACGTATCAAAGCCGGCGACCAACTTGAAGAAACCATGCCAGTGGATAAAAGCCAGGCGATTATCAACGTATTCGATATTCAAAGCTCAAGCAACATCAGACACGAACGTACCCAGGCTTTTTTCCTGCAGGTTTTTCGTGCCTTCTCACAAATCTGTATGATGGGTTACAAACATAACCCCCTGCAAGCCAGAGCCTTTCGCCTGAAAGAAACCGGAGACGGCTTCATTAGCGCCATCGGTTATCCGTTCCTGACAGACAACTCCAGAACATTGTCAGATCACGCTGTTGAGACTGCCTTGATGATGTTTCAGGCCTTTAATGAAGAAGTCCAGAAGTTCGGCTATGGCTACCCCATCAAAGCAGCTATGGGACTCGCCTACAATTCCGTACAGGGAACATTCCAAAGCAGCGGTATTCGCGCCTATGACCTGTTCGGCGACGCACTCGTCCAGGCGTATCGCTATGAAGAATTGCGAAAGCACCCGGAAATCGCATCACAGATGAAGATCCTTGCCCGCTCCAGAGGTCTGGAGCACTACAATATCCTGATCATTCAAGAGGTCATCTATAACACACTATGCGAGTCGTTCAAGGCGCTTTTCACCGCTATTGAACTGAATGCGGAAGCCCACCCCATCCCCCAGGATCCGAATGCCAGATTTATCTATCTCCATGTTCTTGAGTGACCAGGTTACCTGACTGTCACTGGGTTACTCATGAAATCAATAGCCAGTTACGCTATAATGCGCGCGCTTCAAGCATTAAATTCATCATCACAGGATGACAAATGACTGACCCGAACGCTTCTAGTAACGCGCGCGAACATACCGTTGAAAAAATTGGCGGCACTTCAATGAGCCAGTTTGATGCGGTCCGCCAGAACATCTTTATGAATCCGGCTTTGAACGGAGAATACTATCAGCGTATTTTTGTAGTCTCCGCCTATTCCGGCATCACCAACATGCTGCTTGAGCATAAGAAAACCGGCCAACCGGGCGTGTACGCACTGTTTTCTGACGCCGAAGAGCAGCAAAGCTGGCGTGATGCATTTGCAGCCTTACGGGCGCGCATGCTGGAAATCAATGGTGAACTGTTTGCGCCGCATCCAAAGAGTGAGTGCAAACTGGCCGATGACTTCATTCTGGATCGATTGAGTGATGCTGAAAGCGTCCTGGAGGACGTATCCAGCCTCTGTCAACATGGCCACTTTGCCTTGTCGGATTATCTGTTAACGGTTCGAGAAATGCTCGCCAGCCTGGGTGAAATGCACAGCGCATTTAACACCGCCAAACTGCTGCAACTCCACGGCATTAATGCACGCTTTGTTGACCTGTCCGGCTGGGCAAGCACTAAACACCTTAGTCTGGATGACAATATCTCAAAAGCTTTCGAAGGTATTGATCTGAGTCAGGAGTTACCTATCGCAACCGGCTACAGCCACTGCGAAGGCGGCCTGATGGCTATTTTCGACCGTGGTTACAGCGAAATGACCTTTAGTCGAATAGCCGTATTGACTGGCGCGCGCGAAGCGATCATTCACAAGGAGTTTCACCTGAGCAGTGCTGATCCGGGCATTGTTGGCGAATCTAAAGCGGTACCGATCGGCCGCACCAATTATGACGTGGCTGACCAACTGGCCAATCTGGGCATGGAGGCGATTCACCCTCGGGCAGCAAAAGGCCTGCGTCAGAACAATATTCATCTGCGCGTCAAGAATACTTTTGAGCCTGAGCATGGCGGCACCCTGATTACGCGGGATTATGTCAGCGATTCAGCCTGTGTCGAAATTATTGCCGGTCGCCAGGGGGTTTATGCCATCGAGCTGTTTGACCAGGATATGGTCGGCGATCTGTCTCATTACGAAAAACAGTTTCTTGCGCAGATCACCCGATATAAAGGTCAGGTGATCAATAAAGATTTGAATGCCAATACCATTACACATTACCTGTCTGCCAACCTGAAAACCGTCAAACGCATTCAGACTCAACTCAATGAGCTGTTTCCCGGCGCTGAGATAAACGTGCGCAAGGTCTGCATTGTCTCCGCTATCGGCAGTGATCTGAAAATCCCCGGCATGCTGGCACGAACCGCCAAGGCCCTCGCCGATAATGGCGTCGACATTCTGGGCGTGCATCAGTGTATGCGTCAGGTGGATATGCAGTTTGTGCTGGATGAAGATGACTACGAAAAAGCGATTCGTGCCATGCACGAGAAGCTGGTCGAAGTTTACAACCATGGCCGCGCCATCAAACTGGCCTGATTATGCTGAACATCGACCGGCTGCGTGAAGAAACACCGGCTTGCAGTGAACTTATTCACTTCAATAACGCTGGCGCTTCCCTGCAACCACAATCGGTGACGGATGCAGTCCTGCAATATCTGACGCTGGAACAGCGCCTCGGTGGCTATGAGGCTGCCGAGGCACAACATCAAGCCAGTGAACATTTCTACACGGCGGTTGCCGGCCTGTTGAACTGTAATCCGCGCGAAGTTGCCTATGCCGAGAACTCCACCCGAGCGTGGAACCTGCTGTTACACGCCATCGCTTTCGAACCGGGTGAGCGAATCATTATCGGCGAATCCGAGTACGCCAGTAATTACCTTTCCCTGCTGGAGCTGGCCCATCGTCATCAGGTGAATATTGAAGTCATCAATAATGATGACAATGGGCTGATCTCTCTTCAGGCACTGGAGCAGCGCCTGGACGAAAACGTGCGGCTTATCGCGTTGACTCATGTCGCCAGTCAGAATGGAGTGATCCAGCCGGTCGCCGAAGTCGGCAAACTGGCTCGCAAACACAACATTCTGTATTTGATTGATGCCTGCCAGTCGGCGGGCCAACTGCATATTGATGTCAATGACATAAATTGCGACATGTTGACCGCCAGTGGCCGCAAGTATCTACGGGGCCCTCGTGGCACAGGATTCATGTATGTGCGACATTCCGTGCTGAATTACCTGAAACCGGATGCGCCGGATCTGCAGTCAGTCATCTGGACATCCCGTGACCAATTCAGCTGGCGGGACGATGCCCGGCGCTTCGAATTATGGGAGCACAATGTGGCGGCCAGAATTGGACTGACAGTCGCAGCCGACTACGCCACGGCCCTGGGTGTGAGCAATATAGAAAAGAGAATTAAAACGCTTGCTAACGAGCTACGCTGCAAGTTATCAGAACTGCCTCGAGTGCAGATACATGACCAGGCGTTTGCCACAGACTCAGAAACTGCACTGAATATTCTGGGCGGCATCGTCAGTTTCAGTGTGAAGAATGCCGATGCCGTTAAATTACAGACTCACCTGCGCCAGCACCGAATCAACACCTCAGTCATTCGACGCAATAATACCCGCCTGGAATTTGAGGTCAGAGACCTGCCGGACATTAATCGCGCCTCAGTACACTATTTTAATACCAGCGCTGAGATTGATGCCTTTTGTCAGGCGGTGCGGACTTTCCAAGTCTGATTATCAGCCCCAGATCATCTGCACGTAAACTGCCATGATTGCCACTGGGCAGATAAAACGGATGTAAAAAGGCCAGATCCGCCAGAACAGTCCGTGCTCAGCATCATCACATCCCTGTCTGATTTCCTGCAGAATACCGTTCCGATTCCAGATCCAGCCAGCAAATATCGCGAAGAAAAAGCCTAACAGCGGCTGACTGTATTCGGTGGTAAGGCTCACGACCAACTCAAACAACGTGTCAAAATTAACTGCAATCACCAGACTGATCAGCGTTATCCCACCACCCAACAGAACACCCGCCTTGCGCCGCGACAGATCATGTTCTTCCACCATGTAGGAAAGTGGCACTTCAAGCATGGAAATTGAAGAGGTCACGGAAGCAATACTCATCAACACAAAAAAGGCCAGTGCCACCAGAATCCCGGCATCACCCATTTGCTGAAACAAAGCTGGCAGCACGGCAACAATCAATCCGGGGCCAGCGACCAGCCCCCCCTGGTCATCGTAAATCTGAATACCACTATTGAGCGCCACCATCATGGCCGGCAGTATGAGCAAACCTGCCGTAACGGCAATACCAATATCCAGCAGGGTTACCATACCGCCCAGCGCTGGCAGATTTTCCCGCTTGCTGACATAGGAGCCATAAATGAGCATGGTGCCCACACCAAGCGACAGCGAGAAAAATGCCTGACCCATGGCACTTAGCAGCAAACTGGTGTCTGCCAGCCGGCTAAAGTCCGGTACCAGATACATTCTCAGCCCGTCCATTGCGCCATCAAGAGTCATCACATAAACAATCAGTGCCAACAGGATAAGGAGCAGAGACGGCATTAAACGCGACGCCCATTTCTCGATACCGTGTTTCACACCGGCTACAACAACCACAATGGTCAGACTCATAAAAATGACGGTAAACAGTCCATCACGAATCAATGACGGCGTCTGCAGCCATGATGACAGGCCATCTGCACGAACAATATCGGCTAGTGCGGAAAACATGTAAGCCAGCATCCAGCCGCTGACGATGGCATAAAAACTCAGAATAAAACTAACTGTCACCATGCCGGCAAAACCGACGGTGGTTCCAAGTGCACGGGTGGCATCATTGCGGGCCAATCCGCGCAGAGCTGCGACGGCATTTGCTTTGGCATGGCGCCCAATGATCAACTCGGCCATCAACGCCGGGTATGCCAACGCAAATGCAAGGATGAGGTAGGTAAACAAAAATGCTGCACCGCCATTGCTGGCGGCATTGGTAGGAAAACCCCAGATATTGCCCAGTCCGACGGCTGAGCCCGAGGCGGCCATCAGAAACCCGAAACGGGAGCTGAACTCACCTCTTGGCGCGCTCATTCGTAGGATTCCAGCACAAAGCGCAATCGTGCCTCATCAGACAGACGCAGCACTACATTATTCAGAATCGACAGGTTGCCATTGTCATTCACTTCCAGCTGCGGAATTCGCAGCCTTTGATCATCAGAGCTGAAACTGGCCAGGGCGGCCGGTTCGATTTCCAGATCCACCATACTGCGCGGATCAACTTCAAAAATGATGTCCGTTTCTGACTCGACAAGTTTAAGCACCAAGCTCATGCGACCGAACTGGTCGGTAGTGACCTGAGTGCTCAATATGCCGGTCTGATGCTCAAAAACATGCAACGCCGTCGAATAACGCTGCACCCGGTGCATGTTGATCAAAACCAGATTTTCGGTCAATGGCAAACCAAGCACAGACGAGCCGCGCACGGGCATCTGCTGCGCCTCACCGCCTGCTGCCGTGACCGGCAGATCATTAATGGACTCAGCCACATTCAGGCCGTCTCCCAGCACTCGACCAAACACAGTGAAACCTTCGTTCTGACTATCCAGCGTTTCGCTGTTATCACCCAGATTGATAAACCACTGACTGGTGGCACTATCCGGATTTCCTTCCAGCTTTGCCATTGCCAACGTACCGCGAGTATTGGATATTCCAGGCTCATTCACTACTGGCGCCTGCTGTGTAATCCGCTGGGCACTGCAGTTAACGCCGGGCTGGCGCTCGGCAAAATCGCAGTCACCCAGCCAGCGGTAGGCGCCGGCCTGCACTACAAAGTCAGTCACTGAACGATGGAAAACCGAGCCACTGTAGTCGCCACGATCGATATAGCCCAGAAAATTCGCGACGGTCTGAGGTGTCTGTTCATCAAACAACTCAATGGTAAAGTCACCATAACTGGTCGCCACCCGCACCAATGTATTGGCAAATACCGTTGATGTTGTACCGCCGGCAATCAGCGCACATGACAGCAACACTGCCGCTTTTAATGGCCGTCTTGCATGGCCCGACATCCTTTCCCACAACCGCATAAAATCTCCCGTCATCATCGCTCATCCAGCGATTGTTTTACATCAATCCAACCATGTGCAGGCAAACGTGCGATCAGTGCCTGCAGAAGTAATTTTTCAACTGCCGACATCAAATCGACAGAATCAGTCAACCCACATTCCCTGGTATCAATCAGATCTCTGACCTGTGTCACCTCCATGCCCTGGTACCCACAAGGGTTGATCCGGGCAAAGGGCTGTAAATTCATGTCCACGTTCAGACTCAGGCCATGGTACGAGCAGCCACGGCGGATGCGCAAGCCCAATGCTGCTATCTTGGCATCGTTCACGTACACTCCCGGGGCGGAATCCCTGGTCTGAGCGTTTATTCCCAGAGATGACAGCGTCTCGATAATAGACTGCTCGATCAGGCTGACCAGGTCGCGCACACCTATATCAGCCCGGCGGACGTCAATCAGCAGGTAAATTACCAATTGTCCGGGTCCATGATAGGTTACCTGACCACCACGGTCGATCTGCACCACCGGTATATCGCCGGGCGCCAGCAAGTGCTCTGCTTTGCCGGCTTGCCCTTGAGTAAAGACTGGTGGGTGAGACAGCACCCACAACTCATCGGGTGTATCTGTCTGACGATGATTGGTGAATTCACGCATAGCGTGAAAAACAGGGATATAGTCCTGTAGCCCCAACTGGCGCAGCACTAAAGCCCGGGTCATAACACCAGCTTGACCGCTGTCAGCCTTTTTAAATCCGCGAACAGAATTTCAAGCTGCTCCTGCCCGGTCGCCTCAATAACGATGGTAACGGACAGGTAATTGCCTTTAGCACTTGGGCGAGAACTAACGTCTTGTTCCTGCACTTCTGGTGCATGACGCCTGACGGTATCGATGACAGCTTGTTCGAAACCGTCAATGGCATGTCCCATGACCTTTATAGGATAGCGACACGGAAACTCAATTTTCGGTGCCTGCTGCTCTATGTTGTGAACGTTAACGGTCATTTAGCTGAACAATCCCATAAAGAACAGGGTCAGGGCATCGATAATGCGCTTGATGAATCCGGCCCGTTCAACAGCCTGCGTGGCAATCACATCACCACTGTAAAGCACATCCTCATCCAATGTGATCTGCACTTGCCCCAGCACAGTCCCGGCATCGAATCCCCCGCGAATGATCTCTTCTGTATCCAGAGTGACCACCAGATCGTCCGAGCGGCCCCGAGGTACTGTCAAGACGACTTCATCGCGAATACCGAGATCAACAGAATTTTCCGCGCCCGACCAGACCCGGGCGCTGTCAAGCACTTCACCGGCATCGTAAAGCTTGCGAGTCTCATAGAAGCGGAAACCATAGCTCAGCATTTTCTGAGTCTCAACGGCACGTGCATCCTCACTGGCTGTCCCCATGACCACAGAAATGAGGCGCATATTATCGCGCTCGGCCGAAGCCACCAGACAGTAACCTGCCTGAGTGGTCCAACCGGTTTTCATGCCGTCCACTGAGGGGTCACGGAACAGCAGTGTATTTCGATTGGCCTGAGTAATGCCGTTAAATGTAAATTCCCGCTCAGAGTACATCGCGTAGTGACGCGGATGCTCCATGATCTTGACCCGCGCCAGCGTTGCCAGATCACGTGCCGACATCAGGTTGGTGTTGCCATCGTCATCCAGGCCGCTTGAGTTGATAAAATAGGAATTAGTCATTCCCAGTACCTGAGCGTGCTGATTCATGAGATCAGCAAATGCTTCCTCGCTGCCTGCTATATGTTCAGCCATGGCAACACTGGCGTCGTTGCCGGACTGAATAATGATGCCGCGAAGCAGGTCGTCAACTCTGACATAGCTGTTTACGTCCACAAACGTCTTGGAGCCCTGGGTACGCCAGGCCTTTTCACTGATAAATACCTGATCTTCGTAGGTCATGTTGCCATTGTCTATTTCAACTTCGGCAACATAGGAGGTCATCATTTTGGTCAGACTTGCCGGTGGTAACGCCTCGTCAGCATTGTGCTCCATGATCACGTAGCCGGTTGTGGCATCCATCAGAATGTAACTGCTGCCAGCAATTTCAGGTGGCCGCGGCATGATTGTCTGCGCACTGGCGGGCACGATACTCAGCATCAAAACACCTGCCAGTGTCACCCAGGCTGTCAACCTGCGCCAGCCGCTGATTATTGCCGACTGCCCGTTATTTCCAACTATGGTCATATCCTGTGTATCCCTGTTACTCGTCTACCATAAACGGCTGCCCGAGATTGGCAGCCGACATCATTTCTGTAATACGTCTGATTTCATTTTGATCCGCTATAGGACCAACCCGAACCCTGTGCATCTGCTGGCGGGTGTTGCCGGCATTAACCGAACGAATAAACACCGGCCGCGTCGTTAATTCCCGCAATCGCGCTGACAGGCGTTCGGCAGCCCGAAGATCTGCAAATGCACCTGCCTGCAGGTAACGACCGGCACTGGCCATCACACCATTCACCGCAGAACTGCTGTCATTGGAGGCAAGCAGACGCTGATCCGGGACTATTGACTCTATATGCACTAGTGCAGTTCCCTGGTTGGCAAAACCCAATTGCCAGGCCGCCGCATAGGACAAATCGATTACTCTGTCGTTATGAAAGGGGCCGCGGTCGTTTACCCTGACAATAATGCTACGCTGATTCTCCAGATTGGTGACCCGCGCGAAGCTGGGGATCGGTAAGCTGGTGTGCGCGGCAGACACCTGATACATATCAAAAATTTCGCCATTTGACGTCAGATGCCCGTGAAATTTTTCTCCATACCACGATGCCAGCCCGGTTTGCTGGAAACCCTCCTCACTGGCCATGACACGATAGGTGCGACCGTTGACGGTATAGGGAGAACGATTTCCTGCGGTGGTACGGGTCAGGGGTTCGGGTATGACTTCACGTATCAGGGAAGGGTCCAGTGCCTGACTGGGTGCGCGGTCCTGACTGATGCTGTATCGACTACTCTGGGCAGACGATGTGGTGCCCGACGGCGCGGTACTGCTGCAAGCCGCCAGAATCAACACGTTTGCTAAAACGACCAATAAACGTATTTTAAACATTCCGCCTCTGAGCCTGTCATTATTGGAGCGTACCAATCTGACGCAATGTTAACCTGTTAGTGACTGCTTGTCAGCAACATGGCTTCCTCGTCCAGCTTCTCATTCTCAAGAATTGGCAACAGGTAGGCGTCCAGTACCTCGCGAGCAAGCGGGCCGGCAACTGAACTGCCACCTTCACCGTTTTCTACGTAGACTGCCACGGCAATGCGCGACTGCGGCGAGGCATCAAAGGCGATAAACATGGCGTGATTCAGATGGTCCTGATTGATCTCTTCGGGATCAATCCGGTTTCCCCGGGCATCTACCTGCACACCAACCACCTGCGCGGTACCGGACTTACCACCCATGGGATAGGCCAGCGGTTCCGCACCGTGCACATAAGGATAGGCGGTACCTTCATGACGGCGATGCTCGCGATCATAAGGTTTACTGACAGTGTGTTCCATGGCTTTTCTGACATAAGCGATGTCTTCAGGTGAAGGCAAGAGGGGCTGCAAAACATCCTCATCACCAAATATAATGTCTGCAAAATCATCATCGGTACCGTCATTTAGGGCTTTCAACATGCGGGGACGTTTCATCACACCGTGATTGGCAATAGTCGCTGCCGCACTGGCCATTTGCAGCGTGGTGGCCTGGAACATGCCATTACCAAATCCCTCCGGCGGAGTTTCGCCCGGATACCAGGGTTCACCGCGCGTTTCGCGCTTCCAGGCGGGTGACGGCACCAGTCCGGGATTGGCATCTGGAATATCCAGGGCGGCGTTGCTGCCAAACCCCCAGGTCAGCAAATAGTCATGCAGCGTATCAATGCCCAACTCCACAGCGATATGACTGAAATAAGTATTGCAGGACTGATAAATGGCCCGCTCCAGGTCTACCGGTCCATGACCTGATTTATCGACCCACCAGGTCCAGTCATAATAGGGACGCGATCGACCGGGTAGTCGATAAAAACCCGGATCATTAATCACAAACTCCTGATCAACAATGCCGTGGTACAGGCCAGCCAGGCCCACAATGGGTTTGATGGTGGAACCAGGCACGCGCGGATTGATAGCCCGGTTAAACATGGGTGAATAGCGTGAACGGTTCATGGCAGCCAGCTGGTCGCGGCTGATCCCGGTAACAAACAGATTAGGATCAAAGTCAGGCTTGCTTACCATTGCCAGCACACCACCTGTCGCCGGGTCAATAGCCACAATAGCGCCGCGCCGCTCTCCCAGCGCCTGCTCGGCCGCCAACTGTAATGGCAAATCCAGATGCAGCTGGATATCCTTACCCGGAATCGGGTCAGTGCGCCCCAGCACTCGGGTCACCCGTCCACGATTATTTTTCTCAACCGTTTCAAACCCGACCGTACCGTGAAGATAGGACTCGTAGTTTTTTTCAATACCCGTCTTGCCGACCTGATTGGTTCCGCGATAATTGCGAGCCTGCTCCTCGCTCATAGCCTGCAACTCTTCCCGGTTAATCTCTGACACATATCCAAGCGCATGCGCCATGGCTTCACCATAGGGATAATAGCGCAGTAACTGAGCCTCAACGGCAATACCGGGCAATTTATGCTGGCTGACTGCAACCCGGGCAATTTCATCATCACTCAGTTTGATTTTCAGTGGCACTGATGTATGAGGCACGGCCCGTCTACTCAGTCGGGTCTGATACTGCTGAATATCATCATCAGTCAGGTTGACAATTTTACGCAACAGCTCGAGAGACTGATCAAAATCGGTTGCTGTTTCGCGGACCACTGTCAGATTAAATATTGGCCGATTGTCAGCCAGCAGACGGCCATTGCGATCGTAAATCAGACCTCGGGTAGGAGGAATAAACTGGGAGTGCAATCGATTGCCATCGGAGCGGGCCGAAAAATAATCGTGATTAAAAAACTGCAGATTGATCATCCAGCCTGCCAGCACCAGAACCAGCAGCGCAACGAATCCGGCAGCAAAAATAACGCGTCTGTGAAAGACCTGAATTTCCTGCTTGTGTGCGTCCAGCCGGAACTTGTGTGCCATATTGACCTGTCAGTAAGTGACCCGTTTCAAATAGTGTACACCGAATTCATTCTCGATGATAAGGATGACCGACCAATACACTCCAGACACGATAAACCTGCTCTGCAACCACAATACGAACCAGCGGATGTGGCAGCGTCAACGCTGACAGCGACCATGTCTCCTCGGCGCGCTTCAGGCATTCTTCGGACAGACCATCGGGGCCACCCACCATCAAACAAAGATGTCTGCCGTCGTCGCGAACCGAGCCTATCTTTGCTGCCATCGCCTCCGTACTCAAGTGACGACCCTGCACATCCAGCGCAACCACATAATCCCGCGCGTCCAGTTTGGCCAGCAAGGCATCAGACTCCTGCCTGATCGCCTGAGCAATGGAACCACTGCGACTGCGACGACCCAGTGGCACTTCGGTGCAGATCAGCCGAAAATCCTGCGGCAGCCGCTTGCTGTATTCCTGCACACCCTGCTCTACCCAGGCAGGCATGCGTGTGCCAACGCTGAGCAGGGTAATCTTCACTGCGCCTGCCCACCCTCCGGGCGGATGCTCCAAAGATCCTCCAGACGATACATGGCGCGGGTAGCGGCAAGCATCAGATGAACGATAACAGGACCCAGGTCAACCAGCACCCACTCCGCCTGTTCACGCCCCTCAACACCAGATACCTGACCACCGGCCGCCTTTACTTTGACCACAACCTCATCGGCCAAGGCCTTGAGGTGAGTACTGGATGTGCCCGTGCAAATGATCATGCTGTCAGTTAATGGGGTCAGATCAGCCACATCAAAAATCTCAATCTGCAATCCTTTTATATCTTCGAGTGCGGCGGTGACCACGTCTACAAGCTGTTTGGTTTCCAATGCCTGATTTCTCCTGCCGTTATGATGACGGCCTTGTTTGGTAAAGTTTATGTTGTCTTATATAGTGCAAAACACTTGCCGGGATAATATCAGCGGGATCTTCTGGCAATGAATCTGAATAAATCAACTGCCTGACCTGTGTTGATGAATGCCAGAATTGCGCTCCGTCAATCTGGATAATATGCCCTGTCTGCTGCTCATAGAGCGCAGCCCTGGTGCTAACCTGACTGGCTAGCAAGTCCCGGTGCACAATTTGACCAGCCCCCGGGCGGCTGACCACGCAAAGATGGCAGAGTGTCAAGATTTCCCGCCAGCGGTGCCAGCCGGTTAAACCGGCAAAACTATCCTGCCCCATGATGTAAACAAGTGTTGTGTCGGGAAATTCCTGCCGAAAACTATGTAGAGTATCCACCATATAGGATACGCCCGGACGACGGATCTCACGATCATCTGCCAGAAATCGCGTTTCAGTAGCCAGAGCCAGTTGCAACATCTTCAGCCGATCGACAGCGCTGGCGCCCGGCGTGCCACGATGACTGGGTACTGAACACGGTACCAATCGCACATGTGACAATTCCAGCTCATCACAGGCCAGAGCGGCCACCTTCAGATGCCCGGTATGAACAGGATCAAACATGCCACCCATTATGCCCAGGCGTGCCGTCATGTGCGGATATGACCGTCACCCAACACGATATATTTTTGTGAGGTCAGACCCTCAAGCCCAACCGGACCTCGCGCATGCAGCTTATCGGTCGAAATGCCGATTTCCGCACCCAGTCCGTACTCAAAGCCATCCGCAAAACGTGTTGAGGCATTCACCATCACCGAACTGGAATCAATCTCGCGCAAAAAACGTTGCGCACGATGAAAGCTTTCCGTAATGATGGATTCTGTGTGGCCGGAGCTGAATTTATTGATATGTTCAATGGCCTGATCGATCGATTCAACCACCTTGACAGACATCACAGGCGCCAGATATTCCTCGCCCCAGTCCTGCTCTGTCGCTGCCTTTGCACCGGGTAGCAGGGCCATGGCTGTCGGGCAGGCCCGGTACTCGATCTGATGTGCTGCCAGCGCCTGATGCAGCAGCGGCAGAATTTCTGCAGCACGGCTTTGCGCCACCAACAAGGATTCCAGGGTGTTACAGGTGCCGTAACGCTGGGTCTTGGCATTAACTGTCACCCTGATGGCTTTCTCTGCATCCGCTTGGTCATCGATATACACGTGACAGTTGCCATCCAGGTGTTTGATCACCGGCACACGTGATTCTGCACTGATGCGCTCAATCAGCCCTTTACCGCCGCGCGGTACGATTACATCAACATACTCCGGCATGGTGATCAACAGGCCAACAGCCGCCCGGTCAGTGGTCTCGATGACCTGCACAGCGTGCTTGCTCAACCCGGCGCTCGCCAGCCCCTGGCGAATACAGTCGGCGATGGCCTGATTGGAATGTAACGCCTCTGAGCCACCGCGCAGAATGGCGGCGTTGCCGGATTTCAGGCACAGGCTGGCCGCTTCGCAGGTCACATTGGGACGTGATTCGTAGATGATGCCAATCACGCCCAGGGGGACGCGCATTTTTCCGACCTGTATACCGCTGGGTCGATAACGCATATCGGTGATTTCACCCACCGGATCCTGCAAGGCGGCCACCTGCCGAAGGCCCTCGATCATGCCATCAATGCGTGCTGGCGTCAGTGCCAGCCGGTCCAGCATGGCCGCATCCAGACCTTTAGCCTGACCAGCCTGCAAATCCTGTTCATTGGCCTTTTGCAGTTGCTCGCGGGATTGTTCTATAGCGTCTGCCATAGCCAACAGGGCATGGTTCTTCTGGGAGGTGGTCGCAGCTGCCACAAGCCTGGATGCTTTGCGTGCCTGCTCACCAACGTCGCGCATATACGCGCTGATGTCACTCATGGAATCTGTTCCGAATAGTCTGTAAATCAGGAATGAGCGGCATTATAGCCTACTCAGATATGATTCTGCAGTGCCATTTCCGCCGGGTACGGGTGCATGTACCAGGAACGACTGATGTAGTCATTGGGGTATTTGCGAAAATGATGATTCAACAGGGTAATCGGCACAATCAGCGGTAACAGCCCCTGGCGATAACGTTCAAAGGATTCGCGCAGTTCCGCTTTGTCATCAGCATCCAGGTCAGCCTTCAGATAGCCCTGTATGTGTTGCAGCACATTTACATGGTCGCCACGCGATGCACGTTTTTTAAGCGCTGTCATCAGTTGCGGGATATATTGCCCGGCAATCTCCTGCACATTGTCTTTGCGGGCACCGGCCAGCAACGGCCCCAGGGCTCTGTAGGCTGCCTGGCAGTGGCTCATCAGTATCAGTTTGTGGCGGGCATGGAAATCGGTCAGCGAGGCGACTGTCAAGCCATCTCGCAGTAATTGTCGCCAGCGATACATGACATAAACACGCTGGATGAAATTCTCCCTGAGTACAGCATCCCCCAATCGCCCCTCCTCTTCTACAGGCAGGGCCGGGAATCTCTGCATCATGGTCTCCGCAAATATACCCGCGCCATCCTTGGTGGTGCCGTGACCTTCATACACTTTGACCCGCTCCATACCACAACTGGGCGAGTCCTTTTTCAGGATAAAACCACACATATCCCTGATCCAGCCCTGTTGAGCATCGGCACTGTCGCGCAGCTGTTGCGTGTAGTCCAGCTTGTAATCCTCAATATCCACACAGATGACCTGCTCATCGCGCCGGATCAGCCTGATCGGTTTGCGAGGAATGCCCAGACCTATATCGACCTCAGGACAAAAAGTCCGAAAACTGAAATACTCGCCCAGGGTTTTCTGGATATAAGAATGCTGTTTATGTCCGCCATTAAACCGAACTTCTTCGCCCAGCAGACAGGCACTGATGCCAACGGGTATTTTTTCATCCTGATGAGGATTCATCTGCCTGCTCCATTAATGATGTAAGAATTGACTCATCACCACTGATCAGTCGTAGTTTTGCTCTTCTGTCTAACTGTTTGATGCGATACTCAAGTCGCAGCGCGGCCCCATAATCGCCCGCCTGTTGTGTATAGACCAGCGCCAGCGGTGCCCGGCCGCGCAGGTAGCGGGCTGTTTTGCGGCCCTGCGATTGATGCTCACTGACGCGCCGCTCCACATCGTTGCTGATACCGGTATACAAGGTATCGTCGGCGCAGCGCACGATGTAGACCCACCAGGAAGAATCAGTCATCGATCAGTTGCCAGCGAACATTTTCCGCTGAGCACTGAGCAAATTGTCGCACGCGGCCCTCTGACTCTAACTTGTAGAGATGCGCCAACAAGGTCTTTTTGGCCCAGGGCAGCAGATGTTGTGGCACATCGTCATAAACCGGTATTACGAACTCATCCAGTGTCACGAGATCAAATCCGGCCAGCGCACTGACTATTTTCTGTTCACGTCGCAAACGGTGGCGGATCAGTGTACCTATCATTTGCGCTGGCTCAGTCATCACATCGCCATGCCCGGGGGCCAGTGAGCGCAGGGGCAAGCCAAGAAGCTGCTCCAGCGAACGCAGGTAATCGCTCATATCACCATCAGGTGGCAGAATGACCGGCGTAGTACCTTGCAGAATATGATCGCCGGTAAACAGCATGCCTTCCTGTTCCAGCAAGAAACACAGGTGATTGGACACATGACCGGGTGTGTGGATCAGTCGCACTGCGTACTCACCACAATCGATGCACTCGCCATCGCTATAAAGACGTGAAGGCTCAAAGCTGGCGTCCTGGTATGCGGCACCGGCTGCAGGTTTTAGTCCGATGACCTCGGCACCGGTCAGACGCTGCAATTCGGCCGTCGCCGGTGAATGATCACCATGAGTGTGCGTCACGAATATCCGGCGCAACGGCCGTCCGGCAAGCATAGCGGTAATCGCCTCTATATGGGCGGGAAGAGCCGGGCCAGGATCTACTAAAGCCAGCTCTTTGCTGCCAATAAGGTAGGTATTGGTGCCCGGCCCCGTCATCGCACTCGCATTGGGACACAGCAAGCGATAAACAGTCACTTCTGATGTGGCCAGCGCAACCGCCTGACCGGGAATAAATCGCGAATCCTGCATAGATAGTCTGCTATTCAACCAGTCTTTTAACAGGGCACATAATAACGGGTTCACGCCAACAACTCCATGTGCCGCCGGGGCTGGTTTTTCATGGCATTTCAGGCTATAACAGGCACCCTTCAGACGAACTGCCGGACAAACAGCCAGGCACACATCAGCCAACAATAAAAATACTTCAGATTTCAAGGTCGAGAACTCATGCTCAAAATACGCACCTACAATCAGATATCCGACAAGGGGATAAGCCGTTTCTCCACTACCCGTTATCAGGTAGATGCCACACAGAATCAGGCAGACGCAGTGCTGCTGAGAAGCCACAAACTGTCCGCCGACGAACTGGAAGACAGCATTAAAGCGGTAGCCCGGGCCGGCGCTGGCGTCAATAACGTCCCGGTTGCCCAGTGCACCGAGCGCGGTATCGTGGTTTTTAACACCCCAGGCGCAAATGCCAACGCGGTCAAGGAGCTGGTATTGACCGGCATGCTGTTGGCTTCACGCGGTATATTACCGGGCATGCAGTTCATCAGCACACTGGCAGGCATGCAGGACAATGGCGAACTGTCGAAGCTGATGGAAACGGAGAAAAAGCGTTTTGCCGGCAATGAACTCGCCGGACGCACCCTGGGCATCATTGGCCTCGGCGCCATCGGTTCCATGGTTGCTGGCATGGCGATTGATCTGGGTATGACGGTACTTGGATACGATCCGGCGCTGTCAGTCGATGCCGCCTGGCGATTGCCCAACCAGGTCCACAAAATCGAGAACCTGAGCGCTCTGGTTGCCAATTCCGATTATGTCACCCTGCATCTGCCAGTATTGGACAGCACTCGCGGCCTGGTGAACGCTGACCTTGTAGCCAGTATGAAGCCGGGCCTTTGCCTGCTGAATTTCGCACGCGATGAAATTGTTGATACTGCTGCCGTTGTTGCCGGTCTGAACAGCGGCCAGCTTCGTACTTACGTCAGCGACTTCCCGCGCTACGAACTGATCGGCCGTGATGATGTCATCCTGATGCCGCATATTGGTGCCAGCACGGCCGAGGCAGAAGAAAATTGTGCCGTGATGGCCGCCGAGCAGCTGAAGGATTTTCTGGAGAATGGTAATATCCGCAACTCGGTGAATTTCCCGTTGTTAAGTCTCGAGCGGGTCTCCGGCGCCGAATCGGGGACGCGTCTGGCCGTCACCAATAAAAATGTGCCCGGCATGCTGGGCAAAATTCTGTCCTTACTGGCAGATCAGAATATCAATGTGGTCGACATGATTAACAAAAGCCGGGGTGAAATTGCCTATAACCTGATCGACCTGGCAAGTCCGCCTTCGGAAGCCGCTGTCAGTGCGATCGCGGCGACCGACGATGTGATCAAAGTGACTGTTTTATAAATCAATCCGTGTTAATTTTTTCAGGCAGGAACAACGCTATGAATCGTGTGTACAACTTCGGGGCCGGCCCGGCCATGTTGCCAACCAGCGTCATGGAACAAGCCAGAGATGAAATGCTGAACTGGCAGGGCATAGGGGTCTCGGTTGTTGAGATCAGTCACCGCAGTAAAGAATTTGAGGTACTGCTCACCGAAACAGATGAGCTGATGCGGGAGCTGGCTGGTCTGCCGGAAGATTTCGAGATTCTTTATATGCATGGCAGCGCGCAGATGCAGTTTGCCGCCGTTCCGCTGAACCTGCTGGACCTTAATCCCGCTCACAAGGCCGCCTACCTGGAGACCGGAAATTTTGCCCAACTGGCGCGTAAAGAGGCGTCACGTTTCGGTAACATCTCTATCGCCGCCAGCAGCGAAGAGACTGGCTTTGACCGAATCCCGGCATTTGACCCGGCATCACTGGATCCGGATACTTCCTATGTCCATCTGACCAGCAATAACACGATATTCGGTACTCGCTGGCACCAATTCCCGGATACCGGCAAGATCCCGCTGGTGGCAGACATGACATCGGAATTGATGTCCCGCAAACTCAACTTTGAGCAGTTCGGACTCATTTTTGCCGGTCTGCAAAAGAACCTCGGGCCATCAGGCATGGCAACCGTACTGGTGCGCAAGGAATTGCTGGGGCACGCCATGTCACAAACGCCGGCTCTGCTGAACTATGTGACGTATCAAAAAAACCACTCCATGCCCAACACCATTAATACCTTTGCCATCTACATCATGAACCTGATGCTGAAATGGTTGCGCGATCAGGGTGGTGTTGCGGCTATCGAACAACTGAATGCCAAAAAGGCCGGTTTGCTCTACGACATCATCGATAACAATGATTTCTACATTGGCTCAGCCCACAAAGACCACCGCTCACACATGAACGTGACCTTTAACCTGGCCGATAGCACGCTGGACAAGAAGTTTCTTGACGAAGCACTGGTCCGGGGCCTGTATGCTCTGAAAGGTCACCGCCTGGTAGGCGGCATCCGTGCGTCGATCTACAATGCCATGCCCATGGAAGGCTGTCAGGAGCTGGCGGATTTCATGAAGGACTTTGCCAAGCAGAACGGATGAGTCGCTATCGGCCGCCCGCCCCACCCAAGTCCAATTACCTGACCGCAGAAGGCGAAAGTCGACTGCGGCAGGAGTTGGAACAGCTCTGGCGTATCGAACGACCGGAGGTCACCCGCCAGGTCAGCGACGCGGCCGCACTTGGTGATCGCAGTGAAAACGCAGAGTACATCTACGGTAAAAAACGGCTGCGTGAAATCGACCGTCGGGTGCGTTATCTGCGCAATCGCCTGGAGAGTGCTACCGTTGTAAAATCGCTTCCGGCCGACACCAGCAAGGTGTATTTCGGGGCCTGGGTGACAGTGGAAAACGAAGACGGATCGGAGCAGACCTTTCGCATCGTTGGTCCAGACGAGGTCGGGGATGGTCCCGGTTATATCAGTATGGATGCTCCCCTGGGAAAAGCGCTGCTGGGTAAAACTGTCGATGATGAAATCAGCATCAACTCGCCCTCCGGTCGCATTCGTTACTGGCTGCTCAGCGTCAAATACAGGCTCTGATCATGATTAACATCGCCGTCATGGGATTTCCACAGGCACTGGCATCGAGCATGTCCATTCCGATGGAAATGATCAGCGCGGCCGATACCATTGACCGGCTGCATCATCGCAGACGCAAGAGTCAGCTGCAAATAAGGCTTGTCTCCGAATGCCACCCTGCCTTGCAGGTCATGGGAGGCCTGGCGCTGGTCACCGACCCGCTGCCCGAACACGACCCGATGACGCTGGTCTTCATACCGGCCTTGTGGGGTAACCCGCGCGCAGCAGTCCGTAAACATCCTGATTCAATTCGCTGGATCAGACAACAATACCAGCAGGGAGCCATGTTATGCAGTGTGGGCACGGGCAGCTATTTTCTGGCCGAAGCCGGTTTGCTGGACAATCGACAAGCGACAACGCACTGGCGATTTTTTGATGATTTCGCCAGGCACTATCCAGGCGTCGGGCTACAGCGCAAACGATTCATCACCCATCAGGATCGGCTCTACTGCACCGGCAGTGTTAACGCGGTGCGAGATGTGCTGCTGCATTTTGTCGAACGACTCTTTGACGCAGATACCGCCGATGAGGTGGCACATCACTTCACTCACGAGATCAAACGCTCTTACGAATCCCTGCTACTGGCAACCGATCACAAAGACAGCCATCACGATGAAGTCATTATTAAAATTCAGGAATGGCTGCACGCAAATTTCGAGCGGACGGTTAATCTGGGTGAGCTGGCACACCAATTCAATATGAATCCACGCACCTTCAATCGTCGCTTCCGTCAGGCGACCAATCAGTCTCCGATGCAGTACCTGCAAACGATCCGGGTTAATCAGGCCAGGGAGTTACTCAAACACAGCAACCTGAGCATTGCCGAAACGGCCTATGCAGTCGGTTATCAGGATGTCAGTCATTTCACTGGCCTGTTCCGGAAACTGCAGGGCGTGACGCCCAGAGCATATCGCCAGTTGGTGCGCACCAAACAATTCAACGTTAATCAGGATACCTGATCAGCGCGGCGTCTGGTACTGCGCTTTCCATTGTTCGTAAGGCATACCGTAGACATACTCCCGCGCCTGATCGTAGTCTACTTGCAGGCCGCGCTCTTCGGCCGCGGCGGCATACCACTTGGCCAGGCAATTGCGGCAAAATCCGGCCAGCTCCATCAAATCGATGTTTTGCACCTGCTTGTTAGCATCCAGATGCTGTAACAGCCGCCGAAAGGCGGCTGCTTCCAGCTCCAGTTGCTGCTGTGCGTCCGGGGACGTCTCAGCCATTGTTTATTACTCCTGTTCGTCAATATCATCCATGCCGTCATCCACCGCATCGGGATTCTTGTGCATGGCTTCTTTGCGGTGTTTCTTGTCAACAGATTTTAATTGCCGTTCTGCCGCATTAAAGGCATCACGGATGGCAACATAGAGGTCTTCGTGGGCATGGTTGTCATGCTGGTCCTGAGTCACCATGACAGGCTTGTTCGGAGTATGCAGCTCCAGGGCGACTGAATACACTTTGCCCTTGTGATGGTTGTTGTGCGGGGAGTCCAGTACTACCCGGCCACCCAGAATGTCACTGCTGAAGCGGCGCAACTTCTCAATGCGCTTGTTTACCGCGTCAATAATGGCATCGGACTGGTCAAGGTTGTGAAATACAATTTGAAAATCGTTGGACATTATCCCTTTTCTCCTGTTCGAGGGTGTGACTAAAAGCTGTCTGCCAGGGTGGCAACAGCCAATGCATAATTATTAGCACAGTTGTAACGCAATATGGCGCGGAAATTGGGGTAAGTCAGAAAGGCAGGTCCGGCATCGCCATCCGGCAATACAATGGACCCGGGAATATCAGACTGCGGCAAGTCCGCGCCATCGTGCTGACGAACGCCAATCATCTGCCATTGATCAACTGGCTGTTGAATAGTATGACGACGCAGCACACTGCATGAATAACTCACCTCTCCCTGACTCCATTGATCTGCCCGTTGCTGATAATCCTGCGGCAAAGTGACCTGACGTCCCCAGCGTTGACCGGGTTGCCAGCCGGCGTCCCTGAGATAGTTGGCAATTGAGGCAAACACATCCGCCTCCGTGGTCCAGATATCACGCCGTCCATCCCCGTCGTAATCAACGGCATGGTTGAGAAAACTGCTGGGCATGAACTGACTCTGACCCATGGCGCCCGCCCAGGAACCCTTCATATTGGCGTGATCGATATGACCTTCCTGCAGAATATCCAGAGCAGAAAACAACTCTCTGCGAAAGTAATCCGCCCGGCGCGGATCGTAGGCCAGTGTCACCAGCGCCCTGATCACATCCGTGCCGCCGGTAAAGTTACCGTAGTTGGTTTCGATACCCCAGATTGCCACGATAAAACGCGCTGGCACACCGTATTCCCGCGCGATCTCTTCAAGCAGTGGTCGGTGCTGGGCCAACCGGGTTCGACCCGTCTGAATGCGCCAGTCGGTTACCCGCTTTTCCAGGTACTGGGCCAGCGTTTCAACGAATTCGGCCTGATTGCGGTCATTACTGACAACCTGCGGGATGGGTGTGACATTGACCAGCGCCTGCTCGATGATGGTATCGGAAATACCGCGCTCACGAGCCTCGTCTATCAGCGCCTGACGCCATTGGCGAAAATCGGCATCGTCAGTTTCTGTCGACTGCGCGGCAGCAAAACTGACCACCATGCCGAGCAACAAGGACACTACAAATCTGTAGTTGGTTTTTCTCATCAGACAGCAACTCCTTTACTGATGTTCAGACTATCGCTAAGCCTCTCATTTGTCCAAATTATGTCAAGCATGAAAACACCAATGCCAAGGCTCATAGTTGATAATACCTGAACTCCCTTTGGGATATGACAACAAAAAACCAAAATCCTTCGCATGTTTTGACAACCAGCGGAAAGCTTGCGTCTGATCAAATTCTTCCTCAAGTGGTGGGCAACCCGGTGTGCCAATATCAATGGCCCTGCCGCTATGATGCTCGGAGAAACCGGGCGCCGCATTCACAGTCAGCACATCCTCCATCGATCGCCCTGATGCGACTTTGCGCGCCAGCACTTCCGCCTGATAGTCGATACTGCGGTAAGCCGATACCAGATGCAGTTCCACACTGTCTTGCGCAGCCGCCTGCCGCATCTGCTGCCAGCTCCGCAGTGCCTGAGGTTCCAGCAGCGCAGGACGACCGAACACATCAGGGCCAGCGGCTGCCAACTCCTCCGGTTCCGGGCAAAATGGCAGGCCGCAGATATCGATATATTCGTCGGGAATCTGCAGACGTCGGTGAATGACCCGCAAATCTTCAATTGTCTTAATAGCCATATTTAATGTCTTTAATGCCACAATATTTGCAAGCCTGTTTAGCTATATTAGGCAGTAAGTCGGCAGGATTTCAACGGAGAGTTTTCATGACAGCGTTACCCGTGATCATTGGATTTGGCGGCATCAACCCGGCGGGCCGCAGCTCCCTGCATCATGGTTACCGGCGACTGGTGCTGGACCAGATCCCCGCGGAAGATGCTCAGCAGACGCGCGCCAGCCTG
Organism: Pseudohongiella spirulinae; assembly: GCF_001444425.1. Classification (NCBI taxonomy): domain Bacteria; kingdom Pseudomonadati; phylum Pseudomonadota; class Gammaproteobacteria; order Pseudomonadales; family Pseudohongiellaceae; genus Pseudohongiella; species Pseudohongiella spirulinae. The sequence continues at coordinate 2,383,711 of NZ_CP013189.1, forward strand.
GCCGCGTTGATGGGTCTGTTGCACTGGCGCAATGGACAGTGGTTCGACTCGCAGCAACAGGCGGTTGAACTGAACAGCTACCTGTCCGGCATAGATCTGCATTTGCGCGACAGCACGCTGATCCGCAAGCTTGAGTCCAATCTGTTTGACCCGGAGCGCCTGCTCTATCACAAAAAGTCTACCATGCAAGCCAGCGCTGAACGGCCAATCAGCTTCCGCATGCGCCGTCAGCACCTGCCGGACAACATTCCCATGGGCTGGCTGCTCAGTGATGCCGGCGACGGTATGGTTGATGTAGAGATCCCCTCATCACTTGACGTGCTGACCGAAAACTATCGCAAAGCGGCGGTCAATTCTGCCGGACAGTTGCCAAGCGGCTTTGATCCTAAAGCACTGTATGCCTCCCGCAATCATCCCCGAGGTCTGCAAATGACCGTCTTCGGGGCCAGCGATGCCATACAGTCTCTGGGTATCGACTGGCAGACCGTGCTGTCTCACGTGCCCGCCGATCAGATCAGTGTCTATGCTGGCAGCAGCATGAGCCAGATGGACTACGAAGGCAATGGTGGTCTGCTGCAGGCGCGCCTGCTGGGTAAAAAAGTCAGCTCCAAGCAACTGGCGCTTGGATTCGCAGAAATGCCTGCAGACTTTATCAACGCGTATGTACTGGGCAATCTGGGCACAACCGGCACCAATGCAGCTGCCTGCGCCACCTTTCTTTACAACCTTAAACAAGGTATCCGCGACATACGTAGCGGAACTCAGCGACTGGTGATCGTTGGCACCTCTGAAGCACCTCTGACACCCGAAATCATGGACGGCTACCACACCATGGGAGCATTGGCAGACGACGCTGCCCTGCTCGCTCTGGATGCACACCTTGGCGCCACTCAAGCCGATCACCGACGCGCCTGTCGTCCGTTCGGCAACAATGCCGGTTTCACACTGGGTGAGTCAGCACAATTTGTTATTCTTTGCGACGATAGCCTGGCGGTGGAGCTGGGTGCTCATATTTACGGATCGGTAAACGACGTCTTTGTGAATGCCGATGGCTACAAAAAATCGATTTCCAGCCCGGGCGCCGGTAACTACATCACCATGGCCAAAGCCATGGCCGCCACGGCTGCCGTGATTGGCGAGCAGGGACTGCAGCATCGCAGCTACGTACAGGCACATGGCACTGGCACGCCTCAGAATCGTACTACAGAGTCACACATACTGGATTCTCTGGCTGCGACCTGGGGCATCAAAGACTGGCCCGTGACGGCTCTCAAGGCCCATCTGGGTCATTCCCTGGCATCAGCCTCTGCAGATCAGTTGATTGCCAGCCTGGGCGTCTGGCACTATGGCATCATACCCGGCATCACCACCATTGATGAGATTGCCGAGGATGTTCACCATAATCACCTTGATTTTGTACTGAAGCATCAACAAATTGATAAAGACACCATGGACGCCGCCCTGATTAACGCCAAAGGTTTCGGTGGTAACAATGCAACTGCCTCGGTCCTCTCGCCAGCACAGACAATGCGAATGCTGACGCGTCGCCATGGACTCAAAAAAATTCAAAACTGGAAGTCCAAAAACGAATCTGTCTGCGAACTCACGCAGACTTATGATCAAGCGGCCATTCGCAGTTCAGCAGCGGCCACCTATCGATTCGGAGAAAATGTACTGAGCGGTCATGAATTGACTATTGACCGACGGCAGATAAAGATACCCGGGTTCAGCAAACCTATATCACTGGCCGACACATCACCGTATAAAGACATGCTGTAGCATTATCGCGGCAGCGGCGAAGAGGCCGGATCGCGCGTAGAACGTTCACCGCGCGGAGGCTCGGGAGGACGGCGATCAGACATAAATCGCATGATACGGCGTCGCTGCTCTGGTTCGACACTGGCCATCAGCGACACCATCTGCTGGTGGGACTGCTGCTGATAGCGAAGATTTGCCTCGCGCAATCGCGCAAAAGCCGCCAGAGCTGCCTCTTCGTCCAGCGGCTCCTGCTGCAACTGACGGTTCACCTCCTGCTGAGCCTGAAACATCTCTACGCGCAAAGGTCTCAGGCTGTCACCAAGCGCCTGCAGCCGGGGCCTTATTGCCTGGCGGTCTGCCGCGCCCAGATCACGAACCATCCACGACATTTCCGGTACTACCGGGGGCGACTGGCGTGTCAGCATGTGAGTAATCACCGCACCCAATAAAAAAAGATTGACGCCCAGCGATACCAGCAACACCAGAGTTCTGATATTTCTGCCTGACACTGTCACAATATATCCTCCGACAGATCTCCCAGCGCCAGCAAGTGCAGTTCCTGTTCCACACTCAGGCGATTGGCGTCCGACAGCACAGAATCATAGGAGCTGCCAGCTGCAATACCACCAGCGAAAACAACGGATCCAAGCAACGCTACCCTGAACCAAGGCAGTGTCGCAGACGTTGACGGAGGTAACAACCATGCCAATACCCTGTCCAACGCGGACGGGTGCCTGGCAGGCAGCGACATCCGCAAAAGTCGCGACTCCAGTGCGTCAAAATCAGGTGGCTCCATGACATCCAGCCAGCGATCCAGTTGCACTTGCCCGTGAACAGCCTGCTGCAATGCGGGGTTCGCCGCCAATAGTGCCAACGCATCATCACGCTCAGCTGCCGGCCAGCGCTGCGAATCTGCCCCATAAGCCGCAACCAGTGAGAGTAAACGATCCTCATTAACGCTCATAGATGAGCACCTCCCGCGTTTTCTGTATCGATCAGCAGGGACTTTAATTGTCGTCTGGCCCGCGCCAGCAATGACTCAAGCGCACCAACTGATATATCGAGAATGATGGCCACATCACGATTTGACAGGCCCTGAAAATGCGTCAGAACCAGTGCACTGCGCTGTCGCTCTGGTAAGGTCGCAATTGCTGCGTGCAGGCGGTCACTCATGGCACCTTGATCAAATGCCTCTTCATGGCCTGCTGCGTTCGACTCATCGTCCAGCTGATCGTCATTCTGACCAGTCAGCAACCGGTTTTTGCGAATCAGATCGATGCACAGATTATGCGTAATACGATGCAGCCATGTTGTGAGGGATGCTCTGGCAGGATCCCAGCGCTCCGCCTGTGTCCACAAGCGAAGCATGGTTTCCTGCGTCACGTCCTCAGCCTCAGCCTCATTGCCCAGCATCCTGTATGCATAGTTTGCCAACGATCTGGCAAAGCGCATGACGGCCAGCGAAAAGGCTTCACGATCTCCACCAGTAATGGCCGCCATCAACTGCTCGTCGGTCACTGATTTTGTGGTGACCCCTGATTGTGATTGTGGTCTTGAGACTGTCCCTGCGAGCGATTTTGTTGCCCCTGCATCTGCTCGCGCATACGCTGGCGTTGCTCAGGTGTCATATTCTGCATACGCTCACGCATCTGTTCACGCTGCTGTGGGTCCATATTCTGCATTCGCTCACGCATCTGCTCGCGTTGCTGCGGATCCATACCCTGCATGCGTTCACGTCTCTGTTCTCTTTGCTGGGCGCTCATTTCACCGCCACGACCGGCCCCCTGTCCACCCTGGCGCGGGCGCTCACGATTGCCTCGCTGCATTTCGCTGGCCGACAGCAGACCATTGCCGTCGGTATCCAGCATCTGAAATCGTCGCTCAATCGCCTCCTGTCGGGTAATCGCACCGTCCCCATCAACATCCTGTCGATCAAAGGCCGCCAGAGGCGCCGCATTAAATTCTTCAATAGTCAGATTACCATCCTTGTTGGTATCAAGCTCATTGAATCTTTCCTGCTGACGTTCGGCCCGATTATCGGCACGCTGTTCAGCGTTCTGTTCCTGCGCGGCAAGGCCAAGCGTTGACAGCATCATCAGAGGAATGATGGCTATACGGCGGATCGCTGCTGGTTTTAACATCAAAGGTCTCCCGGGTTAATTTCAGTTGTCAGTCATTATACGTTCTTGATTAGAAAATCCGTCGCCCCTCTGGAAAATAGACTTGCCACACCCGATCCACTACACTCAGATGCACCACAAAGAGGCATATAAAAAATGCTGCCAGCACAACATGACAATCGGGCCTCGCGCACAGTTGCAATTCTCATGGCAGCCGGACTGACTGCCGGTGTTCAGACTGTTTACGCCCAGTCCGACAGCGTCGCTACATCATTCAACGGCTATGCAACACTGGGGGCAGCGTGGTCTGACAACCGCGAGGCAGACTACCTGGCTAATGCGCTGAACCGCGAGGGTCCCGGGCGCAGCCGGGTCTGGGATCCCGGCCTGGACACTCGCCTGGGGTTTCAGGTATCGGCAAATCTGACTAACCGATTAAGCGGCGTCGTTCAGGTGGTTGTTGAACGCCAGTTCGACGGTGACTTCAAACCGGAACTCGAGTGGGCCAACCTGAGTTATCAACTGTCATCCGATGTCAGCTTGCGCGTCGGGCGCAGCTTACTGGACACCTTTCTCGTTTCGGATTACCGCAAGGTCAGTTATGCCCTTCCCTGGCTCAGACCGCCCACCGAACTTTATAAACTGGTATCCATCAGCAACAGCGACGGCCTGGATGCCACTTTCCAGCGAAGAATGGGCAACTCGTTACTGACGCTGTCTGCACATTACGGACGAAACTCCATGGATGAGCTGGATGGCTATCTTAAGGCCCCCAATCTTTGGGGGCTGTTCCCGAGACTGGAGCTGGGTGATCTGACCATCAAGGGCAGCTACACCTCCTATAAACTTGTATACAGCGAGGTTGATGAACTGTGGAAGGCGTTCCAGGCCTTCGGCGCGGTGGGTGACGAGGTAGTCAATCGCTACCGACCCAGCAAACGTCGTTCGGTATTTACCGCTCTGGCATTCAATTATGACCCGGGCGAGTGGTTTCTGATGGGCGAATGGGGACGAAGCAATATGCACTCGGACTTCGGATCACGCAGTGGCTGGTATCTGTCAGCAGGCCAGAGACTTGGTCAGTGGAGCCCCTACCTCACCTTCGCCAGGGCGCAGGGCGGTCACAACGCGGTAAATGGTCTGGATCCGGCGTCTCTGCCTGCCGGCGTGCGGGAAACAGCACAGGCATTAAACGGCATCCTGCTCAGCACGCAGGACAGCCTGGCGCCGCGGCAACAAACCATATCCGTGGGCTCTCGCTGGGATTTTGCGCCCGGATTCAGCGCCAAGTTACAGCTGGATTTTGTCAGACCGGCTGACGATTCCAGCGGCACATTCATCAACCTGAAAAATCCTCGTGATCCGGGACGCACTCGATTATTGAGCGCTACCGTTGATATGGTGTTTTGAGATGAGGCCTGTTCATTTGCTTATCACGGCGTTTCTGCTTTTGCAGTGTAGCCAGACCAACGCGCAGAGCAATTCGCCCGTTGTGGTGGTGGTTGCAGACGCCAGCGCCGTGACCTCATTAAGCCTTCAGCAGGTGCAGGACATATTTTTGGGTTACTCACAGTTTTTTCCGGATGGCAGTCCGGTCATCGCAGTAGATCAACCTGAGAACAGCGAAAGCTATATTGAATTTTATGCCAGCGCTCTGGACATGACACCGGCTCAGGTCCGCAGCCATTGGGCACGTATGACATTTACAGGCAGGGCGCGACCGCTCCGCAGCGTGACAAATGATGCCGCGCTTATTGAACTGTTGCAGCAGGACGTCCGCATTATTGGCTATCTGGCCCGCAGGGCCGTCAACCAGCATATCAAGGTCGTTTTCGAGCCATGACAGAGCGACTGCAAAGCAAAACATTTTTACAGAAACTGACTGAACCGCAAATTCTTTTTCCCGGCTTGACGGTGATTCTGATACTGATCATCTGGACTGCAACTCTGCAGAATATCGATAGCCGCAGACAAGCCAGAGCGATACTGGCACAGGATAGCGCCCGGGATATGGCACAAACTTACCAGGCACAGCTCCTGCGTGCGCTGCGCGAAATAGAACTGACGCTGGCACTGCTTGACTACCAGGCTGACATTCTGGATCCCGGTACTGCATTGTCAATACTGGCTGATAGCCAATTGTTGCCGCCAGAGTTGTTTTTCCGGGTTAATGTTTATGATCAGACAGGACGTCAACTGGCAGGATATCCGCCAAACGATCTGCCGCTGCCAGAAGAACTGGCCATTAACAATCTGTCTATTGAGCCCGGTTCGCAGATTCATGTCAGCCAGCCATTCGCGCACAATGACAACCGAACCTGGGTAAGCTTTGCCACTGCCCATTTCATGGCTACTGACAACACCATGCATATTCTCACTGTCAGTGCCGATGCTGAGTATTTTGTCAGCTCGTATGAATACAGTCAGCTGGGCGACAGCGGGCTGCTGGCCATTATTGGCCCTAATGGCAATATCATCGCCAGACGATCCGGAGACAACATCAGCTTTGGTGGCTCGGTGCTCACCGATGATGTGCCGGCTGCCTTGCTTGCTGGCGGGGCAGAACTGGTGGAATACGCCCACTCCACAGACAACATTAACCGCTATTACACCACGCAGGATCTGTTTGGTTATCCGCTGACTCTGGTGACCGGTGTAGCAGTGGAAGAGCAGATGAACGAGTTCTATGTTTTCAGGCACCAGTCATTGCTGCAAAGTGCCATAAGTACACTGGCCCTGTTGCTGGTGATGGGCATTCTGGGGCGCACCAGTCTGCAATTACAGCGCAGCCGCATGCGACTGATGGCCGAGCAGATAGCCCATTCCCAGCACGTTGAACACCTGGCGTTTCACGACAGCCTGACCGGCTTGCCCAATCGCAGCCTGTTTTCCCGCCTGCTCAATCAGAGCATCCGGGAAGCCAAACGAGACCAGCAGCAACTGACCGTGATGTTTCTGGATCTTGATAAGTTCAAACTCATCAACGATACACTGGGGCATGATGCAGGAGATGTCCTGCTGCAGGAAGTGGCGCGCCGGGTTAGCGCCACATTGCGCAACAGTGATGTTGTGGCCCGGCTGGGTGGCGACGAGTTCATTATCTTGCTGCGAAACACCAGCGAGGCATCTGACATCACCGATATCTCGGAAAAATTGATGCAGGCAGTGTGTGAACCCTACTCGCTGAACGGTGAGCAGACTGTGATCACAGTCAGCATTGGCGCCAGTGTCTACCCCGATGACGGGCTGGATGAACAGACACTTACCAAACACGCTGACATGGCCATGTACCAGGCCAAACAGGAAGGCCGCAACCAGATCAGACTGTTTGCAGAGCTGCCAGCGGACCTCAGACAAGCTGAGCCCCGCTGACACAAACCCGGATTTCTACTTGACTTCTACCGGCTGCGCCTGCGCAATTCTGGCCTGCCATTCAGCGGGTCCGGTTCGATGCACGGAAGTGCCATTTACATCCACGGCAACAGTCACCGGCATATCTTCAACCACAAACTCATGAATGGCCTCCATACCCAGATCTTCGAATGCCACCACTTTGGCATCACGAATAGCCTTGGAAACCAGATAGGCCGCCCCACCCACAGCCATGAGATACACTGCCTTGTGCTTTTTAATGGCATCGATGGCCACCTGCCCGCGCTCAGCCTTGCCGATCATGCCAAGCAGTCCGGTTTTGTCCAGCACAGTTTCCGTGAACTTGTCCATCCGAGTTGCCGTGGTCGGACCCGCCGGCCCGATGACCTCATCGCGGACCGCATCAACCGGACCCACGTAGTAGATAAAGCGGCCTTTCAGATCCACGCCATCCGGCAGCGATTCACCACGCTCGAACATTTCCACCAGGCGCTTGTGGGCGGCATCACGCCCAGTCAGCATTTTGCCTGACAACAGCAGGGTCTCACCTGGCTGCCAGCTGGCGACTTCTTCCGGCGTGACCGTATCCAGATTGACGCGCCGCGCGGTGGGACCTGCATCCCAGGTAATCTGCGGCCAGTCTTCAAGCTTTGGCGGCGTCAGGTGCGCAGGACCGGAGCCATCCAGCACAAAATGCGCATGGCGGGTGGCAGCACAGTTGGGGATCATCGCCACGGGCAACGAGGCCGCGTGAGTGGGATAGTCCTTGATCTTGATATCCAGCACCGTGGTCAAACCACCCAGACCCTGCGCACCGATACCCAGGGCATTGACCTTGTCCATGATCTCCAGGCGCAGCTCTTCCACACGATTCTGAGGTCCGCGGGCCCGCAGTTCATGGATATCGACCGGATCCATGAGCGATTCTTTGGCCAGAACTGCCGCTTTTTCTGCGGTTCCGCCAATGCCGATGCCCAGCATACCCGGCGGGCACCAGCCAGCGCCCATGGTAGGCACCGTCTTCACCACCCAATCGACAATGCTGTCACTGGGGTTGAGCATAACCATTTTGGCTTTGTTTTCAGAGCCGCCGCCCTTGGCCGCCACCGTAATATCGACTGTGTCGCCCTCCACGACCTCCATGTGGATAACAGCGGGTGTGTTGTCGCGCGTGTTTTTTCTTGCACCAGCCGGATCGGCCAGAATCGACGCGCGCAAAACATTATCGGGATTCAGGTAGGCTCGACGCACACCCTCGTTGATCATGTCGGCCACACTCATGCTGGCATCCCACTGCACGTTCATGCCAATTTTGATGAACACCGTCACAATACCGGTGTCCTGGCAGATCGGACGCTTACCCTCTGCACAAAGGCGGGAATTGATCAGAATCTGCGCCATCGCATCCTTGGCCGCCTGGGATTCTTCCCGTTCATAAGCGTCGTTGACCGCCTTGATGAAATCGAGGGGGTGGTAATAAGAGATATATTGCAGCGCATCGGCTACACTCTGGATCACGTCGTCTTGCTTGATTACAGTCATGAAAAAATCCTGTTTTATCGGGACTACCCGCTAACCGCCTACCAATTTATATTCTTAGAAAGGACCAGATTTTACCACAACCGTCTGCACGACTTACGAGCGCAACTGACAACTTTTAAATGTAATCAGGAAAACAGCTGAATACTCAGCTATAACCCTAATGACTCCTCTGGAAAGAGAGCTCAATAATCAATTTTCAACAATATGTGAAGTAATTGAGTATTTCATGAGAGAGCTTGCGCAATCTGAAGTAATAAATGCCAATGGTGGAAGATTTTGGGGTCCATTAACTATTGGATACACCGTATTTACCATGGTACGTGATTTTGATCAGACCCTTGATTGGGCAAACTCAGCGTGGGGCAGCTACAGTGAGGCGATTAATAGCCAGGGAAATTCAATGTTAGGCCTGCAGGATTTTGTCGACGGCCATCCGTATTACCGACAAGGTTCCTGATCTTTTCTATCACTCAGTATGGAGGCACAGGCTTGTGAGAAGGCTTTCACTCATTCATGTTCTGCTTTTTGTATTGCTTGTGCCTTCATCGATCAATTTAATTCAGAGCATTACGTATGGCAATTGGCTCGACGCGCTTAGCTCATCAGGGCTCATTTTATTTCTCATACCATCTCAATCTACCGTTTCATGGCTGAGATCTATGCTCAAAGAGCCTGTCCCGATCAGGCAGTGGCTTGCTGTCGGTCTAATGATTACTGCGGATATCATCAGGGTTGCCAATAACGTCCTGCCTATTTGGCTCGAATAGTTCGAAAAACTGTTTGCAACGCGCTAGCATGAGGGACCCATAAGGAACCTGATAATACGAGTCTGCGGATGCTGTCTATACCCTTGGTGTTATGCGCCGCCTTTATATACCTGACACTGCTGTTTGGTATCGCCTCCTATGGTGAGCGACGTTCCGCCCAAGGGATTCGCCCCTGGCGTTACACGCTGGCGCTGGGTGTGCACTGCACGACCTGGGCGTTTTATGGCACGGTCACACAGGCCGCGCAGTATGGCTGGTGGTTTGCACCGACTTACCTGGGTGGCATCTGTATTTTTCTGTTCGCCCACCAGTTCCAGATTAAAATGCTGAAGCTGGTCAAGCAGCAAAACCTCACATCCATCGCCGACCTGATCGGCTCCCGCTATGGCAAATCACCCATGCTCGCTGCCGTTGTCGCGCTGATCTGCCTGGTAGCTCTGATTCCATATATCGCATTGCAATTGCGAGCCGTTGCCGCCAGTTTTGCCGCGGTGACCGGCATGGGGCCCGCACTCGCTCCCTGGTTCATGGATCTGGCGGCAGCGGTTGCGCTTGCCATGATCGGTTTCGCCATCCTCTTTGGTGCCCGACGACTGAGTCTGGCAGAGCAGCACTCTGGTTTGATGGACGCAGTTGCTTTCGAATCCGTCGTAAAACTGACAGCTTTTGCCATAGTAGGCATGTTTGTCAGTTACCAACTGTTTGATGGCATTAACGATCTGGTTGTACAGACGGCGGCAGACCCGATTGCGCGGACGATGCTGCAACCAAAAGAAAACGGGGTTTATATCTACCTCACTCACATGTTGCTGGGCGCACTGGCCATGTTTGTATTACCCAGACAATTTCAGGTCAACTTCATCGAGAACAACAGCCCCGAGGAACTGAAAAAAGCGCGCTGGGCCTTTCCTTTGTATTTGTTTGCCATCAATTTTTTCATTTTGCCAATAGCCATGGGAGGCATGCTACTGGCTCCCGAGGCACAATCGCAGGATACCTTTCTGCTTTCCTTGCCCATTCTTGCCGATAGGCCGGATATCAGTCTGGTGGCCTTTATAGGTGGGCTCTCCACTGCAACCAGCATGGTCATTATGGCCACCCTGGCCTTGAGCATCATGATTTCGAATGACGTGATCACACCGCTGTGGCTGCGCTCAAGACGCCCTGGCAAACTCATATCGAATCTGATGCCTGGCGATATTCTGCTGACCAGGCGGCTAACCATGCTGCTGATCGTTGTGCTTGCCTACATTTATCACAAGCTGACACAAGGCGGGGTGCCGTTGGTCAGCAACGGCCTGATAGCCATGGCATTGGTTTCGCAGCTTGCACCCGCCATGTTTGGTGGGCTGTTATGGGCACGCGCCAATCTCGGCGGAGCCATCGCCGGACTTCTCTCGGGCACGGGAGTGTGGACTTTCACGTTGTTGCTGCCATCCATAAACCCGGCTGTTATTCTGTCTGACAAAGCCATCAGTGATGGCGTAGTGATCAGCCTGGCCGTCAATATAGCCATTTACGTTGTTGTATCGCTGGTGACTCGACAGAGTGCACTGGAACAAAATCAGGCCAGACACTTCACCCGTCCGGATCGGGAATCCGCTCTGCCTAATGACAGTCAGCAAGTCACCTGGGGAAAGCTGCGTGCCGTGTTGTCACGATTTGTCAACCCGGCCGATGCCAGCGGCCTTGACCGACGTCTGGGCTTAACCATTGCCGACGAACCGGATGAAAAGTTGGTGCACCCAACGCTGCTGGCGAGGATGGAACGAGAGCTTGCCGGCGCCATCGGTAGCTCTGCAAGCCGTTTGCTGATCAGCAGTCTGGCCAGAACCTCGGCGGATGCTGTAGATGAGGTCGTTGACTGGGCATCGGAAGCCTCACAACTCTATCGCTTCAATCGCGAACTGTTGCAGGCATCTGTGGAAAACATACCGCAGGGCATCAGCGTCATCGATAAGGAGCTGCGCCTGGTAGCCTGGAACCAACGCTATCTGGAAATTTTTGACTATCCCGACGGACTGATAAAAGCGGGTGTGGCCATTGAAGAAATCCTCAACTTTAATGCCCGCCGGGGACTGTTCGGCGCGCCTGATGCCAATATCGAAGAGGAGGTCAGCAAACGACTGGAACACTTGCGCAGCGGCAGCCGCTATCGCTACCAGCGACAGCAGCCATCGGGCCAGATCATCGAACTGCAGGGCAATCCCATGCCTGATGGAGGGTTTGTCACCACTTACACAGACATCACCGAACTGGTCATTGCCCAGGATGAGCTCCGGCGTATCAACGCTGAGCTGGAAGCCCGGGTTGCAGAGCGCACACAGGCCTTGTCCGAAGCAAAACAGGCCGCCGAATTCGCACATCAGAGCAAATCCAGGTTTTTTGCGGCGGCCAGCCATGACCTGATGCAACCGTTTAATGCCGCCAGTCTGTTCTGTGAGATGCTATTGCAGAGGCTGCAGCATGATGAATCCAGACTGGCCCTGCAAATTCAGCAGTCATTACAGAATGCTGAAGAATTACTGACCATGCTGCTGGAAATGACAAAACTCGAATCCGGCAACCTTCAGCCCATTAAGAACGACGTAGCACTATGGGACATCATGCAACCCTTGCAGGCTTCTTTCCAACTGCTGGCACAGGACAAAGGACTCGACTTCCGTATGCATCCCTCTCAGGCGGTCGTATATACGGACCAAAAGATACTGCAACGCATACTGCAAAATCTGCTCAGCAATGCTATTCGCTACACCCCGCATGGACGGGTCGTTTGCGGTGTCCGGCGTAGAACTGACATGCAGCTTGAACTGCAGGTCTGGGATACCGGACGCGGCATCCCCCATGAAAAATTCCAGGAAATTTTCATGGAGTTTAAACAGCTGGATCAGCAGGATCATAATCCCGGACTGGGGCTGGGTCTGGCTATCGTAGATCGCATGTGCAAGCTGCTGGAAATCCCTTTGCGCCTGGAGTCAACACTGGGTCGTGGCACCTGTTTTGCGCTGACTTTGCCTGTGCGCAACTGGCAAAGCACTACCCTCAAGCGACGCCGAAGCGCATACGATGCGGCCCGCTGGTCAGTACCGGATAACACCCACGTACTGATATTGGATGACGATGACAACATACGGGATGCTTTGACTTCATTGTTCCAGGGCTGGGGCGCGAAGGTGACAGCCTGTGCCACACTGCAAGACGCCCTGCAGCTCGAAAAAGAGCCTGACCTGCTGTTTATCGATTACCACCTGTCAGATCATGATGTCGGGACTGAAGCTATAACAGAGTTGAGGCATCGATATCGCTCAGACATACCAGCCATACTCAGCACCGCCGACCCGGACGAAAATATTCGTGAGCAGGTAGTGCAGGTCAAGGCCATGTTCCTGCCCAAACCCGTAAAACAGGCAGCGCTTAAGAGACTGCTAAAAAGTGTCCTGAGCTGGTAAATTATCCTCATCATCAGCGCGCAGCATGTCGTGAAAAAGGACACCCGCCTGAGTTCGGTTTATAACACCCAGCTTGCGCAGAATAGCCGAAACATGCTGTTTGACAGTCGTTTCCTGAACCTGCAATTCAAAAGCTATTTGTTTATTAAGTAGTCCATCAGCGATGCATCGCAGCACTTTAAACTGTTGAGGAGTCAGTTGACCTAGTTTAGTGGCAAATTCCTGATGCAATCGATTGGGCCGATTACTCAGCGCAGTAAGCAGGTGCGACGGCAACCAGCTGTCGCCAGCCAGCACTGCCTCAACCGCCAGAATGATTTCGGGTAATGGTGTTGATTTCGGGACATAGGCGCTGGCGCCAAAGCTCATGGAACGGGCAATCACGTCCAGTTGCTCATTGGCGGAAACAACGATCACCAGCACATCAGGGAACTGATTTCTGATTGTTGTCAGTCCAGCCAGACCGTGGTTCCCCGGCATATTCAGATCCAGAAAAACCAACTCAATCTGTGCATTGCTTTCCAGACAGAGCATCAATTCTGCAAATGAAGCAGCGTCCTGCACACCCGCATTCAGCGTAGCACTCAAAGTCTGTCGCAAAGCGGCCCTGAACAAAGGGTGGTCATCAGCAATTACTACTTTTGAAGGCTCCGAAGCTCGTGCGTCGGTAGCATCTGGGTGAGATAGCGTCATCGTTTGTTCATCTGAAACTGGCTGATCAACAGGTTTACACCAAATTAAACCAGCAACAAAAAAAATGCCACCATGATCTTCATCATGGTGGCAAAGGTCGTAGAGCTGACCGGTCAATCAGAATCGATAGCCCATTGACAGACTGATTGTGCGCGGTGCGCCGTAATAACCAATCAATGTGGTATCGCCGCCAAGTCCCGGTGCATAACCATTCGGCAGCGACGCATCAGCGGCACCCAGGAAGGCGTAGTTACCGACCAGAAACTCCTCATTGGTGAGGTTCTTGCCATGCAGGCCAACTGACCACTTACCATCATCACTGAGCCAGTTGACACCAATATTCAGCACACCATAACCATCCTGTTCAAGCACGTTGCCTAGCTCGGTCAGACTGTATTTGCTGCGGTAATTGTAGTTACCTGTGAATACCAGCCCTCCAGTCGAGATCGGCATATCATAGGTAAAACCGAGATTCATGGTGCGCTTGGGTGTATTGGTAATGACAAAATTATCAGTAATATCGATACGATTCAGGTTCGCGTCAAAGCTGAATACATTGTTAAAACTGGCATCGATAAAGCCGATGTTGCCGAACACACTCAGATTCTGACTGGCTAGCCAGGTGAACTCGAATTCAGCGCCAGTTGCATCGGACTCACCGACATTTCCCAGACGTTGATTCAGTGCCGCCGCATTATCAGGGTCAGGAATCACAGAAATATACTGGCGGTTCTTGTGATCCAGCATAAAAGCTGCCGCATTCAGCCGGAACGTTGAAGTGACATCAGTTTTGACGCCGATTTCGTACGACTGTACATCTTCTGGATCGGCTGCCGGTTCGGCGCGCTCGGCACGTGGGTTGAAGGTACCCGACTTGAAGCCTTCACTGTAGCTGGCGTAATACATGGTATCGTCATTAGCCTGGAACTCGACACTGATTCGTGGTGTTACTTTCGACCAGTTCTCTGAATCATCCAGTACAACTGGCGTTCCAGTACCGGGGGCGCGCACATACCCGGGAACCCAACCGGATTCGGGATAGACTGTCGAAAAGATCAGGCCATTACGCACCAAAGAATCCTTTTCATCCTTGGTGTAACGCAAACCACCGCTGATACTCCATTGTTCATTTAAACGGTAAGTGCCATCAGCATAGACTGCAGTACTTTTACTGTTGCTGCAGCCTGAAACTTCACGGGTCAGACCTGGCAGCCCCAGAGACTGTCCGAGTCCTTCCAGAATCGCATCAAATACACCGCATGACTCGGAGTCAAAATAATACAGGCCGGACACCAGATTCCAGTTCTCAGCGCGATAATTCAGCTGAAGCTCCTGGGTGAACCATTCATCATCATAGATGGCTGGAACATCAAAAATACGCAGTGGCGTGTTATCAAAATCAATACTCACCGGCGAATAGTTTTCACGCTGCGAAGTAATCGACTTGAGTGTGGTACGTTCGTTGACATCCCAGGTGACTGTTAGATTGACACCTTCGGTTTCAACACGATTTTTGGTTGGCAGACTGGTATAAGAATCGTAAATACTGTCCGGAACCGGAGCCGAATCAGTCAAAAGACTGGGCAGCAAACGGTAACCGCCCTTGGAGTTGGACTTGTCATCCGTCTGGTCGTAACCAAACTGAATAAACAGGTTATCCGCAGGTGCATATTCTGCGGTCACCCGGAACGCCTGCAGATCCTTGTTGTAGTTCTCCAGATCCTGACCTGGCAGGTCACTAACCAGGAATTTTCCGTAACCATCGCGAGTCAGGTCAGCGAATCCAAAACCCAGATAAAGCTTATCTGAGACCGGGACTTGGCCGACCAGCTTGAGATCACGCTGACCGTAGTTACCGAGTGTCAGTTTGGCATCCAGCTCGGCGTCGCCGCTCATGCGCTGGGTAACATATTTCAAGGCACCGCCTACTGTATTTTTTCCATATAGGGTACCCTGAGGCCCACGCAACACCTCTACACGCTGAACGTTCAGTATATCCAGAACTGCACCCTGAGGACGTGCTATATAAACATCATCAATGTAGATGCCCACGCCCGATTCATAGCCCCACAACGGATCTTCCTGACCGACACCGCGGATGAATGCTGTCAGGGTGGAATTAGTTGCACGACTTTCCTGCAAGGTGGTATTCGGTGAAAACTGCTGAACTTCAAGAATGGTCTGCAATCCGCGATTTTCAATATCGCCTTCACCGATAGACGTGACGGCCAACGGCACTCGCTGCATGTTTTCAACAGTGCGGCGCGCCGTTACTTCTATGCTTTCCAGTATACGGCCTTCACTTTGTGTGCTGTCCTGGGCCAGCGCCGGGGTGGCCAGCCCGCTGATCGCGGCTGATACGGCCAGGGCGCAGGCTGAATGTTTGAAATATGTCTGTTGCATCGAAATGGCTCCCCGTGATTTTTATTGGTCGGCAGCCACCTTACTGCAAGTCTCGAGGTTTGTGACCTGTACCATAGTACTATGGGTTGCGCAGATGCATTCGTGAACAATAACCCTCACTGAAATAACCATAGCAATCATCAGTAGACGAGAGGGCAACATGTCAGAAGTCATCAGTTTAGTCGGCCTGGTCGGTGGCCTTGCCCTGCTTATTGTCATGACCCTGCGCGGCTGGAATTTGTTTATCAGCGCCCCTTTATGCGCTCTGCTGGTCGCTCTCACCAGCCGTATCCCGTTGTTTGCCGATGATGTCAATTTTGTCCAGAGCTACATGAGCGGGTTTACCGGATTCATTGCCTCATGGTTTTTTATGTTTCTGCTGGGATCCATTTTTGGCAAATTCATGGAAGACACCGGGGCGGCTGACAGCGTCGCCGCATGGATCACCGGCCGACTGGGCAAACAGCGCGCCGTATTAGCCGTGGTTATTGCCTGCGCCGTGCTTACTTATGGCGGTGTCAGCCTGTTTGTTGTGGCCTTTGCGGTCTACCCCATGGCGCTGAGCCTGTTCAAAGAAGCCAATCTGCCCAGGCGGTTTATACCGGCAGCCCTGGCCTTCGGCTCGGTCACCTTTACCATGACCTCGGCCGGCTCACCGGAAATTCAGAACTGGATTCCGATGGAGTATCTGGGCACCACACCTTATGCTGCCTGGGAAGTCAGTCTTGTTGTTGCGGTTTTTATGGCAGTATTTGGGTACTGGTGGCTGCAGCGCATCATCGCTACCGCTGTTGGCCGGGGCGAACGATTTCTGGAACGCGCGTCAGACCCGACAGTCAGCGAACGCAATTTGCCGCATCCGCTGACTGGATTATTGCCGCTGTGCGTCGTACTTGGCCTGTCCTTTGTTTATCACGATTCACTGATGCAGAACGCGCTGATTGTCGCCCTGCTGGGTGGGGTTCTGTCGCTGACAATCATCAATTGGACCTATTTCAAGGATCTGCATGCCGCGCTGGGTCATGCCACCACTGGTGCACTGGTTGCAATCGGCAATACCGCAGCGGTTGTTGGATTTGGTGGCGTTGCGCGCACCACGCCAGCCTTTGATATGGCAGTGCTTGCCGTCACATCCTTACCCGGCAATGAATTGGTTGGCGCCGCGATTGCTGTCAGCGCCATTGCCGGACTGACCGGCTCCGCGTCGGGTGGCCAGGTTATCGCTTTACCGGCAGTCGCCCCGCACTATCTGGATCTGGGCGTTAATCCTGAGCAACTGCACCGGGTGGTGGCCATATCATCCGGCGCTTTAGACTCTCTGCCACACAACGGTTACGTGGTCACTACCATTCGTGGCATCTGCAACGAATCTCACAAAGATGCCTATTGGGCCGTAGGCGCGGTCACTGTGGTCGTCCCGCTGCTGGGTCTCGCACTTGCCATACTGCTGTTCAATCTGTTCTGAAAAAATTCCATGAGGAGTACGCAATGCATGGCAATATGATGCGGTCGCCGTTGTTGATCATTGACCTGCTTGATCACGCACGTCGACAGCACCCGGAGCAGCAAGTTGTTTCCCGCCGCATCGAGGGTGATCTGCACCGCAGTACCTATCGCGAAATCTGGCAGCGCAGTGCACAACTGGCCAATGCGCTGCAACAGCTGAACGTAAAACCTGGCGACCGCATCGCCACACTGGCGTGGAACACCCATCGGCACATGGAGCTCTATTACGGCGTTTCTGGTATCGGCGCTATTCTGCATACCATCAACCCGCGATTGTTTCACGAGCAGATTGCCTACATCATCAATCATGCCGAAGATCAGTTCATCTTTGTTGATCTCAGTTTTATTGCGATTCTGGAGAGCATTGCAGATCAGTTGCCTACGCTGAAAGGCATTGTTGTGATGACTGACCGCGCGCACATGCCTGACTGCGGACTTGACGGTCTGTACTGCTACGAAGATTTGCTGAACGCCCAGGACGAGCATTACAACTGGCCGCTGCTCGATGAAAATACGGCTGCAGCGCTGTGCTATACATCAGGGACAACAGGCAATCCAAAAGGCGTGCTGTATTCGCACCGCGCCATGGTCCTGCATGCCCAGGCCACTGCGTCGCGCGAGCTGCTCGATTTGTCCAGGGACGCAGTGCTCATGCCCATGGTCGCCATGTACCACGCCGGAGCGTGGGGCGCCCCGTATGCAGCCCCATTAGTCGGCTGCAAACTGGTACTGCCCGGCGCCGGCATGGACGGCGCATCCATGGCCGAGCTGATTGAGCAGGAACAGGTCAACATCGGACTGGGTGTACCCACAGTCTGGCTGACCCTGCACAATTACTGGCTGGAACACGGTATTCGCAACACGTATCTGAAAAGGGTATGCGTCGGCGGTGCAGCGTCACCACTTGGTATGGTGGCGCTTTATCACAAACACCATAATGTCTACTGGCAACCCATCTGGGGCATGACGGAAACC
Source organism: Pseudohongiella spirulinae (assembly GCF_001444425.1). Classification (NCBI taxonomy): domain Bacteria; kingdom Pseudomonadati; phylum Pseudomonadota; class Gammaproteobacteria; order Pseudomonadales; family Pseudohongiellaceae; genus Pseudohongiella; species Pseudohongiella spirulinae. Next base: position 2,402,296 of record NZ_CP013189.1, read on the forward strand.
GGCCCCCTGGCCACCTCGCTGCCGCCCACGCCCGACGTCATGGCACTGCCGCTGGCCGAGCGTCATAAACTGCAGGCCACCGCCGGGCGCGCAGCTTTTAATGTCAACCTGGCAATCTTTGATGAAAACAACAATGCCCTGCCCCACGATGGCGTCACCTCAGGCGAGCTGAGAGTCCGGGGTCCGTGGATCTGCAGCAGCTATTACAGAAACTCCGACATGAGTGCATTTCCCGATGGCTGGCTGGCAACCGGGGATATTGCCACCATCGATGCCAAGGGTTTTCTGCGCGTAGTTGACCGCATTAAAGATGTTGTAAAAAGCGGTGGGGAATGGATAAGTTCGCTGGAAATAGAAAGCATCGTCAGTCAGCATGAGGCGGTCAGCGAATGCGCAGTTATCGGTGCAAAACATCAAAAATGGGACGAGCGGCCTGTATTGCTGGTGGTCAAAAACACAAATGCTGATATCGATGTAAAAGACATCAGCCGCTTTTTGGACGGGCGAATCGCACGCTGGTGGATGCCGGACCGGGTGATTTTTGTTGAATCCCTGCCCCGCACGGGCACAGGCAAAGTCCTTAAAAACGAACTGCGCGAGCAGTATGGCACTATCTTACTGGAGAGTTAATGCGATGAATCAGTCATTCAAAGTGTTCTGCCAAATGATCGGTCTGGCAACAGTCTTGTCAGGCGCAGTCTGCTTAGCTGCTGCAGACGACAATTCAGTCGGACTGGTCAATAAACAGACCTTCAGCACACACGATTTTCAAACCTTCAACGGTTCAGAGATCCCTGTTGTGAATATTGGATGGGAAGCTTATGGGGAGCTGAATGCCAATAAAGACAATGTCATTCTGATTACCCATTTCTTCTCTGGCAACAGCCATGCCGCCGGCCGGTACACCGAAGACGACGCTCTGCCCGGCTACTGGGACAGCATCATCGGGCCGGGCAAGGCCATCGACACCAACCGCTACTACGTCATCAGTTCCGACACACTGGTTAACCAGGAACCTCACAATCCATTGGTCACCACGACCGGTCCGGCCAGCATCAATCCGTCCACCGGCGAGCCGTACGGGCTGGACTTTCCGGTTGTCACCATCCGCGACTTTGTCAATGTTCAAAAAGCCTTGCTGGACAGCCTGGGTATCAGCCGCCTGCACGCTGTCATAGGCGCTTCCATGGGCTCGCTGCAGGCCCTGGACTGGGCAACCGCCTACCCGGATTTCGTCGAACGCGTGATTTCCGTCATTGGCGGGGGCGCCGTAGATCCATGGACCATCGCCACACTGCAACAATGGGCCAATCCGATTCTGGCCGACCCCAACTGGAACAACGGCGATTACTATGGTGGCGAGGCGCCGCTGGCCGGACTGCGTCAGGCACTTGGCATGGTGACTTTACAGGCCATGCACCCATTGATGTTTAACCAGTTGTACGCCGCTAGTGGTCCGGGCGAATCCGCTCCCTTGCATGATATTCGCGCCAACTTCACCGTGGTGGATCAACTGAATGCCGCTGCAGATGCCAGGACCACCTTTGCCGATGCCAACCATGTGCTTTACCTGGTGCGCGCCAACCAGTTGTTTATGGCAGGTTTTTCCGAAAACCTGCGCGCTGGTCTGTCGCGGGTCAGCGCCAAGACATTATTCCTGCCGGCCAGCAATGATCTTTTGTTGCAGCCTTATCTGGCACGCACAGCGCATGAAACCCTTATGGAACTGGGTAAAACCAGCTATTATGAGGAGATTGACGGCCCCTGGGGGCATCTGGACGGAGTCTATCTGATTGACCAAAAGGCAGAGTTGATCGAGCAGTTCCTGTCCACGGACTGACGCTGCCAAATCACCACAAATTGTGACATTTTTGTATTAGAACTTGATCCTTTTGGCAATCAGGCATAGCCTAGTACTACAGGCAATAAAATATTATAGTACTGAGTACAAAAAACCCGCCTCCATCAATCTTTAATAATAAATGGAGAATTCATCCGTGAACTCTAGACTGACCCGCAGACGATTTATCAAGGGCGTCATATTTTTCGGAGCTGCCGCATCCAGTGGCGCCGGATTTTATCTCGCATCGGCTGCTTCAAGACCTGCCGGTGGCGTAGAACGCCTGATCTCACTGAATGTCAATGGCCGAACGCGCCGCGTTGACGTGACTCCCCAGGAAACACTTGCTCATACCCTGCGCTACAAGCTGGGCCTGACGGGCACCAAGATCGGCTGCAATCGCGGCGAATGCGGAGCCTGCACCGTCACCGTTGACGACGTCACGCATTACGCATGCTCCATGCTGACACACTCGGTCAAGGATCGCGCCGTTGTAACAGTGGAGGGTTTGCGAGCCGCCGACGGCAGCCTGCATCCGGTACAACAGGCATTCATTGATGAGCTAAGCCCGCAATGTGGTTTCTGCACACCGGGACAGATCATGTCCGCTGTGGCGCTGCTGAAAACCAATCCGCGGCCGACTCGGGAGGAAGCCCGCCAGGCTCTGGCCGGCAACCTATGTCGCTGCGGCGCTTATGATCACTATCTGAATGGCGTGATGCGCGCCTCGGGGCAATTATCATGACATACAAGCACATAGGTAAAAACTTTACGCCACCGGATATCGAAGCCAAAGTCACCGGTACGGCGCGCTATGCAGAAGATTTCAAAAAAGAAGGCATGGTGTTCGCCCGACTGCTGACCAGCCCGCTGCCGGCTGGCCGGGTTGTCAGTATTGATTACTCAGAAGCTCTGGCAATGGAAGGCGTGGTAGGTATCCTGACTACCGAGGACCTGCCGCAGGCGGCCCCACCCGCAAACCCCCCGCTGGCATCCGATGTCATCGCCTATCTGGGACAGCCGATTCTCGCAATTGCGGCCGTGACAGAAGAGATTGCTGAGAATGCCATTGAGAAAGTCCGGATCGAATTCGAACGTCGCCCGTTTGTTGTTGATCCCCTGGACACTCTGGTCGAAGGCGGCCCCAACCCCTATCCAAATGGTAATACCCTGATTCGCAACGCCGCAGCAGCCGCAGCAGGCACAACTCAGTCCGGTACCGATGTCGGCGAGATCAAATGGTCTCGCGACGCCGTTGCCGCCTTCCGCGCCGGCCGCGAGCCGAGCAACGTGACCTGGGGAGATCAGTGGGAGTTTGGTGACCTGGATGCAGCCTTTGCTGAGTGCTCGGTCATCGTTGAAGAGCCATTTGTTACCATAGGCCAACCCCACCACGCGCTGGAACCGCGCAGCGGCATGGCATACTGGGAAAACGGTCGCTGCTACTTCCACGGTTCACTGCAGAGTCACACAATCGCTGTTGCTCCGCTGGCGGGCATGCTGGGCATTGACCCGGCCAATCTGGTCTTCATCAACGAATACACCGGCGGTGGTTTCGGCGGCAAGATCTTCCCGTATCCCATCATGGCTGTTACCGGCCATCTGGCCCGCAAGATCAATCGTCCGGTACAACTGCGCATAACCCGTGAAGAAGAATTTTACATCGGGCACGCGCGAGCTGGTATGCAGGGCCTCATGAAGCTGGGCCTGAAACCTGACGGGAAAGTTGGCGCAGTGGATGTCATCGTAATTGGTGATGCCGGTGCTGGCGGCGGGGCCAGTGGTTCTGGCGCTGCACGTTTCGTTTCACTGATGGTCCAGCCCGAAGCGATGCGCTTCCGTGGTGTATCACTGTATACCAACACCTCACCTCGAGCCGCCCAGCGCGGGCCCGGTGAGAACGAGATGGCAACTGTGCTTGACCCGATTCTCGACAAAGCCATCAGACAGGCCGGACTGGACCGGGCACAGGTCAGAATCATGAATGCGCCCGACAGCAACGGCCTGATTGGCCCGCAGCGCGGGACCCTGACTGGCGCCTGGATGCCGCAGGCGATCGCTCAGGCGGCAGAGATGTTTGGCTGGGAAGAGAAAAGACAATTGTCCGGACGTCGAAACGGCAACAAGGTGACTGGCATTGGAATCGGTATGGGCTATCACTCTGCCGGTGCCAGCGGATATGACGGATTGTGCCGTATCGGCACGGACGGCAAACTGTACCTGCATACAGGTGTAGGCAACCTGGGCACCTACTCTTACGCTGCAGTCGTCCGAACGGCCGCAGAAGTGCTCAAGGTAGACTGGGAAAACTGTGAAATTGTTCGCGGCAATACCGATCTTCACCTGCCCTACAGCACTTTCCAGGCAGGCAGTAACACCATGTTCACCGAAGTGCGCACAAACTACGTAGCCGCGCAGGATGCATTGCGCAAACTGAAAGCGATTGCTGCCAGTGAGCTGGGTGGTGAACCTGACGACTACGATATTGACGGAGCGCGGGTGTTCCTGACCAGCAATCCGGACCAGGGTCTGACCTATGCCGAGGCGGCGCAACGTGCCGTGTCAATGGGTGGCGAATATAGCGGTCAGCAGTATCCTGACGATCTGAATCCGGTCACCAAGCGTGCCGTAGAAGGTCTTGCCGGAACAGGGCTGATTGGTGTAGCCAAGGACTCTCGCCACAGCGGTACCGTCCCGGCATTCACTGTCGGCTTCATGGAAATCGAGCTCGATACCATGACCGGCAAATACGACATCCTCGATTACACTGCCGTGGCAGATTGTGGCACCATCATTCACCCGATGGGCTTCCGCCAGAGCATGAACGGTGGTGGCGTATGGGGTGTTGGCCTGGCAGGCTACGAACGTCTGGTGTATGACACCCAGAACGGACTGCCGGCCAACATCGGACTGTATCAGGCCAAGATTCCGACATTCCTGGATATCCCGCATGTTACCCACAGTGATGCCACTAATATGGCTGACCCGCAAAGCCCGATGGGGTCACGCGGTGTGGGTGAGCCGGCACAAGGCAGCGCCTGCGCGGCACTTGCCAGTGCCATCTCTGATGCATTGGGACACCAGTTCAATCGCTACCCGGTTACCCCTGACATGATTGTGAATCACGTTGCAGGGCTGGATAGCTTCAATACCGGCGATCTGAAATCGAATACATTCTGAGGTTTAAACTATGCCAGCTTATGACAATATGCCAGAAATGGACCTCTATCAGCCGGTACAGGTAGAGGACGCTTTAGCCCTCGCCTCACGTTTAGCTGATCGAGGGTGGTTGCTGGGCGGCGGCCAGGACACCTACGGGTGGATCAAGGATCGCGCCAAGCGTCCCGAAGCATTAATCGATCTTAATGGAATCGAATCAATGCGCGGGATACGTGAGACCAGCAACGGAATCGAAATTGGGGCATTGACTACTTTGACTGAAGTAGCCAATAACTCACTGATCAAGGAACGCTACGCGTTGCTGGCCAAGGCCGCATCCGTGGTGGCCAGCCCACAGATCCGTAATGTCGGCACCATTGCCGGTAACGTGGCTCAGGACGTGCGCTGCTGGTACTACCGCCGCGGTCTGGACTGCTACCGTGCCGGTGGCAACCTTTGCTATGCAGATACTCCTGAAGCACAGAACCGCGAACACGCGTTGTTTAATGCCAGCCGCTGTGTGGCAGTAACACCGAGTGACACAGCGCCCGCGCTGGTGGCACTTGAAGCCGAAATGGTCATAGCCCGTAACGGTGGTCAACGCGTGGTTGCAGCTGAGAACTTTTTTGTGGGCCCGGCGGTCGACATCGAGAACACCACTGTGCTGCGTGAAGGCGAAATCCTCACGGCTGTTCGGATCCCCGCCAAGTGGGCAAACGCTGAGTTCTACTATGAAAAAGTAGCAGATCGAAATGTCTGGGACTTTGCTCTGGTCAGTATTGCAGCCGCCATGCGCATTGAAGGCGGCAACATTGCCGACTCGAGACTGGTGTGCGGTGCTGTGGAGTGTACACCGCGTCGCCTGACTTCAGTTGAGCGTGCAATTCGTGGCCGCCCGCGTAATCAGGCTACTGCAGACATGGTTGCCGGTATGGCTGTTCAGGGCGCCAAGCCCCTCGCCCGTAATCACTACAAGATTCCAATGATGGATAATCTTGTTAAACGGGCACTGACCGCCTGATCGATAAACTGCTTGATAAATAAACTCCGGGCCGCATCCTACAGGTGCGGCCCGGAAATTTTTACGGGAAACGAATAATTTTGTCGGCAATTGCCAGTGGCGCTTCCCGATGAGAAACCATCACCACTGATATCCCCATCCCCGCAATCTCACTGACCAACTCCTTTTCGACAGCCAGATCCAGGTTAGCCGTCGCTTCATCCAGAAACATTATTCTGGCACGCTTATAAAACGTCCGCGCCAACAATATCCGTTGTTTCTGGCCTGCTGACATGATCGAACCCATATCCCCTACCAGGCTGTTGTAAGTCATGGGTAATGAACGAATAAAATCTTCAATCCTGGCCTGCTTTGCTGCCAGCTCAAGACGTTTATGATCCACCGGTTCATCAAACAGGGTGATGTTGTCCATAATGCTGCCACTGAGCAACTGATCTGTCTGCAGAACACCAGAGCAGGAATCACGAAACTGTCGAACACCAAATTCGCGTATATCAACACCATCCACCAACACGCTGCCCTGATCAGGTTTAATCAAACCGGCCATTATTTTCAGCAGGGTTGACTTGCCGCTGCCTGATCGACCAACAACTCCGACAATCTGACCGGCATCAATGGTCAAGGAAACATTATTCAGAACCGGACTGCCAGATCCCGGGTATGTATACGAAACTCCTTTGATTTCCAGGCTACCACTAATCTGTCGACGGAGTGTCGGCAACTGTAAGCGCGCGACCTCTTTTTCACTGCACGTAATATCTGACACACGCTCCAACTGCAGCCGAACCAGACGAATCTGCACCAACTTATCGATAAATGATCTGATCGAGGCCGTAAAGTTACCTTTTAGAGCCACAAATGCCGTGAGAAAGCCGAGGGTAATATGACCATCAATGACCAATAGTGCCGCCAGATAAATAACCAGTATGTTTTCTGCCGCTCCCAGAACACCATATACAGCTTCAATATTGATGGAGAATCGACTCAAGGATACCTGGGAATTAATCTGACTGGCATAGAGGTTACGCCAGCTCGCAAGGCGAGGCACTTCCCGGCAATAAAATTTGATAATCTCGATAGCACGCATGTTTTCCATCAGCCCGGAGCTGGTTTTGGCTTCCGCCACCAGCACCTGTTCCTGCAGAGATTTTATTTTGGGTATAAACACAAGTTTCAAAATGGCAGTAGCAATAACAAACAACAGCACAATGCCGGCGAGCAGAGCATTAAAATAGAACATGACTGCCAGGGTGATCATGGCCAGCACGCCATCGAGTACGACTGTAATCAGATCTTCCGTCAGAATTCGTCTGATCTCCCGGATGGAGCCAAACCTTGACACGACATCTCCTACGTGACGCCTTTCAAAATAGTCGACCGGCAGCCCCAACAGGTGGCTGAACACATTACCGGCCATCTGAAAGCCCAATTGATTTGAAAAATACAGTTGCACCTGCGATCGCGCATAAGTCATGGCAACCGAACTCAATCCCAGCAGAAAAAAAGCCAGCGCCAGAATCCCCAGAATATCCCGATCCTGCCGGGACAATCCTTCATCGATAACCATCTGCATGTAAAACGCGCTGCCTATCGATGCCAGTTGCAACAGTAGTGACAGCAGAAACAATTGCGAAACGGCTGCGTAGAAACCAGGGTAGCGGCGAAACAGATCAGTCAGTCTCGATCGACGGGTTTCAGTTCCCGGCGTGAAGTCAGCTGCTGGCGTCAATTCCAGCGCAATACCGGTGACATGCCTGGATGCTTCCTCCATGGTATAGGAGCGGATGCCCACCGCCGGGTCGTGAATGACAATGGCTTTGCTTGACACTTTTTTCAGCACCACAAAGTGATTCATATCCCAATGCAGAATCACAGGTAGCTGAAGATTAGCGAGGTCAGGCATGTCAATTTTTAACGGCCGCGCACTCATTTCCAATGCGGCACTGATTGCCATTAACTCAGCGAGTGAAGCGCCCGCAGCCGACACAGGATGATGCTGACGGAGGCTGTTCAAATCGGTATGCTTTCCAAAACAGCTACTTATCATGGCCAGGCAGGCCAGACCACATTCCGATCGTTCAGCCTGCAGTATCAAAGGCAAACCACGCGAGTTGCCAAAAAGGTCAAAAAAAGTCACAAACGCTGCCCCAGATTCGCCAACGGCTTGAATACCTTCTGTATCATTGTCTGCTCTCCGGTAATCACATCAGCGTAAAACTGCATCCCCGTTTGCAGCTTGATATCGGGACTGCGCGCCCTGTCTGATTCGCTCGGCCCGTTCAGGCGCGCCTGCACCAGATAAACCGGTTCCCTCAAATCAATTGGCAGCCTGAAATCACGTGGATCCATGGCTATTTTTGACACAGATATAATTTCAGCAGCGAAACTGCCGTAAGTCTGAAATGGATAGGCATCATAATTAAGCCTGATCGCCTGACCAACCTCGATATTGCCGCGGGACTTTGACGGCAGAAACAACCATGCACGCAAATCATCCGTCTTCGGAGAAACCGTCATGACGGTTGATCCCGACTGCAGCACATCGCCTGTTCGAAGCAGCAGATTATCGACCCGGCCATCGGCGGGCGCGACAATGCTGAATTCACCCGCTGCAGCCATCTCATAACGTTGTTGCAGCAGCTGAACCATGCTGCTCTTCAGGAACTGAATGTCTTCCTCCATCACGGTAGGCAACATTGCCTGGCGCGCCTGAGCCTCATTTAAGGCAGCTTCACGGACACGTATCTGTAGTTCTGCCGATTTGCCCCGCTGCTGCAATTGATAAAGCGCTATGCGCGCCTGTCGCAGTTCGCGCTCAGAGGCCAGATCAAGCGCATGCAAATCTGATATTTTCTCGTAATCAGCAGCAGAGAGCGTACTTTGCTGATTTATGAGCACGAACTCTTCTGCCAGCAGATCCCGCTCTGAAGCCAGTTCATTTATTTTTGCCGCCAACCTTTGACTATCCAGCGCGGCTTTACGCGACCGCAGATCTATTCTGCGCTGCATCGCACCAATCTGTTGATCCAGAAAAGACAACTGATCCTGCACAACACGCTCACCCTGGTGATTGGTAAGTGGATCAATCACCGTCATCAGTACATCACCCTGCATGACACTGTCTCCATTACTGACAAGAAGCTTGCTGATGGTGCCACCACGATGAACCTGGACCTTCAACAGGCCTTCGGCGGGGTTAAGATAGCCTCGCACGCGTTCTGTCTGGGAAATGCTGGCGAAACAGGCGAAACCCAAAAAGCAGGAAAAAATCCCTGCCAACAACATCACCAGCGCCTTGATGCTCCAGGGTTGATAAAACACCGCCTCTCCATCTGCGGTTCTGCAACTGAATAACAGGGCTTCATGCCTGAACAGGCTGCTGCTCATTGTTGTCCTCCATGACAAAATAACCAGGTAGTGTGCCGAGAAACTTCCACTGATCGGGCGCTCTTTTTATCCATTGCTCAGCCTGTCTGACCAGTTGTTGGGTAATGCGGTTTACAGCATCAGTCATATTTTCCCCGGGGAGCAGTTCTGGTGATATCCGCTCCGAGAACTCAATACGTTGTTTCTGACCCGACTGAAACGTGACAAAGGGATAAATAAAGGCGCGCCCGGAAACAGCCAATTGCGCCGGTCCTTTTACAAAGCGCGCTGTCCGTCCCAAAAACTGAACATTCGTTGTCTGCCCAAACTCATCCTTGAGGTCAGCCAGAATGGCAACTGTATGGCCACCTCTACGTAAGTTACTGACAATCTGCAATGGTGAGTCACGACCATGACACGCGACGAAATGACGGGAACTGCCACCTGCAAAGAGATTGCTCCACCCCTCATCCAGCCCCTCACGCCTTAGAGAGGTTGCAGTCCGATGTTCAGCTGCGTGCGAAGAAATGCGTTTAAACGCACCAGTGAAGTCTCCCATGTGTATGGTCAGCAAAATTCGAGAGCCATTATCACCGTTGATGACACGTTGATAGTCAGACTCATCTGGCCATACAAACTCTCTGACAAGGCGTGCGGATTCCACTGAATTGGCAAGATGTGCCATTCGGCGCGAATAGAACTGGGCGTTCATAAAAGCATTGCGGAGCAGCAGATTATCCACAATACGCTCAGGTTCTGATAGAAGACATGCGATCACTATCCGTCGCCTACCCGAATACCGCTGCTCGCCGCATCGTTTGTTGTAGCCATGTATAAAGCGAAACATCAAGCCAGAAACCACTCTGCCCATGCCTGTGTGCAAGCTGGCGGCTGCAGCCTGGGTGCGAAGATGATTCTCGACGCGCATGTAAATTTTTTCAGTGGCGCTTCGTTCTTTACGCAGGCGACATTCCATCTTGTGAACAGCCTGTTGTATTCGCTCCAGGTCTGGCGACTGACCTTCAGGATACACTTTGAAGCCTGTCTCAGACCTGACTATACGAAGACCAGCAATGTTATCGCTACACAGATGTTGCAGCTCACCAACTACGACCACCTCTGCACGGCTGTTCAGAATGCCCTCCAGCCTCGTGCAGAGCACTACCAGTGCTCGCTGGTCAGAACACGGCTCAGATTCATGAACTTGAGTCACAGACTCTCCTCCCGTGACTGCCTCACAGACTTTGTTATCATTCGCACAATATCCCCGACCGTATGCAGCGAAGCCATGGCACTCTCATCTACCTGAGCATCGAACTGCTGCTCCAGATCAAATACAACCTCGATCAGTTTTAGTGAATCAAGGCCCAGGTCCGCGAGTTTTATTCCTGCATCGTCAAGCAACATGGTCTGACCACATTGTTTCGCTGCCTGCTGCAGCGCAGCAAACACCTGCTCCCTGATGAAGGCATCCTGTTTATCTGTTGTCACGACAAACTCCTTATTGAATTGGGCGTCAGTTCATCCAGCAGATTAGCCAATGCCGATCTGCGGACTTTGCCACTGCTTGTCAGCGGAATTCGTCCCCTGCGCACATGAACAATACAGGCGGGCAAGACATCGGCATGGGCGCTTACCGCTGCTCTTATGCGGGCATTCAGTGCATCCGGATCAGGCGCTGTTGTCTCGACCATGACAGCGAGACCCTCGGCACCATCCGCCATCACCGGCAAAACCGCGCAAAGCCAGACGTCATCCTGCTGTGCGCCCAACAACACACTTGCTTCCAGGTCTTCAGCCTGAATTTGTCTGCCCCTGATTTTGATGACGTTTTTGAGTCTTCCACTGATATACAACTCCCCTTCTGTCAAAAAACCCAGGTCTCCCGACCTCATATAGTTGCCTTGCAAACCAGGCAGAATCCTGTCAAAAGTCGCTTCAGTGCTGACTCGACTACGGAAGTACCCTTTTGCCACCGAATCGGAACGTATGAGAATTTCTCCACATTGACCAGATGGACAAAACTTCCCGGTATTCGGGTTCACAATACAGACAGTTGCGGCAGGTTTACCCACCGACACCTGCCCCGTTTCAATGTCTCGTTTTATGCCCTGACGACCACTGACAAACAAAGTGGATTCGGCCAGACCATAACAAGGGTAAAATGCAGATAGTTTGAATCCATTGCCTGCCCATTGCTCAGCAAACACGCGCAACACATCTGCATCAATTTTCTCTGAGCCGCAGTACGCCAGACGCCAACTACTCAGATCCAGACCGGACAAACATTCCCGCGTTCTGAATTTTTCGGATACCGTGCAAAGTCGATAGGCAAATGCAGGTGCACCGCTAATGCTGACGCCGTAACGCGATATGTTCCGCAACCAGGATTGTGGTCGACCGATAAAATTTATCGGCGTCATAAAGTAGTTTTGTATGCCAGAGAATACCGGTTGCAGCACATGACCAATAAGTCCCATATCATGATGCAACGGCAGCCAGCACAGACCTGCATCGGATCGGCCAATAGCAAAGGCCTTGTGAATACATGCCAGATTATGCAAAACGTTCTTGTGGCTGATCACAATCCCACGAGGTTGCCGGGTCGAGCCTGAAGAAAACTGGATAAACGCCGGCTCATCGCTGTTTACTTCTGAGAATGAAAGCTGACAATTCGATGGGTCACGCTCCATTAATTGCGCTATGGAAAACGCTGGAACTTCATTTTCAACGCGAGTTCGCAGACTGTCTTTTGTGAGCACGGCGGCAATACCCTTTTCCGTCAGTTGGTCAACGATATCGGCCGGTGTCTGTCCGCGCTGCCTGGACATGGGTGCAGGCCGGATTTCAGCCAGCAGACAGGCCCAGAATGACACAACAAACTCTTTTTCTGGCAACATCAGCAGCGCTACAGACTGTTGAGGGCCAATGAACTGCCGAAGTCGTTTGGCCAGATTTTCTGCTTGTGTGTAGAGCTGCAGGCAATTCAGTTGTTCACTGATCTCTCCACGTCGATTCAGAAATGAATACTGAATTCTGTGTGGTGCGCTATGAGCAGCCGACTGCAAAATTGTACCCAGGTTGTTTACTGACATGACATCCTTGTCTAAGCAGGTTCTGGTAAATTAATAGTGCGACATGACCTCTTTAGCGAATGTCATATGCACACCTGAAGTTAAAGCATATCAATCACCCCTTTGCAGAAAAATTTCATTAGCAGTTTTATCCAATTTATTACAGTCAACTATGCAAACTGACTTTTCACGAACTATAGTGATTAATATGAAAACTGAAACATGCATCTGACAAAAGGATTCTGCTTATGCCTGGTTCTAACGCATCATCGCCCGAACGCGTCACACAAACATTTTCGGCCCGGCTTGAGGGACACTTTCTGACCCGTTATCACCTGGCGGAGTCGGAAGCCGACAGACAACGAAGGCGACTCTATCAATTGGCTGGTGAAAAATTCTGGCAGTCGCACAAAGATCTGGACTGGCGGACAATCGATACCCGGCAGCTACCGGAGCAGCCCGAAAATGATCCTCTGTGCGGCTTTGCCGCCTATGAAAAGCAGACTCCGGCGCTTCGCTGCCAGCTAAGCTGGCAACGCCACAGCATGGAGATCAGTGAAATTCTGCATGGCGAACAGGCCGCGCTGCTGGTCGCCTCGCAACTGGTATCGATGATTAAAGGCAGTGCCGGCAAGCTGTTTATCAGCACTCAGGTCAGTGATGAGGCACGCCATGTCGAATTCTTCAGTCACTATTTACGGGCCTGCAATCAGCCAGTCCATGAACCGAGCATCTACCTGCAGAAGATCATAACCCAGGCACTGGAAAGCGGCGTTCTGCCAATGAAACTGAGTATTTGTCATATCCTGATAGAAAGTCTGGCTTTGGCGCGGTTTCGTGAACTGCGAAAATTCAGCTGTTCACCCCTCATGTGCAAGGCCTTGAGTCTGATTCTGAATGATGAAGCCCGTCACGTGAATTTTGGCACCGACCTTTTAAAGGAGAGCTGTTTATCGATGCCAGACACCGAGAGGCAGCAACTTGGCTTGTCTCTTGTGCAAATGGCGCTGTCTTTAAGTAACAGTAATTTCGTTTGCCAGCGCATTGCCAGAGAACAGGGCTGGGATTGCGCACAGTTGAGGCGTCACCTTCGTCATTTTCACCTCAGCCGGCCGCAACTTGCCCAGTCCAGACTGCGGCAATTTACGCTGAATCTTCAGCAGGCGGGGCTGATGACAGCTGAAGCGCAGGCTCTGTTACAGAGCTTGCGCAGACCTACCAATGCCCGCCGGCTTGCTCTACAATCGGGCTGACATTCACATATGCGAGCAGTCAGACATGATCACTTCCCCCGATGCCAATATCCTTTATCAGGCCGATCAGGGCGTATTTACCCTGCAGATTCACCGCCCGGACAAAAAAAATGCGTTGACCCAGACCATGTATCAGGCGCTGGCAAAGGGCATTCAGGCGGCCGAGCAGGACGATGCCATTAAAGTGATCCTGATCCGTGGCGCGGAAGACTGTTTCACCAGCGGTAACGATGTGAATGACTTTGTGAAAGCGCCGGACACGGGCACCGAACGCCCCTCGGTGCAATTCATGAAAGCCATTGCCCATGCCGGCAAACCGGTCATTGCCGCCGTAGGAGGTCTGGCGATTGGTATCGGCACCACCCTGTTGCTGCACTGCGATCTGGTATACGCGGCAGAGGACGCCTTTTTTCAGCTGCCCTTTACCCGCCTGGGTCTGTGCCCTGAGGCCGGCTCCAGCGCCCTGTTACCGCAGATTCTGGGACATCAGCGCGCCAGTGAGCTGTTATTGCTGGGCGAGCGCTTCTCGGCCGCCAAGGCGCGTGAATACGGTATGGTCAATGAAGTACTGCCATCTGCCGGGTATCTGGGACACGCATTGGATAAGGCACACGAGATGGCAAAGCTTCCCGCTGATGCGGTGCAGACATCCAAGGCACTGATCAAGCGCAATCAGGCATCACCCATGAACGACACGATTCAGGCTGAGCTGCTGCAATTTGCACGTCTGCTGCAATCACCCGATGCCCAGGCTATTTTCCAGGCATTTCTGAACAAGAAAAAGTGAGAATTCAGCCGATCCTGGACAGCAGGAAGTCCCGGGCCGCATTAATACGTTGCGCCAGATAGTCTGAGCCTCCGCGATCAGGGTGCAGTTTTTGCATCAACCGCCGGTGAGCCGCGACTATTTGATCTTCAGTGGCACCCGGCGACAGACCCAGAATTTCGAGGGCCAACGTTTCATTCATGGAACCTTCGGCACTCGAATCCTCTCTGGCACCGTGTGCCGCACCGGCGTTTTCCTGCCAACCGGGATGCACCCGCTCCAGATAAGCCTCCAGAAGCTGCAGGGAATCAGCATCATGTTGGCAAGCCTGCGCCAGCTCGAGCAACTCAGTCAAAGTCAGAGCTGACAACCGTTGCCCTTGAAACATCCCTTTAAGCACTGTGCCATCCATTTGCCCTGTGCTGTGCGCCAGCTCCATGGCCAGCCAATCGGTATTGACACTCGAGCGACCTGAGCGTCGTCCACCGCCTGGCCCCGATGTACGCCGTCCCCGCAACCACGATGTCAACTGCAATAGCCAGTGTGCGTTTCGCAAGGCGAAAGTCAGAATAAAGATGGCAGGCGCGGCAAGTGCCTGTATCGGCAGGCGCCCCATCACAATCAGGATCAGCACCACCAGAAGCACGGCCGTTATCACGATCAACCAGCGAAACTGTTGCTGGTTAAGCGCATATTTGCGTTGAATACGAACCAGGCCCCAATAGGCAAGGACAGCCAACAGCAGCGGTGCGAGTAGTCGAAATATAAACACGGATTGTTAACCTGACAATTGATGACCCAGCAGTTTCACTGACGGGTGCGCTGTACGGCTGAAGTCCTGCAAGGCTTTTAAACCACCACTGGCGTATACCGCAACGGCTTTTAGCAGATCCCGCAATTGCCCGGCACTGGCATGATCAAAGGGCGAATAGGCGCCACCTGACAAACGCGCCATCTCAGTGAAGCAACGCCGCGCCGCATTGTCATGACCTTCCTGGAACAGGAACAGTGGCACTTTACGCAAACCCAGCTCACCAGCCTTCTGGCACAGCACATCCATGCTTTCCTCAACGCAGTCACCGATATAGACCACCGCGTGTACCTTTTCCTGACGCGTCTCTGACAGCACATGACGCAACAGGCGCTCAATCTTGGTCATGCCCGCCTGACAGCGAATGCCGGTCATTTGTTGCAGCAGCTGAGCAGAATCAGAGTACCAGTCACTGGCATAAAATTCAGATACGCCGCGAAAATAACTTAACTGCATGCTCAGGCCGCTGAGTGACTGAGCGCTGGAAAACATATCGGCCTGCAATTGCATGGCCTGATCCCACGTCGCCTCCCGCGACGCCGTGGCATCCAGTGCAAAAATCAACCGACCCGCGCGCCCCTGGGTATTGACTGCCGGCATACGCCGCACCTGCTCCAGAAATTGGCTGACCGCTGGCCGCTCGGCCACATGCTTGCCGGTCTCAGCCTTTACATCACCCATCTTGCGGATCAGGGATTTTAAATCACTTTTCATGATCTGCCTCCTGCTGTTGATCGTCATTTCGCGACAGCACATCCCTGGCGCTCTCGTAACCGAATTCAATCATCTCGTCGGCCCGATGAAAATCCAATACATCGCAGGCCGTGACCGGGATCTCTATCAAGATATCCGGGTAATAAGCCGCCATCTGATAGCGGGCAATTCTGTCCTGCATTGCCTCAAGCGATTTGCTCAATATATCGATAGCAGAGTCGCTGTCCTCACCCTGAGATTCCCAGCCCAGGCGCTGCCTGAAGCCATTCAGCAAGCCACGCAGGCCGCCCTCCGGTCCAGAGACAGACGCCGAAATATGTTTGGATGGCGAACGCTCAGCATGCTCTGGCGGCGACGAATTACCGTTTAAAGACACCACCATAATCTTTGAAGCCCCGATACGCTTCACGGGCGCCACCGGCAGCGGACTCATCAGTCCCCCATCAACCAGAGTGCAGCCCTCGTGCTGAACAGGCGTGAAAAACCCGGGTATGGCAATCGACGCCCGGATGGCATCAAACAAGGGCCCACTGTCCAGCCAGACCTCACGCCGGTGACCAATGTCGGAAGCGACTGCGGTAAAGGCAATATTCAGATCAGCAATATCCTTGTCGCCCACCAGCTCACTGAGCTTGTCCATCAGCCGGTCGCCTTTGAACAGCCCGGTGTTGGTGAAAGAAAAATCCAGCAACTTCCAGACGTCCGTTGCACTTAACTCTTTAACCCACTGCTCGTACTTGTCGAGTTTGCCTGCCGCATATAAACCACCAATCAGGGCGCCTATTGACGAGCCACTGACAGCGCAGATTTCATAACGGCTGCTTTCGTGAATGGCCCTGATAACACCGATATGGGCAAGGCCCCGGGCCCCGCCACTGCCCAGCACAAGGGATACCGGGATCTTAGTCTCACTCATGCACTGCTCCGACGCTCAGAATCCATGACACAAGATAGCACAATCAGATTGCCGACACGTGTTGTCAGCAGCACATCAGGGTTTATGGAAGATCACGCACACCCGGGTTCCCTCACCAACCACGCTCTGCAAGTCAATCTGCCAGCTCAACCGTTCACACAGTCGATGCACCAGGTTCAGCCCCAGTCCCGTGCCCTGCACCTTGGTGGTGAAACTGCGCTCGAAGACCCGTTGCAGATTCTCCGGCGCAATCCCATCGCCCGTGTCAGAAATACAGAGCGAATCCTTATCAATCTGCACATGGATTTGCCCATGGCTGGTGTGCTCCACCGCATTACGCAATAAATTGCTGATGACAATCTGCACCAGACTTTCCGGTTGATCCAAGTGTAATTCCCGTGTCGCAGTGAGCTCCACTTCAATATGTCGTTCCTGCAATTGCGGTTTTAATTCATCAATCAGATGATGAACAAGCGCTGCCACATCTGCACTACCTGAAGCATGCAGGGGCTGGGCCTCTTCCCGGGACAGCAACAGGCTGACCTCAATAAACCCCAGCATGTCGTAACAGGCTCGCTTGATGCGGTTAATGGCTCGTGACGAAGCTGCATGCGGGGCACCGTCATCGAGTTGCGATTCCAGAACCTCCACCGCCCCCGTCACCACTGACAATGGTGTTCGTAACTCGTGACTCGCCGCAGTGGTGAAATACTTTTCACGTGACACGAATCCGTCCAGCCGCTCCAGATAAGCATCGACTGCCTGCGCGATGCGCCCTACCTCATTGCCCGTAAACTCGGCGCTGAGTCGCACTCCGCGCTGCTGGGGCTGAATGGCGGCGATCCGTTCGGTCAAACGGCGCAGCGGCGACAAGACAGCGGCAGACGCCTTGAATGCCGACACCACAGCAATCACCAGAACCAGCACAATGCCGAGCACCAGCAACAGCAGAACCCAGTGCTCCTGATTCTCCCACTCGGTGATGTCGTAAGTCAGCACCGCCAGTGTGTCATCACTGACCTGCACCTGATAGTAACGATCTTCGACCCTGACGCTGTGATGCGAGCCCGGTGGCAATTCACTGAACACGACAGGCATGGTGCCCAGCGCGTCACCAGCATAAAGCGACCAGTCACGCAGCAGGCGTATATCCAGACTGGAAGGATCTGCATCCTCACTCAGAATCAGATTCAACTGCTCTTCGGCCATATGACCAAAAGCCACTGCTTCCAGCCGTGTTTTAATCTGCCACAAAGCCAGAGCGAACACACTGCTGATAAACGTGACCAGCAGTACTATTGCCAGAATCAGCCGGGCACGAAGACTGAGTGCCAACAGCCAGCGTGGAGACCTGAAAGCAGTCATCTTGGCAGCTCTCCCTCTGCAGGCTGAGCCAGGCGATAACCAGTCCCGTGCACTGTCTGCAGCAATTTTTCAGAAAATGGTTTATCAATGACCGCACGCAGCGCGTAGATATGTGTCCTCAGTATATCCTTATCCGGAGGGTCATCGCCCCAGACCTGTTGTTCCAGTTCATCCCGCGTCACTACCCGGTGAGAATTTCGCATCAGGATCTGCAGTAATTTGCGTTGAATCGGATTCAGCTCCAGAGCGACGCCTTCGCGCTGCGCGTGCAGGGTTTCCAGATCAAAACTCAAGGGACCAACGGTCAACACGTCAGAGCCTTCGCGACGCTGGTGACGGTTCACCAGTGCGTTCAGGCGCGCCTCCAGCTCACGAATGGAAAACGGCTTGACCAGATAATCGTCAGCGCCAGCCGCAAAACCCTGCAGCTTGTCGTCCAGTTGATCGCGTGCTGTCAGCATCAATATCGGTGGCCCGGCGCTGGACTGATCGCGCAGCGCCCGGCATACAGCAAAACCATCCATACCCGGCAGCATGACATCCAGCACGATGACGTCATAGCGATTCCGTGTCGCCAGTTCCAGTCCGCCACGACCTGTCACCGCAAAATCCAGCGTATAACCCAGCGGCTCAAGATAGTCGGCGATGTTTTCGGCAATATCCCGATTATCTTCCACGATCAATATATTCATGACTGTCCACCTTCGGTGTCTGTGCCTCAATTGTCACACGCGAATTGCAAAAAATATGTCAAATCCTTGCCCGTCGACAAAATTTCGACATTTGCACTCGTATACTTTGAAGGAAAGGTCCTATTTAAACTCGAAAGGAGTGACCGTGTGAAACACTCTGTTCTGTCAGCAAAGCCTCTAAAGCTGATTGCTTCAGCTCTGCTGACCCTCACCATCACCACCCAGGCGACTGGTATCGATCACGAGCCGCTGGAGCGCAGCAACCAGCTGGATGTGCAGACAGTCATGCAGCATGCTCTGCAAGCATCTCCGGAGCGTCTGTTAACCGATTCGGCCAGTGATCAGGCTTCAGCCTACCGTGCTATAGGACAACGCTGGATCGTCGGCAGTCCTTCGTTGGAAGCCAATATTATTAACGACTCGCTGATGAGCAATGTCGGCCAGCGCGAAATGGAAGCCGGCGTGCAGGTACAATTGTGGCGCCCGGGTGAACGCAGCGACGCCCGCCAGCGCGGCTCAGCTTACAACTCACGCAGCCAGGCCTGGCAGGCATGGTATCAACTGATGACTGCCGGTCGGGTGCGCGAATCGCTGGCCGAGCTGGAACGTGCAGATCTGGCCATGTCCAACGCCATAGTGGCCCAACAACATGCCAGCCGACTGCTCGAGATTACCAGACAACTGCAACAAGCTGGCAGTGCCGCCGAGATGGATGTATTACAGGCTGAAAGCCTGCTGTTGGCGGCTGACAAACAGGTGCTGGCAGCCGACGCCATGGTGGTCGACGCCGAACGCGAATACCAGATCCTCACCGGCGGCCTGACAGCCAGACCGGCGCAGGCTCTGCATGAGCAGCAATCCACCGACGAAGAAATCAGCAGCAATCACCCGTTGGTGCAACTGCTACAGGCGAATCTGCAGATCAGTGATGCCGCCATTCTGGACGCCGAGCGTCAGGCAAAAGGCAGCCCGTCTGTACAACTGGGTGTGCGCCGCGAGCGCGGCGACTTTGCCCAGCCCTATGTAGAAAGCGTGGGTATCAGCGTCTCCATCCCGCTGAGCAGCCGCCGTGTGGTTAACGCCAGCACCAGTGACGCGCGTGCCAGCCGCACGGAAGCTGAGGTGGCGCTGATTAATCAGATGCGCAGCCTGACCCAACAACTACATGAAGTGGAGCACGAGTTGCACACACTTGAGCAATCCCTGCCCCTGAGCGAACGCGAGCACGCACTGGCTCAGCGTCAATTGCAGATGGCAGAGACTGCCTACAGGAATGGCGAGGTCGACATGACTCATGTGGTTCGCATCATGCAGCAGGCCAGAGCAGCTGAAAACACCTTCCGCGAATTGCAATTACAGCAACAACACCTTATTTCCTCGTATAACCAGATTATCGGAGTCCTGCCATGAATCTCGCCCTGAAGCGCCTGCTGGCATACAGCCTGAGCAGTATTCTGCTGCCACTGAGCGGCACCCTGTCAGCCCAGGAATTCATCCCGGTATCAGATGATGAAATACGCGACCTGGCCATTTTATTTGCTCCGGCTACCCCGGTAGGCAATACCGACGGCGAGCAGGTGCCCGCCACCGTCATCGCCTCTCCGGATGCCAGTAACACGATACACAGCTGGTTTGAAGGTGTACTGAACCGCTGGCACGTTTCGCCGGGCGACTCAATCGAATCCGGCACGGCTATCGTCACACTGCGAAGTGAAGAGTTACTGTCAACGCAACAGGCTTTTCTCGCCGCACTGATTGCACAGTCCAGCGCCGAAGCGGCGCTGCAACGCGACGAAAACCTGTTTGACGCTGGCGTGATCGCCGCCGCGCGACTGGACGAAACCCGTCGTCAGTCTCAGCAGGCGGCGCTGGCAACGGGAGCCATCCGACAGCGCCTGCTCAGCGCCGGCCTGTCGGCCGCTGATCTGGACAATCTGACCCGTTCACAGCAGGCCACCGGCACCTACACGCTCCGGGCATCACAAAGCGGCACGCTGGTGCGCCGCCTGTCACAAGTAGGCGATTACATTGCCGATGGCAGCGCTGTTGCAGCAATCAACGGCGAGGAACTGCCCTGGTTGCAGGCACGGATACCCGCCTACCTGGCCGGGCAATTGAGCAATGGTCAAAGCATGCGTATTGCCGAGCAAAACGCCAGCCTGGCGCTGCGCCAGATTGACCAGCAGATTGATCCTCAAACACAGACCATCGGTGTGCTGGCGCAATTCACCGATAGCACAAGCTGGATGCCCGGCCAGATTCTGACGCTGATTCTGCCACCGGCGGACACCGGCATCCGCATTCCAGCCGGGTCAGTCGTGTTCAACGGTGCAGACACCACCATTTATGTCCGCCGCCAGGGCGGCGTGGAAGCCCGCACAGTCGAGCTGCAACCTGCCGGGCGCAATTATCTGGCTGTCAGTGGCATCAGCGCCGGCGAGGATATCGTCACCCAGGGTGCAGCCGTACTTAAGGGCATTCAGTTGGGACTGGGAGGAACGGAATAATGTTGTCCCGTCTCGTACAACTATCGCTGAGCCAGCGCCTGCTGACTGGCCTGCTGGCACTGTTGATCGCCGGATTCGGTATGCGGGCCTTGCTGCAATTGCCCATTGATGCCTTTCCGGATATTTCCCCCACGCAGGTCAAAATTATTATCAAGGCACCGGGCATGACGCCGGAAGAAGTTGAAGCGCTGATTACCCAGCCGGTCGAAGTGGAGCTGCTGGGCATACCCCGCAAAACCATTCTGCGCTCAATTTCCAAATACGCACTGAGTTCCATCACCCTGGATTTTGAAGAAGGCACTGATATTTACTGGGCGCGCCAGCAGGTTGCCGAACGACTGAATAATGTCTGGAGTGACCTGCCGGGTGACATCAGCGGTGGTCTGGCACCCATGAGCACTCCCCTGGGTGACATGTTCATGTTCACCGTTGAAAGTGACACCATGACCCTGGAAGAAAAGCGCTTCCTGATTGACTGGACCATTCGCCCGGCGTTGCGCACCGTGCCCGGTGTGGCCGATGTCAACGCGCTGGGTGGCTATGTACGCACCTATGAAGTGATACCCGACCCCGCTGCCATGGCCGCACTGAGTGTGAGTCACGAAGATCTGATCACAGCACTGGAAGTCAACAACAAAAACGACGGTGCCGGACGAGTTGATCAGGGTGAGGAAGCTCTGTTGGTGCGTGTATCCGGCGCGATTGGCAGCCTGCAGGATATTCGTGACATCCGCGTCACCAATACCCACGGTGACGTCGTACCGCTCTCGCGTGTGGCTGACGTGGCAGCCGGGACCATGGAACGCTACGGTTCAGTCACTGCCGATGGCACCGGCGAAGCGGTGCAGGCGCTGGTGATCGGTATGACCGGCGCTAACGCTCGCGAGGTGGTCAACGGCGTCAAGGCCAAAATGGCAGAAATCGAAACCACCCTGCCAGCGGGCACGCATTTCGATATCTTTTACGACCGCAGCATTCTGATTGGTGGCGCGGTCAATACCGTGACCAAGGCGCTGCTGGAAGCTGTCGCGCTGGTGGTGATTTTGCTGTTTCTCTTCCTTGGCAACATCCGCGCGGCAGTGACCGCTGCCATGATCCTGCCCTTCTCGGCACTGGTCACTTTTTTGCTGATGAACAGTGTTTCAATGACAGCCAACCTGATGAGTCTGGGCGGCCTGGTCATCGCCATCGGCATATTGGTCGACTCGGCAATTGTGGTGGTTGAAAACATTGTCGCCACCATGAGTCATCACAATAATCAGAACCGTCTGCCGCGCCTGCACGTGATCTTTCGAGCCGTCAAGTCGGTGGCTGTACCCGTCACCTCGGGCATTTTGATCATCATCATCGTCTTCCTGCCCCTGCTGTCGCTGGAAGGACTGGAAGGCAAGCTGTTCGGCCCGGTCACCATGACCATTGTATTTGCACTGATCGCCTCACTGACGCTGTCGCTGACTGTCATCCCGGTGGTTGCATCCTATCTGATCACCAAAGCCGAGCACGAAGATCCCTGGCTGGCCAGAAATCTGCTGAAGCTGTACACACCACTGCTGAAAAAAGCACTGGCCAAACCTTTGTACATCATCAGCGTGGCGGCTGCCCTGCTGGTCGCCACCGTGGCCATTTTTCCGATGGTCGGCAAAACCTTTATGCCCTCTATGGATGAGGGTGACATGATTGTGCAACTGGAGATGATACCTTCCATCAACCTGGAAACCTCCACCCGATTGGTCACTCAGATTGAACGCGCACTGCTGGCAGATATTCCGGAAATTCAGCGACTGGTCTCGCGTACCGGTTCTGACGAAATCGGCATGGACCCCATGGGTCTGAATGAGGTGGACATGTTCCTGCACCTGAAACCCATGCGTGAATGGCAGGTAGCGTCCAAGGAAGAGCTGGAAAACAACGTACGTGCCATCATGGATCGCTACCGCGGCATCAACTACGGCTTCACTATGCCGATTGATATGCGCGTTTCAGAGATGTTGACCGGTTCACGGGGCGATGTGGCCATCAAACTGTTCGGGACCGATCTGGACGACCTGAACCTGTATGCCCAGCGCATCTCGGACACCGTTGAATCCATCCCGGGCGCGGTCGATACAACCGCCACCCTGAATGAGGGTGCACAATATCTGCAGATCACCGTGGATCGCATCCGCGCCGGAGAATTGGGTCTGGATGCCGATCAATTGCAGCGCCGCCTGCGTGCGCAGATCGAAGGACTGAATGTTGGCACTGTGATTGAAGACGGCGCTCGGGTACCTTTGATGATCCGCTTTGACAAGGTGGGTGGCGACGGTGATGCCGCCATGCGCAACAATCTGATCAGTCTGCCGGATGGTGGCTATATTCCGTTGTCCAGCATCGCCACCATTGCGCGCGTTGAAGGTCCTGTCACCATTAACCGCGAAGATGGTCAACGTTTTGCCGTGGTGCGCACCAATGTGGAAGGCCGTGACCTGGTTGGTTTTGTGGATGAAGCCCGCCAGGCCATTGCCCAGCAGATTGATCTGCCGGAAGGTTACACGCTGGCCTGGGGCGGTGAGTTCGAAAACCAGCAGCGCGCTGCAGCACGCCTTGGCCTGGTAGTACCCGTTGCGCTGTTATTGATCGCACTGGTACTGTTTATGACATTTCATTCCATTAAGCAGACAGTCATCATTCTATCCAATATCCCCTTTGCCATGACCGGGGGGCTGATTGCACTGTGGCTGACAGGTGAGTTTCTGTCGGTACCGGCCTCGGTTGGCTTTATTGCCTTGCTGGGCATTGCGGTGCTGAACGGAGTGGTGATGATGTCTCACTTTAATCATCTGGCAGCCAAAGGCATGTCGGCTGCTGAAGTGGCCTTTGAAGGCGCGCTGCGAAGATTACGCCCCGTCATGATGACGGCATCCATCTGTGCCATAGGCCTGGTGCCCTTGTTATTGGCGACCGGCCCGGGTTCTGAAATCCAGAAACCACTGGCCATTGTGGTGATTGGCGGCCTGATCAGTTCAACCCTGCTGACGCTGTTCCTGCTGCCCATCATCTATCGACAGTTTCATAAAAAAGACAGCCTGGCAATGGCAGGAGAATCTGCATGAAAATACTTCTGGTCTTAAATATTCCACCAGCACTGGAAGATGACATGGTCGATTACCTGCTGGAAATGGAGGAAGTCCGCGGTTTCACCTCATTTGCAGCCCAGGGCCATGGCGGCGGCGAGCAGCTGACCGTCACTGAGCAGGTCAGCGGCCGCCGCAAACGGGTTCAATTTGAAATCATCATTGACGAAGACATTGCAGACAGGGTTATCGCGGGCCTTTCAACCCGCGTCGGCAAGGACATTGCCTACTGGCAACTGCCGGTAAGTGGCATTGGCCATACCTGAGTCAGTTCCGCGGTGGTTGACGGAAAACTTTCTTGCCAGAAATCATCGCGGAAACCAGACCGTTTCCATGGCGGATTTCCTCAACCACCACCGCCAGTACATGCAGAAACACAGCCACCAGCATCACCCAGAAAAATAACTTGTGGATATAGATAAATGGTTCGCGGAACTGACGCATGGCTGCGTAGCCTTCCGGATCCAGCATTTCCTTGGCGCCGGGCACCAACCCCACCAATTGACTGTGATCTTCTCCAGCCCCTGTTGCCCACTCGGCAAACTCGTGCCCAAAAGGCGGAAAATACAGATCAGTGCCAGCCAACACCAGACCCGTCGTCATTTGCCCGACCAGCAGCACATACAAAGCCAGCAACATTAATTTGGCGGCCGGATTGTGCCCACGATATTCAGGCGCCTGCCCCGTGCGAATACCACGCAGCCATTCCTTTAACTCGCCAGGATAAGCCCGGCGGAACGGCATCACCGCTCCCCAGCGCGCCGTGCTGCTGCCCACAAACCCCCAAACCAGCCGCCACAGCAGATTGAATGCAAACACATAACCCACATAGGCATGCATGATCTTGAGCGTTATTTTACCCTCACTACTGATGCCTAACAGGTTCGCATACAGGATGGTCGACCCGATGATCATCAAGGCCAGGACACACAGTACATTGACCCAATGGAATATTCTGATGGAACGATCCCACACTTTCTCTTCATAGAGCCGGTTTTCAGTCGTCATGTGTTCCACTCCTGTTGTGGTCGTTTAAACCATTTTCGCGGGGATATATGTCGGGCGCATGAACGGAATCAAACAGCAAACAAACTGCGTTGCAGGCGCTGTTAACCTGCAGGAAACCAGTGACGGGTTCGATTAGCAAAGGCCACCAGTGACAACATGACGGGCACCTCAACCAACACACCAACCACTGTCACCAATGCTGCGCCGGAATTGAGACCAAACAAGCCGATAGCTACCGCAACCGCCAACTCGAAAAAATTGGATGTACCGATCAACGCGCATGGTGCCGCGACGTTAAAGGGTACCTTCCAGAGTTTCGCGGCGATGTAGGCAATCGCGAACATACCGTATGACTGTATCAACAAAGGTACGGCGATTAGTCCAATCAATAAGGGCTGAGCCAGAATCACCTGCCCCTGAAAGCCAAACAACAGCACAACGGTGGCAAGCAGCCCCAATACCGACAAGGGTTTTACCCTTGCGGTAAACCGTGACACTGCTGCTTCCGCTTCATCAGCATTCCGGGCCCGACGACTCAGTCGCTGACGCGTGATCACGCCCGCCAGCAGAGGAATCACAACATAAAGCCCAACTGACAGCAGTAATGTTGCCCATGGCACCTCTATGTCAGTTACTCCCAACAGCAATGCAACTATCGGCGCAAAAGCGAAGATCATGATGACATCGTTAAGCGCGACCTGCGCCAGTGTGTAGTTGGGGTCGCCCCGGGTCAATTGCGACCAGACAAATACCATGGCCGTGCAGGGTGCTGCACCCAACAGAATCAGTCCGGCGATATACTGACTGGCGTTGGCAGGATCAATCAGATCAACAAACAAGGTATGGAAGAACAAAACACCAAGCGCCGCCATCGTGAAGGGTTTGATCAGCCAGTTGACTGTCAGGGTGATAATCAGTCCCTTGGGGCGCTCATGCACACGCCGCAGACTGCCGAAATCCACAGCCACCATCATTGGGTAGACCATGAACCAGATCAACGCAGCGACCAGAAAATTCACTGAGCCGTATTCCAAAGCGGCCAGAGCCTGAAACAGATCAG
Source organism: Pseudohongiella spirulinae (assembly GCF_001444425.1). Taxonomy (NCBI): domain Bacteria; kingdom Pseudomonadati; phylum Pseudomonadota; class Gammaproteobacteria; order Pseudomonadales; family Pseudohongiellaceae; genus Pseudohongiella; species Pseudohongiella spirulinae. The sequence continues at coordinate 2,428,961 of NZ_CP013189.1, forward strand.
GCAGAAGGATGCCCAGGGCAATGCCTGCTGCAATACAAAGTGCTACCCAGACTGAGAGATAACGCTCAAAAAAACTGATGCCTTGATTTTCGCTCATACGTCAAAACTACAACTATTACTAAAATATCTCAATTGAATACGAAATAACTACGTCGCAAAAAGCCCCGCTCCCCTTTATGTACGATATTTTTACGATATTTTTACGCAACAGTACTGTCTTATGAATCGATTATTTACATCGTCTGGCGTTATGCTTTGACTATGTGGAGATTATTCAGCCCAATTCTGTTCGTTTGCGGCTTGCTGCTACTGGCAATGGCGTTTTTGATGCTTGTTGTGGCTGGTTTTGCATGGATTCGCCTTGATCCCGAGGCAACCATCTTTCTTGCCTCAGCAGCACTGACGGGAGTCTCCGGGCTGGCTCTGATCATTCCAACTCACGGCGCCAAATTCAATCTGGTCGCCCGCCAGCTGTATCTTCTGACATCTGCCTGCTGGTTTACGATATCGCTTGCCGGCGCACTGCCCCTGTTTTTCAGCCACTTTGAGCTGACTTTTACCGATGCCGTTTTTGAGGCCGTATCGGGCATCACCACCACAGGTTCAACCATCCTGTCTGGTCTGGAGCACCTGCCAGCCAGTCTGTTGTTGTGGCGCTCTCTGCTGCAGTGGATCGGAGGTCTGGGCGTCATTGGCATGGCCGTGTCCATCCTGCCCTTCCTGCAGGTTGGGGGCATGCGCCTGTTTCAGACAGAATCATCCGACTGGTCAGATAAATCAATGCCCCGCATCCAGAATCTCGCCCGTTTCCTGCTGGCCACCTATGCCGCTCTGACGATCGCCTGCGCACTGGCTTACTGGGCCAGTGGCATGAGTATTTTTGATGCCATCAACCACGCCATGACCACCGTTTCAACTGGAGGCTACGCAACCGATGACCGCTCCATGGGGCGCTTTGATTTAAATATTCTGTGGGTCGGCATTATATTCATGCTGCTTGGCGCCACGCCATTCACAATGATCATCGCCTTCCTGCGCAGGCCTGATTTATCGCTATTAAAGAATTCACAGTGGTTATCGTTGCTTGGCATTGTTGCAACGGTTTCAATTGTGCTTGGCACGTGGCTGTGGTCTCAATCGCGTTTCACCTCATTTGAAGCCTACACTCAGGCAACCTTCAACCTGGTGTCTGTGATCACCACAACCGGTTATGCGTCTGCTGATTACACGACCTGGGGCAATTTCAGCATTGTGCTGTTTTTTCTGGTCATGTTTATTGGCGGCTGTTCCGGGTCGACCAGTGGTGGACTCAAAGTATTCAGGTTTCAGCTAGGTTATCTGTTTATGCGAAATCAGTTCCGCAAACTGGTGCATCCGCAGGGTATGTTTGTCACGCAATATAACAACAAGGTGGTGACCGATGATATTGTCTTGTCAGCAGTCGCATTCACGTTTTTATTCTTTATCTGTCTGGCCGTATTAACGTTGATACTCGGCTTACTGGGGCTGGACCTGGTCACAGCCCTGTCGGCTTCTGCCACAGCATTAACCAATGTAGGACCCGGACTGGGACCTGTTATCGGTCCGGCCGGAAATTTTGCCCCGCTGCCCGATACGGCCAAGTGGCTGCTAAGCTTTGCCATGATTCTGGGCAGACTGGAATTGATGACCGTGATGGTGCTGTTCGCACCGGTATTCTGGCGAGACTGACAATATGCACTTTCGGTTAACTGACAAGTTGAACTGGCGTCTCTGGGTACTGCCGTGGCTGAGCCCGCTCATGGCGACAGCATTCGCTATGGCTCTGAGACCGGTGTTTGCAACACCTAATCTGGCCATGATCTATCTGGTGGCTGTTCTGATAACGGCTGTCAGCACCAGCATCCGTCCCGCACTGATTTGTGCCGTCTTGAGTTTTATCAGTTACAATTTCTTTCTGACCGAGCCCTATTATTCTCTGCTCATCTCGCACCGCGAGGATCTGCTGACCGGCCTCATGCTGATCGCCGTAGCGCTGATCACAGCCCCCCTGACAGCACGTTTGAGCGAGCAGCTGGAAGCCCTGCGAGCAAGCGAAAGCTGGAGTATGCAACAGATGCAGGCTGCCAGCCTGTTTTCAGGGCTTGCCAATGCTGAGGAAATTATCCGCATACTCAAGAATGAATTGCATAACGCACTTCACTGGCATGTCACCAGCCATGACACCACCCGACAACACAAGGACACTGTCGAGCAGTCTTGCGACATACTGATCACCGAAGACCCCGCTGGATTCAGCATCGCTTTCTGGGATCACAACAGACAGTGCGCCGCCATACTGAGACTGGCAGCCACCAGCCCCGTGCAGGACTGGCATCGCGAACGCGTTGATGCGCTGGTAAAACTTGCCCGACTGGCATGGACCCGTGTGCAACTGACCGACTCCTTGCGACAGGAAACACTTGAGAAGGAACGTGAACAGCTGCGCTCGGCTCTGCTGTCCTCCATATCCCATGATCTGAGGACACCTTTGTCAGCCATGATCGGCTCGGTTTCCAGTCTGATCGATCTGGCTGACTCACTGAATCAGTCTCAGCGCGACGAACTGCTAAACAATACCCTGAGCGAAGCCCGCCGCCTTGATCGCTATATCCAGAAGCTGCTGGATATGACCCGTCTTGGCCACGGCGAACTGTCACTGGATCGTGACTGGATTGGACTGGACGATATCATCAGCGTGGTTTTGCGGCGCGGCCAATCCCTTCTGGGTGGAATCCGCATCCGCGTTGAGATGCCGGAGGATATGCCTCTACTGCATGTCCACCCTGCTCTCATTGAACAGGCCATCTTCAATGTACTGGAAAATGCCATCCGTTTTTCGCCACCCAATGGGGAAATTTCTTTGACGGCATCCAGTAATGATGATTGCCTGGATCTTGACATACACGATGAAGGTCCGGGCATTGCAACTGAGGACAGCGAACGGGTATTCGACATGTTCCACTCCGTCAGTCACGGCGATCAGATGCAAGCCGGAACAGGCCTGGGGCTGACTATCTGTCGCAGCATTCTTGTGGCTCATGGCGGACAAGTCAGCGTACTGCCGAGCAATCCGCAGTCAACGGGAACAACTTTCCGCATCAGCCTGCCCATCCATGTTCCCACAGAGCTGCCGAAGGAGGATCAGTAATGTTCTCGATTCAGGTGATCGACGATGAGCCCCAGATCCGGCGCTTTCTGACTATCTGTCTGGAATCTCAGGGCTATCGAGTCCTGCTGACGGAAACTGCAAGGCAGGGGCTGGAATCGGTGGCATTAAAAAGCCCTGACCTGGTGATCATGGATCTGGGCCTGCCGGATATGGATGGGCAGGAACTGCTGCTACAACTCAGAGAATTTTACAAGGGACCGGTTCTGGTGCTGTCTGTGAGAAATACGGAAAAAGAAAAAGTATCAGCACTGGACCGGGGCGCTAACGACTACATTGAAAAACCATTTGGTGCCAATGAACTACTGGCACGGATCAGATCATTGTTGCGAACATTTGCCAACATCGAGGTACCTGCCACGCAATATGACGATGGCCACCTGCAGGTCGATATGGCGAGTCGGCGTGTTTGCTTATCCGGAAAAGAAATACACCTGTCACGAAAAGAATTTGAACTGCTGCAATTGTTGATCGCCCACCAGGGGCGGATTATCACCCAGCAACACCTGCTGAAAACGCTATGGGGACCCAGTCATGCAGAGGATACACACTACCTGCGAATTTTCATTGGCCGACTGCGAGCCAAACTTGGTGACAACCCTACACAACCAAGATACATCGAAACCGAAGCAGGCGTCGGCTACCGTTTCATGGGCCAGGGGTAATTCAGTATGCGAATAATCATTCTGGGCGCTGGCCGGGTTGGCGGCACACTGGCAGAACACCTTGCCGGTGAAGCGAATGACATCACCGTGGTAGACAACGATGAGCGTGTTCTGCAGGCCTTGCAGGACAAGCTGAATGTGCGGGTGGTGGTGGGTTCAGCCTCGCTGCCGGGCGTTCTAAGGCAAGCCGGCGCGGATGACGCGGATATGCTGATCGCCGTCACCAGCAGCGACGAAATCAACATGATTGCCTGCCAGGTGGCAATGACATTTTTTCAGGTCCCCAGAAAAATCGCGCGAGTACGTGAGGCCGATTATCTGTCAGCAGAGCAGTCCCTTTTTACCGAAAAAGGTGTTCCGGTTGACGTGCTGATCAGTCCGGAGAACCTGGTAACTGAGCGTCTGGAACATTTGCTGGAGTATCCGGGCGCACTTCAGGTACTGGACTTTGCTGACGGCCGCTTGCAACTGGTGGCCGTCAGAGCCAGTTTTGGTGGAGCCCTGACCGGGCGCCAGATAGCAGAACTACGTCAACATATTGCCGACTACGACATGCGAATTGCTGCGGTTTTTCGCCAGGAGCAGGCCATTGCTCCCAGTGGCACAACTGTGCTGGAAGCGGGCGACGAGGTATTCTTCGTCGCCGCCAAGAAGCACATCAGGCAAATCCTTAACAAGCTGACACCGGAAACCGAACACTACCACCGCATCATGATCGCCGGTGGCGGACATATCGGCGAACGACTGGCCGAGCATATACAGGGCAACTATCGCGTTAAATTGATCGAGTTCTCTGAACAACGCTGCAAGGCGCTGTCTGTGCGTCTGAAACGCACGACCGTCCTGCATGGCAGCGCCACCGACAAAGAGTTGTTGGTGTCCGAAGGCATCGAAAAGACAGACGTCTTTCTGGCACTGACCAATGATGATGAAACCAACATCATGGCATCCATGCTGGCGAAAAAGTCAGGTGCCAGAATGGCCATTACCCTGATCAATAACCCGGTTTACGTTGACCTGATTCAAGGCGGTACCATCGACATCGCGCTGTCACCACAGCAGTCCACCATCGGCGCGTTGCTGACCCACGTCAGGCGCGGCGATGTGGCGGCGGTGCATTCATTGCGGCGCGGCGCGGCAGAAGCACTTGAGGCAGTAGCACATGGCAGCCGTGAAACCTCACACGTGGTCGGCCGTGCTATCGGTGAATTGAACTTGCCTGCGGGAGCCGTCGTTGGTGCCCTGGTCAGAGGAGCTGATGTGCTGATTGCTCACGATGACCTCGTCATTGAAGATGGCGACCACGTAATCGTATTTGTCGCCGACAGAAGGGCACTGAAGCAGGTTGAACAACTGTTTCAGGTTGCGCTTAATTTCTTCTAGGGCTCCGGCAGCCGGTTATCAGCCGTCTGTCACCAAACTGTTAAACAAACTACATCAAACCGTCACAACAGCGTCATAACATATGTCTCCGATAACAAGAACGATACATTCATTCTTAGATTTCGGAGTTAACACATGCAGAATTCCCACAGATTCACGCCGCACAAGTTACTGGTCGCGATGCTGATGGCCAGCGCCGGCACTGGCGCTGTTGCGCAGACCACAGAGTTGGAAGAAATTCTGGTATTCGGCCAACGTGCCGCTCAGAACAAGGCGCTGGACGAATACCGTCGCGCCAACTCCATTACCAACTACATTGCTGCCGACGACATGGGTCAGTTCGTTGACCAGAACGTGGCAGAGTCCCTGCAGCGCCTGCCTGGCATTTCCATCTCCCGCGACCAGGGCGAAGGCCGTTTTGTCAGCGTCCGTGGTATTGATGCAGGTCTGAGCACCGTCACCATCAATGGCATGCGCATTGGCACACCGGAAGACGGTTCACGCGCAGTGCCCCTGGATGTGATTCCCACCGGCTCGGTAGAATTGCTGGAAGTGACCAAGGTACCGACGCCAGACATGCCGGGCGATGCTATTGGCGGATCGGTCAATGTGCGCTCAGCCTCTGCCTTTGATCGTGAAGGCCAACAACTGGCATATCGCGCTGAGGCTTCTTACAACGAACTGAGTGGCGAAACCAGCCCCAAGGGTCAGATTGACTTCAGCGACGTCTACAGCGCCTTCGGTGGCACCGAGAATCTGGGCGTAACCTTTGGCCTGAACTACACCGAGCGCCAGATGGAGTCTGACAACGTTGAAGCGGAATACGATTTTCTGGACTTCAATGGCAGTGACGTCTTCTCCGTTATCGAACTGCAGGAGCGCAAGTATGACCTGGCCCGTGAACGCACTGGGGCCAACCTGAATCTGGAATACCGCCCTGATGACCGGACGCGCCTGCACGCATCAACGGTTTACAGTAACTTCAAAGATGCAGAAACGCGCCAGCGTACCATTTACGTGTTTGAAGATGGCGATCTGACCAGCTTTAACGGCTCTGCTGCTGTTTACGAAGACATTGATGAAGACGGCTTCCGTCGTCGTATCCGCTTCCGTACCAAGGACCAGGATACACTGGCCTTTAATGCCGGGGGTGAGCACGACTTTTCGCAGTGGCGCCTGGACTACAACGTCGGCATCTCTGATACCAAAGAGCGTGTGCTGGATGAAAAGGAAGGCCGTTTTGAAAAAACCGGTGACGCCCTGAACGCTGATGTGCTGATCGGTGGTGGACTGCCCTCATTTACCATTCGCAACGGCAATGCGGTCACCCGCGAGCACCTGATCAACAGCAACTATGAGCTGGACCGGGTTGTGGTTGAACCCATCCTGGTTGACGACCGGGATGTGAACTTCAACATCAATATGGAAGTACCGGAAGCGTTTGGCATCAATACACTGACCGTGAAAGCCGGCCTGGACGGTCGCTTTAAAGAAAAAGACATCAACGTCGATGAGATCGAACTGCGCCGCACGCCTGATGTCAATCTGGCCCAATTCACCACCAACCCTTACTCGCATGGTCTGGCAGATATGGGTGAAGGCATCAGCTCCGCAGGCTTCATGAGTTTCTATGATCAAAACCAGAGCCTGTTCACGGCGCGCCCGCAGGATGTGGACGAAAATACCGAGCTGTCACTGTCGCAGGATTTCGTCGCTGATGAAGACGTCACAGCCGCCTATATGATGGGCACCTGGGAACTGGATCGTCTGCGCATCATCGCTGGTGGCCGGGTCGAGCGCACTGAATACAGTGCCCGCGGTAACGAGCTGGTCTACGGTGTGGATGGCTCGCTGAGCGTGAACGCCCGCAATGTCAATTCCAAATACACTGACTTCCTGCCGGGACTGCATGTGCGTTACGAGCCGACTGACGATCTGGTGATCCGCGCAGCCTGGAGCAACACCATTGCCAGACCATCCTTCGGTGATATTTCGCCCCGCTCGGTGGTCGACCGCGACCGGCTGAGAATCGATGCCGGCAACCCGGATCTGGATCCTTACAAAGCCACCAACTTTGACCTGCTTGCCGATTGGTACTTCGGCGATTCAGGTGTGGTCTCAGCCGGGGTGTTCTACAAGGACATCGAAGACTACATCGTGGAGTTCACTTCACGTAACAACCCGGCGTTTGGCGGCTATGATGTCACCCAGCCAATCAACGGCACCGAAGCCTCAGTAAAGGGCATCGAGTTCAATGCTCAGCAGGGACTGGAAATCTTCAGTGAATCGCTGACCGGCCTGCTGGCTGGCGTGAATGTCACCCTGCTGGATACTGAGCTGAAACTGTCTCAGCGGACAGGTGAAAACTTCATGCTGCCCGCGGCGGCTGAAGAGTCCGGCAATATCTACATCGGCTACGAAAACGAGCGCTTCAGCACCCGCCTGAGCGCCACCTATCGTGGCAAGATGCTGGATGAAGTGGGTGATGACACCAACTTTGACATCTACGTTGCTTCTCACACGCAGGTGGATCTAACGGCGTCCTATCGTTTCAGTGATCGACTTGAGCTGGTAGCAGAGTTGATCAATCTGACCGACGAACCACTGGAGCTGTATCAGGGTTCCAAAGGTTACACGCTGCAATTGGAAGAGTACGGTCCGACGTTTGCCTTTGGTATCAAAGGTCGTTTCTGATCTGCCACTGGAGTTAACGATGACAATGCCCGGTCTATTGACCGGGCATTTTTCAGCACAGTTGCACTCTGCCGGTCTGTCTTGAAATCTGCCCACTACGCTCAAGGCGCGCCAGACTCCGATAGACTGCCTCTTTGGTCAGCCCCAGCTCTTCGGAGATGGTCGTCCAGGGCCGATCAATTTCAATCGTCAAATCATCTGTCCTGGCCCGCAAACGGAGCCAGGCTAACAGGCGATCGTCCGCCGAGCGGATATCTCTCAGGCTTAACATGGCCCGCATCTCCCGGACCTGGGCAGCCAGTAAACGGCTGAATGCAAGATGCAAATCACTGCGTTCGCTCATCACCTGCAACAACTCTTCGGCATCCAGACTGATTACGGTACTGTCGAGCTCAGCCAATGCATGACAATGATAATGACTGGCAAACAGCGAGGCTTCAGCAAAGGCTTCGTTCTCGCCAGCCACATGCAGTGTCACGCTAGAGCCATCCGGCAGGTCTCTGAAAAGGCGCACTCGCCCTGTCTCTACCGCAAAAATGGCTTTTGCCGGTTGCTGCTGGCGAAACAAGAATGTACCACGAGTTACGGACTTGTGACTCACAGCACGACGCGGCAGTTCCGCAATTATCTGATGAAGTTTGTTTTGCATATGATCGAAATCATAAAAATTCAGGGTTGACGCAGCGTAAACTAGCGATGTTTTCAATACAAGCCAGGCAACAGGAGGCACCCAATGAATAGCCGGAAAATAGTCTTTATATCAGCCGTGATCGGCATACTGAGCACTCCCTTGCTGGCAGTTGCACAACATGACCAGCATACCAGTCACAACCATATGGCACAGCATGCGCAGCAAATCAGCACGGTTACCGCATGGCTGGCAAGCACATCAGAGATACCCGACGGGTTGATTCTGACAGTAACTGCCATCGAACCGGCAGATACTGTAAAAATCCGCGGCCTGGGTTTTGCCGGGTTTATGGTGCAGGGCAATCACCATCAGCCCCATCACTTGATGATGGCAACCAGTGCGTTTGGACATCACCACTGATCCATCGGGCCTGGAGATAAGATTTGCAAAAGTTTATTTCAGTGATCGCATTCATGACTTTAAGCGCCTGCTCTGGCTCATTGCTGGTCAACAACAATGGCTGGGTGGAATACGCGGGGCGGCAAGGTGATATTGTGGTCCGGAACAACATCGAGGGATTGATCCCGATAACAGCCATGTCCGGACGCAACGGTGCATTTGGCGTGGGGGCGTACCAAGGGCTGGACGGTGAAATCACCATCTTCGAAGGCAAGCCTTATGTCACGCATGTCCGCGGAGAGTCCTTTACCATGACCCATTCCACGGAAGGCGCTGCGATCTTTGGAGCCTGGACCCAAAACAGCGCCTGGCGTGATGAGCCCGTGCCCGCCGACGTCAACACCTATGCCGAATTGCAGCGTTTCATTCGTACCCAGGCAGCAGCAGTCGGCATTGATACCCGCACCACCGCCTTCCCGTTTCTGCTTTCAGGACGCGCCCGCGAATTACAGTGGCATATCAATATTAACCGGACCGCAGGGCAAGAAATTACCCGCGAGTCATTTCAGGCATCCAAAGACAACTACATAATGCAGAATGAAGAGGTAGACATTGTCGGCTTTTATTCAGAGTTACATAACGGTGTATTTATCGGCACTTATGCGCCGGCGATGGCAGGCGAGCCCGAGCAGAATGCGCTGCATCTGCATTTAGTCAGCAGGGACCGACAGTCAGCAGGCCACATAGATGATTTGCGCTTTGAGGGGCAGATGACGCTACGCCTGCCAGAGGCACCTGAGCCGAACTAACGGTTCAGGTGGCTCCGCCTGGGGCAAAGGACAATGACTACTGCTCAGCATCCGGGTTGCTCAACGCATAACGAAACACATACTGCACATTAGGCACGTCAACCGCCTGGCCTGCCACAATACGCGGGCTGAAAAGAAAACGCCTGGCAGCGGCCAGCGCGGTATGATCAAAGACATACGGCGGTTCAGCCTCCAAGACTCGCAATGACTCCGCATCCACCGCCCCGTCAGCCTTTACGGTAAAGCGCACATGTACCCAGCCTTCAATGCGCTTTTCAGCCGCCTGAGAGGGATACATGGGTTCAACGGTATTCAGCGGTATCATCTCCCTGTCTATTTCACGACCATCCGCGTCAGGTCGCTCCTGTGCTGTCAGTACCTGACTGCTACCCAGCAGGCCCAGCATAACGGTCGACAATACCACGGCTATCGCCACGGTTTTTTGTACTTGTTGTTTCATTTCTGCTGCATTCATCACTTGCTCCTCAAGCACACGGCTTATTCTCTTTTTGAGTGTGTTTCGATCGTGCATGGTTTGCATCAGCAAACGACTGGTGCGTCTGGATCGGCGAGCATGGATACAACTGCTGGCTACCCCCAGTAAGCTTTCAGCATAGTCGCTGTTATTGCGCCCGGCATTGACCACCGCCGCATCACAGCTGTTTTCAGACTCCTCGTGCAATCGCTGTGCGGCATACCAGACCAGCGGATTCGGCCAGAAAACAGTGCGCACCAGGTAACAGAGCAAAGCACTTAGCCAGTCGAGACGCCTGATGTGACAGAGCTCGTGCAACAGGACATCAGTCAATACTGCCTCCGACCATTGCTGCGACTGCACCGGGAGCAGAATGACAGGGCGGAACAATCCGAATGACACAGGCGAGTCCAGATCGGGACTCATCTTTATGTCGACCCGTCGGGCGATCCGGAGGCTGGCACATAGCCGGCCGTGCATGGCAGCCAGTCGACTGTCCGCAGCCCTGCTGGCACGCCGGACGATCGATGCCAGGCGGAGTGCGGCGATGGCCAGTCTGGCTAGCATGAGGGTTACCACCGCGCAGTAGACTCCTATTGCAATAGATCCGGGTGACCAATAAGCCCAATACCCAGGCGCCGACAGCTGCATTGAATCAATCCTCAGTTCAAATAGTGCACCCGTCGCAGGACCGCTGTCAGCAACCGCGGAAAGCCAGATGGTGATTGGCCCGGCCAGTGGCAGTATCGTCAGACACAGCACACAGACCAACCACAGCAAGTGGCGACCGGCTGGATGGATGCGCCGACCCAGAATGAAGTCAGCCAAAGAAAACACCCCCACCAGGGCCACAGACTTGAACAGAAGATCCATAATCCAGATAGCTTGTTCCATTTCCCTATCTCCTCAGTCCGCTGACTTTTGGCGCTTGTGCATCAGGATCATGTTTTTCAGCTCGTCCAGCTCCTGGTCTGACAACTCGTCTATCGACATGTCCAGCAGGGAGTTCACCGCCAGGTAAGGTGAGTCGTCAAAAAACGTCCTGACCACATTGCCAAGCGCAGACCGCGACGCTTTTTCCCTGGCCACCAAAGGGAAATAGACATACTTCAAACCATTTTCGCGATGACCAACATGTCCTTTTTCCACCAGCTTGCCCAACAAGGTGCGCACTGACGAGTAGCTGGGCGGGTCTTCCATTTCTGCCATGACCTCTTTCACGCTGGCGCTCTCAGTACGGTACAGGATGTCCATAATCTGACGCTCACGTCGGCTGAGCTGATCCGCATTTGTCATGTCTGTCTCCCGGCCTGGTGGCCTGCACCATGCTTACGCTGGCTTTGACCGTTGTTATTACAAATAATGTTAATTTTTTAACATCATGCTAATAAAATAACACCTGAAAGCTTAAGTCAAGCGATATCTGCTAAAAAATTAACAGTATCCGGAAAGGATCGGGTTTATGCGGGGTAGAATACAGCCAGCCAGACTGTCAGCTGGTCCGGGTCGGTCCAGGAGACCTTGTGACGGCAGTGGGCGGGTATGTTGATGTAATCACCGGCCTCCAGCCTGACATCGCCACCCTGCTCAAAACCAAGCACAGCAGCACCTTGAACGAGCATCACCCATTCATGCTCATCCTGGTCGTACCAGCCCTTTGCAGGAGATGTGTGGCCCCTGGAGACAATTCGTTCGATGCGTATGCCGGGCCTGTTCAGAATGTCAGTAAACTGTTCCGCGTCCGGCACCTGCGGAAGCGACTCAAAAAACTTACCTGCTTTCATAACTGTGACTTCACCAAAAACTGAACATCGGGACGCCTGTGACAGCGATGGCCGTTCGACCCGATCAGGGCCGGTTCCACATGGATTCCAATATCGTCGAGTCAAAATTACGCTGCGCCTGTTCCAGGTATCCACGCAGGCGCGCCACCACGTCCGGATACTCCCTGGCATAGCTGTATGTTTCCGAGGGATCCCGTTGCAGATCAAACAACAATCCTGTCGGGCCATAGTAAGAATCCGGGTGATCAAAGCGGGTAACAACGCTCAGATAATTGGACTCAACCACCAGTTTCCATTGACCGCTGCGCACACCGGCAATGCGGTCATTCTGAAACATGAACAATGCCTCATGAGGTGATCTTGCTCCGTCACGCAAGACAGGCATGATGTTCTTCCCGTCTATAACCCGGTCATCTGGTAGCTCACCACCTGCCAGTGCCAGCAGGGTTGGGAACAGATCGATATTCATGGTCGGTTCGTCACTGACCTGGCCCGGCGGGATGACCGAGGGCCATCTGGCGATAAACGGCACACGCAAGCCTCCGTCCCATGCCACGCCTTTTCGGTCACGGAGCGAGCCGGCGCTGCCTTCAAACCAGGGTCCATTGTCTGAGGTGAATATCACCATGGTGTTGTCGTCAAGCCCGAGTCGTTCCAGGGTATTCAGTATCTCACCCGTACTCCAGTCCAGTGTTTCCACCACGTCACCATAAAGCCCGGCCTGCGACTGACCTTCAAACCGTTCAGAGACAAACAAAGGCGTGTGCGGCATTGTGTGTGGCAGATACAGAAAAAACGGATGCTGCTGGTTTTCTTCAATAAAACGAATGGCTTCGGTTGTATACCGTTCAGTTAACGTTGACTGGTTAACCGGATCTTCAATCACCTGAGTGTTATCGTAAAGTTCCAATGGGTGCATATCATTGCTGTGCAACAAACCATAAAAACGGTCGAAACCATTGTGCAACGGTGAGCGTTCCGGTTGATGCCCCAAATGCCACTTGCCAATTAATGCGGTACGGTAGCCAAGAGCCTGCAGAGCGCCGCCGATGGTGATTTCACTGGGAGACAAACCTATATCGTTGGTAGGCCTGGCAACATCGCTCACCAGATCCAGGCGGATTGGATAACGCCCGGTCAGCAAACCGCCCCTGGAGGGCGTGCATGTATTGGCACTGGCATAAAAACTCTCAAGCCGGATACCTTCATTACTCATTCGATCCAGGTTGGGTGTATCGATAAGCGAGGCGCCGAACACACCGATGTCACCATAACCAAGATCATCAGCCATAATGACAATGAAGTTGGGCGGCCCCTTATCTGCCGCAGAGGAGGCGTCATGCGCCGTCGTGCAAGCAATGTTGAGCAGCATCAGTATCAGGAGCAATGCTCTGCACAGCAGATTCTTCGATGGCGCATTTACCATTCGGGTAACCACCATCCGGTTCTTGGACATCAGGTTTATTCTCCGCCAGCAGTCGTGGTTTTTCGATACTAGCATATAACGTTAAAGCTAGACGTACACGGGGTGTCGGTTTATGCTCAGTCAGGCGGTCGACCAGAATAACAACAGGCCAAGACTATGAATCAGACTGATACCCCTGATAAATCAGATCTATCGTCCATTTCTCAGGCTGCGGGCAAAGATAATGCCTGCGGTACCAATTCTGGCACCCATCTATCGCGGCGTGGTTTTCTTAAACGATCCGCTACCGCCAGCGCGGGTATACTGATTGTTCCCAGTTTTGTGGTCAGTGGCCTTGGCCACACCGCGCCCAGCGATCGGCTGAATATCGCCGGTGTTGGCGTGGGCGGGCGCGGCTTTTCCGTGCTGCAGGCCATGGAGAATGACGCAAATATTGTCGCGCTTTGCGATGTTGACTGGCGCTATGCGCAGCGCTGTTTTGATCACTTTCCCAATGCCCGGAAATACTGGGACTGGCGTGTGATGTATGAGGAAATGCTGAACGACATCGATGCTGTTGTTGTGGCAACCTCTGACCACACGCATGCTGCCGTCGCAGCCTACGCAATGAGTCTTGGCAAACATGTCTACGTGGAAAAACCGCTGACTCATACCGTGTATGAATCACGCCTGCTCACGCGTCTGGCGGCTGAATACAGAGTGGCCACGCAAATGGGCAACCAGGGAGCCTCGGATGAAGGCGTTAACCTGATGGTTGAGTGGATACGCAACGGTGAGATCGGTGAGGTCACCCATGTTGAAGCCTTCACAGACCGCCCCATCTGGCCGCAAGGTATTAATACACCCAAAGACGCCATGCCGGTCCCGGATACCCTGAACTGGGACCTGTTTATCGGCCCCGCGCGCATGCGCCCGTATCACGAAATCTACACACCGTGGAACTTCCGCGGTTTCTGGGACTTTGGCACAGGCGCTTTGGGTGATATGGCCTGTCATATCGTGCATCCGGCCTTCAAGGCGCTGGAGCTGGGTTATCCGGATCGGGTGCAGGGCAGTTCAACCTTGCTGCTGCAGGACAGTGCACCGATGGCTCAGAAAGTTGCGCTCTTTTATCCGCAGCGCGACAGCAGTTTCGGTCGCCTGCCGGCTGTGAGACTGGACTGGTACGACGGTGGTCTTCAGCCTTTGCGTCCTGAAGGCTGGCCCGATGGCCGCAACATGAATCATCGTGGCGGCGGTGTGCTGTTCCACGGCACAAAGGACACGCTGGTTTGCGGCTGTTATGGTGCAGACCCCTGGCTGCTTTCCGGCAGGGTACCGTCAGTACCTCAGCATGAGCGTCGCGTTGCAACTAACCATCAACTGGACTGGATCCGCGCCTGCAAGGAAAGCCCGGACAGTCGCACGGAAACCAAGTCCGCATTCCACGAGGCCGGCCCATTCAACGAAACAGTGGTCATGGGCGTGCTGGCGGTGCGACTGCAGGCACTCAACAAGGAGTTGCACTGGGATGGTGAGAACATGCGCTTCACCAATATATCGGCCGATGAAGAACTGACCATCATCATGGAAGAAGGCTTCAGTATTACCGATGGGCGTCCCTCGTTCTCAAGACCCAGAACTGAACCCATCAACGCCCAGGCATTTGCCGAGGGCCTGATTCGTACACAGTATCGCAGCGGCTGGTCGTTGCCACCGATGCCGGCGTGAAGCGCCGGCTGTGTATTTCATTTCACTGCCTGACGATTGAAAACCAAGAACAGGAATGATCGTTTATGAATGACAATGAATATGATGCCATCGTAGTGGGTTCCGGAATCAGTGGCGGGTGGGCCGCCAAGGAGCTGGCCGAGAAAGGGCTGAAGGTGATCATGCTGGAGCGTGGTCGCAGCCTGGAACACGCCAAAGATTATGTGAATGAGCACAAGGAAATCTGGGAATTTCCACATCGCGATCAGCGTACCCGGGAAATGGTGGAGAATTACCCGGTACTGCGCCGTGACTATCCACTGAATGAGCAGACGCTGGGAAGCTGGACCAATGAGCAGGATTCGCCTTACGAGGAAATCCAGCGCTTTGACTGGTATCGCTCCTATCAGGTAGGCGGCCGCTCACTGTTGTGGGGTCGGCAGAGCTACCGCTGGAACAAGATGGATTTTGAAGCCAATGCCAAAGAAGGTATCGCGGTCGACTGGCCCATTCGTTACGAAGATCTGGCACCCTGGTACGACTACGTTGAAGGTTTCGCCGGTATCAGCGGATCGAAGGAAGGGCTGGAGGTTCTGCCAGATGGTAACTTCCTGCCCCCCATGGAACTGAACTGCGTTGAAAAGGATGTGGCGGCACGAATCAAAGCACACTACAACGGGGATCGTCACTTGTTTATTGGCCGGGTAGCCAATATCACCGAGTCACGTCCGGAACAGAACCGGGTTCAGTGCCAGTACCGCAATCGCTGCTGGCGTGGCTGTTCCTTTGGCGCCTACTTCAGTACCCAGTCAACCACCCTGCCGGCAGCCATGGCGACCGGCAATCTGACCCTTCGTCCGTTTTCCATCGTCACCCGTGTGCTGTACGACAAGGACACACAACGTGCGACCGGGGTCGAGGTAATTGATGCCGAGACGCACGAGGTGATTGAATATAAGGCGAAGATCATTTTCCTGAATGCTTCAACCTTCAACACCACCTGGATCCTGATGAATTCTGCGACTGATGTCTGGCCCGATGGCCTTGGCAGCAGCAGCGGCGAGCTGGGTCACAATGTCATGGATCATCACTTCCGACTGGGTGCATCAGGACGGGTTGAGGGCTATGACGACAAGTACGTCTATGGCCGTCGTCCCAACGGCTTTTACGTACCGCGTTTTCGGAACATCGGCGCCGACCGTCGTGACTACCTGCGTGGTTTTGGCTATCAGGGTTCAGCCAGCCGCAGTGGCTGGAGCCGCAATATTAGCGAGTTAAACATTGGTGCAGACCTGAAACACGCACTGTCTGTACCCGGCGACTGGACGATTGGCATGACCGCATTCGGGGAAATGCTGCCCTATCATGAAAATCGCATATTCCTCAATCGGGGGCGCACAGACAAATGGGGATTGCCGATCCTTGCTTTTGATGTTGCGATCAAAGACAACGAACTCAGAATGCGCAAGGACATGATGGCAGATGCCGCCGAGATGCTCGAGGCAGCCGGCGTAAAAGATGTAGCACCGCGTGACGCAGGTTATGCTCCCGGCATGGGCATTCATGAAATGGGCACCGCACGCATGGGGCGTGATCCACGCACCTCGGTTCTCAATGCCTACAATCAGGTGTGGGATGCCATGAATGTATTTGTGACCGATGGCGCTTGTATGACATCAGCGTCCTGCGTCAATCCATCACTGACTTACATGGCGCTCACTGCGCGTGCAGCGGAATATGCTGTGCAGGAACTCAAACGGGGGAATCTCTGACATGAACCGACGTGAACTTCTAAAAATGATCAGCGCCGTGACTGGCTACGCGATGATTGGCACTCCGCTGCTGCTCAGTGGTTGTGCCAGCAATCCGGAGGGAGCCTATCGCAGCGAGTCTTTCAGCGCGGATGACATTGATTTGCTGGCTGAGCTTGCCGAAACCATTGTGCCTCGTACTCATACCCCGGGTGCAAAAGATGCCGGGGTGGCGCCGTTTATGACAAAAATTGTGGATAACTGCTATTCGGATGCCGATCAGATGGCCTTCCTTGCCGGCTTGCGCGCCATTCGGGCAGAGAGCCAGTCCCGATTTGGCGCCACGTTTGAATCCGCGCCCGCCGATCAGCGCACGGCTTTTCTGGCAGAGCTGGATGTGGCAGCACGCAACTATCAGCGTCCGGAAGGAGGCAGTGCGCATTATTTTACGATGATCAAACAGTTGACTCTGTTCGCCTATTTCACCTCCGAGCTGGTGCAGACTCAGGTTCTGCGGCATGTGCCGATTCCAGGTCGTTTTGACGGGTGTTACCCCTATGAACAGGGCGAGACTGCCTGGGCCATATAAAGCACTTGCGACAGAGATGCACGAGCATTTTTCGGTAAAATGACTGTAGCAATGTAAGCGTAAACAAAGGGGTATTGGTCAGTATGGATAGAAGAGCGTTTCTGAAAAACAGCAGTATTGTGGCAGGTGGCAGCGCGCTGGGACTGCTGGCGCCATCACGGTTGGTGGCGCAAACCCACTACCCCTATGGTATCCAGCTATATACATTACGCGAAGACATGCCCGACGATCCCCAGGCGGTCCTGAGACAACTCGCGCAGTTCGGGTATTCCCAGATAGAGAGTTATGAAGGCCCGCAGGGCATGTTTTGGGGACAGTCGCCGGCACGGTTTGCGGCTTATGTACGCGATCTGGGCATGGATCTGGTGGCCAGTCATTGCAGTATCAACGAGGGCTTCGAACAGAAAGCCAGTGATGCGGCCGAAGCAGGCATGCAATACCTGATCTGCCCGCTCATCGGGCCACAGGCAAGCATGGATGATTATCGACGTTATGCTGACACGTTTAACCGATGCGGAGAAATCTGTCGCTCCAACGGCTTAGGTTTTGCCTACCATAACCACCATTACTCGTTTTTCAATATGACCAATGACAGCACGGGTGGAGAGAGTCTCAAGCCGCAAGATATTCTGATGCAGAATACTGATCCCGACCTGGTGGATTTCGAACTGGACATTTTCTGGCTGGTCGCAGCCGGCGAGGATCCTATCCACTGGTTACGCAAATACCCCGGCCGATTTCCTTTCTCCCACGTCAAGGACAGACTGGCAAATATGCCCGCTGATTCATTTTCTGCCACCACGACATTAGGCCAGGGCATCATCGATTACCCATCAATCCTGCCTGTCGCCTATGAACTGGGCATGCGCTGGTTCATGGTCGAGCAGGAGTCCTATGCCGGCACCACACCACTGGACAGCAGCCGCGACAATGCGGTGTATATGCAACAGTTCCGGTTTGGGTGACGCTGGGGACGTAGACCGCCTCCGTCCCCAGCGTCACAACTCGCGAATACGGATGTTGCGAAAGCGAACCACGTCTCCATGGTCCTGCAGACCTATGTGCCCCTGCTGCATGACGCCGAACTCGTTGTGCTCGCGGAACTTGCTGTTGCGCAGCAGGGCGAACCACTCCACGGTCCAGCGCTCGTAGCGTAGCACCATCTCACCGTTCATCCAGTGTTCCACAAAGGGGCCCTGCGAGATAATGCGTATGTCGTTCCACTGTCCATAGGGTTTGGCGGTTTTGGGTTCGATCGGCAGCAGATCATACAGGGAACCTGCCTGACGGTTGCCATCCACGCCGCGGAAGCTGTCCGGATGGTTTTCGTCATCCAGTATCTGCATCTCCAGGCCCGACCAGTAGATGGCTTTGTCGGGTTGTTCAAGCACGTGGTAGAAGATGCCGCTGTTGCCTCGCTCTTCAACCATCCACTGCATGTGCAGCTCGAAGTCTCCAAAGATGCGCTTGCTCATGATGTCGCCACCTTCACCACTTCCGGGGCGCAGCACCAACTCGTCCCCCTCCACCTGCCAGGCGGACGGGAAACTGTCGGTGTTGTAGCCGCGCCACTCGTCGGTGGAAGAACCGTCAAACAGGACCAGCCACTGGCCCTCGTCTGCACCGCTAGTGCTGGCGAACAAAGACATCATCAGCGCAGTTGCAAACATGATCAAACGCATCTGTAACGGTCGGACATTTTTCATGATATCGATCCTCTTGGTGATCTTCTATGCACTGGCGGGGCGGCAACATGCGCTCAGGGTTCCAGGCCCAGTATGCGGCGGTTCAATGCGGCATCGGCTTGCTGTCCGGCAAAATCGTCAAACGCCTTGTCAGTGACTTCAATGATATGACTCTGAATAAACGGTGCGCCTTCGGCGGCACCCTGCTCCGGATGTTTGATGCAACACTCCCATTCCAGAACGGCCCAGCCATCATAACCATACTGACTGAGTTTACTGAAAATACCTACAAAATCGACCTGGCCATCGCCCAGCGAGCGAAAGCGTCCCGGACGGTCTATCCATTCCTGGTAACCGCCATAGATGCCGCTGCGGCCGGATGGGTTAAACTCGGCATCCTTGACATGGAACATGCCGATCTTTTCGTGATAGATGTCGATGAACTGCAAGTAGTCCATCTGCTGAAGCACAAAGTGACTGGGGTCGAACAGCAAGCGTGCGCGCGGGTGGTTGCCACTGGCAGCCAGAAAGCGTTCATAGCTGACCCCATCGTGCAGATCCTCACCGGCATGGATCTCGTAACAGACATCCACTCCCTGCTCATCAAAGGCATCCAGAATCGGCACCCAGCGCCGCGCCAGCTCCGCAAAACCCTGTTCCACCAGTCCTGCTGGTCGCTGGGGCCATGGATAGACCGTATGCCAAAGCAGGGCTCCCGGAAAGGTGGCATGCACCTTGATGCCCAGATGACGGCTGGCTTTGGCAGCCATCTTTAACTGCTTCACCGCCCAGTCGGTCCGTTGGGCCGATTTGCCACGCAGGGCTTCCGGTGCAAAGCCGTCAAAGAGTTCGTCATAGGCCGGATGCACGGCCACCAGCTGACCCTGCAAATGTGTACTGAGCTCGGCAATCTCCAATCCGTGTTCGGCAATGCGGCCCTGGTACTCGTGTGCATAGGTTTCACTTTCTGCCAACAATTCCAGATTGATCAGTCGTGAATCCCAGGTCGGTATCTGAATTCCCTTGTAACCCAGTGAGGCGACCCACCGGCAGATGTTGTCGATATTGTCGAACGGTGCCCTGTCATCAACAAACTGCGCCAGAAAAATGCCGGGGCCCTTGATGGTTTTCATAGTGCTCATAGCTTGACCGGTGTCCATTTTTGGGTGGATTGGGCGGAGGCCTGCATGGCTTCGATAAATGCCATGCCGCGCAGACCTTCGGCAATGGAGGGATAGTCATGACCGTTGCTGGCCAGGGTATCAGATCGCGTTTCAGCATTGTCCTGCAATACCAGCGCAAAGGCACGATAGATATTGGCAAACGCTTCGATAAAACCTTCCGGGTGCCCCGATGGCAGCCGTGTGTTGTTGGTCGCGGCGGCAGACAGGTAGCCTTCTCCAGCGCGGTGGATCTGCACCGGCTGATCAGGGCGTACCCATCGTAGCGAGCTGGCATCGGCGTGCGACCAGTCCAGTCCGCCCAGCTCGCCATAAACACGTATCCGGACATTGTTCTCTTCGCCTGCTGCAACCTGTGTAGCCACCAGCACACCGCTGGCGCCATTATCAAAACGCAGCAGGGCGGCGGCATCATCATCAATCTGCCGGCCAGTAACCACGGAATTCAATTCCGCGCAAAGCTCGCAGATTCTAAGGCCGCTGACATACTCAGCCAGGTGGGCGGCATGGGTACCAATATCGCCAATCGCACCCGCCCCGGCACGTGCCGGATCAGTGCGCCAGGTGGCCTGTTTCTGTCCAAGTTGTTCCATTGCAGTGGCAAGCCAGCCCTGTGGATACTCCACCAGCACCTTGCGAATAGTGCCCAGCCTGCCCTGTTGTACCCATTGGCGGGCCTCCTTGACCATCGGATAACCTGCATAGGTGTGTGTCAGCGCCAAATTGCAGCCCGACGCCTGCGCCGCTGCCTGGATAGCGCGTGCCTCGACCAGGGACATGGCAATGGGCTTATCGAGGATGACATGGAAACCGCGTTTCAGAGCCGCAATAGCCTGTGGGGCATGCAGATGATTGGGTGTCACAATGCTCACGGCCTGCATACGCTCATTTGCCGGTCGTGCAGCTTCCTGTACAAGCATGTCTGCCCAGTCTGCGTAGCATCGCGAGGCGTCCAGCCCAAGGGACAGGCCGGTTTGCTGACAATTGTCGGCCTGGCTGCTGAAGGCACCGCATACCAACTCATAACAGGCATCCAGCGCTGCCGCCTTGCGATGCACCGCGCCTATAAACGACCCGCTGCCGCCACCTATCATGCCCAGCCTGACTTTATCCATGCGCTGCGAAATATTGATTCCAAATTGTGTTTTTATTTATTAGAGTCTAAATCTATCACTGCGTTAAAAACAACAATAACTGACAAGGACCGATTATGACTGCGCAGCCGTATCTTGTTACCCGTCTGAGTATCATGATGTTTCTCCAGTTTTTTGTCTGGGGCGCTTTTTTTGTCACCATGGGCAGCTATCTGCTTGAGGTGTTTCAGGACGAGCAGGGCATTAACAGCATTATTGGCCAGGCTTATGCCACTCATAACTGGGCTGCATTGCTTGCACCGGTTTTTGTTGGTCTGCTGGCCGACCGGGTGATCAATGCAGAGCGACTCAATGCCCTGTGTCAGATCCTTGGTGGGGTGTTGCTGTGGTATGCATCATCGGTAACGGAACCGGGTATCTTTATTGCCGTGATGTTTGTCTACTTCATGTTGTACATGCCCACGCTTGCCTTGGTCAACACCATCGCTTTTTCCAATATTGAAGATAGGGACAAACAATTCCCGGCCATTCGTGTGTGGGGCACTGTCGGCTGGATTGTGGCCGGTTTCGTCGTGGCGCAGACCATTCTGGGCTGGGTGAATATTCCCTTGCTGAACATGCTCACGGGTGTCACCAACGCGCAGGCCACCAGTGTGCCACTGCAGATGGCCGCCGTGCTGTCTGTGCTCTACGGGCTGTACAGTCTGACCCTGCCTGCCACGCCGCCGCAGGCCAGGGGACAACAGTTCAATCTGGGCAAGGCTTTTGGACTGGATGCGCTTAATCTGCTCAAGGAACGCAACTTTCTGGTGTTTGCCCTGTGCAGTTTCCTGATCAGCATTCCGCTGGCCTTTTATTATGCGCGCACCAACGATTTTGTTGCCGCCATGGCTTTCGGCGAGCAGTCTGCTTCCTTCATGGCCATCGGACAGATCAGCGAAGTACTGTTCATGTTGCTGGTGCCGTTTTTCCTGATTCGTTTTGGCGTCAAGTGGATGCTGATTGTGGCCATGGGTGCATGGGCACTTCGTTACTTTGTGTTCGCCAGTTTCCCAGAGTCGGTGGCCATGCTGATTTTTGGTATCGCCCTGCACGGCATCTGTTATGACTTCTTTTTTGTCACCGGGCAGTTGTACGTGGATCGCAAGGCGCCGGTGTCCATTCGGGCCAGTGCGCAGGGTCTGTTTGCGCTGCTGACCTATGGCGCCGGCATGCTGGTGGGTAATTACATGCTGGGCTGGTGGGGCGACAGTATTGCGCTGGACGGTTCGTCCATGGCCGGCTGGCAGGATGGCGCCTTCGGGTTCTGGATCATGCCGGCGGTGCTGGCGGTGATCATCCTCATATTCTTTGCGATGACCTTCAAACGGGAGCAGGCACATGCCACTGTCGATCAGCCGGCGTGAACTGGTAAAACGCGCCATTGCCGCTGGCCTGGCGCTGGCTGCGGCAGGCGGCGGGGCAGGCGTTCTTGCACAAACGGGCCAATCGTCCCCCAACGCCGGCCGCAATTTTCAGGCGCGCGGCAACATACGTCATTCGGTTGCACAATGGACCTACGCTTTTTTGACGCTGGAGGAGTTGTGTGAAGTGGTCAACGGCATCGGTTTTGCTGCCATTGATCTGATCGGCCCGGAGCAGTGGCAAATCCTCAAAGATCACAACATTGATTGCTCAATGTGCAATGGCGCGGAAATCAGTCTGGTAGAGGGCTGGAATCGCCCGGACCTGCACAGCACCCTGATCGGCAGCTACCGTTCCCATATTGAACTGATGGCGCAGGCCGGCTATTCCAATCTGATCTGCTTTAGTGGCAATCGTGATGGCATGGATGATGAAACCGGGCTGCAGAACTGCGCCAATGGCCTGAAACAGATCATGAGTCTGGCCGAGCGTCACAACATCACGGTGCAGATGGAGCTGTTCAACAGTAAAATCGATCATCCGGATTACATGTGTGACAGCTCTGCCTGGGGTATCGAGCTCTGTGAACGTATCGGGTCACCCAATTTCAGGTTGCTGTACGATATTTACCACATGCAGGTGCAGGAAGGGGATATCATTCACACTATCCGCAATCATCATCAGTGGTTCGGACACTATCACACAGCCGGTGTGCCTGGCCGCAATGAAATTGATGACAGCCAGGAGTTAAACTATCCTGCCATCATGCGTGCCATCGTGGAAACCGGCTTCAGCGGATATGTCGCCCAGGAGTTCATTCCTCGCCGACAGACGCCTGATGGTGCACGCAGCGATGAAGAGCGCATCGCATCACTGGCTCAGGCAGTAAGCATCTGTGATGTGTAATCAGTGTTTCGGGTGGTTTGCCGGATCGGCATGCAAGTGTCGACTCGCATAGATTGCACAACCGCGCAAGCCGAGATCCGGCAAGGTGACCAACGCCACTGGAACACGACTGCACCAGTCACTGTATTTGCCCTTGTCGCTAAAAGCTGTCATGACAGTTGCATGATCAAACAAGTCCCCCATCTTTTGTAACATGGCACCTGAAAAGAAAAATCCGGCGCTGGATCCCATAATTAACGCAAGGTCCCCACACACTGCGCCCAGCATCCTGTTGAACTCGGCAATAGCCTGCCCGGCAATGAGATCGCCGTTGCGCGCCGCCAGCACAATTTCTGCTGCCGACTGAGGGACTTCCATATAATTTCTATCCGCAATCTCACAAAGCGCCAAATGAATATTGGCCAACCCCGGTCCGGACAGCAGATGGTCAGCGCTGACTCGCGAGTACCGAGACCACAATCTGGTCAGGATATCCCGCTGGCGAATATCCAGT
Organism: Pseudohongiella spirulinae; assembly: GCF_001444425.1. Taxonomy (NCBI): domain Bacteria; kingdom Pseudomonadati; phylum Pseudomonadota; class Gammaproteobacteria; order Pseudomonadales; family Pseudohongiellaceae; genus Pseudohongiella; species Pseudohongiella spirulinae. Next base: position 2,453,206 of record NZ_CP013189.1, read on the forward strand.
GGTGCAAACGCTGCCTGTCCAGGTTCAGATTCCAGCACTTCGCCGCGACGGGTCATGGTCGCTGCGCCGAAGCCCGTGCCAGGACCTGCTATACTGCGATTGCCGGAGTGCCAGCTACCCGACCAGTCAGCTTGCGGCTTCTGCAACCATTGCAAGTCAGCATCGCCGAGTGTTGGCAGACACCACGCCTGCGCTGTGAAATCGTTGATCACCTGCACCGGAATGCCTAGCGTGGCGGACAAAGCCAGTTGACTAAAACGCCAATGGTTGTTGGTCAGGGCAATGATATCCTGATCGGTCGCCGCCGCTACAGCCAGGCAGGCGCGCCCCGGCAGCGCCAGGCCCACGGCACGACAGTCGTCCAGATATGCCTTGATTGCCAGCTCGAGAGACGCGAAATCATGACATAGCAGCGTGTGAACATGGCTGATGACGCCCTGCCTTCCCTGCGAAAGTGCAAAACGTGCATGAGTGCCCCCGATATCGGCAACCAGGGTAATCGGAGTGAAGCTAGATTTATCCGGCAATTTGCAGTCTCTGTGTTATCAGAGATTGCTACTTTTAAACACATGGTCAGCCGGAGTCAAGTCAGCCGACATGGGGAGCACTGCGACGAATCATGTATCCACGTCACCACGCCAGAGAGAAATGACCCGTTATTAATGGTGCGGACGGAGAGACTCGAACTCTCACACCTTGCGGCACTGGAACCTAAATCCAGCGTGTCTACCAATTCCACCACGTCCGCCTTAAGGAAGGCCGCGCATTATATAGCGGCGCGGCCCGGCTGTCACTGCACGCTTTCAGCAACTGACTCAATCTGTTGTTGCAGGCGCTGCAGTGCCTGATTGGACTGCAATCGATAGGCATCAATGGCTTCAATCGCCTCTTCAACCCGCTGTAGGCGCTCGTTCATGCCGCCGGAGACATTCTCTGCCGTGCTGATGGTCGCCTGCAGGTTAACCAGCTCCTGGGCCACGCCACGCAGGTTCTGGACCTGCGAGTCGAGCGTAGTCAGGCGCTCAGCTACCTGCTCTGATTCATTGCGAAGAGCCACCACATCGCGCTGTGTGCCTTCGGCCATGTTGCTGGCCTGGACCAGGCGCACGTTGGTTTCTTCGATGGTCGTCTGGTTTTCCTGAGAGCGGGTTTCAACATTGGCAACCCGACCGGTCAAATCCGTGACATCACGATTGGTGGCGTTGCGCGCGGCCCAGAGTTTGTCGATTTCGGAAAAATTGAAGTCCAGGCGCTCGATGATATTACCGGTGGTTTCCTCGGCGCTGTCGCCGACCAGTGCCAGTCGATCCTCCAGATCCAGCAGACGCAGATTGGCCTGTTGCAGTTGCCGCAGGTTCTCCTCATAGACGGTGTACCCGACATAGGCACCGGCGGCGATAGCCAGTGTCAACACACCCAGCATGATGCGCACCGGCCAGGTACTGACCTTTACCTGTTCAGCGTAGCTGACCGGCTTTACCAGATCAGGTTGACGACGGGCCTGCTGACGCGACGCTACCTCATCCTTCGGCACCGACATCGAAGGAATATCATCACCAAGATCGTCATTATCACGCATTACTCAGGTCCTCAAATCAGTCTGAACGGCTATTGTAGTCGTAATTACTGGCTGTCGGCAAAGGGCCTTGCATGGCAGGTGCCGCCTTGAATCAATACCCGTTGTGATTTATGCTGAACGCCCTTTGATTCTGATCAATAAAAGAATTTTTCCACTCAGACAAATACCGAGGATGTTATGAAATTAGAACTGCCAGAATTGCCTTATGCAGCCAATGCGCTGGAGCCACACATGTCGGCAGAGACCTTCAGCTTCCACCACGGCAAGCACCACAACGCCTATGTCGTGAAAGGCAACGAACTGCTGGCGGATGCCGGCATTGACGCTGACAACCTGGAAGATCTGGTGCGCGAATCAGCCAAGGTGGGCGGCCCGCTGTTTAACAACGTGGCACAGGTCTTCAACCACAACTTCTTCTGGAAGAGCATGAAGCCAAACGGTGGCGGTGCGCCAACCGGTGCGATCGCCGACAAGATCAATGCCGACTTCGGCAGCTATGACAACTTCAAGAAAGAGTTTGTTAATGGCGGTGTTGGCCAGTTCGGCAGCGGTTGGGTGTGGCTGGTCCTGGACGGTGGCAAGCTGAAGATTGCCAAAACACCGAATGCCGAGTGCCCGCTGACCACCAGCGCCAAGCCGATTCTGGTCTGCGACGTCTGGGAACATGCCTACTACCTGGACTACCAGAACCGTCGTCCGGACTTCCTGACCAGCTTCCTGGATAACTTGGTCAACTGGGATTTTGCCAACGAAAATCTGGCGTAAATCCGTGCCCGGCAGCGTTGTGCTGATTTTGTCTCTGGTTACAGACTGACAAGACTGATCAGCGCCGCTGCCAGCAGGGCAAAAACCACCAGAAAAATGTACACAATTCCCACCGCACAGTACTTCAACAGCGTCATTATCCAGCCCTGTTCATACATTCTGCGTTGCATCAGCAAAAGATAGAGCGGAATCCACCAGATCGCCAGCCAGTAAAGGGTATTAAAACCGCTGTTAAGAATACTACCATCCGCTGTCCAACCCTGTAGTGTAAACAGCAGCAAGGCTATCAGCATGGCCAGAAACAGAAAGCTGTGGCTGTGCAAAGCCACCACAAAATGTTCCATGTAGATCCGTCCAGAGAACAGATAAAAACCCTTCAGCAGCAGGGCAAATACCGGCATCATGAAAAATAACACAATGGGCAGCAGACTCAGCATGGACTCCACCAACTGACGGGGGTCGTCGCTGACCTGCTCAAGATTCTGCACACCCTGTTCCATCCAGGAATTGATCAGCTCATTACCTCTGTCTGGCAGCCAGGACACTTGCACCGGATTGTCAGTCGGACTCCAGGAAACACCGTCAATAACAATACCGCCATCAGCATCTGTGTCCTCGACAGCCTCTGACTGTTCAGGCATACCCGGAGTTGATTCAGCCAGCCCGCTTAGCTCTGACACTCCGGACGACTGCTCCAGCTCCGCGAGCCTTCTATCAGCAGCCTGATTGATGGCAGACCTTGCCGCTTCCAGGGTGCGGACTGTTAAATCATTGGCAGTCGATTGCTCATCGTTCAAAAGATCAGTGATAGTCTGCTCTACTTCAAGTAGCCGTCGATCCCGTTCCGCGATCACCCGTTCTGGCGTATCGAGCTGGACGAACTGCTCAATCCCGGCACTGGTATCCAGTGTCATGATACGGTCCGGGACTGCGAACAACTGGAGAATCAGAAAACTGACAACACTTAACACGAAGAACAGGCGAAATGGCAGTACATACCGGGCACGTTTGCCGACTATGTAATCGCGAGTAATCTTTCCGGGACGAAAATAGAGTGGTACCAGGGTACGCCAGATCCGGTTGTCATACTCAAACACGGTATCCATGATATCCATAAATACCGACCCAAAATGACGAACCTGACTTTTTGCCTTCTGCCCACAGTGGTGGCACCACTGTCCCTGCAACGGAGTACGACAGTTAAGGCAGTGCTCTGGCAGATCGCTGGTGTTGGTACCCATGTGAGTGTATCCGGCTTTATTTTTATTAGTCATCAATCTGACGCTGATACGAAGCCTAATGCAACAATCCGGTGCAAGCAACTGTCAGCCGACCTGCGAGCCTCCGATGTGGCAATCATTAAAGCTATCCGGCAAACGGCCGCTACAGACAGCAGAGATGTGCCATTTACGTTCACCCAACACAGGTCTGCTATGAATCCGTCCACCATCATTGGCATGCTGTCCAGTATCGCGCTGCTGGGCAGTGTGCTGTTCTTTTCAGCCGAGTCCGATGCCAGTTTTCTGAATCTGCCCGGACTTGCCATCGTCATCACCGGCACCATGGCGGCCACGTTCATCAGCTATCCCATGAAGGAAGTGGTGCGAGTATTCAAGCTGGTAGCATTGGTCTTTCAGCGTGAAAACACCTACACCCGTGATGACATCAAGGAAATGGTGCAGGTCTCAAGACTGTGGTTTCAGGGCAATATCAAGGATGTAGACGATGCCCTGGTAAAAATCAAAAACCCGTTTTTGCGTAATGGCATCCAACTGGTCATTGCCAATACAGACGAACAGGAGATCATTGACACCCTGCGCTGGCGTATCGCGCGCGTGAAAGCCCGCGAACGCGCCGAGGCGCATATATTCCGCACCATGTCGACCTATGCAGCCGCCTTTGGCATGATCGGCACCCTGGTCGGCCTGGTAAACATGCTGGCGGTCATGGACTCTGGCAGCCTGGATCTGATTGGTCCACAGATGGCCGTGGCGCTGTTGACGACGTTCTACGGCATTCTGCTGGGCAATGTATTTTTTCAGCCCATAGCAGTAAAGCTGGAAAGACGCACGGAAGAGCGCCTCATCGCGATGAACATGGTGCTAGAGGGTGTTGCCATGATGAGCAAGCGTCGCCCGCCATCATTTATCGAAGATACACTCAAGTCCTTTGCCGCAACTTATGAAGACGAAATCCGCGACAAGGGTATGCCACCGCTGAGGCCTGCTCCCCGTGGAAAATAGCCGCTACTCAGTTACTCAGGTCGGCGACGATGACAGCCCCCCCGAGGCCGATAACTCCTGGATGCTCAGCTATCTGGATGTTCTGACACTCCTGATCGCTTTTTTTGTGCTGCTGCTGGCCATGTCCGAACCTAAAATCGCAGAAGAGGAAATTCTACAGTCCATGGTTTCTGCCACTGGCGGCGCAGACTCAGACGATCCGACTTCAAGTCTGACTCCAAGCGCCGGACCAGATGGAGTGCTTGGCGGGGGCATTGGTGTTCTGCCGGAATACAATGCAGTGATTGCAGGAGATGACGGGGACAGCAGTCCGGACGCCGAGGCCGGCGGCTCTGTAGACGAAGACAACAACGAGAATGAGGAACGCTTTGGCGAGCTGGAAGATAGTCTTAACTCTCTTGCCTTGCAGGGCGTAGATGCCGAAATCGGACGAGAAGGACTGACCCTGCGAATTGCCGACAACCTGTTGTTTGCCAGCGGAGAATCTGAACTGCGCTATGACGGCATGATACTAATCAGCCAACTACGTGAAGTGCTGGAAAGTTTTGAAGGAGAAATTTCGGTTGAGGGGCACACTGACAGCATACCCATCAACACCATTCAATTTCCGTCAAACTGGGAGCTGTCCAGCGCGCGTGCCATTTCAGTGCTACGCTTTCTGGAAGCCGACGGCATAGAAGCAGCACGCATGCGCGCGATCGGATATGCTGACACAAAACCCCTGCAAAGCAATAACAGTGCAGAAGGTCGTGCCGCGAACCGGCGTGTAGAGATTGTGCTGCGGGAGCCGGGTTAGGTCACTCCAAAGTTAAACCGAACAAACCTTTGGTTCAAAAAATAACTCGCGCAACCGATCCGGCAATGTCATTGGATCAAAAGGTTTGGCTATTACGCCCAGCACACCGGCACAGCGGTAAGAATCCATTTCATGCGACTGCACTTTCGCCGTCATAAAAACCACCGGGATATTTGCGACTGAGGGTATCGACTTCAGCAACTGCAGCGTGTCAGGCCCATCCATGCCGGGCATCATGACATCCAGTATAATCAGGTCTGGTTTAACTTCAGGGGCCAATTCAAGACATTGCTCACCTGATGCACAAATTGAGACCTCAAATCCACCGATCATCTCCAGTGAAATTCGTGCCACTTCACGAATGTCCGCTTCGTCCTCGACATACAGAATTTTCCTGAGCTCCGTCACCCGTCACCTCCATTTCATGATGATGTGATGTCTTCCATTAACTGCACCGGAAGCTCCACATAAAAAGTGGCACCCTTGCCTTCAATCGAATCAAAGCCCATAGAACCCGACATCTGTTCAGCAAGCTCTCGGGAGATAGCCAGACCAAGCCCGGCTCCGCCATGGCTTTTCAGGTCACTGCTATCAGCCTGCGCAAACCGACTGAAAATACGCGAGTGAAACGCAGCGGGCACACCCGGGCCATAGTCCTGCACACTGACTCTGATCTTGCCGTCGCGGACAATCTGCTCGACCAGAACCGATGATTGGCGGGGAGAAAATTTGATGGCATTCGATAGCAGATTACTCATTATCTGGGTAAAGCGCCGCTCGTCAACATCGACCAGTGCCTGGTCCCGACGACCAAGGACTATTTCCACATCTGCCTTCAATGCCAATGCGGCGCTGTCACTGACAGCACGTCCAACCAGTTCAGTGATTGACTCTCTACTTATCTGCATAGTCATCCGGCCACTTGCCAGACTCTCAATATCTAACAGATCCTCTATCAAGTGTCCCAGGCGTTTACAATTATTTTGAGCTATATCAAGCAAATTTAATGCATTAGCCTCAAGTCCGCCGGGCTGAGCAGCACTGATCAAACCCAATGATCCACAAATGGCCGTCAAGGGAGTACGCAGTTCATGACTCACGGTTGACACAAACTCATTTTTTAATCGATCAACTTTTTTGCGCTCGCTGATATCCCGGACAGTGCCGATAAATACCGGCTGGTCATTTCGGCTGATTTCAGTGACCATCAAATCAAGTGGGAACACTGTTCCGTTCTGATGGCGTCCCTGAACCTCTCGGCCTTTGCCAATGATCTTTTTATTGCCAGTCACCCGATAATTTTCCAGATAACTATCATGCTCACCGTGATACGGCTCGGGCATTAACATACTTACATTGCGACCCAGAACTGCTTGCTCCGGGTAACCAAATATTCGCTCAGCAGAACGGTTGTATGAGAGCACCGAACCTTTTGCATCGATGGTTATAATGCCGTCAATAATATTATCCAGAATTGTCTGGGTATGAGTCTGTTGGTCTTGTGCGCGCCGCTCAAGCGCGTCCGAGACTGTACCCAGCGCTTTTCCGAGCATTGTAAATTCTTCCAGGTCATGCTTGATCAGCCTCTGCTCGGCGCTGCCGACCAGAGCAAGACGAGCCAGATGTCCTGAAAACCAGGAACTGATTGCTTTGGCCAGGATCATATTCACTATTATCATCACGATCAGCCAGGTCAGCCAGATAGCGAGATCAGATGTCGACGCTACGAAGGGAAAGTTGAGCAGTATGGCTGTGACTGGTATCGTCATGCTGAGCAATAACGAGAAGAAAATTACATCCGGAATACGCAGTCGATTCAGACGCAGACGCAACCGGCTGGGCCGGTGAAAACGCAGCAAGGTGTAAACAATCTCAGCCAGGAACGCATTCAGAACTCCGTTTACCGCATGTTTTAAGGCAACAATGGTTAGCAGTTCAGACGCGAGCAACCCGGTTACGCTCAACAGACCCCAGATAAGTGGCGCACCGAGCATCAGCCAATAAAACATGGCCGCCAACAACAAGGACGAACCGTAGCGACCAATAAAAAAATGGACTATGACTATCTCAAGCGGGTAGATCACAAATCCGAGTGGATGCTGCCAGACTATTACTGTCATGGCCGACGCACAAAGAGCGACCAGAAGCCCTGCGGTGAAACCAAACAGCCGCAAGGCCAGCAGTGAGAAAGTCGATCCCAGCAGATATCTGAGTTCGCCGTCAAACAGCGTCAGGTGGTAATAGTTGCCCGATACCGCTAACAGGATAAGCAGGGCCACCAAAACAATCGACAGTTGACGCCCCGAAATGGTCATTGTTTTTATTTTTCGCTCAATGGAACAGTAAAATAAAAATGACATTTACCGGGTACACTGTCAAAGCCTATTTCACCCTGCATCTGTTCCACCAGCTCCTTACTGATAGCCAGCCCCAATCCGGCACCCCCATGTTCCCGGCGACTGCCTATTTCCGCCTGTGAAAAGCGCTTGAAGATATGGGGCCTGAAGTTGTCAGGAACTCCGGGGCCATGGTCAGTCACACTGATTTTGCAATGACTGTCATGGACTGATGCTGTAACCGTAACCGGTTCATTGTGCGGAGAAAATTTAATTGCATTTGAGATCAGATTATTAATGACCTGATGGAAGCGCAGCTGATCAACACGCACAGCTTGACGCCCCAGTTCATTCCCGGCCAGGTTCAATACCAATTGCACCGCCCGATCCGCCATCGCCGGTTTGTTGTCTGCTACTGCCTGTTCCAGCAATGGGACTATCTGATAATCGGCGAGTTCCAGATTCACCTTTCCTTGCATCAGTCGTTCCGTATCCAACAGATCATCGATCAATAGCGCCAGTCGGCGACCGTTACGTGCTGCCATATCCAGCAACTTATCGACCGGTACACCAGCTGATTGTGACTGCATCAATGACAAAGCACCGTTTAGTGCCGTCAACGGAGTCTTAAGTTCATGGCTGACGTTAGCAATGAATTGATCCTTTACATTCTCCAGGCGCTTTCGGTCGGTAATATCGGACTCGATGGCAATAAATCCTTCCAGCTCCGAGGACTCATTCAGCAAAGGGTTGCAACTGATATGAACCCAATAGGGCCGACCGCTTTTATGATAATTGATCAATTCAACATCGAAGGGCTCGCGATCCTTTACGGCGCGCGCCATCTGATCAGCCACACGCCGGTCACTTTCTTCGCCCTGCAGAATTCGCCCCGGTGACAGGCCCTTTATTTCTTCCAGGGTATAGCCGGCAAGGCGACTGAAGCCCTCATTGATCCATCGTACACGACCGTCAATGTCAGTAATGACTACTCCGTTGGTAGTCTGGCTGGCCACCTGTGACAGACGTAATATTTCCGACTGAATCTCGCGCTTCTGCTCACGGACCGCCGACGCCTGAACCAACTGAGCCAATGTAAACAACAGGGGCTGCAGAAACTGCACAGTATCTCGATCAAATGATCCTCGCCGGTTTCCCAGAACCAGCATAGTTACCGGTTTACCACCCAACATGACGGGGATGCCCAGATAGTTCCGGAGCTGCGGAAAGCCCCGCTCTCTCCAGAACGGACAGGGATCCTCTGCCACCTGATTAACAATCATCGCCTGTCTGGAGACCAATGTTTGATAGAACAGCCTGTTCAGGTTCGGGATGGCCTGCCCATCAGGAAAAAAAACCTGACCCTCTGAGCTGACGACGCGAACCGACAAAGCCATTGATTCGCGCCCATCACTGGCAGTGACATCACAAATCATGCCAAAATCGGCATCGATCAGCTGCAGAATGTCCTTAATCAAAGTGCCGAATGTCTTATTAAAATCGGCATAACGAATCTGTTGGGCCTGAATTCTGTTGATCACGGCACTAAGCCGATCCTGATCAAAGAGTCGATGGCGTAGTTCCCGCTCGCGAAGCAGCGCTATCTCATCAACAACACAGGCTGCCAGATCCTTGAGCGCGGTTATATCCTCAGCGGTGAATCGCCTTGGGGAGGTGCTGACAATGCTAAGCGTGCCAATGCTGTATTGGCCTTCCAGTACCAAGGGTGCGCCAGCATAAAACCTCAACCCGGGCGCACCCTTGACAGCCGCCATGTCAGCAAACCTGGTGTCTTTGCACAAATCTTCACAAATCAGCATCTGTTTATCGAGTATGGCATGAGCACAAATCGACTCAGAGCGTGGCAACTCCACAACCCCATCAATATCACCCGATTTAAACCACTGGCGATCTTGATCAACAAGCGACACAAATGCATACGGGACGCAAAAAAGTTGACGTGCCAGCCGGGTCAATCGATCAAAGCGTTCCTCAGGCTCGCTATCCAGCAAACACGTAGCATGCAGGGCGCGAAGCCGTTCTGTCTCATTACCCGGAAGAGGCGCCTGCATGGATTCAGGGCTCCGCAAAGCGCTGACGTATGGCCAGAATCTGACCTATATTGGCAAGGAAAAGCTCCACGAGATCTGGATCAAAGTGCAGCCCTTTGCTTTCCTGAATGTAGTCCAGAGCCCGCTCAATGTCCCAGGCTTTTTTATACGGTCGCTCCGAGGTCAAGGCATCGAACACGTCTGAAATCGCCACAATGCGACCTGCCACCGGAATCTGATCAGCCTTTAAAGCACGCGGATACCCTGATCCGTCCCATTTTTCATGGTGGGTCCAGGCAATTTCTCGTGCCATGACCATCAGATCCGAATCATCCCCATCCAGCAGCTTCGCGCCAATTTCAGCGTGGGTTTTCATTATTTCCCACTCGTCCGGTATCAGGCGGCCAGGCTTGAGCAAGATATAATCGGGAATACCAATTTTGCCAATATCGTGCATGGGGCTGGCGTGCAGCAATAGCTCACACTGGTCCGCTGACCAGCCGAGTTTTTCAGCCAGAAAGGCCGAGGTATGGGACATGCGAAGGATATGGTTGCCCGTTTCTTCATCTCTGTATTCGGCGGCCCGACCCAGTCGCTGTACCACCTGAAGCCGGGTTTCCCGCAGCTCCCGGGTCCGGTTGGCAACCATTTCCTCCAGCGTTTTTTTCTGATTCACCAACAGCTTGTGTGCCAGATGTACTTCCAACAGGTTCTGCACGCGCATGATGAGTTCTGAGGGATCAAATGGTTTGCTGATATAGTCCCGGGCACCGCGGGACAGCGACTCCAGGATAAAATCCCGCCCGTGCTGCGCCGTCAACATGACCACTGGGGGTAACACAGACTCGTTTAATGCCTTGAGCTGATCCAGCACCTGAAAGCCATTGAGGTGCGGCATATTCAGGTCAAGCAAAATCAAGTCTGGCCGCTCCTGCTGAAAAATCTGTGACACCTGGCGAGAATCATCCAGTGGGATGACATTGTTGTAACCGTGATGTGCCAACAACCGCACAATCAGCTTGAGGTTACTCTGCTCATCATCTACTACCAGTATTTTCTGTGATCGCGTCATTCTTTGCATAACAACATTTTTCCGTACATAAAGCTCACCATGAATGGCGCTGCAATATCGCCAGTACTTCGCTGACCTGAATGGGTTTTGTCAGGTAGTCTGCAAAGCCGGCCGCCATTCCGCGCTCCATATCTTTTTTCATGGCATTAGCGGTGATAGCAATCACCGGTGTCGCCTTCAGCGCATCAATGTTGCGCAATTTTCTAAGCACAGCGTACCCGTCCATATCAGGCAGGTTTATATCAAGAAATATCAAATCCGGCTTTCTGGATTGTGCAAGATCAATCCCCAACTGAGGCGACATCGCGCTCACAAACTCGAAATCAGGTCTCTTGGAGACGATGTTTGCCATCAGGCGGATATTGGATGGATTATCCTCAATATACAGCACAGGTCTACGCTCAGTGCTGATCGTCAGATCAGGCGCATCCAGACACGGTTCGATCTGATCGCTGAGATCAGTCGAAGAAATACTATCCGCCGCATCCAGCACGATCCAGAAGCAGGAACCTTCGCCTTTAGTGCTGGACACATGAATCTCTCCGCCCATCATCTCAATCAGTTGTTTGCTGATAGCAAGGCCGATTCCGGTTCCCTCGACCGCACTGCTCTCCTTTCCCAACCGATTGAATGGCTCAAAGATATGCGAAATCTGATCATCCTCGATACCCGTTCCCGTATCCGTTATAGAGAGTTTGATCCTTCCTTTTTCCAGTCGGCAGATATCGACAGAAATACGTCCGCTTTCGCGATTATATTTAACGGCATTCGACAAGAGGTTCAGCAGAATCTGTCGCAAACGGGTATGGTCAGCGACAACAGCCAGTGATGACTCCGTAACCACTCTTATTCCGATATTGCGTTCATCGGCAAGCGGCGAAATCTGACGTACGCAGTCATTAAGCAACTGATTAATTTCGATGGGCTCCTGTGAAATTGTCAGTCGTCCGGATTCGATTTTTGCCAGGTCCAATACCTCGTTTATCAGCTCCAGCAAGTGGTTACCGGACTTGAGTATTTCACTGACGCTATCCTTGGCTTCTTCAGACAGATCTTCATCGTAGCGAAGCAATTGAGCGAAGCCCAGAATGACATTCATGGGTGTTCTGAGTTCGTGACTCATACTGGACAAGAATTCCGATTTAGCAAGATTGGCCCGATCAGCTTCCAGCCGTGCTGCCTGCAAATCCATTTCCGCCCGTTTTCGATCATCGATATCCTGCACAACACCAATCATCTGGTCGGGCACACCATCCGCGTCATAGACTACCGAACCGCGCTCCAGCAACCACCTGACCGTGCCATCTGGCCACACCACGCGGTGCTCAATTTCATAGGGCTGTTTATCATTCAGACTGGCATTGATTGCGTCACCCACAGCCTGACGATCTTCGGGATGCACGGCAGCCATAAAATTATCGTAGGAGGTTTCCACCTCGCCTTCTTCGTAGCCAAACAAGGGGGCGATGCGCTCTGTCCAGTACAGCTGGTTGGTTTTTATATTCCAGTCCCAGGTTCCAATGTTTGCAAACACTTGACCAATTCTGAGCATTTCTTTGTGAGACTCTGCACGGAGCTCGGCTTCGCAGCGCTTTAAGGCGCTGCTGATTAATTCTGCAACTACCTGTAGCAGTTTCAGATCCTGCTCACGCCAGGCGTGAGGCTCGTTCAATGTTGCGAAACCCAGCAAGCCACTGACTTTTGCGTCTCTTACAATCGGTAACGCAATCACCGAACTTATCCCCAGGGACCTGAAAAAAGCCTTCTCTGCTGTGGCATCAGATGGCAGCGCGTTAATGTCTGGCAGATAAATTAAGGAGTCAGTCTGCACAGCATCCCACCACCAGGGCAGATCGGCAACCGGCACATTTTTAACCCGTGCTTTCTGAGAGCATAAACCGTGTCTGAACCACTCGTGTGTGTGCGTGACAGTGCCATTATCTGCAGCGTACTGAAACAGATTAGCCCGCTCGGCACCCAACAGTTGTCCTGCCAACGCCAGTGATTGCTCAACTGCATCATCCATCGCACTGGCCGGCGCATCCATCAATGTCGCGCCGACTTCAGCAATCAACTGCCTGAGGTCTGACTGGCGCTTCTGTTCCAGCTCTCTGGATTTGATCTCTGTTATGTCTGTTCGAATCGATACGTATTGGTAGGGTTTACCATCAGAATCCAGAAACGGCGTAATGGTTGATGAGACCCAATACAGTGAGCCGTCTTTTTTCCGGTTACAGATTTCTCCCTGCCAGACTTCTCCCTGCTTTATGGTCGACCACATGTCGCCGTAAAATTCCGCATCATGCAGGCCCGATTTAACCACTCGATGATTTAATCCCAACAGCTCATGACGCTGATAACCGGCAATCTCACAAAACTTGTCATTGACGTAAATAATGTCACCGCGGCCATCGGCAATGCTGACAATAGCATGCTGATTCAATGCAACATGCTCTCTTTCACGCTCATACAATGTGGTTTCAAGTTTGGTCCGAATCGCTGACGCCTGTCGCGCCCGCCGGGCCCGGGCACTGACAGCAGCAATCAGATGCTCCGGTAATACCGGTTTGACCATAAAGTCATCACCACCCAGATTCAGCGCCATCAATTGCTGACTCAGATCCGATTCAGCCGACAGGAAGATAATCGGCATATGCAGATAGGCAAAACGCTCTCTGAGCACCGCAGCCAGCTCAGGACCCGATACATCAGGCATGTAAACATCAATAATAGCCACGTCGGGATCAAAGCCGTTCAGCGCTTCAAGTATGTTCAGTGGATCACCAACACACAGGACGTTCATACCGGCGGCTGTGAGTGCGCTGGCATGAGCCTTCATCAACAAGGCATCATCATCCACCAGCAGAACCCGATAAGGCTCCACGGGCCTCCGACCAGTCAGTGTATCAAGAAGATCAACCAGCATGCCTGTATCTGCCGGTTTGGAGAGGTAGCGACTGGCGCCGGCCCGGAAGGCACGCAAGCGAGCCATCATGTCATCGCGTACTGACAGCACAACTACGGGTATGTTGAACTCAGAAAAAGATTCGCTGTACTTGCCAAGCAGCTCCAGTCCGCCGCTGTCATCGTCCGGAAACATAATATCCATTACAACTGCCAACGGCATGCTGTCAGATGTCTGTTCCATGCGCTGACTGAATGATTCCTGTGTCAGGAAAAGCTCAGTCTGATAACCGGCGTCACTCAAGGCCAGTTGTATCTTTTCTGCCTGCTGCAGGTCATCTTCAACGATAAAAACGGGCTGGTTTTTACGTCTGGAGAAGGCAGCATCTGATACCGGGCGCTCAGCCGCAGCCAATGGCAGTACCTGGCGAATAATCTTTTCGAGCTCCGCAATGGCCCCGACAAGTTGCGCGGAAAATCCGGACGAAGCAATCTGCTTGTCTTTCCTGGCCCGTGACATAAAACGGTCAACTTCGACGGCCGACTCTGAGAGTTCAAACAATCCAAAGGTGCCAGCAGCACCGGCCAGCCGATGGATCTCAAGATACAAGGTGTCGAAATGTTGTTGGCGCGCTGATTGCGGATCAGCCTCGTGCAAGCGGATAGCCAACTGAGAAAAGATATCAATGCGGTCTTCCAGATCTTTAATAAAGGTCTGTCGCAACGATGACAGTGCTCGCTGCACTTCGTGATAAGTATCAGAATTCACAATTAACGGCCTGTTAGAAATTGTCAGCGCATGTACAGCATCACCCAATTATCCTTACTGTATCGGCCAAGTTCTATCAGGATTTATTCAATTATTTGCGACAATATTCCGACATATCCTCCAGCGCCTGATTGGCTTCTGGCAACACCGGGACAAACAGCGGCCAGACATGTGGCTGTCCACGCCAGATCTGCAGCTCAGTCTCTACCCCTGCTGTTGCGGCCGCTTCCGCAACGCGGATACCGTCGTCACGTAACACCTCATTGTCGCTGACATAAATACGTAACGGCGGAAACCCGCTCATATCAGCATAAAGCGGCGATGCCAGCGGATCAGCCCCATCAGCACCATTCAGGTAGGTCGCTGCCGCCCGGCGAATGGCGTCACCGGTGAACATGGCACAACTGGCTGAATTGGCATCCAGTGAGGCACCTGTACCCAGAAGATCAGCATAAGGGGACAACAGTGCTGCCCTGGCAGGCATGGGCATATCGGCCTGTTTGATCTGATGCAGCAATGACATTACCAGACCGGCACCGGCCGAATCACCTGCCAATATAATCTGATCGGGTTGATAAGATTCGAGCAGGTAGTGCCAGGCTGCCATGGCATCCTGAGGCGCGGCAGGAAAGGGATGTTCGGGCGCCAGACGGTAATCCAGAGAGAACAGCGCCAGCCCGCTGGCTTGCGCCAGACGTGTAGTAAATGCGCGGTAAGCGGTGGGGGAACCAAACAGATAACCACCGCCATGGCAGTAAAGAATGCATCGACCTGCCGCCGCACCCTCTGGAATCTGCCATTCCCCTTTCAGGCCACTCTGGTCGACCACCTGTATACTGACGCTGTCAGCAGGTGCCACTTTGCCCATATCACGCTCGACAACTTTTCGAAATCGAATCGGGTCAAAGTCATCAGCCAGCAGTTTGGGTTTGAATTTGCGCTTCAGTACCCAGCTGGTAAAACGGCTGCGAAGTGTCAGGCGATTAACTTTTGAGCGCTTTAGCATGGCATTTCCCCTTATTATTTTCCTGGCATGACGAATCATGTGCGGCGGGGTTAATGCTTGCTCAGCGGTTGGCGCCTGTCAAATCATTTGCTGAATCTGAGCAACAGTCTCGCTCAGAGTATCACCACTGTCGCAACGCACCGTCAGATGCCCCACCTTGCGACCTTCTTTAAAAGCTTTATTGTAATGATGCAAATGACAGCCCTCTACAGAGAGCAGGGGTTTTGCATCCGGCACCTCGCCTATGAAGTTAATCATGGCACTTTCACCCACTTTCGCGGTGGAGCCCAGGGGCAAACCGGCGATCGCACGCAGATGGTTTTCGAACTGGCTGCACTCGGCACCCTCTATCGTCCAGTGGCCGCTGTTGTGCACACGAGGTGCTATTTCGTTGGCCTTTAATTGCCCGTCTACTTCAAAAAATTCGAATGCCAATACACCAACATAGTCCAGGTGCTCAAGGATGCGATTTACATAATCCTCTGCCAGCGTCTGCAGTGCATGCCTGTCACTGGCACGCGACACACGCAGGATACCGTCCGCATGCGTATTGTGTACCAACGGATAGGCGCGGGTTTCCCCATCCCTGCCGCGTACTGCAATCAAAGATACTTCACCACTGAAATGGACAAAAGACTCCAGAATACAGGGTACGGCGCCAAGAGACGCGAATGCCCCGTGCAAATCTGATGCTTCGCGCAGAACTTTCTGACCTTTGCCATCGTATCCCAGCGTACGGGTTTTAAGCACTGCCGGCAAACCGATGTGGGCGACAGCCTGCTCCAGATCTGACTGACTGTTCACCTCGGCAAATGGTGCTACTGGAATACCCAGATTTTTGAATAAGGTTTTTTCCATCAGCCGGTCGCGGGCGACACGCAATGCCTCAGCACCCGGATAGACCGGCACCAGTTGCGATAAAAAAGCAACCGTTTCGGCGGGCACGTTTTCGAACTCAAACGTCACCAGGTCGACCTGCTGAGCCAGCAGTTGCAGGTGATCGTAGTCGCTGTAATCCGCACAGATATGAGAGCCAAGAGCAGCCGCACAGGCGTCAGAGGCTGGATCCAGGAAGACAAACTGCATGCCCAGCGGCGTGCCGGCCAACGCCAGCATGCGCCCGAGTTGACCACCACCAATCACGCCAATTTTCATAATCTGCTCAGTCCTGACGCGGGTCAGGGTTATCCAGTACCTTGCTGGTCTGGGTTTCGCGGAAGTTTTTCACGGCGCATTGAATATCGGGGTATTTATTACCCAGAATGCTACCGGCCAGCAAAGCGGCATTCACTGCGCCAGCTCGCCCTATAGCCAGCGTAGCAACGGCAATTCCTGCTGGCATCTGCACTATGGATAACAATGAATCAACACCTGAGAGCATGGCTGACTGTACGGGAACACCCAGCACAGGTAAATGCGTCTTGGCAGCGCACATACCTGGCAGATGAGCGGCACCACCGGCACCGGCAATAATGACTTCGATACCACGTTCCGCAGCCTGTTCCGAATAACTGAACAGTAGATCCGGCGTCCGGTGCGCAGAGACCACCTTTACTTCATGAGGAATACCCAGCTGCTCCAGCATCTCGGCCGTATGGCTCATTGTGGACCAGTCTGACTTTGATCCCATAATGACGCCCACCAGAGGGTGTGTCGGTGTGGTCATTGGCGTTTCCTCGCAGAAAGAAAAAGCGCGTAGTATATATCAGAACTTGTCTGACCGCAGCACTTCCACATCGGACAGGAAGCAGATCATGGCAAAGTCAGCATAATAATGCGCCTGCACATGACCCATGATTTTTTCTGCCACACGGCGGCTGCAGACAACTTCAATCCTGATGTTACCGTTGTTATCCCAGTCCGAGCTTCGCACACCCCGGCTGCCACGCCCCCGTGCCTCAGAAATGGTCCACCCCGGGGCACCAAGCAGCTCAAGATCTTTTAACAGTTTCGATTCCAGAATCGCCTCACAGACTATCGTGATCAGCGTTCGCCGGGTCGCAGTAGTTTGAGTCTCGTTCATGATCATGCTCCGGGCAGCAGCCATTGAGCTGCCTGCAGATAAATGGGTATGCCAATCAGGATATTAAACGGAAACGTTATTCCAAGTGACGCAGCCAGCGACAGTGAAGGATTCGCCTCAGGCAGAGCAAGTCGCATTGCAGCAGGTACGGCAATATAGGAGGCACTGGCACCAAGCGTTGCCAACATGGCTGCACCACCGACCGACAAGCCAATAAGAGCGCCGATTGTCAGGCCAACAGCGGCACCCAACCACGGCATCAAAAGCGCAAAGCTCACCAGTTTCAGACCAACTTTTCGCAGCGCACCCGATTGTCGCGACGCGATTAACCCCATTTCAAGCAGAAACAGGGCAAGCACAAGTGGAAACATGCTTGTATACAGCGGCTCCAGCGGACCTACGGCCTCCTTGCCCGCCAATACACCAATCAGAAGACCACCCAATAGCAGCATTATGCTTTTCCCAAGCAGGATCTCCCGACTCAGTTCGCGCCACTGGGTGTTTTTAGATAAGCCTCGTGCCAGCACAATACCAACCACGATCGCCGGAATTTCCAGAATTGCGACAAAAAGCGGCATGTAGCTTTCGAAGAAAATATCTTCACTAAGCATATAGGCAACTACAACCGCAAAGGTACCGGCGCTGACCGAGCCATAGTGCGCAGCAATGCTGGCCGAGTCGACCCGCCCAAAGCGCAGCAGCCGCAACAGAGGAAAAGCAATCAACGGCAACATGACGCCCATTAACAACACAGCGGCCATCTGCCATAACAGCGCCATGCTAGCCTGCTCTGCCAATTCCACTCCACCATGCAGGCCGATCGCAAGCAGCAGCAGAATCGATAGCGTTTCGTATAGCGCCGGTGGCAACTTAAGCTCGCTACGCAGCAAGCCGGCGATCAGACCAAAAACAAAAAACAGAACGACCGGATCCCAACCCATAAAATCGCACCCTCAATTTATTGTGCGAGTATATCAGACACCTGAAAGCAAAAAGACCGACACATCGAAGACGTATCGGCCTTTTTTATATGGCACCGTGAACTGGCGACTTACATCATGCCGCCCATGCCACCCATACCGCCCATGCCACCCATATCAGGTGCCGCTGGCTTCTCTTCAGGTATCTCGGTGATCATACACTCAGTGGTGATCATCAGACCGGCTACAGAGCCGGCAGCCTGCAGCGCGCTGCGGGTTACCTTGGCCGGGTCGATGATACCGGCTTCCACCATGTCCACATACTCACCAGTTGCCGCATTGTAACCCCGGTTTCCGGACTCGGCCTTGACCTTGTCCAGCACCACTGAGGGCTCATCACCGGCGTTGCGAACAATCTGACGCAGCGGAGCAGTCACAGCGCGCATCAGCAGAGCAATACCGACGTTCTGATCTTCGTTGTCGCCCTTCAGCTTGCCGTCAACGGCCTGCAGCGCACGTACCAGGGCAACACCACCGCCAGGTACCACACCTTCTTCAACCGCCGCGCGGGTTGAGTGCAGCGCGTCTTCCACGCGAGCCTTCTTCTCTTTCATCTCCATCTCGGTGCCGGCGCCGACCTTGATCACTGCCACACCGCCCGCCAGCTTGGCGACACGCTCTTGCAGTTTTTCTTTGTCATAGTCGGATGTAGTGTCTTCGATCTGCTTGCGGATCTGACCGACACGTGCTTCGATGGCCTTGGAATCACCCGCACCATCAACGATGGTGGTGTTTTCCTTGGACAGAGTCACGTTTTTGGCGCTACCCAGATGAGAGACATCGGCCTGCTCCAGGCTCAGGCCCACTTCTTCACTGATCACCGTACCACCGGTCAGGATGGCGATATCTTCCAGCATGGCCTTGCGGCGGTCGCCGAACCCAGGTGCCTTGGCAGCCGCTACTTTTACAATACCGCGCATGTTGTTGACGATCAGCGTAGCAAGTGCTTCGCCTTCTACGTCCTCCGCAATAACCAACAGCGGTCTGCCGGACTTTGCAACGCCTTCCAGCAGTGGCAGCATTTCGCGGATATTGGAAATTTTCTTGTCGACGAGCAGGATGTACGGGTTTTCCAGCTCAGCACTCATGTTGTCCTGATTGTTGATGAAGTAAGGAGACAGGTAGCCGCGGTCAAACTGCATACCCTCAACCACGTCCAGCTCGTTGTCGAATCCGGAACCTTCTTCAACAGTGATTACGCCTTCTTTGCCGACTTTTTCCATTGCGTCGGCAATGATCTGGCCAACGTCTGAATCGGAGTTGGCGGAGATGGTGCCAACCTGGGCGATACTACGTGAATCAGCGCAGGGTGTGGAAATTTTGCCGATTTCTTCAACCAGTGCCTTAACGGCTTTGTCGATACCGCGCTTCAGATCCATCGGGTTCATGCCGGCCGCAACAGACTTCAGGCCTTCGTTGAGGATGGCCTGCGCCAGCACGGTGGCTGTTGTGGTGCCGTCACCAGCGACATCAGAAGTCTGGGAAGCCACTTCCTTGACCATCTGGGCGCCCATGTTCTCGAACTTGTCTTTCAGTTCAATTTCTTTAGCAACAGAAACACCGTCTTTGGTCACTGTCGGCGCGCCGAATGACTTATCCAGCACCACATTGCGGCCCTTGGGACCCAGCGTGACTTTTACGGCATCTGCCAGTACGTTAACGCCGGTCAGCAGTTTCTGACGGGCGGAATCACCGAATTTTACGTCTTTAGCCATTTTACTAGTTTCCTTTCAAGCTGAATTTGAGAAAGTGGTGTTCGAAAAGCGGTTACATCAGCCTTCGATCACACCGTAAATTTCGTTTTCGCTCAGGATCAGCAGCTCTTCGTCGCCAATCTTCACGGTGTTGCTGGCATATTTGCCGAACACCACAGTGTCACCCACTTTGACATCGACCGGACGCTTGTCACCGTTATCCAGAATGCGACCCGGGCCCACAGCAATGACTTCACCCTGTGCCGGTTTTTCAGCGGCTGAACCCGGCAGCACGATGCCACCTGCTGTTTTGGTCTCTTCTTCCTTGCGGCGCACGACAACTCGGTCTTGCAAAGGTCGAATTTTCATTATTCGTACTCTCCTGACTGAAACATTGATTATCGATGATTAATAAAAGCAAATTGCTTGTGACAGCCAAGATGGGGCTGGCTGGAAAAATTTCAATGGCTGGACTGAAAAAAATTTAAAAATTCTGCAGAACTTTTGTCTACCGGCCGTCCCTGTGCCGATCACTGTCATGATGCAGGGCATCGTCCTGGTTGGCAGACTCTTTGCCAACCACTTCGCCGTCAATGATGTCACCCTCGGAGTATCGACCGCCTGGCCGCTGTTGCCAGGTATATTGTGTGCTGAAGCCCCCCATAAACACTGTACTGCCTTTGCGCATGGCACGGGCGGCCAGATATCGACGCACCGCCGGAGTCAACAGCAGAAAACCAACGGTATCGGTAATCAGCCCCGGCGTGAGCAACAGTGCCCCCGCGACGGCCAGCATCATGCCTTCGATGATCTCCTGTCCGGGTAGCTGGCCGCTCTGCATGCGGGCGTTAGCACGATTCAGGGTATTAAACCCCTGCCGTTTCAGTACGCTCAGACCTATGCCGGCGGTCAGAATCACCAGCCCCAGGGTTGCCAGCCCCCCGATCATATCGGCCACGGCAAACAACAGGTACAGCTCAGCAATGGGAACGGCAATCAGCGCAAGGAACGGTATTCTCATCATGCTTTCTCTTCGGCCAGGGCATCCTGCCTGACTCGGTACTCATCAATTTGTTTGCCTATCCAGCCTAACATGATCAGACCAGGGATCACCATCAGGGCTGTCAGGACAAAGAACAGCGACCAGTTCCCGCCCATGGTATCAACGATCAAACCGCTGCCCGCTGCCAGCGTGGTACGCCCGAAATTGGAGACTGATGACATCAGGGCGTATTGAGTGCCTGTATAAGTGCGGCTGGTAAAGTAGGAAATAAAGGATATGAAAGCCACGGTGGCAAAGGCGCCGGTAAAGTTATCCAGCACCAGCGCCGCCAGTAATACCGGCACACTGGGCCCGACCACCGCCAGCCAGGCGAACATCAGATTGGTGGCGCCCATGGCGGCACCGCCGACCATCAAGCCTTTGATAACGCCAAAGCGGGTATTGATAAGCGCTCCACCCAGACAAAAGAAGGCTGTCATCAGACCACCAAAGAACTTGGAATAGAAGGCAATCTGGTCACGGGAGAAACCAATCTCCACATAAAAAACCAGCGACATACGACCCAGCATGGCATCGCCCAGGCGAAAGATCAGCAACAGGATCAGGATCGACAGAGCCAGCTTCAGGCCGCAGCGTACAAAAAACTCCCGGAAGGGCCCAACGATCAATGTCGAAAATCCATTGATCGTGCTGCGCCACAGCGATGGTGCAGCAGCGGAAATCTTCGGCACAACGGCGGATGCTTCCAGCTCTTCGGCCGGCTCGGCAACCATCGCAATGCACAGCATCAATGCCAGATAGAGCAGCGCCAGAATCCGGTAGACCATCGGCCAGTCCAGCCCGATTGTTTCGCCGCCCAGCGCCAGCGCAAACGCGCCGCCGATAAAGCCGTATCCGGCCCACCAGCCGGTGGTGGTGACAGCCGCGGCAAAAGGCATTTTTTGATCCATTTCATCGCGCCGAAAAATACCGATGCGATAGGCATCCACCGCAATATCCTGCGTGGCAGAAAAGAACGCCACAGCCAATGCACAAAGGCTGATGAGGGTCAGGCTCTCGGCCGGATCACCCAGGCTCAACAGCAAAATGGCGCACGCAATAGCACCCTGAGTCAGCAAAATCCAGCTGCGCCGCTGACCGAACAGTGAATACAACAGCGGCAGACGAATTTTGTCGATAATCGGCGCCCACATCCAGTTGATAGCGTAAACAGTGGCCACCGCCCCGATATAGCCTATTGCCGAGCGCGACAACCCTGACGACTGCATCCACAGCGTCAGGACTGATCCATGCAACACCCAGGGAAAACCACTGGAGAATCCCAGCAGGAAAATGGCGATGAAGCGCTTGTCACGCAGCTGCTGCAGGGACTCCCGGAGAGTCGCTACCTGGCCGCCTGCCGAACCAAAGGGCGCCACTTAATCGCGGAAGTTGTTGTATTGAAGCGGAATCTCCAGATTCGCCTCGCGCAACATGGCAATCACGGTTTGCAGATCATCACGTTTTTTACCTGTGACCCGCAGCTTGTCGCCCTGTATGGCGGTCTGCACTTTCAGTTTGGCATCCTTGATCATCTTGACCAGCTTGCGCGCCATATCAGCATCAATGCCCTGCTGAATGGTGACTTTCATACTGGCTTTTCTGCCGGTCTCAACAATGTCGCCTTCCTGCATGCTTTTGATATCGACGTTGCGTTTGATGAGCTTGTTTTTCAGAATATCCAGCATCTGCTGAATCTGAAAATCCGACTCGGCCGTCAGGGTGATCTCCGCTTCATTCAGCTCGAAACTGGCATCCACGCCTTTAAAATCAAATCGAGTACCGATCTCCCGGCTGGCCTGATCAACGGCATTGCGCACTTCTGGCAGATCCACTTCTGAAACCACATCAAACGATGGCATAACAACCTCTGTATTCACGACAAACAAGATATTGCCGCCTATACTATCACTATGTCACCACCAGTCCATATACCGCCCCAGCCTGCCGCAAATCCCGGACAGCCCCATTGGCATATTCTGGGTGCGGGAGCCATGGGCTGCTTGTGGGCCAGCATTATGCAGCAGCATGCACCCTCACAGCGAACGACACTGATTCTGCGGGACAGGCAGGCAGTGACAGACTATCCCGGCGCTATTGAGCTGCAGCAGGCAGACGGCTCCATGCTGCGAACACGTTTTCCGGCTACCTGTCCGGATGAGTTGATTGTCACTGGCACCGGTATAGACAATCTGCTGGTAACCTGCAAGGCAGCTGATGTGGTTTCGGGACTCAGCTTGCTGAAGAGCAACCTGGCGCCATCAACCCGAATCGTGCTGCTGCAGAACGGGCTGCGCACGCATCTTCAAGCCCGGGAGCTGCTACCCGATTTCTCTCTGTATGCCATCAGTCTGAAGCACGGCGCATGGCTGCGCCGAGCCTATCGGGCCGTGCATGCCGGCATCGGTGAGTGCTGGCTGGGAGCATTAACCAGTCGTGCGCGCAAGGATCCCGGGATCGTTGACCACTTGCCCTCCCGGACCATGAATATTCACTGGCAGGCACAGATATTGCCGCGACTATGGCGAAAATTCGCGATCAACTGCGCGATCAATGGCCTGACCGTCATCTACGACTGCCGGAACGGGCAACTACTGGACCGGCGTGACGCGCAACAGCACCTGCGCAGTGTGTGCGCCGAAATTGAAAATCTGCTGACAAACCTGCCACAGGCATATCCGGCCCCGGATCTGTTGGCCGAAGTAACACAAGTCCTACAGCTAACAGCAGCGAATATCTCCTCAACACTGCAGGATGTTAGACGTGGCCGACAGACGGAGATTGCCGAGTTTAACGGCTATCTTTGCGAGCTGGCGGAATCCGTCGGGCTGCCATGCCCTCTCAACCGGTCTATTTTCGAGCAGGTCACGGCACAACTTAGCTGCTAGAATCTGCCCCATGTCGACGTATTCATCACAACATAAACGTTTTTACCTGCTTATGGCAGGGTTGCTGCTGCTTTGCATAGCCTGCTTTGTGCTGGCTATCGGCTACGGCAGCGTCTCTATTTCACCAACAGAAATATGGCAGCAATTAGTATCAGATCAGCCGGACGCCAGGGGCCGCATAATTAACGAAATCCGCATCCCCAGGGCGTTGGCGGCATTCCTGTGCGGTGCCCTGTTGGCATTATCGGGTGTCATCATGCAAGTGTTATTGCGCAACCCATTGGCAGATCCCTATATCCTTGGAGTTTCCGGCGGCGCCGCTGTCGGCGCCCTGCTGGTCATCCTGGCTGGCGTAAGCGCACTGTGGATTACTCAAGCTGCGTTTGCTGGTGCGCTGCTATCCGTACTGCTGGTATTTGGGCTGGTAGCCAGAGGTCGGCAATGGTCACCCACCCGGCTACTTCTGACCGGTGTTGTCATCTCGGCAGGCTGGGGCGCTGTCATCAACGTCATGCTGACCAGCAGCTCTGCCAATAATGTACAGAGCATGCTGTTCTGGCTGATGGGCGACCTGAGCCAGAGCCAGACCAGAAGCTGGCATTTTCTGATTCTGCTGGCCGGCCTGTTGATTTTGCTCAGCCAGGCACGCGCCCTGAATGCGCTGGCCAGAGGAGAACTGAGTGCTGCGGCGCTGGGCATTAATGTGCAGCGACTGAAAATTCTGCTGTATTTTTCGGCCTCCATTTTAACAGCCGTGGCTGTCACCATAGCGGGTTCTGTAGGCTTTGTGGGACTGGTGGTGCCTCATATGCTGCGCCTGTCCGGCGCAAGGGATCATCGCTGGCTGATTCCCGGCTCTCTGTTGTTGGGTGGTGCATTCCTGATGCTGGCGGATACCCTGGCGAGGACCATTATTGCGCCACGGCAATTGCCTGTCGGCGTGCTAACCGCACTGATTGGTGTGCCTGCTTTTCTTGTCATCCTGCACCGCGGATTTCGTCGATCGGGGCCACAATCGTGATGCCGATCGGTTTGTCAGTGCATGATTTGTTGCTTGCGACACCCTCGCAGGCATTGTGCGGACCGATGAGTTTTTCCCTGCAGCCGGGAGACCGTCTGGCGGTGCTGGGACAAAACGGCACCGGCAAGACGACATTGCTGCATACCCTGGCCGGGCTTGGTATCGCCGGATGCGGCCAATTGCTGCTGCAGCCAGAAAATTCTGCCGAATTGGATGTAACTTCGCTCAGCCCACAGCAAAGAGCCAGCCGCATCGGCATTGTTTTTCAACATGAGGCCGAGCAGATGCCGGCATCCGTCTACGAAAGCGTCATGCTCGGGCGCTTGCCACATGCTCGCCGCTGGCAGTGGGAGAGTGAGACCGATCATCAGGTCGTCAGGAACACGCTAGAGCAACTCGAGCTGCAAGCGCTGGCCGACCGTGACCTGGCAAGCCTGTCCGGCGGCGAAAAGCAACGTGTAGCAATTGCAGCACTGCTCGCCCAGCAGCCCGACATTTACCTGCTGGACGAACCCAGCAATCATCTTGATATCGCCTTCCAGCTAAAAATTCTTGGCACCTTGGCTGAAAGGGTGCGCAACCAACAACAACTGCTGGTCATGGCAACACATGACATCAATCTGGCCAACCGCTTTTGCAACCGGGTATTGTTGTTGACGCCCGATGGCCAGCATCATTTTGGCCATGCCAAGGATATCCTGCAGTCTGAACTGCTCAGCCGGGCCTTTAATTGCGCGATTGAATCTGTCGATACCAGCATCGGCCGTTTTTTTATACCGCAGGTATAATTCCGCCACCCGCCATTTGATAAAAACACCCGAGTGGTTTAATCTGGCTCGCCCAAGAAGAGCAATAATTGTTTAAAATTCAAATTATTACAAATCTTTACAGCCGTAACATTAAGGAACATTATATGAAAAAGAAATGTCTCACCGCGCTTTTTTCCGTGCTGACCGTAGCCGGTCTGGCCGCCACCCCGGTCATGGCGCAGGATGATGTCCGTCTGAATCGCAGCATTCAGACTCTGGAAAACGGGGATCCGGTATTCGGCCTGTTCACCGGCAACTTTTCGCTGGCCAACGCACGCGCCCTGGCACGCTCCAACCTCGACTACATTCTGATCGACATGGAGCACACCGCCTGGAGTATGGAAACCCTGCAGGAGTTCTTGCTGGGCATGACCGACAAGATGGCAGTCGCCCGTCAGGGTCACAGTCAAATGCGCACAACACCAATCGTGCGCCTGCCTGCCAACGGCCGTAACGATCCGGAATGGATGGTCAAACAGATTCTGGATATCGGCGCCTTCGGCATCATGTTCCCTTACGTGGAAAGCGGCGAAGAAGCACTGCGCGCTGTGAAAGCCATGCGTTATCCGCAGCCACGCGGCTCCGATATTGCTGAGCCTGCCGGTGTACGCGGTTCCTCACCGGGTGTAGCAAGCTGGTACTGGGGCGCCATGGACTACGTACAACGCGCTGACACCTGGCCGCTGAACCCACGCGGTGAGCTGCTGGCAGTCATGCAGATTGAATCTGTGAAGGGCGTCGAGAACGCTGAGGACATTATCACCACACCTGGCGTTAGTGCAGTGTTCGTGGGCCCTGCTGACCTGTCCATGTCCATGGGCCTGCCGAGCAGTCACCAGGAAGTACAGGACGCCATTGCTGGTGTTGTTGAGCTCTGCAAAAAGCACAATGTGCCATGTGGCATTACAACTAACCCACGTGACATCCGCGATCGTCTGGACCAGGGCTTCCTGTTCCCGACTGTGGGCTATTGGGGAGATGCCGGCATTTCAGGCAGCACGGCTGAAAACCTGAGCATCGCTCGCGAGCACGCCGGTCGCGACGACTGATAAAGTAGTGAAAAGCCCGGGGGACGGAGGCGGTCTACGTCCCCCGCGCACTGTCAGTGATAAAGCGTCTTGGTGGGGACTGGCATTACGGTCAATCAGGCCACGCTTATCCCTGGCGGGAATTTCCGATAAAGCGCGAAGCCTGTCTGAGCTCCGAGCCCGCGAAGCGCGCGAGGGCGAGTTCTGCAGCGCCGGAAATTCCCGCCAGGGATGTGGCCGACCGTAATGCCAGTCCCCACCAAGACGCGATTAACCGAAAGCTTAAACCGGGGGACGTAGACCGCCTCCGTCCCCCGGTCTTTTTACATCATCAACAATCGAATATCTGACAACAACTCCGCCAGACGCGTCACAAACATGCCCGCATCCACGCCGTTCACTGCCCGATGGTCGTAGCACAGTGAAAAAGGCATCATCTGACGCGGCACAAACTCGTTATTGATATAAACCGGTTTCACCTGCGTTTTGGAAACGCCCAGAATCGCAACTTCAGGCGCATTCACAATAGGCGTGAACCCGGTTCCGCCCAATGCACCCAGGCTGGAGATCGTGAAGCAGGCACCCTGCATATCTTCCTTGCTTAGTCGGCGCTGCTTGGCCTTATCAGCCAGCTCAGCAAACTCAGCCGCCAATTGCCACACTGATTTCTGATCGACATTGCGTACCACAGGCACAACCAGTCCGGCGTCTGTTGCAACAGCAACACCGATATGAATGTACTTTTTCTGAATCAGTTTTTCGCCTGAAGAGTGCAGCGACACATTAAACTGCTTGTACTCATCCAGAACCTTGGCACAGGCCTTCAGCAGGAAGGGTAACGGAGTCAGTTTGACACCACGCTTGTCAGCTTCTTTGCGCTGAGCCGCACGGAACTCTTCCAGCTCGGTGACATCGGCCTCATTGAACTGAGCGACGGCCGGTACGTTGAGCCAATTGCGGTGCATATTGGCGGCTGTCACTTTATGCAACTTGCTCATCGGGACTTCTTCAACTTCACCGAACTGGCTGAAGTCGACATCAGGTACTGCGGGAATGCCCGCGCCACCACCGGACAGCGACGCCGTCACCGGCGCACTCAATCTGGATTTTACGAACTGGTGGATGTCGTCCTTCTGAATGCGGCCCTTGGCACCGGTACCTTCTACCTGAGTCAGGTCAACGCCCAGTTCACGAGCCATCTTGCGCACCGCCGGACCCGCATAGACTTTGCTGTCATTGCGAGCGGCTGCTTCTTCAGCAAATTCAGCCTGCTTGCGTGACAGACTCTTGCCCGGTTCGGCTGTATTGTTGTCCGCTTTAGCCGGAGCCGCCTCTGACTTTTTATCAGCCACACCGCTGCCCGCTGACGCTTTGGCTGCCGCTGGTTTACCACCCGAAACCTCCAGCTCCAGCACGGCGGACCCTTTGGACACCTTATCGCCCACTTTCAGCTTCACTGACTTCACGACTCCCGACAACGGAGACGGAACATCCATGGCTGCCTTGTCAGATTCCAGTGTGATCAGTGCATCCTCTTCCTTGATCTCGTCGCCTTCCTTAACGTGAATCTCGATGACTTCTACATCGCTGTCGCCGCCAATATCCGGCACGCTGACCAGCTCAATACGTGACTCTGAAGTACTGTCGTCGTCCGCCGACGGCTCTTCGTTCTGCCCAGCAGGCTCGGCTGCAGCCGGTGCTTTGGCCTCACTGGCGTCAGACTCGGCCGCTTCATTACCGGCACCTTCAACTTCGATGGTGGCGATATCATCGCCCTGATTAACCTGATCGCCCACCTTGACAGTAATACTCTTGATCACACCCGACACAGGCGACGGGATCTCCATCGCGGCCTTGTCACTTTCCAGCACCAGCAGGGAGTCATTTTCACTGACCGTATCACCGGCCTTGACGAGGATTTCAATTACCTCGACGTCTTTGCTGTCGCCCAGGTCGGGCACTTTAATGTTCTCTACAGCCACTTGGCATGCTCCTTTATTGTTGCGCCCGGATCTCAGACGGTCATTGGATTTGGCTTGTCGGCATCAATGCCCAGATCCTTGATCGCCTTGCTGATCACATCAGCGCTGACCAGTTTCCTGGCACCCAGCTCAGTCAGTGCAGCTATCACGATGTAGTTGCGATCCACTTCAAAGAAGCGACGCAGATTCTGTCGTGAATCACTGCGTCCAAAACCGTCTGTACCCAGCACCCGATAGGAGGCGGGAATATACTCACGCACCTGATCGGCATAGATTCGCATATAGTCGGTTGCCGCGATAACCGGGGCCTGACTGTCGCCCAGACATTTAGTGACAAACGGCACCTTACTCTTCTTGCCCGGATGCAGCATGTTCCAGCGTGTTGCGTCGATACCGTCACGACGCAGTTCATTGAAACTGGTGACGCTCCATACTTCAACCGGCACCTTGTATTTGCTTCGCAGCATTGCCGCAGCTTCACGCACTTCGCGCAGGATGGTACCACTTCCCAGCAGACGCAGCGGCTCATCAGTCAGAGCCTTGCCTGAAACTTTATAATCCTTGGCCTTGCTATCTTCCAGCAAGTACATTCCCTTGATAATGCCCTGCTCAGCACCGTCGGGCATTTCCGGATGCTGGTAGTTCTCGTTCATGGTGGTGATGTAGTAATACACAGACTCTTTTTCATGATACATGCGGCGCAAACCATCCTGAATAATGACCGCCAGCTCGTATGCATAGGTCGGATCATAAGTCACACAGTTGGGGATGGTTGAAGCCAGCAGGTGGCTGTGACCGTCCTGATGCTGCAGACCTTCACCGTTCAGGGTTGTACGCCCTGCAGTTGCACCAATCAGGAAACCGCGCGCCTGTGAGTCGCCAGCCGCCCAGGCCAGATCACCGATGCGCTGGAAACCAAACATCGAATAATAGATGTAGAAGGGAATCAGCGGGAAGTTATTGACGCTATAGGATGTGGCAGCCGCCAGCCAGGTGGAGAATGCACCAGCTTCACTGATACCCTCTTCCAGCATCTGGCCGCTCTTGTCCTCGCGGTAATACATGACCTGATTGGAGTCAGCGGGATCGTAAAGCTGCCCCACGGCTGAATAGATACCGAGCTGACGGAACATGCCTTCCATACCAAACGTACGCGCCTCATCAGGAACGATTGGCACAATACGCTTACCGATTTCCTTGTCTTTGCACAGGGTGTTGAGCATGCGCACAAAGGCCATGGTGGTCGAGATTTCGCGCTCACCTGTACCCTTTAGCTGCGCGTCAAAAGCACTGATATCCGGTACCGGTAAAGCGTAGCTCTGAGCGCGACGCTGTGGAACGGCACCGCCCAGTGCTTCGCGCATCTTGCGCATATAGCGCATTTCTAACGAATCGTCAGCCGGACGGTAGTAAGGCAGGTCTTTCAACTTGTCATCAGGAATCGGAATATTAAATCGGTCACGGAAGCGCTTCAGTGATTCGATATCCAGCTTTTTGGTCTGGTGTGCCGCGTTCTGAGCCTCGGCCGCAGAACCAAACGCGTATCCTTTAACAGTTTTCGCCAGAATAACGGTCGGCTTGCCTTTGGTTTCTACCGCTTCTTTATACGCTGCATAAACCTTGAAGGGGTCGTGACCACCCCGGTTCAAAGCCATGATGTCATCATCTGACAGATGCTCAACCATTTTCAGCAACTCTGGGCTCTTGCCAAAGAAGTGCTCACGGGTATAGGCGCCGCCACGGCCCCAGTAGTTCTGGTATTCACCATCAACCACTTCGTCCATGCGCGCCTGCAGAATGCCATCTTTATCGGCCGCCAGCAGGGCATCCCAGTGACGACCCCAGACCACCTTGATCACATTCCAGCCAGCGCCGCGGAACACACCTTCCAGTTCCTGAATAATTTTGCCGTTACCCCTCACCGGACCATCCAGGCGCTGCAGGTTGCAGTTGATCACAAAAATAAGATTATCCAGACCTTCACGACCCGCCTTGCTGATCGCGCCAAGTGATTCCGGCTCATCCATTTCACCGTCACCCAGGTAGGCCCATACCTTACGATCTTCCTGCTCCAGCAGGCCACGCGCCTCCAGGTACTTCATGACGTGCGCCTGATAAATCGCCTGTAGAGGCCCCAGCCCCATGGATACGGTCGGGAATTGCCAGTAGTCAGGCATCAACCAGGGGTGTGGATAAGAGGACAGACCGTCACCGCCGACTTCACGACGGAACTTGTCCAACTGTTCTTCAGTAATACGGCCTTCCAGGAAGGAACGAGCGTAGATGCCTGGCGCAGAGTGCCCCTGAAAATAAATCAGATCCCCACCATGATTCTCGGTCGGCCCCCGGAAGAAATAGTTAAAACCCACATCGTACAGTGTGGCCGATGAGGAGAAGGTAGAAATATGGCCACCCAGTTCAGAATCATCAAGGTTGGCACGCATCACCGTGACCAGCGCGTTCCAGCGAATAATGCCGCGGATCTGGCGCTCCATGAACATATCGCCAGGCATACGATCTTCAGCCTGCGAGGAAATGGTATTACGATACGGTGTCGTGACGGCCGCGTAGGGAAGCTGCTGAGTGTCGCGGGAAACCTTGTCTGTCAGACGGGTAAGCAGAAAGTTTGCCCGGTCGGCTCCTTCATATTCAATGATGGCGCCAAGAGCCTCAAGCCATTCCTCGGTTTCTGTCGGATTAAGATCGTCGTTATGGTCAGTCATAAGCATTCTGTTCTGTTTGGTTGGTTTTAATTTTGTAGGTCAATTACATTCTGGCGCAAATATTACTCTTTCCGGAGAGTCATTTCAAGCCGAAGACGGCATTTTTGTAGTTAAACTACAAGAGCAGCCAGCGCCAATCCCATGATCCATACAACCTGAGTGCGCAGCAGCAAATCACGCAATGCCTCCAGCGACAGAGCAGCACGCTGACTGAAATCAGTGGTATCGGCTGCAAGCTCAGTCACCCCTGCACCTGCAGCAGAACAGGCCTCCAGCATATCAATATTCGATACTGCTTGCAGCTCACCAAGCCCGAAGCGCTTGATCTCATTAAAGGTGGCAGCAAAATCACCTGCCAATGCATAGGCCAGTGCCAGAAGCCTGGCTGGCACCCATTCCGCTACCGCCAGCAAACGATCAACAAACTCTGCTTCCTCACGGGTATCGAGTGACTGAGCTCGCCGATACAAGGTAACCAGCAACCAGTAAGCCAACGCCCCAATCGGCCCCAGCAGAGCATAAAACACCAGAACTGCAAACAATTGGCGGAATGCTGCCAGCTGAATATAGCGGGTGAACTGGCGGTGCATCAGTGCATAATCCTGCAATGAGGCATCAAATACGTCGGGAACTGCCTGTTCCACATGCAAATAAGCGGCCTCATAATCACGGGCCCGCCACAGGGCCAGATATTGCTCAATCAGGGCAGGCTGATTGACCCGCGAAAAACAATAGACAACAACAATAACATGCAGGCCCAATGTGAGCAGCCCGAACAGTACACCCTGCGCCAGCCACAGCAGACACGCCAGCGGCACAAGGGGCAGCAATACGACCAACAAAGGCAAAGTGCCGCGCCAGTCTCGCATTACCGACGGGATACTGCTCTGACGCTGCAATAACCAACGCAGCCAGGTTTCAAACCAGCTGTCCACCTGCAGCTGCCGCTCACGCTGCCAATAGTGGTTGATGATCAGGGCAACAAGAATAGTCAGAAAACTCATACACTCAGAGTCCGGTAGTGGTGCCAGTCAAAACAGGGGCCCGGGTCAGTTTTACGCCCTGGGGCGATATCACTGTGACCGACAATGGATTCATCTGTAATCGCCGGAAAACATTGGCGCAACTCGCGGGTCACCGAAGCCAGCCGCTGATATTGTGCATCAGTAAAAGGTTTATCATCACACCCTTCAAGCTCAATACCAATTGAAAAATCGTTACAATTTTCACGCCCACAAAAAACTGACTGTCCCGCATGCCATGCCTTCTTGTTAAAGGGCACATATTGAGTAATCCGGCCAAGACGGTCGATCAGCAAATGAGCCGACACCCGCAACTGATAGATATCTGCAAAGTAAGGGTGGGCCTCGGGGTCTAATTGGTTGGTGAACAGGTGGTCGATCCAGTGTCCGCCAAACTCACCCGGTGGCAGACTGATATTGTGAATGACCAACAGACTGATGTCGCCATCTTCCGGCCGCTCGCTGCAGTTTGGCGATTCAAGCCGCCTGACTCCTTCCAACCAGTAATCTGACGTCAAGCACATGCCCCCTCAGTTATGCTAAAGTCGCGGTCCACAGTATAGCACCCGGCAAGGCAATCAACATGGTTCACACGCAGTCAGAGATTCCGTCAGATATCGCAGCGCATGTCCAACTGGCGTTGGCTGAAGATATTGGCAGCGGCGACATTACTGCCAGACTGATTGGCGAAGATACACAGGCCCGGGCGCGAATCATCTGTCGCGAGCCAGCCGTCCTGTGCGGCATTCCCTGGGCTAATGAAGTGCTTCGGCAAGTATCACCCGCCATTCAGGCCGACTGGCAACTGAAAGATGGTGAAGAGCTTGTGGCTGACCAGTTGATTGTGCGCCTGACAGGGCCCGCCAGAGCGCTGCTGACTGCCGAACGCAGCATGCTGAATTACCTGCAAACCCTCTCAGGAACGGCCACTTTGAGCCGGCAATACGCCAGCTTAGTGGGTCACACAGCCGTCCAACTGCTTGATACACGCAAAACATTACCAGGTCTGCGAAGCGCCCAAAAATACGCCGTCAGGGTTGGCGGTTGCAGCAATCATCGTATGGGACTCTGGGATGCCTTTCTGATCAAAGAAAACCACATCAACGCCAGCGGCTCAATTACCCGGGCGATAGCTGAGGCGCGCCGGATCGCGCCAGGCAAACCCGTGGAAGTTGAGGTGGAGAATCTGAAAGAGCTTGAAGAAGCTTTAGAGGCGGCAGCAGACATTGTAATGCTGGACAACTTCACTGCAACAGACATGCGACAAGCCGTCCGCATGAATCAGGCACGGCTCGGCAAGGCCTGTAAACTTGAGGCCTCAGGCGGCATTACTCGGGATAATCTTGTGGACATTGCGGAAACCGGGGTGGACTACATTTCGATTGGTGCCCTGACCAAAGATGTCAGGGCAATCGATCTGTCCATGCGTTTTGACAGCATGGATAGCGGACTGTCGGACTGATCAGGACTCCGGCGGAACAATTCGGATGCTTTCCATGCTGCCACTATAGTAGTCCAGCTCGGTGTCACCGGCCGGAAAACCAGTGATCTGCAGGATGTGCGCCAGCACCTGCTGGTACTCCTGATCTGTCAGCGAACCGGGCATATCAGCCGGCATGGTGCCCAGAATTTCCTCAAACAGGTACAGCAAAGGCTGATTGTTGCGGTTCGACAAGGCTGTTTTGTAGAAGTCCGCGTTATGACAGGCTGAACATCGCTGCTCATAAACTGGCTGACCGGCTTCCGCCTGCTCTGCCGTGTAGACACCATCCTTGATCGTACCGGTCTGTGCAAACGCCGCACCCGCCAGGCCTGCTGCCATAAAAGTGGCAGTCAACATTCCATAAGTAAATTTCTTCATAATTGCTACTCCGGCACCTGGTGCCCTTTACTCAATCTGATCTGCCAGGCTGCATGCGCTGCGTCTCAAGGCTCAACATGATCAGCCTGTTTCCTGAGTATCAGTCTAGGAAAACACGGCTGAACTGAAGCTTAACAATACAACGTATTTTTCAGCCAGGCGCTAATGTAGCAAAAATCCGTGAACCGGGGTAGCAAGCAATCCTGTCAGGCTGAAACAAGTTGTTTCAGCAAAGTCCGCTGGCAAGGCAGCCGGAGCCGACATCTGTTGACCAGTTGACGGACCCTGCAGAGACGACGCCGCGCAACACATAGGTATCATCCGTGGCGATTCCGGCAGACAGGCCGCTTGGGGCAACGGTAACCAGAAAATCATCTTCATCAACACTGATTGCTACTGAGCCGACTCCATCGGCGGCAGCCCAGCCACTTCCCGAGGGAATCGATCCACACTGCCCCGCGCCGTTTGCCTGCACACACAGATCCACCCGTGTGCGGGCCGGTGTTGCTGCCGCAAGCACCTCAGCGTATCTGGCGCGTGCCGCATAATCCTGATAGGACGGCAAGGCAATGGCTGCCAGAATTCCGATAATAGCCACCACCATCATCAGCTCGATCAATGTAAAACCTTCCACTAAGGCAGGGGCTCGCTTGCACTTGTTAATTCTGGACATAATTTTCCTCCCTGAAAATATCCGTGTCCGTTTTCCTGGTTCTGGTTTTATAGCAGAGCCAGATTGCATCTGCTATAAAACCTGCATCTGAAAAGGATTTCGGAAAATCATGTTTGACCTGGAACTCAAGAACTCGCTGGTACAGGCCGGATTGCTGAATGCCGATCTGGCAAATCAATATCTGCGTGACGCTCAGCAGCAAGACATCTCTTTCACGGGATTGCTGGCAAATAAAAAAGTGATCTGTGAAAAACAACTGGCACAGACCATTGCCAGTCTTTTTGCCCTGCCCTGGATCGACGCCTTTTGCTTTGACTTCGACCTTCCCGGGACACTGGACCTTGATCTGGAACACCTGAACAGGCGGCAGATCCTGCCTGCTTTCAAGTGGCAGGGGAAGCTGCTTGTTTTATTCGCCGACCCCGCTCGCCTCGCAGAAATCGATGCGCTGCAATCCCGGCTCAAACAGCCAGTCACTGCCGTGGTGACCGGTCATCAGTGTCTGAAAAAGGCGTTCCGGGACCTTTTAACAAGCAAGCATCAGACAATTGTTGACGCTACCGCACAAGAGGTACCCGTTGAAACAAATGAACACCAGGAACCTGCTGTTCACTTTGTAGAACGGGCGCTTAACAATGCCATCAAATGCGGGGCCTCGGACATACACTTTGAACCCGGCGATCGAAGCTTCCGGGTGAGAATCCGCCGTGACGGCATTCTCTATGAATCCGCTACTGCCCCCTCATCACTGCACAGAAAAATCATTTCACGCCTGAAGATCATGGCTGAGCTGGATATTACCGAGCGACGCAGACCACAGGATGGCAGACTGTCATTCTCGTCAACTGCTGGCAACAGCACCGACATGCGTATCAGCACACTGCCCACCCTATGGGGTGAAAAAATTGTTCTGCGTATCGTTGGCAACGGTCCTCAGCGCATCCACCCAGACGCGCTGGGGTTCGATACACAGCAGCACAAATTGTTCATGCAGGCTTTAGGCCGCTCCCAGGGCATGATCCTGGTAACCGGCCCCACCGGGAGCGGCAAATCCATCACACTTTTTTCAGCGCTCGCCTATCTGAACGATGTCGGGAAAAACATTTTCACCGTCGAAGATCCGGTTGAGTCCATTGTCCCCGGCCTGAATCAGGTCAGTGTCATCCGTAAATCGGGCCTGGACTTCAGCTGCGCTCTGCGCGCTTTTCTGCGCCAGGACCCGGACATCATCATGGTTGGCGAAGTGCGCGACAGTGAAACGGCTGAAATTGCTGTCAAGGCGGCACAAACAGGCCATCTGTTGCTGACCACCCTGCACACCAACAGCGCGGCCGAAGCCATTACCCGGCTTCAGAACATGGGCATTGCCACCTACAATACTGCCGGGGCGGTAATACTGATCATTGCCCAGCGTCTGTGTCGGCGGCTATGCGCTCACTGCAAATCATCCACGCAACTTCCGGATCAAGCGCTCAGGCAAGCCGGGATGTCGGATTCAATGATCAAGAAAGCAGTTCTGTTTGATCCGGTGGGATGTGCACACTGTCATCAGGGCTATCAGGGACGCCTGGCACTTTTTGAGATGATTCCTGTCGATCAGACTATATCGCATCTTATCACCTCGCAAGCCGACGCCGCCAGGATACGCGCTGCAGCCGATCAGGCCGGGCACCAGAGGCTGCGGCAAAATGGTCTGGCACAAGTTGCCGCCGGCCAAACCACACTGGCCGAAATTGATCGGGTGTGCTGATGGCCGGTCTCAGCGTCTATCAATGGCGGGGATACGACCGCGAACAGCGGGTAGTCAGCGGGCAGCTTCAGGCCAACAACAAACAGGCTGTCAAAGTACAACTACTCGCTGAAGGCGTCATTGTCACCTCAGCAAAAAAAATTCGGCAAGAACGCGCTGCCATCAAATTACCGCACAAAAAAATGATTCTTGATGCGTTGGAACAACTGGCCAACCTGCTTTCCGCAGGCCTGCCACTAACCCAGGCACTGGATGTGATCGCCGGTGCGAATGCCAACCGCGCCTTGCACACACTGCTGCTGAATATCCACCAGCAGATTTCAAGGGGTTCGACGCTGACCGAGGCACTGCGTCAGCACCCACGATGCTTTCAGACATTGACGATCAACCTGATCGGCATAGGCGAGACATCAGGCAAACTGGAACAGATGCTGACCCAGGTCTGTATTATGCAACGCCAACAAATGCATACACGTGCGCTGCTGATCAGGGCCATGCAATATCCCGCCATCGTACTGACCGTTGCCGTATTGGTCATCTGGCTGATGCTGACGCGTATCGTACCCGCGTTTGCAGGCAATTACGAAAGCCTGGATGCCGAGTTACCAGCTCTAACCCAGTCTGTCATGCATGTGGCCCAGCTGGCAAACTCCTGCGGCCCCGGGGTCCTGATCGTCGCGGTGCTGATCAGTGTGAGTTGGGTGGCTATTCAGAGACGCTCATCAAGAGTCGGGCTCTGGACAGATAGACACCTGCAATCAATTCCGATCCTTGGACACATTATTCAGTCTGGCACGCTTCACAGAATATGCTTCACACTGGCTATCACGATGCACAGTGGACTGAATCTACTTGCATGCCTGCAGGCAGCAGCAAAAGCCTGTGGCAACCGGTATTACGAGCAGCAGTTAAAATCGATCGCCGTACAAATAGAAAAAGGTGACTCTCTGTACCAGGCAGTTCGCACCGCAGGCGCATTTCCGGTTATGATTGAGCAGATGGTTAAAGCTGGTGAGGAATCCGGCACATTGGAGAACATGCTGCAGAAATGCGCTGTTCATTACAGGGAGTCGCTGGAGTCATCGGTTCACGTGCTGACCAGTCTGCTTGAGCCGCTTCTGATGACCGTACTGGGACTGGTTATAGGCATTCTGATGCTTGCCATGTACCTGCCAGTCTTCAATCTGGGATCTGTGTTATGACAATTTTGGATATCATGGCCGAGTCAGCGCCTCTTACGATTGCGCTGGCCACCTTGCTCGGCCTGTTAGTGGGCAGTTTTCTTAATGTCGTGATCTACCGTCTGCCTTTGATGCTGCAACGCGAATGGCAGCAGCAGTGTCTGGAGTTTTTGCAGTGCGATGCGAAATCTCTGAAAGTTGAAGACCCCATACCAGAACATAAAACTTTCAACCTGCTGAAACCCGACTCGCACTGCCCGGTCTGCAAAAATCCGGTCAAACCGTGGCAGAATATCCCGGTGATCAGCTATTTGCTGATGAAGGGCCGATGTGGCCACTGTAAAACGCGCATTCATTGGCGCTACCCGGTCGTCGAACTCTGCACTGCGCTCCTGTCAGGCCTGGTAGCCTGGAAATTCGGTGCCACACCGGTAACAATCAGCGCCCTGATTCTGCTTTGGTCGCTGGTCACACTGACCGTGATCGACATTGACCACCAGTTATTGCCGGACAATATTACACTGCCGCTGCTGTGGCTTGGCCTGCTGCTGAGCCTCAGTGACTATGGCCTCGGGACCACCCCGACCGATGCGTTGCTGGGTGCAACAGTTGGTTATATGAGTCTGTGGAGTATTTACTGGGTTTTCAAACTACTGACCGGCCGGGAGGGCATGGGGTACGGCGATTTCAAACTGTTGGCCGTGCTGGGTGCCTGGATGGGCTGGCAACAGCTTCTGGGCATTATTATCCTCTCTTCCCTGGCAGGAGCCATCATTGGCATCGTGCTGACTATTGTTGCCGGCAGAGATAAAAACATCCCCATGTCCTTTGGGCCTTATCTGGCCATCGCGGGCTTTATTGCGCTCATCTGGGGCGATACCATAAACGCATGGTACATGGTCACAGTGGCAGGACAATAAGCTAACCGACGCGAGTTGATATAGAGTGATTCTATGCAATTAAAGGCAAATAAATTGATCATTGGCATCACTGGCGGTATCGGCAGTGGAAAAACGGCGGCAACCGACCAGTTTGCGGCACTGGGCATAGAGGTAATTGATGCCGATCGACTGTCCCGGGAAGTTGTCAAACCCGGCTCGCCTGCCCTGCAAGCCATTGCCGGTCATTTTGGTGCTGGCAAGATCCTCACAGAAGATGGACAACTAAACCGGCGCGCTTTGCGACAGATCATATTCACGGATCATGACGCCAAAAAATGGCTTGAACAGTTGCTGCACCCGCTGATCCGTCAGGAAATTGTATTGGGCCTGCAAAACAGTCAATCGCCGTATACCATACTCGCATCGCCTTTATTGCTGGAAACTGACCAACAGACTTTGTGCTCCCGTATCCTGCTGATCGACGCCCCGGAGGAACTGCAAATCCGTCGCACAGCCGACCGGGATCAAAGTGATGAGGCCAGTGTAAGAGCCATCATGCAAACCCAGATGCCCCGCCATCAACGCCGCAGTCACGCGGACGACATCATCGTTAACGACGGCACCCTGGAACAACTTCATCAGGCCGTTAAAGACCTTCATCAGACATATCTGGAACTAGCCCAATGAGCACACGCGACCTGAAAGTGAATTGTCCGACCTGCCATGAAATCGTAGCCTGGGTGGAAAGTAATAGATACCGTCCCTTCTGCTCTGAGCGCTGCAAGCTGATAGACTTCGGCGAATGGGCCAGCGAGCGCCACAGCATTCCCGGTGAACCGGTGGATCCGGAACAATTGATGGCGGCGTCCCGCCCGGACGAATACAGCGACAATTAATACGATGGCCGAAACAACAGCAAGCACCCGGATTGTGCATGTAGCCGTCGGTGTCATTAGAAACAACATTGGAGAAATTCTTGTCTCGCGTCGCAGCGCGGCGCAGCACATGGGCGGCTTCTGGGAGTTTCCGGGCGGCAAGGTAGAGCCCGGAGAATCCGTTCGACAGGCTCTGTCAAGAGAGCTGCTTGAAGAGCTGAATATCACGGTAAGCGCCGAAAGCCTGCAACCGCTGTGCTGCATCCGTCATGACTACCCGGATAAATCCGTACTGCTGGATGTCTGGCAGACCGATCGCTACAACGGCGCACCACTGGGCATGGAAGGCCAACCTCTGCGCTGGGTTGCCGCTGACAAACTGGTCGCTGATGAGTTTCCGCCCGGCAATCGCGGCATCATTCGCGCCCTTCGCCTGCCGCGACGACTTATGCTGATCAATTGCGACGAACAACTGACTCGTAACCTGCCCGTGACAAGCAAACTCCCCGATCGCAGCCTGATCCGATTGCGTTTTATGGGACAGGAACAAAGCTTTGGTGAGTACCTGCATACATTAAACGTATTAGTGCCGGATATCACACATGACATCCTGGTGGACCTCCCGACAGCCAGGGTAGAACAGCAAGCGCTTGTCGAGCTGAGGGAAAGTCACAGGCAAATTAAAGGTTTTTTTGCCAACCGCCATGTGGCGCAGTCGATGACCAGCCGCCCGGACGGTGATGATCTGATATTTGGTTGTGCGACTCATAACGCAGCGGAAGTCAGCACGGCCAGACAACTGGGCGCTGACTTTGTCATCATTTCACCGGTACTGCCAAGCCGCAGTCATCCGCAAGACCCAGGCCTGGGATGGAAGCAATTCAGCGAACTGGCCGGGCTGTTCCCGGGGCCGGCATTTGCGATGGGAGGCATGACACATCAGGATCTTGAATCAGCCATGGCAGCCGGTGCTCACGGTATCGCCGGCATTTCCATGTTCAATGTGTCAACTTCGGTATGAGGCATTAATCCGTACGTACTCTTCCGATAAATCGGAGGTCCATACAGTCTCAGAAACCTGCCCGCGACCGAGTTCTATGCGCAGCTCGATATTTTCCTGACTCATGATCGACTGACCTTGCGCCTCGGTATAGTCTGGCGCCAGACCTCCCTGATTGACCAGAGCCACATCGCCCAGATAAATGTCAATCAGATCCACGTTAAGATCAGCAACACCTGCGCGGCCTATCGCTGCCAGGATACGTCCCCAGTTAGGGTCTGATGCTGTCAGTGCAGTTTTGACCAGGGGCGATTCGGCAATAGCATATGCCACCTTCAGACATTCTTGCGAATCCGCACCGCCGTTCACCTGGACCGTGACAAATTTGCGGGCGCCTTCGGCGTCGTGAATAATCTGTCTCGCCAACCCAATCATCAGATTATTCAACAAGTCACTGAATTGAGCCAGCAGATCACTGTCAGTTTCATCAATAACTACGCCACTGGCACCACTGGCCACCAGCATGCAGCAGTCATTGGTCGAGGTATCGCCATCAACAGTGATGCGGTTAAACGAATATTCAACAGCCGTGCGCAGCAGGTTTTGCAACAGCTCCTGAGCAATGTCGGCGTCAGTAGCAACAAACGCCAGCATGGTCGCCATATTGGGCTTGATCATGCCGGCACCTTTGGTGATGCCGGTCACAGTGATGCGCTGGCCCTGATGTTCGAGCGAAACCGACAGACCTTTGGGGCGGGTATCGGTGGTCATAATTCCCTTCGCCGCCATCAACCAATTGTCGGCCTGCAATGCGTCCATGGCACCCGGCAAAGCAGCAACAATTTTTTGAGCAGGCAGTCGCTCACCGATAACACCGGTAGAGAATGGCAATACCTGATCGGCGCTGACACCTGTCAATTCCGCCAGCGACTGACAGCAGTTGCGGGCATCTGCCATGCCTTGCTGGCCGGTACCAGCATTCGCATTACCGGTATTGATCAACAGATAGCGGGCACGCCCCTGACTGCTTTGCAGGTATTGTCTGGCCAGCACCACTGGTGCCGCACAAAACGCATTCTGGGTGAACACACCGGCTGTCCGGCATTGTGCCGACAGGGCCATAACCACCACA
Organism: Pseudohongiella spirulinae; assembly: GCF_001444425.1. Taxonomy (NCBI): domain Bacteria; kingdom Pseudomonadati; phylum Pseudomonadota; class Gammaproteobacteria; order Pseudomonadales; family Pseudohongiellaceae; genus Pseudohongiella; species Pseudohongiella spirulinae. The sequence goes on from NZ_CP013189.1 coordinate 2,495,292, forward strand.
TCATAGCGATTGGCATAACGAACTCCCGCCTGCACAGCGGCAATTTTGACACCCTCGATCGGCAACAACCGATCCAGATCCTGCTTTCCTGTTGCCATTTATAACTCCAGTTACTACCGTTAACTCAAACGGCCATGACATTGTTTATATTTCTTGCCAGAACCGCAGGGACAAGGGTCATTACGTCCTGTCTTTGGCACCTCACGAACAAACGGTGCCTTTTGTTCATCCGCTGCAGATGAGCCGGATGTCGTTCTTTCTTCGGCCTGCATGGCGCTGGCCTCAGAGTGCTGAAACTGCATTTTCTCTTTGGCGCGCTCGGCCTCTCTGGCCCTTTCAATGGCATCAATTTCATCAGGTGATCTGACCTGTACATGACTGAGGAATCGGATCACATCATGCTGCAGTCGAGACAGCAGACTCTCAAACAGTCCAAATGCCTCGCGCTTGTATTCCTGTTTAGGGTTCTTGCCTGCATAGCCGCGCAGGAAAATACCCTGGCGCAGGTGATCCATCGCCTGCAAATGCTCTTTCCATAAGGTGTCGAGAATCTGCAGCACAATCTGCTTCTCGAGCAGTTTCATTTTTTCGCCCACTGTTTCCCGCTTGTTTTCGTAGGCTTCAGTGAGTGCATCCTTGATTTTCTCACGCAGGGTTTCCTCATAAAGCTTCTCATCCTCCTCCAGCCACTGCGCAACCGGCAGGTGAATCGCAAATTCGGCTTCTATGGCTTTTTCAAGACCAGGAATATCCCACTGCTCAAAAATACTCTGCGGCGGCACATGGCTGCTGATGACCTCATCAGCCACATCGTTGCGCATATTACTGACCAGCTCGCCAATATCGTCGCTGGCCATGATTTCATTACGCTGACGATAGACTATGGTCCGCTGATCGTTGGCAACGTTATCGTATTCCAGCAATTGCTTGCGGATATCGAAGTTGCGACCTTCCACCTTGCGTTGTGCCTTTTCGATGGATTTGGACACCATGCCGTGTTCGATGGCCTCGCCGCGTTCCATGCCTAAAGCCTGCATGATATTTTTGACTCGCTCCGAGGCAAAGATTCGCATCAGATTATCTTCCAGCGATAAATAGAATCGCGAGTAACCCGGGTCACCCTGTCTACCTGCACGACCTCTGAGCTGATTATCGATACGTCTTGATTCGTGCCGCTCGGTACCCACAATGTGCAGCCCACCTGCAGCGAGCACCTGATCGTGACGCTGCTGCCACGCGGCCTTGACCTCGGCAATCTGTTCAGGCGCCGGATTCTCCAGAGCGGCCACTTCAACTTCCCAGTTACCACCCAACACGATATCCGTTCCCCGACCTGCCATGTTGGTGGCAATAGTGACCACACCTGGCCTGCCAGCCTGGGCAATAATCTGGGCTTCGCGCTCATGGAATTTAGCGTTCAGAACTTCGTGCTCAATCTTTTCTTTGCGCAAAAAGGCTGACAGCATTTCCGAGGTTTCAATCGAAGCCGTACCCACCAGAACCGGTGCACCAGCAGCGCTGAACTCTTTGATATCCCGCACAATCGCTTCAAATTTTTCCTCAATACTCATGAACACCAGGTCGTTCATATCACGACGCTGCATGGGCGTATTGGGTGGGATAACAACTACATCCAAGTCATAAATCTGTTTAAATTCAAAGGCCTCAGTGTCGGCTGTACCGGTCATGCCTGACAGCTTGTTGTACAGCCGGAAATAGTTCTGGAAGGTCGTTGAGGCCAGTGTCTGGCTTTCACTCTGAATTTCCAGACCTTCCTTGGCTTCGATCGCCTGATGCAAACCTTCAGACAAACGCCGACCTTCCATGGTGCGACCGGTGTGCTCATCAATCAGAACGATACGGCCTTCCTTGACGATGTATTCAACATCTTTATGGAATAGATAATGGGCCTTGAGCGCGGAATGAATGTGGTGTAACAGGCCCAGGTTCGCGGCTGCGTAAAGGCTTTCTCCTTCTTTCAGCAACTGGCGCTCCGCCAGCAGCTGCTCAAGATATTCGTGACCCGCTTCCGTGAGTTCTACCTGGCGCGTTTTCTCGTCGACCATAAAATGGCCGGACTCGACTTTTTCCTGTCGTTCCAAAGCCAGACCCGGTGTTGTCTCCGGCGGCGCATCGCCTTTTTCCAGTTTATCGATCAGCGTATTGATCATCTGATAAAGACGCGAGCTGTCTTCTGCCGCTCCCGAGATAATCAATGGCGTACGAGCCTCGTCTATCAGGATGGAGTCCACTTCGTCAACGATTGCAAAGTTCAGGTCACGCTGCAGTTTATCTTCCACGCGAAACGCCATATTGTCACGCAGGTAATCGAACCCGAATTCGTTGTTGGTTCCGTAGGTAATCGATGCCTCGTAAGCGGCCTTCTTTTCCTGCGGCAATTGTCCGCCTACAATTACACCAACAGTCAGGCCCAGGAATTCGTACAGTGGCCGCATCCAGTTAGCATCCCGGCTCGCCAGGTAGTCGTTGACGGTGACGATGTGCACACCTTCGCCCGTCAGACCATTCAGATAGGCGGGCAATGTTGCCACCAGCGTTTTACCTTCACCGGTTTTCATTTCGGCAATATCACCCTGATTCAGGACCATACCGCCTATCATCTGGACATCAAAATGCCGCAGCCCCAGTGTTCTTTTACTGGCTTCGCGTACAACTGCAAACGCTTCAGGCAACAGGCTCTCCAACGATTCACCTGCGTCATAGCGAGATTTGAACTCATCAGTTTTGCCTCGCAACTCAGCGTCAGAAAGCGCTTCCAGACCGCTTTCCAGCTCGTTTATCTTGCGGACCATTTTTTGCAGTTTTTTGAGTTTACGGGAGTTACTGCTCCCGAAGATCTTGCTTAGAAACGATGTGCTCATAATGACCTGATTAACTTTTTCAAATTTGGATATTCCGGATGACACATCCGGTATCTGACACTCTTGATGGATTAGATTGCCAGGATTTCGGAACGGCTATTGCGACAGAGAAGAGTCAGCGGTGTGTGCGGCGCACATAGGAAGCCGGATCGATGACACGGCCGTTTTTGTAGATTTCGAAATGGACGTGGGGACCGGTTGAGCGACCGGTGCTGCCGATCAGGGCTATTTGCTGTCCCTGCGCAACAACGTCGCCGGCTTCAACGAGGATTTCACTGGCATGCGCATAGCGCGTCAGATAACCATTGCCATGGTCAACTTCAACTGTTTTGCCATAACTGGGGAGTGTACCGGAAAATGTCACAACACCGGCACCCACACTGACGATGTCATCACCTTCTGCCCCGGCAAAATCAACGCCGTTGTGCCAGGCCAGGCGGCCAGTGAAGGGGTCTGTGCGACGACCATATGCAGAAGACATCCAGCCACTGACGACCGGCTTGCCACTGATTTCCTGCTCGGCCGTCAAGCGCTGATCACTGATCAACTCGCCAATCGTCTCCAATTGCTGACTGCGACGTTCTATTTCTTCTTCCAGACGATTGATGGCAACCAGAAAGTCAGGTTGCTGAACTGAACCAGAATCGGAGATCAACACTCCGCCGGCGGCGGGCGCCTGACTGAAATTGAACTCTTCAGGGTCCAGCTCTGCCACGGCAGTCAGTCGCTCACCCAGCGCATCGAGTCGGAGCAGGCGGGCCTGCAGCGAGGCCAGACGGGAGGTCAGCGCCTCCAACTGCAATTCAGCATTGCGACGCAGTTCGCCAACAGTCTGCGACTGCTCTTCAAGTCTCAGTTGCCACTCATCACTGGCTTCCTGGCTGACTATCTGTTCATTTTCTGACTGATTGATCGCCAGGTGATACCCGAGATAGCCCATGGCGACCGGTGCACCCAGCAAGCAAAGGGACAGCAGGCCCTTCAGCCAGCCCTTGATGACAATGGTGCGGCTGTGGCCATAACGCTGGTTGATCAGTATGAGTTTCATGTCTCGTCAGAGTCCCGCTCAGGCCGCCAGGCCGGCTTTGATGTAGGCGATGGGCACCTGTTCATTCGAGTCGAATGTGACCAGTTCCCAGCTATCAGGCTCGGCCTGCAGCTTACGCAGCAGGGCGTTATTCAGGGCGTGGCCGGATTTGTATCCTTTAAACTCACCCAGCAGGCTATGTCCAAGCAGATAGAGATCTCCAATGGAGTCCAGGATCTTGTGTTTGACGAATTCGTCTTCATAACGCAACCCATCTTCGTTGAGGACTTTGTAATCGCCCACTGCGATGGCGTTATCCATACTGGCACCCAGCGCCAGATTACGGTTGCGCAGTTCTTCAAACTCATGCATGAATCCGAATGTACGCGCGCGGCTCACTTCTTTTACAAAGGAGGTGCTGGAAAAATCGATGGTCGCTGACTTGGTGTAACGTCGGTATACCGGGTGATCGTAAAGCAGTGTGTAACTGACCTTGAATCCATCAAACGGTTCGATGCTGACGGTTTTGTCGCCGTCCTGAAGGCTCACCGGCCTGGTCACACGGACGAAATGCTTGGGTGCGTCCTGTTCTTCGATACCAGCCGACTGAATAAGGAATACAAAAGGGCCAGCACTGCCATCCATGATCGGTACCTCAGGGGCACTGACCTCAACATAGGCATTGTCGATACCCAGGCCTGACATCGCCGACATCAGATGTTCAATGGTAGAGACCCGCACACCGTCTTTAACAAGCGCAGTGGACAGGGTAGTCTCACCAACGAAATGCGCCAGGGCGGGGATCTCGGGACGCCCTTCCAGGTCTGTTCTGACAAAAATGATGCCGGTGTTGGCGGGTGCAGGACGAAGGGTTAAGTAGACCTTCTCACCCGTGTGCAGACCTACGCCTGTCGCTCGGATGACATTTTTTAAGCTGCGCTGCTTCAACATAGAGGGCATCTGTTCCGGGGAATGGTAATTCCGCTGGATGATATCAAATATCAACAAATAACCCAAACACTGATTAGCCCCCTGTGATGGCTACCAGCCCGGGGGGAGCCGCCTCCGGGCTGGTATCATGCTCAGTCCGCCTGACGGCGCAAGAATGCCGGTATATCCAGGTAATCCATGGCATCTTCGGCCCCGACCGCCTTGGCAAAGGTATTGCCCTGCGGCATGGTATGCGCTGTCGCGGCAGGTCGTGACCGCAGACCGGTACTGGCGGCCGGACTGGTCGCTGCACGGGTGGTATTGTCGACCACCTTGGTCGGACGCTGTTCAGCCGCTGCCACAGGACCCAACCCTGTCGCCACGACAGTAACACGGATTTCGTCACCCATCTCCGGATCGATCACCGTACCCACCACAACCGTGGCATCGTCAGAGGCAAATTCAGAGATCGTGTCTCCAACCTCAGAGAACTCACCCAACGACAGGTTTTCGCCCGCCGTAATATTCACCAGAATGCCGCGGGCACCATGCAGGTTGACATCTTCAAGCAAAGGACTGCGAATGGCGGCTTCCGCGGCCTCACGAGCACGCTCTTCGCCGGTCGCATACCCGGTGCCCATCATGGCCATACCCATTTCTGACATCACTGTGCGCACATCGGCAAAGTCGACATTGATCATGCCGGGACGAATGATCAGGTCAGCAATACCTTTCACGGCACCCTGCAGCACATCATTGGCTGCCTTGAACGCTTCCAGCAATGAGGCCTGTTTTCCCAGTACAGCCAACAATTTCTCATTGGGGATGGTAATCAGCGAGTCAACGTGCTGTGACAATTCCTCGATGCCACGGTCGGCAATGGCGGAGCGCTTTTTGCCTTCGAACGGAAACGGCTTGGTAACCACCGCCACAGTCAGTATTCCCAGCTCTCTTGCAACTTCGGCGAAAATCGGCGCGCCACCGGTACCAGTTCCGCCACCCATCCCAGCCGTAATAAAGACCATATCAGCGCCAGAGAGAATCTCGGCGATTTCTTCCCGGTCTTCCAGTGCAGCCTGACGACCGACCTCCGGATTAGCACCGGCACCCAGGCCTTTGGTGACCGTGCCACCCAGCTGCAGCAGGGTCTTGGCCTGCACGTCCTTCAATGCCTGCGAATCGGTGTTGGCGCAGACGAACTCAACACCCTCCACCTGATTATTAATCATGTGGCGGACAGCGTTTCCGCCACCACCCCCAACGCCAACTACTTTAATGACTGCATTTTGCGGAACACTTTCTAATAGTTCAAACATATCGGCCCCCTCGTTTTTAAAAGTTATCTTTCAGCCAGTTTCGGACGCGCTTGAACACATTAATCTGTGTGTCCTTGACAGCGACCGGACTATGACTTTTTTCCTGGTGTTGCTGTTGTTTCATTCCCCAGAGCAGTAAACCGACTCCGGTTGAGTAAATCGGATTGCGCACAATGTCCGCCAGCCCCTTGACGCTTTGCGGCATGCCCAGACGAACAGGCATATGAAATATCTCTTCAGCAAGCTCTATAACACCTTCCATTTTGCTTGTGCCACCGGTCAGCACAATGCCCGCCGCCAGCAAATTCTCGTAACCACTTCGTTGCAGCTCGGCCTTGACCATGGTGAACAATTCGTCGTATCTGGGCTCAACGACTTCGGCCAGCGATTGACGGGACAGCTCACGCGCCGGTCTATCACCGACACCTGGCACCTTTATCATCTCGCCGGCACTGGCGAGCTGGGTCAGCGCACAGGCGTATTTGATTTTTATTTCATCGGCATTATCGGTGGGTGTTCGCAGTGCCATAGCGATATCGTTGGTCACCTGATCGCCGGCCACCGCAATGACACCTGTGTGGCGTATGGAACCTTCGGTAAACACAGCGATATCCGTGGTACCACCACCAATATCCACCAGACAGACACCGAGTTCTTTTTCGTCATCCGTCAGCACGGCATAGCTGGATGCCAGCTGCTCCAGTATGATCTCTTCAGTTTGCAGGCCGCAGCGCTTGATGCACTTCTCGATATTCTGCACGGCGTTAATGGCACAGGTCACCAGATGGACCTTGGCTTCCAGACGCACACCCGACATGCCCAGCGGTTCTTTGACGCCTTCCTGAGAATCAATGATGTATTCCTGTGGCAGAATATGCAGCACGCGCTGATCGGCCGGAATGGCAACCGCCTGCGCGGCATCAATCACCCTGTCGATATCAGCGCGGGTCACTTCCCGGTCACGGATAGCAACAATCCCGTGTGAGTTCATACTCCGGATATGATTGCCGGCTATGCCCGCATATACGGAGTGAATACGGCAACCTGCCATCAGCTCGGCCTCTTCGACCGCCCGCTGAATCGACTCAACCGTCGATTCAATATTGACAACGGTGCCTTTTTTCAGGCCCCGCGAGCGGTGGCTGCCAATACCAACGATGTTAAGCACACCATCTTCTTTGACCTCACCGACAATCGCGACGACTTTGGACGTACCAATATCGAGTCCAACGATCATTTTGCTGTTTTCTGCAGCGCTCATAACTTACACCTGTCTATCGGCTCGCCACAGCATCTGAGGCTGCCGAGCGTTTGCTGACGGAAAAACCATTGCTGTAACGAAGGTCAATGCTGGCCACATCAGCCAGCTCCTTGTTTAATCCACGTCTGTAGGCATCGATAAACCGTGACAATCTGGCGTCAACCAATTCGCGGCCCAGGCGTATCGTGACCCCATCTGCCGTCTCCATCTGCCAACTGCCTCGCTCATCCACGGCCAACGCCCGGATCCTGAAACCTGCACTGGCGATAACATCGCCGAAGCGGCTGTAATTACTCAGCACCAGTGATTCACTGCCGGTGGGGCCTGATAGCTGAGGCAGCCCCTCTTCTCCGCCGCGCCATGGGGCGGCAAATACCATACCGTACTCGTTGATCAACTCTGACTCTTTCCATCGGGCCACTGCAATTTCTTCCTGCAGACTGATAACCAGAATGTCGGGCCACACACGACGCACACTGGCACTATGAATCCACGGATTCTGCTCCAACTCATCACGCAGGTCCTGCACGTCCACACCCAGGAAACCGGAATCGGTATACCTGGCCAGCAGCGATCTGACCTCCTGCTCAGTGACGTTTGTCAAAGGCGACTCCATTCGCACAGTATTGATCGCCCGATTAATGATTGGCCGATTAACCTGCGGCAGATTCAAACCAGGCCATTCGACGTCAGGCATGGCACTGACAATGAGGTCGCGATACTGGTAAGTCGCAATTATCGCCACGCCCGTCAGCGCCAGCATCAGGAACCAGCGCGGCAATCGAGCACGAGATACTGGAGAGTTCTCGCTATCATTTTGCACAGCATCACGTGCCCGACCTTCGGCGCGTATGGGCGCAAAATCAACCGGCGAATTCTGCCGATCATCATAGGCCGAGAATGATCCTGTTGAACGACGCTCACTCATGGTCACAGCTACTCTGCAATATATTGACAACCAGTTCCTCAAAGGAAATACCTTTGGCTGCTGCTGACATCGGCACCAGACTATGATCTGTCATACCTGGCACGGTGTTCAGTTCCAGCAACCAGAACCTTTCCTGTTTATCCTGCATCACGTCCACTCTGCCCCAACCGCAGGCGCCTAGCGCGTCGAATGCCGCCATACACAATGCAGACAGTTCAGCAGCTTTAGTGGCACTCAGAGGCGCGGGACAGAGATACTGCGTATCATTAGCTTTGTACTTGGCATCAAAGTCATAAAATTCATGACTGGTGTGTAACTGAATAGCGGGGTAAACCTCGCCATTTATAACTGGTACCGTGAACTCTTTACCGAATATTCTTTGTTCAGCCATCACGGCAGTATCAAACGCACGGGCTTTCAGATATGCCTGCTCCAGCGCATTGGCATCAGACACCATCGACATACCGATGCTGGATCCTTCATGAGACGGCTTTACGACCAACTCTCCAAGGTCTTCTGCCAAAGCCGTCCAGTTTGTACCATCTGTCAGAAACTCGCTTTTAGGTGTCGGCAGCCCTAGACTTTGCCAGATCAGCTTGGTTTTCATTTTGTCCATGGCCAGCGCAGAAGCCAGTACCCCGCTGCCGGTATATGGAATGCCTAGCGTTTCCAGAAAGCCCTGAATAGTGCCGTCTTCTCCGCCCCGACCGTGCAGCATATTAAACACTCGGTCTATTTTCAGAGCACGCAACTGATCATACAGATCTGCGTCCACATCTATTCCCATGGCATCAACACCGGCGCGCAGCAAACCCTGCAGAACAGCCTGACCACTCATCAGGGAGATCTCGCGTTCAGCGGACTTACCACCCATCAGCACCGCCACTTTGCCGTAGCGATCAAGAGCCGTCATGATTTCAACCCCTGCTGCACCAGAGATTTGGCAATACCACCCACACTGCCGGCACCCTGCGTGATCACAATGTCACCGTCTCTAACCATATCCATTAGTACATCCCTGACATCATCTTCGTGCTTGACAAATACCGGGTCGACTTTGCCGCGCATGCGAATACTGCGGCACAGGCTGCGAGCATCGGCTCCCGGAATAGCATCTTCACCGGCCGAATACACCTCCAGCATCAGCAACACATCAACCTCTGACAACACCTGAACAAAGTCGTCGTACAGATCCTTGGTTCTTGTATAGCGGTGCGGCTGATAAATCATGACGACCCGCGCCTCCGGCCATCCGGCACGAAGCGCCGCGATAGTCGCAGCAACCTCACTGGGGTGATGGCCGTAGTCGTCGAGCAACATAATCTGACCACCTCCGACAATAGGAAAGTGACCCTGAATTTCAAACCGTCTGCCTACTCCCTGGAACTTTCTCAGCCCTTCGATGATCGACTCATCATCCACACCTTCGTCTGTCGCGACGGCAATCGCTGCAGCGGCATTCAACGCATTGTGACGGCCCGGGATTGCCATGCTGATTTTCAGTGTCGCATTTCCTTCCGGACGTTTTACGTCGAACTTTGAATACTGCTCGGTCTGCTGCCAGTTAAGCACCTGGTAATCAGCCTGCTCAGAAAACCCATAAGTAATAATCGGACGCGCAACTCTGGGCGCGATGTCACGCACCACAGGATCATCAATGCACAATACTGCCAGACCGTAGAACGGCAGATTATGAAGAAACTCGATAAAATAACTCTTCAGCTTGTTAAAGTCGCCGTCGTAGGACCCCATATGATCAGCATCAATATTTGTGACAACTGCCACCATTGGCTGAAGGTGCAAAAACGATACATCACTCTCATCCGCTTCGCAAACCAGATAGCGACTTTCTCCCAGCCCGGCGTTGGCCCCTGCGCTGTTTAAGCGCCCGCCTATTACAAAGGTAGGCGCCAGACGGGCTTCCGCGAAAATTGAGGCTACAAGACTGGTGGTGGTGGTTTTGCCATGAGTACCGGCAATTGCAACCGCATGGCGATATCGCATCAGTTCCGCCAGCATCTCAGCCCGGGGAATGATTGGTTTGCCCTGTTCTTTCGCGTGCAACAGCTCGGGGTTATCTTTTCGCACGGCACTTGAATAAACGACTACGTCTGCCTGATCAGTGTTCGCAGCCGCGTGGCCAATAAATATCTCAGCACCCATTTTCTGCAGCCGCTCCGTCACACCAGATGCACGCAGATCGGAGCCCGTTATACGATAACCTTGATTCAGAAGCACTTCCGCAATACCACACATTCCGGCTCCACCAACACCGATAAAATGAATGGTTTTGATACGGCGCATCTCAGGCACCTGATAATAGCGAGAACGATCAGGCGACATGACACACCTCCTGGCAAACACGGGCCACCCTGGCACAGGCATCGGGATGTGCTGCGGCTCTGGCTGCTACAGACATCGTCTGCAACCGCGCGGGATCGGCCGCAAAAGATTGCAGTAATTGCGCCAGTTGCCCGGAATCAAGCATGTGGTCGGCGATAAGCACGGCGGCACCGGCATCCGACAGGTGACGCGCATTTGCTGTCTGATGATCATCGATAGCATATGGATAAGGCACTAACACGGACGGCAAACCTGCCACTGCAAGCTCAGATAAAGTACCCGCACCCGCGCGACAAATGATCAGATCAGCCCATTGGTAAGCCTCAGCCATATCATCAATGAATGGTGCCAATCGATACGCATCAGATTCACTCAGCTTGTAACGTTGGCACATGTCCATTGCCGATTGATACTTTTGTCTGCCGGTCTGATGCCAGACTTCAATATCAAGTTCCGGTTTTACTCGAGACACAGCCTCAATTACGTGCGTATTAAGATTGGCAGCACCCAGACTGCCGCCGATAACCAGCACATGGAGCTTGCCATCTTTGCAGAAAGAGCGCTGCACACTATACAAAGCTTCAATATCAGCGCGAACAGGATTGCCACTGCTGACAAGTTTTTTGGAGGGTTTGAACGTGCCAGTAAATGACTGCAGCACCGCCTGCGCAAACGGAACAAGAATGCGGTTGGTCGTTCCGGCCACTGAATTCTGCTCATGCAACACCAGGGGGCGACGTGATAACCAGGCAGCCAACCCACCCGGACCAGCCACATAGCCTCCCATACCCAGGACACAACACGGCTTGATCTGTTTCATCACTTTCAGCGCTGCCCAAAGCGATGTCAGCAGCATGATCGGTGCACTTAAAAGTGATATCAGGCGCTTACCGCGCAACCCCCTCACCGGCAATTGATGCAGAACGATATTGGTACCCGACAAGACATCATTTTCCATGCCCGTTGGTGTACCTAACCATTCGACATTGATACCCTCTGATTGCAAGCGCCGGGCAACCGACAACGCCGGAAAGATATGTCCACCGGTACCTGCAGCCATAATCAACACGGTCGGAGAACTCATTGCGAATCCTCCCGATGATCTCGTGGATTCTGCAATTCATAATCTATGCGCAGCAACAGACCCACCATGACAAAGCTGATCAACAGGCTGTTGCCACCGTAACTCAGAAAGGGCAGTGTCAGCCCTTTTGTTGGTAGCAATCCCGTATTGACACCAAAATTGATAAACGTCTGGGTGGCGAAAATCATCGCCAGCCCATACGCCACAAAGGCGCTGAACAACTGCTCTTGCTGCTGCGCCTGACTGCCCAGCTTGAGAGCCTTGACTATCAATACAGTGAAAAGACCAAGCACCAGCAGCACACCGGCAATACCTAACTCTTCTGCCAGAATGGACAAGACAAAGTCGGTGTGTGCCTCCGGTAAAAAATAAAGCTTCTGTATACTGTTGCCAAGACCAACACCGAACCATTCTCCCCGGCCAAAGGCAATCAGTGCTTGTGTCAATTGATAACCTTCACCATATACGTACTCCGCAGCCCACGGATTCAGGAAGGAGGTCAGTCGATTAATTACATAGGGTTTGCTGATGGCCAGGTAGGCAAAAGCCGCAAAACACAGCATTACCAGCAACATAAACCGATGCAGCCTGACACCACCCAGAAACAACAGCGTAAAGGTGGTCGCCATTATTATCACCATGGCTCCGTGATCTGGCTCAAAATGCAGCAGCACTACCGCTACCCCCATTATCACCATGGGCTTGAGGAAACCGGACCAGCTCAGTTGAACTTCATCGCGTCGACGTGACAGAAACGCAGCCATATACAGAACCATAAATACTTTTGTCATCTCAGAAGGCTGCAGGCGATAAAAACCCAGATCGATCCACCGGGCACTGCCATTTACCACCGTGCCGACCCCCGGAATCAGAACCAACACCAATAGCACCAGAGACAAAACCAGCAAAGCCGTACTAAGGCGATACCAGAGTTCCATGCTGACGTGCAACATAATCATCAACACGCCGACACCAACCCCGATGAAAAATACCTGGCGCTTGAAGAAGTAAAGTGGATCACCCGACTGGCTGTTGGCGATATCCATCGAGGCGGATGTCATGATCACCAGACCAACCCCCAGCAAAGCAATCATGACCAGCAGCAGCACATTCGGCATTGCCGCCTTGTCACTGACGGAAACTCTGACCGCGCCTCTGGATCTATTAATCAGACTAGTCACGACAGCGCCTCCACAGCGGCAACAAAGGCACGACCGCGATGAGCAAAGTCTTTAAACATGTCATAACTGGCACAGGCCGGTGACAACAATACGGCATCATTGTCATTGGCACTCTCTGCCGCCTCAAGCACCGCTTCCTCGATAGATGAGGCTCGCATGATATCTGTGCTGTCCTTGATAACCGAGGCCAGCAATGGAGCATCCTTGCCAATCAGAATCACGCGCTTGACATATTTGTCCAATAGCGGCAATAAGGGTGAGAAATCGGCACCTTTGCCAACACCGCCAGCAATCAGCACCAGCTCGCCGCGAGTGCGCTCAGCTACAGCCTGAATGGCCACCAGTGTGGCACCCACATTAGTACCCTTGGAGTCATTGTAATAATCCACGCCACGCAGATTTCTTACATGCTGGCAACGATGTGGCAGACCACCGAATTCCCGCAAAGTGGTAACCATGGCGCTCTCTGAGATACCGACGGCCTGGCCCAGCGCGAATGCGGCCATGGCGTTGCTCAGATTATGTCTGCCTGGCAGTCGTATATCCCGCGCAGGCATAATGAGATGATCACCCATCGCCACCCATGACTCACGCTCGTGCAACACCACACCCAGTTGATTATTGCCTGGCTCATCGCTACCAAACGAGCAGACCACCTGCTGCGCTGTCAGACTATTGTATAGCTCGGGGGTTTCGTCACGATTGATGACCGCCTGATGACAGGAGCGGAAGATACGCTTCTTGGCCTCAATATAGTCAGACATACTCTCGTAGCGATCCAGGTGGTCTTCGCTGATATTGAGTATCGTGGCGACTTCTGCCCCAAGTTTCGTTGTGGTTTCCAGCTGAAAGCTTGAGAGCTCAAGAATATACAGATCCTTGTTGCCCAGACGCAGCAGATCAAGCGCCGGCACGCTGGCACGTCCGTCAAGGTTGCCGCCGACTCCAATATTCAATCCTGACTGCCTTGCCATCTCTGCAACCAGTGTGACCACCGTACTTTTCCCATTGGAACCAGTTACTGCAACAATCGGCGCCTTGGCAGCTCGACTGAAAATGTCGATATCTCCCGTCACAGACACCCCGGCCGCAATGGCCTTGGCAATCTCGGGTGTTGCCTTGCTGACTCCAGGACTCAGAACAATTTCGCCCGCCTCCATCAGAGTGCTCTCGGAAAATTCTCCCAGTTCGACCTCAGCAAACGGAAACTCAACTTCAAACTCTGGCAGGCAGGGTGGGCTGAATCGATTATCGATAACCCGAAACGCCTCGCCTCGTTCATGGAAATAACGCGCGCACGACAACCCTGTCTTGCCCAGACCAACGATCACCTTGAATTTTGGTGCGTTGTTGTCACTCATTACCATGCTCGCCTGTATACAGCCTATCTGAGTTTCAATGTTGCCAGTCCGAACAGAACCAGCATCACCGTAATAATCCAGAACCGGACAATAACCCGCGGTTCTGGCCAACCCTTCAATTCAAAATGATGATGAATCGGCGCCATTCGAAAAATTCGTTTGCCGGTCAATTTGAACGATGCCACCTGCAGGATGACCGAGACCGTTTCCATGACGAATATTCCACCCATGATGAACAACACGATTTCGTGGCGTGCAATTACGGCGACAATCCCCAGCGCCGCGCCCAATGCAAGCGCACCGACATCACCCATAAAAACCTGTGCGGGATAAGTGTTAAACCACAAAAATCCAAGTCCGGCGCCCAGCATTGCACCGCAGAAAATGACCAATTCACCAGCACCACTGACAAACGGAATTCGCAGATAAGCGGAAAATTCGGCGTGACCGGCCAGATATGCAATAATTCCCAGCGCCCCACCGACCATGACTGTCGGCAAGATAGCCAGGCCATCCAGACCATCGGTCAAATTGACCGCATTACTGGCACCAACAATGACAAAATAAGTGATGACGATGTAAAGAAGCCCAGTCTCTATAGCAACGTCTTTGAAAAACGGAACAATATAGGCAGTCTGTACCGGGTCAGTTGCATTTGTATACAGAAACACCGCAGCACCCAGACCCACAACAGATTGCCAAAAGTACTTCCAGCGGGCAGGCAGACCTACGGGATCTTTACGGAAAACTTTTCGGTAGTCGTCGACCCAGCCAATCGCCCCGAACATCAATGTCACCAGCATGACTACCCAGACATAGACATTGCGCAGATCTGCCCAAAGCAATGTGCTGAAGGCGATACCAACCAATATGAGGGCGCCGCCCATCGTTGGCGTACCTGCTTTGCTGAAATGACTCTCCGGACCATCCGAACGCACAACCTGGCCTATTTGATGCCTGTTCAGACGCCTGATCATCGCTGGCCCGACCATTAACGCAACAATCAATGCGGTCAAAATACCCATGATGCCGCGCACAGTAATATACTGAAACACCGTAAAGCCGCTGTTAAACTGGGACAGGTATTCGGATAACAGTACCAGCATCAGTGCATCTCCCCTTCAGACAGGTAATCAGCAGCTACATCCATGCCGGCACTACGCGACCCCTTGATGAGCACTAACACGGCATTATTCATGGTCTGCCGCGCGTATTCACACAGCTGTTCAACAGTCTCAAAATGTTTGGCGCCTTCACCAAACGCACCGCTGGCGTAACGACTGAATTCACCGACAGTCCAGAGCCTGGTAACACCCGCTTGTCTGGCGTATCGACCAACCTCCTGATGAGCTGAGACAGCCTTGCCGGCCAATTCAGCCATATCACCCATAATGACTATGCTCGATTTTTTGCTTTGCTCGGCAACGTCTGACAATACGTCTATTGCCGCCCTAAACGAAGACGGACTGGCGTTATAAGAATCATCCAGCAAGGCTGCACCCTGTATTCCCTGTCGCGGGCACAATCGACCTGCAACTGGCTTGACTGCTGCCAGGGCATTTCTGACAGACTGCAGAGCGGCTCCAGCTTCAACTGCAATGGCTGATGCAGCGACTGCATTGGCTACGTTGTGACGTCCCGGCAATGCCAGAAAACATTCCACAGCCCCGGAAGGTGTATGCAAGCGGAAGCGCATACCATCTGCTTCGGCTGTTACATTATCGGCAAAATAGTCGGCATTATTCTTCTGAACCGAAAACAGGCGCACGGTGCGGTGGGCCGCCCGATTCACCCATATTTCACAGGCCGGGTCATCCGCATTAAGAATCACAGTTTGCGTGGCTGACGCTGAATCGATAATTTCGCCCTTGGCCTGCACCACTCCCTCAAGACTTCCGAAACCTTCCAGGTGTGTTTCCGCCGCATTATTCAATAAGACAATCTGCGGATTAGTCATGGCCACCGTGTGAGCAATTTCACCTGCGTGATTGGCACCCAATTCGATAACCGCGCGCTCATGCTCACTACCGAGACGCAATAACATTAACGGTGCGCCGATGGTGTTATTCAAATTACCTTCCGTCACAAGCACTTTGAACTGCTCGCGGAGGATAGCTCCTGCCATTTCTTTCACACTGGTTTTACCCTGACTGCCGGTAACGGCTGCGATCACGGCGGTGGATCGGTTACGATTCAAATTACCCAGCCAGCCCAGCGCTTTTTCTGTGTCATCCACAATCAGTTGTGGCACAGACACATCTTGCTTTTTCGAGACAATGACAGCTGACGCACCCGCTGCCGCTGCCTGTTTCACGAATCTGTGGCCATCAAAGTTGTGTCCCGTCAGAGCAATAAATAATTCACCTGACACAATAGTACGGGAGTCAGTACTTACCTGCGTGAAGCAGACATCCTCACCGATGCGCTCAGCACTCATGACTGCCTGCAGATCTGAAAGGCAAAGAGAGCCAATCACTGGACACCTCCGCCTTTAACTGCTTCTGCCGCCCGATCCTGCAAGGCCAGCCGAACCTGGGCAGCATCACTGAATGCCATTTTTTGTCCGGCAACATCCTGATAACACTCATGTCCTTTGCCGGCTATCAGAACCAGATCTCCAGCCTTTGCTGAGCGGATAGCGGACTCAATAGCCCTGGCCCGATCGCGCTCCACTGCAACCCTGGATTTATCTGAGAAACCAAACATAATCTGCCTGACAATATCGTCGGCGTTTTCATTGCGTGGATTGTCATCGGTCACAATGATCTGATCCGCGAGCTGATCCGCCACTTCTGCCATTAATGGACGCTTACCCTGATCACGGTTACCGCCACACCCGAACACACACCATATTTGCCCTCTGGTATGCTGGCGCGCAGCCTCCAGGGCACATCGCAAACCATCCGGGGTATGCGCATAGTCAACAACGGCAGAAACGCCGTCGACGTTGCCGATCAGCTCCATGCGTCCGTTAACCGGACGCAAACTGGCAATCTGGCCAACAACAGACTGAAAATCCATTTCCTCTGGCAGTGTCATGACGGCTGTCAGGGCCGCCAGGATATTGCTGAAATTAAACGCGCCCAATAGATGGCCGGTCACGCTGGCAATACCCCACGGACTGTTGATGATGGCCTGGAATCCATCGGCCGTGAAAGTCAGCTCCTCTGCAAACACATCAGCTCGTTTGCTGTGCAGACTATAAGTGAAACTTTGCGCAGATCTTGGCAAGGCATTCAGCATGGTTGCCGCATAACTATCATCGGCATTAATGACGGCAACGCGCAAATCTTCATGCTCGAATAATTTGCGTTTGGCTTCGGCATAAGCGGCCATGCTGCCATGATAGTCAAGATGGTCACGGGTAAGATTGGTAAACACCGCGGAATTAAACACTGTGCCGCTCACCCGGTGCTGATGCAGCCCTTGTGATGACACTTCCATGGCGACAACTTTGGCATTGTTTCTGACAACGTCTGAAAGCGCCTGTTGCAAAACAATTGCGTCCGGCGTGGTAAAACCTGTATCACACAATTGAGGAAATACACCGTAACCCATAGTGCCAATAACACCACAGGTTTTATCCAAACCAGCAAGTATT
Source organism: Pseudohongiella spirulinae (assembly GCF_001444425.1). Classification (NCBI taxonomy): domain Bacteria; kingdom Pseudomonadati; phylum Pseudomonadota; class Gammaproteobacteria; order Pseudomonadales; family Pseudohongiellaceae; genus Pseudohongiella; species Pseudohongiella spirulinae. Next base: position 2,513,206 of record NZ_CP013189.1, read on the forward strand.
TGAGCAATAAACTGAGTGCAACTGGTTTTGCCATTAGTGCCAGTTACACCAATAACTGGCAAGCGACGTGAAGGGTAATTGTAGAATCGGGCTGCCAATTCACCAATCCGGCGACGCAGATTATCAATCGCCAGTACAGGCACTTTACCCGTCATCCTGAGACCGTGCCAGTCACCACCCGCATCGGCAAGCACAGCAACGCAGCCCTTACTGATTGCAACATCGATATAATCACGAGCGTCATGATTCTTGCCAAATAAAGCAACAAAAACCTCGCCCGCCTTTAGCTGCCTGCTGTCCATGTTCAGTCCGCTGACAGTGATGCCAGCAACTGAATCATCCAGCAATCCCTGCATCTCCGGACAATCAGATAATAACTCAGCCAGACTGGGCAAGGGCGATGATTGACGAACAGTATTCATACCTTACCTCGCTGTCAGAGTCATGATGCGTGAAGAATCGAGCCGATCCGGGGTAACTTCAAGTATTCGCATGGCACCGGACGCAATTCGTGCGAAGACTGGCGCGGCCACCTGACTGCCGTAGTGCTCCCCGCCCTGAGGCTCATTAATGATGATCACCACCACAATCCGGGGATCATCAGCTGGAATAAAACCGGCGAACATGGAGTTGTGCAGATTTGCCTGATAACCACCAGCACCAACCACGCGTGCGGTACCGGTCTTTCCTGCAATCGAATAAAAAGGGACACTGGCGCTGTCAGACCCACCCAGCTCCGGATCCACCACAGCCTTCAGCATGCTTTTCACTTCGTGCACAACATCTTCCGCAATGACACGCTGAGGCACTACACCAGATCCATTATTGTTGCCATCTTTAAGAATTGTGACCGGCGTGCGCATACCGTCATTGGCAATGACTGCGTATGCCTGCGCCAACTGCAGGGCTGAGGTTGACATTCCGTAACCAAAGGACAGAGTAGCCAACTCAATGTCGTGCCAGATCCGGTGATTTGGCATCACCCCTCCGCGCTCGCCCGGAAACCCGCTGGCCGGGCTTTCACCGAATCCGACGCGCAGCAACACATCACGCAATTTTTCGTGACCAACAGCCAGAGCAATCTTGGCTGAACCGACATTGCTGGACTTGACCAGCATTTCCTCCAAAGAAATTTCGCCGTAGTTGTAACCGCGATCTTCAACCCAATCGCGTCCAACACGCAGACGTCCCGGACTGGTATTAATCATGGTATCGCGGCTGTACAGGCCTGACTCAATAGCCGCCACCGCGGTAAATGATTTAAGCGTTGAACCCGGCTCAAACAAATCGGTCACCGCGCGATTACGCAGCGCACCGAAATCCGTAATTGAGGCTCGATTGTGGGGATTGAATGACGGCTGATTGACCATTGCCAGTATCTCGCCATTTCGCGCATCCAGAATGACAGCAGAGGCCGAACGGGCCCTTCGGTAGATATACTCAGCCTTGAGTTCTTTGTAAGCCAGGTTCTGAATTCTGAAATCAATACTCAGTTCCAGCGCTTTTCCGGGTTGCGCCGGCTCTACCGTATTAAGCTCACGAATGATGCGTCCACGCCGATCCTTGATAACCTGCTGGCGACCGGGGACTCCTTTCAGCCAGTCATCAAATGCAAGCTCCAGCCCTTCCTGACCAATGTCATCAATATTACTGAATCCCAGCACATGTGCTGTGACCTCACCCTGCGGATAGTAACGCTGAAATTCCTGGCGGGAGTAAACGCCGTCCAGCCCCAGCGCCATGACAGCCTGTGCCTGATCAGGTGGAATGCGTCTCTGCACATACATGAACTCGCGCTCGGCGTTAGCCAGCACGCTTTCTGTCAGACTGTCGGGGTTCAACTGCAGGCTGGTCGCCAGAGCGCGAATGTCCGACTCGTTTTTGGCCAGCTCGCGCGGATTCACCCAGATCGATTCAACCGGCGTACTGATTGCCAGGGGCTCGCCGTTTCGATCCACGATCATGCCGCGGTGCGCCACAATGGGCTCGGTGCGGATGGTTCTGGCATCGCCCTGATTCTGCAGAAATTCACCATCCACCCATACCAGCGTGACCAGCTTCCACAGCAGCGCAGCTGCCGCCAATAGCAGCGCCAGGCAGACCAGCCACAGACGCCAGCCTGTCATGTTGAAACGGGAGACTGACTCACTCATTTCGCACCACCACAATTTGCGACCAATCAGGCAGTTGCATGTTCAAGTCATCAATCGCACGACGCTCGATACGCCCTTCCAGGCCGAAAGTACTTTGCTCGATCAATAACTGACCCCACTGCATGTCCAGCTCGTTACTGAGCTCGCGTTGCTGCTGCAAGGCGTGGAATACGGAGCGTGATTCAAACGAAGAAACAACGATAGCCAATGAGGAGACCAGAACTGCCAGCGCAAGTAGAACCAACAACAGATGAGCAGGCGCAAACACACCCAGCCAGCGCAACACCGGCACTGGTTGAGATGATAAATCTGTGTTCTGTATGTCCCGTTTTTTCATAACTTCGTGTCTATTGTTGGTTTTTCCTGTCAGGCCAAACGACTACGCCATACGTTCAGCCACCCTCATAACGGCACTTCGCGCGCGTGGATTACGAGCTATCTCCTGCGCATCCGGCTTGACTGCCTTGCCGATCTTTTTCAGCCGCGGATTCAGTGCAGATTCCGGCACTGGCAAATCCCTCGGAAACTCATCACCACGGCTCTGTTTTTGTATAAACTGCTTGACCATCCTGTCTTCCAGCGAATGAAAACTGATCACCACCAGACGACCGCCAGGCTTGAGCAACTGCAAAGACTTGCTGAGCAACTCCTGCAAGGAAAGCAACTCCTGGTTGATATGAATCCTGATTGCCTGAAATGCCCGCGTTGCCGGATGTTTGTGCTTTTCCCAGGCAGGATTGGCCTGCTTCACAATTTCAGCCAGCTGCAGCGTACGGGTAATGGGCTGATCCTCACGCTGCATGACAATTGCTTTGGCGATTCGCCTGGAGAAACGCTCCTCCCCATATTGAAAAATCACATCAGCAATCTCTTTCTCACTCGCAGAACCCAGCCACTGAGCCGCACTTTCACCAGCTTCCGGATTCATGCGCATATCCAATGGCCCGTCGTGAGTAAAACTGAACCCTCTCTGGGCCTCATCCAGCTGCGGAGATGACACCCCCAGATCCAGCAAAATGCCTGCGGCCTGCCCCGGCGCCACCCATTGATCAGCATCACTGAACGCACCATGTCTAATACAAAAACGGGCATCGCTGGCTGAAAGTTCCTGACCGATCTTTATCGCCCCCGGATCTTTATCGATTGCCAACAATCGCCCGTTTTCATCAAGCTGTTCCAGAATAAGACGGGAATGTCCTCCCCGCCCGAACGTTCCATCCACATAAAAGCCGGCGCAGTCTGTCACCAGTGCATCCACTGCCGGATGCAACAAGACGGTTTCATGTTCCTGCATTGCAGCCATATCGCACCGTTCTGCCAGATCAGACATTTATAGAGACAGATTCAAGAGTTCCGGCGGCAACTCATCCTGACCGGACTCACCTGCAAACCAACTGTCAGCCTGCGCGCTCCAACGTTCCTCGTTCCATATTTCAAATTTCATGCCCTGACCAACCAGGGCCACGTGTTTATCCAGTTGCGCACGACTGCGGAGAATTTGCGGCAACAGCAATCGTCCGCTGCCGTCCATCTCCAGATCATGCGCATGACCAATCAACATACGCTGCACCCGTCGACTGGCCGCATCGAAACTGGACAGACTTTCCACTTTCTGTTGAATCACTTCCCACTCATCAATGGGGTAAAGAAGCAGGCATTGCCCGGAGAAATCGACAGTCGCCACCAGCCGCCCACCGTATTTATCGGCCAACATCTCCCGATAGCGCGCCGGCATGGCCATGCGCCCCTTGGCATCGAGATTGATTGTGTTGACTCCCCTGAACACGACTTGGACTCCCGGCCTCTGTCATTAATCCCACTTTGATGCACTTTGTCCCACTTCACACCACATTGCGACACTATATGCACAGCAAATGCACAGCGCAAGTACTATTTGCACTTTTTGTGAGACAGAAGCGTATGAAATTTCAGGAAAAAATGAGGATTTTACAGACCCCACAGGAGAAGTCCGAAAAAAGACATGACTTATCAAAAAACTGGGGGATTTACTTAATGTAAATTGTCATGAGACATGAGGGTGGCAAAGTGCAGACGAAGGAATTAAAGTTGAGTCAGCCGATAAGCCGGGTTCTGTCGGGGACAGTCATTCATCTGGGATCAGCATCACTACTGACCTCAAGCAGCCTACCCGAACCCAGTGCGAGCCACACCATTGGGTTCCTATTTGGCCTTGCTCCGAACGGGGTTTGCCGTGCCACGAACTGTTACCAGTCGCGCGGTGCGCTCTTACCGCACCCTTTCACCCTTACCTGCCCAGCGCCGAAGCGATAAACAGGCGGTCTACTCTCTGCTGCACTTTCCGTAGGCTTTCGCCTCCCAGGCGTTACCTGGCGTTCTGCTCTGCGGAGCCCGGACTTTCCTCCAACGGTAACCTGAAATGCCGACCAGTCGGCAGGACAAGCTGGTCCGTCAGCGACTGTCTGGCTGACTCGGATGCCAATTTAAGCGACTCTCTGGCTGAAAACAAGCTTTTTGTCATCACGCTCGTAGCACGACCAGATGCGCTCGTGTCAAACTCAAGCCATGAGCGAGCATGTCAGTCGAAAAACAATCAAGACCTTATCCGGCATTACCATGACCTTGCTGGTCGTAATGCTGACAGCGCTTGTACTGACAACGCTCTGGACCAACAACAGGCACCTCCTGCTGGTCGTCGCCAATAACGCAGTGCAGCCCTATGGACTGATTGTGGATCGGATGGACAATCTCACATTCAGGCAGTCCAGCTTTGCGATCGATAATATCACCTTGAGGCATCCTGCCAGCGGCCTGTCACTGCAGTTGCAGAACCTGATTCTGGAGCCTGGGTTTAATGGCTCTGGACGCCTGACAGCCAGACTGGATCCTTTTTATGTGCGCTGGTCCGGCAATTTGACTGACGGAGCACTTGATCAGGAGTTGCGAATTGATGATCTGCGCGCCGAAATTCCCTCCAGCTCACTTGAATGCGACAGGCAATACCAGTGTCAGGTGTCAATTGCCGGGCAAGGCTATGTCACCATTGGCAAGCTGAGCTATGACGGCATCGGGCTCAGCCAGGCCTCAGCATACTGGCAAGCTCCACTGTCACTGGCATACGATTCTGAGCGCGGCTGGCTGCTCGAAGACCTGCAAACGGAAAGTCAATTCAGGATCAGCAACTTTCAGAGCCACTCCCTCAGCGCAAACCTGTCCGACTTCCAATTTCAACAAACCGTCACACTTGGCAGACAGTTGCTTGACGCTGACCTCCGCATGTCCCTTGACAGCAAGCAGATACTCAGCGCCCAGTTCACACAGAATCTGCAAAGCGGTAATGGCAACGGAAAGTTCGCACTGGACGCGCTGAAATTCGACTCGAAACTTACACTCTCCCGTCTTTTGCCCTCTCTGCCGCAGGATATTGATGTTGTAGACGGACAGTTACTGGCAAATGGAAGCCTGACCTGGCGCTGGACAGATTCGCAGCTCAGTGAAGTGCATGGACCCATAACGCTCATGGCTCAATCGCTGAGTGGTTATGTCGATGATAGCGTTTTCACTCGCCTGGGCTGGCATGCGCCGTTATTTTTGAAGAGCGATGGGACAGTCGAGTCACGTGACACAGTGTCTGTGGCACTGGCCGGGCTTGATATCGGTGTGACCCTGACTGACATCAACACCCGCGCCAGGTTTGACACGGCTTCACGAACATTGGAGCTGGACCGACCATCGATCAGCATTTTTGGCGGCACTGTCAGCGCTCCCGGTCTTAGCTGGCAAGCTGAGCAGACCAGCGATATTGAGCTGCAACTACGCGATATCGATATCGCCGATGTGCTCTCCCTTACGGCTTACGAGGCCGTCAGCGCGACCGGCATCCTCAACGGCGAGCTACCGGTCCGACTGAGCGGCACCCAGGCAACTATCACAGAAGGCCGAATACGTGCCGCACCGCCAGGCGGCACAATAAGTTACCGGCATCCCTCACAAACGAGCGGTAATGACAACACGGATCTTGTATTTCGCGCCCTGCAACGCTACAACTACGACACGCTGGACATGCAGGTTGATCTGCTCACCAACGGTGATCTGATCTTGAACACCGCGCTGCAAGGCAGCAGTCCGATGCTCAATGACGGCCAGAGGATCAATCTTAACCTGAACATTACTGACAATATTCCCGCTTTGTTAAATAGTCTTCAGGCTGGCCGCTCTGTCACAGAAACACTGATGCGCAGGCTGAACGATTAAGCTGATTGTTAAGCCAGGGTTCATGCACTTCTGTTATAGTCCGCTTATCAAGCAATCGGGACAGCCTCATGAAATCACCAAAACGCTTTGCGTCAACCACAGGGCTGATTGGTCTGTTGCTGGCAAGTGCCTGCACACCAACTGTGCAGGTCGCCATGCCGCAGGAGCCCATCACCATCAATCTGAATGTCCGAATTGAACACGAAGTCCGGGTGCGGGTTGAACGTGAACTTGACGATATTTTCAGCGAAGACAGCGATCTTTTCTGACGTTTTAAACCAGGAGGTCACCATGACTATAAATTTGATCAGAGCAGATATCAGCCGCTGGGTCTTCGCCATTCTGGTCATCCTGATCAGTCCGATGGCTCTGGCTCAATCGCTTGACGAAGCCAAATCCAGCGGCTTGATCGGTGAGAAAAGCGATGGTTACATAGGGTTCGTGCAGGAAAGTCCGCCTGCTGCGCTGGTAGCGCTGGTAAATGATGTCAACCGTCAGCGCCGTGCCCGTTACGCCGAGATCGCGCGGCAAAACAATATCGGCATTGGTGAAGTCGCTCAGCTCGCTTATCTGCGCGCCGTGGAAGCCACCAAACCGGGTCACTTTATTGAAGATGCCGACGGACGCTGGGTCAGAAAACCCTAGGAATCCTGAACAACTGCCAGCTCCAGAGCCCGCTTGTATAGTTGGTTCTTTTTGCGCCCGGTAATGTCAGCCGCCAGACTGCAGGCCTGTTTCATCGGCAGCTCCCGCAACAACAACTGCAATACATGCTCATCGGCCGGGTCAATGTCCTGCCCGGCCGTTTTGGGAGCGCCATGCACCAATACAACAAATTCTCCGCGCTGCTGATTATCATCATTACGCAACCATTGTTGTATTCCGGCCAGGCTATCGCCATATACCGTCTCCCAGGTTTTGGTCAACTCGCGACAGATCACAGCTTCACGTTGGCCACCAAAGACCGCGGCCATGTCATCAATACTGGCAAGAATCCGGTGCGGAGATTCGTAAAAAACCAGCGTCCTCACCTCGTCGGCCAGAGCCTTCAGACAGCTCTGACGCGCACCCGCTTTAGCTGGTAAAAATCCTTCGAAAATAAATCGGTCGCTTGGCAAACCAGCCACGCTCAGAGCGCTCACCAGGGCGCTCGCACCCGGCACTGGAATGACAGGCACACCTGATTGGCGGCACTGCCTCACCAGCCCGTAACCCGGATCGGAAATCAGTGGTGTACCCGCATCGGAAATAAGCGCAATTGCATTACCCTGTTGCAATCTGGTCAGCAGGGCCTGCTCCTGCTGGCCGGTACTGAAATCGTGGTAGGCAATCATTCGTGTTGTTACACCCAGGTGCTGCAGCAATCTGGCGCTGTGACGGGTATCTTCAGCCGCAATCAGATCCACCTGCGCCAGAACCTGCCGGGCGCGCTCGGTGACGTCGGCCAGGTTTCCAATCGGTGTTGCTACTACGTACAAAGCCGGGCGCACCAATACCTGCCTGTTGGGTGTCGCCGAGTCCGGAGCCATGCCTGGTCCTCTTGATAAGCAGCGTATAGAACAGAGCGTTTTGTCGCATCTGCATCTGGCGCCTGCTATGATTTGACTGAGAGATACTTCATGTCGAAGTTTACAGGAATAACGGTATATCTGCTGCCATGCATCCAAAAACCTTACTCGTTCTGCTGTTTTCTCTGCTGATTCTCGGCTGCGCCGGTTCCGGTGCCCCGGGCTCATCAACAGGTGTCGCCACAAGTCAGGAGAGCGCCGCGGTCGGCGACGAAGTCAATGATTATCTGGCCCTCGCGGCCGATGCGGAAAGCCCGCAGGCAGAAATTCTGCTCATATCTGCTGCAGAGATCGCGCTTGAGGCTGGCAGCACAGATACTGCAGCCGCCATACTCAGTAGCATTTCCGCCAGCACAGGTTTGCCTGTTATCGCGCGCGCCCGGGAATCACTCGCTCTGGCCAGGATTGCACTGGCAAGAGACGATGCGGACACCGCTCTCTCTCATCTTGACCGTCGACAATATGCGCCAGATACATTGTCGGATGACGCCAGCGGACCGGAGGTCTATCGGCAAATTATTGAACTGCGCAGCCAGCTTCTGACGGAGCAGGGTCAGTACCTTGCTGCTGCGCGTGAACTAAGCAGGCTGACCGGTCAATTGACTGCTACTGAACAACAGCAGCACATCAATCGCATCTGGGATGTGCTTAGTGCCGCGCCCGCAAATAATCTGACCTCTCAGCGCGACCTGATCGACTCCTATGAACTGCGCGGCTGGGTGGAACTGCTTAATGCAGTACGCAACAGCGGAGCCGACATCGAGCAACAGGTTGTAGCCGTCAACCGCTGGCAGGATCGCTGGAATCAGCACTCCGCTGTCGACATGCTGCCCGAGTCCCTGGCCTTTGCACAGCAGCTTCTGCAACAACGACCGCAGCGCATAGCCTTGCTGCTTCCATTGGGCGAAGCCGCCGGTCGCGCCGTCAGCGAAGGCTTTCTGGCAGCATACTACGACGCCTTATCCAAAAATCAGGCAACTCCGGACATTACACTCTTTGACACTACTGCCATCATCGACATCATGCCACTTTACAGACAGGCGGCAGAGTCTGGCGCTGACCTGATCATCGGGCCACTCAGAAAGGAGTCAGTTCGACAACTGCAACGCCAGCAACGCCTGGCTGTCACCACACTGGCTTTGAACTACGGAGATACCGGCCGACTTAATCCACCCGGCTTCTTCCAGTTTGGCCTGGCTCCCGAAGATGAAATTCAGCAGGCAGCTCGCATCGCCTGGCAGCAGGGATATCGTTCTGCCGCCGTGTTGACCCCGGCAGGCGAAGAATTTGAGCGAATTCAGACAACATTCGCAGAACAGTGGCAAAACCTCGGCGGCCAACTGGTCAGCACGGCTGGCTATGGTTCGGCCGCCACCTACTCCGCAACCATTGAGCGGATGTTTAATACCGATGCCAGCCAGGCCAGGGCTGATCAGCTGCTTGAAACTCTGCCACGTAATAATATGGAATTTATCCCGCGCCGCCGCCAGGATGTAGATTTTATTTTCCTGCAGGCAAACCCCGCAGAAGGCCGGCAACTTAAACCCACCCTGGGATTTCACTACGCAGGCGATCTGCCGGTTATTGCGATGCCAGCCATCTACGAGCCTCCCCGCAGCGCCAGCGGCAACCGCGACCTGAATGGTGTCGCGTTTCTGGATGCACCGTGGATGCTGGACAATAATGATCCACTGAAAAGTATCAGCAATGAGAACTGGCCGGCGTCTGCTGCCACAGTGCAGCGCCTGAGAGCAATGGGAATTGATGTCTACCGACTGCACGCCCGGCTTGCCCAGCTGCAGAACTTCCCAACGACTCGCATGCAGGGTGCAACCGGAGTGCTGAAGATGCGCGACGATGGAGCCATTGAGCGCGAATTACTGCTGGCCAGATTCGTCAACGGTCAGGCCGAAATATTACCCGCGGGTGCCGATATAAGCCCCTGACACAAATAACGAACCACTATGGAGACAAGGATGTCTGCTGTCATACCACCAACCCAAAGACGCAATTTTGGCAACGCGCAGGAAAGCCTTGCTGCAGAGTATCTTGGCCAACGCGGCCTGACGCTGTTGGAGCGCAACTACTACACACGACTCGGAGAAATTGATCTGATCATGCTGGATGGTGACACTCTGGTTTTTGTAGAAGTCCGCAGCCGGACCAATGCTGACTTTATTGACCCAATCACCTCTATCAATGCTCGCAAGCAAAAACGCATGCAGCGTGCCGCCGAGGTTTATCTGAAACATCACCGACTCACAAACAGAGTGAAGGCACGTATTGATGTATTGGGCCTGCTGCGCTGTAATGACGACAGTACACAATTCGAATGGATCAGAAATGCTTTGGGGCCCTGAGTAACCAGACGATAAAAATGATACGCCACAAAACCCACAGCTTTGCAGTAGAATGGCTCCACAGGCTGTCGTGTTATCAGGGCGAGAATCTACAATGAATTTGGCAGAAAGGATCGAACAACAGTTCCAGCAATGTGTCGATAATATTCGCGACACAAGACCACTGGTGGGCGATTCTCTGTTACTGGCTGCCGATACAATCTGCGCTGCATTGCTGCAGGGCGGAAAAGTCATGAGCTGCGGAAACGGCGGCTCGGCCGCCCTGGCTCAGTACTTTGCACTTCTGTTGCAGAATCGCTATCAGCGAGAGCGTCCAGGGTTGCCCGCTGTTGCGCTGAGCGCAGACAATGTACTCGTCTCCGGAGTGGCAGCAGAAGACGCCTACAAAAATGTCTATGCCAACTCTCTGCGCACCCTGGGACAGGCAACTGACTGTCTGGTAGTTTTTTGCGCAGACCGGGACGCTGCCAACCTGCGCGAGGCCGTTCGCGCAGCCAATGACCGAGACATCCCGGTCATTCTGATAGACAATGAGCAGTGTGCTGACCTGCAGAGCGAACTAAACTCTAAAACGATAATTGTGCGTACGCCGGGCAGTCACAGGGATCGCAACCAGGAGACGCATACGCTGCTGGTTCATTGTCTGTGTGATTTAATTGATATTCAAATTTTTGGAGAAGAGCTGTGAGTCCATTAAAGCATCTGGTATGGGTCAGCCTGTTTATTACAAGCGCTGCGTGTACAACCATTCTGACCGAAACAACGGGTGATCAGGGCATGCAGGAAGACCCCTATCTCAGAACTGCCGGTACAGTTGTAGAAGACGAATCAATAGAAACCAAGGTTGCCGTCAATATGCGATCACAGCAACCCCAATTCCGACAAGCCAGCTTTAACGTCACCAGTCACAATGGCATTGTTTTGCTGGTCGGTCAGGTTCAAACGCAGGCACTCAAAGAAGAGGCGGCACGGATCGCCGCGGAAGCCAGCGTGCATGTGAGACGAGTTCACAATGAACTGGAAGTGGCAGGCAGTCGCAGCTTGCTGGCGCGCAGCAACGATGCCTGGCTGGCTACCAAAGTACGCACTCAACTGGCCGCCAACGACGAAGTCAATTCAAACCGTATGCGCGTTGTTGCCAATAACGGCACGATATACCTGATGGGTATCGTCGACCGAGATGAGGGTAACAGAGCCACAAGTCTGGCTCGTAACGTCGGCGGAGTTACCCGCGTAGTCAGCGTCTTTGAGTATTTATAAACCTGGCTGAGGGCTATTTGACAACCCGCAACGCCGGGCGACTGCCTGGCTTGCCGGGTTTGTCTTCCGGCGGTGTGGGTTCCGGATCCGGTGCCTGAGGCTCAGACTCAAAGACCATACCCTGACCATTCTCACGAGCATAGATGCCCATCACTGCGGCAATCGGCACAAAAACCGGTGTGGGAATACCCGAGAAGCGGCCATTAAAATCAATGGCGTCGTTATTCATCTGCAATGCATGCACTGCCGCGGGGGAAATATTAAGAATGATTTGCCCGTCTTTCACGAACTCCTGAGGAACCTGCACACCAGAAGCATAGGCATTAACAACGATGTATGGCGTGCACTCGTTTTCCAGAATCCACTCATACAGAGCACGCAGCAGATAAGGTCGGCTGGAGGTCATAGACATATGACCTACACCATCTCCTTTTCTTGATCAGACAAACTGCTTCTGATCGAGTCCCGGGAGAAAAGTCGCGCTCGATACTGCAGAAGAGGCTGGACAGCCTTGTGATTACCCAGCTCTACACCAAGCGCCGGCAGGCGCCACAGGATGGGCGCCACGCAACAATCAACGATGGTGAATTCATCGCTCATAAAAAAGGGTTTTTCAGCAAAAATCGGGGCAATAGAGGTCAGGCTTTCCCGTAACTCCTTGCGCATCTTTTCCTGCTGAGCAGCAGAACCCTTACCGGCTGTCAGATCATCCACAACAGCACACCAGTCGCGCTGAATGCGATACATCCACAGACGACTTTGAGCACGAGCCACCGGATAGACCGGGAACAGAGGCGGATGCGGAAAACGTTCATCAAGATATTCCATCATGATATTGGCTTCATACAAAACCAGATCACGATCCACCAGTGTCGGCAGGCTGTTATACGGATTCAGCGAGGACAGATCTTCCGGTGGGTTTGCAGGGTCAACATTGATTGTCTCAACGGTAACGCCTTTTTCTGCCAGCACGATCCTGACCCGGTGACTGTATTGACTACTGCCATCCGAATAAAAAATCATGGAAGAGCGCTTAGCTACAACACCCATAAATCTGTTCCTCAATAAAAACCGCCAGCCTGCATCTAAACAGATATCAGATACCCGGCTATTAGTGAATACGTCTCCAGTACTCACGGTTCAGCAACAGCGTCAATATGATCAGGATGGCCAGGAAACCCAGCACAAATACACCAATAGACTGTCGCTTCAGGCGCACTGGCTCGCCAATGTAGTAGAGGAAATTGACCAGATCATAAATCACCTTGTCAAACTCTTCCGGCGTCAGCTCGCCCGAGCCTTCAACATGACGCAAATCGCACTCTTCGGGGGATTCAGCGTTATTGCTGCATATCACATCACCCTGCAAATCATACAGAACGTTCGGCATCCCCACATTGGCAAATACCTTGTTGTTAACGCCCCACACGCGACTGTCATCTTCATAGAAGGAGCGCATGTAGGTGTAGAGCCAGTCAGCACCACGCACCCGGGCAATCAGCGTCAGATCTGGCGGCACAACACCAAACCAGTTGTTAGCCTGCTCGGCCTGCATGCTGTTGTCCATCAGATCACCGATCGCCTGATTGCCAAACGCCAGATTTTCCATCACCAGCTCATGCGGTACGCCCAGATCATCTGCAGTGCGCTCGTAACGTGCATACTGCAATGAGTGACAGGAATGGCAGTAGTTCATGTAGGTTTTCCAGCCATTCTGCAGTGACGCCTCATCACGCAGATCCATCTCCACATGATCCAGCGGAACATTCGAAGACTCAGCACCCACAGCTTTGAGCGGCAGACCAACCAGCACAGCCAGCAGCACCAGAGTGATCAACAACTGCTTGTTGGTGATCCAGCGCCCTGTTACGCGGGTCGGCTCCGGGAAGGTCTGCTCCTTTCTGGTGTACCAGGGCATCAGGAAGAAGAACAGGAAGTACAGCACTGTGCAGAACTGCGCCAGAGCAATACGTGCCGGGCTGGTGCCAAGCGTCCCGAGGTAGCCGAGAATCAGGAAAGAAGCAGTGAAAATCAACAATGCAATTCGGCTATACCAGCCTTTGTAGCGAATTGATTTCACCGGGCTCTTGTCCAGCCAGGGCAGAACAAACAGGATGGCGATAGCGCCAAACATGACAATCATGCCCCAGAACTTGGCATCAATACCAAACAATGGCACGGTAACCGCACGCAGCATCGAGTAGAACGGCGTGAAGTACCAGACTGGCGGCACGTGTGCCGGTGTTACCAGGGGATTCGCTTCCTGGAAGTTTGGTGGCTCAAGGAAGTAGCCTCCCATTTCCGGCGCAAAGAACACGATAAAGCAGAATACAAAGAAGAATACCGAGATACCCACCATGTCATGGACAGTGTAGTACGGGTGGAAAGGCACACCGTCAACCGGGATACCGTTTTCATCTTTGTTTTTCTTGATTTCAATACCATCAGGGTTATTGGATCCGACTTCGTGCAGGGCCAGCAGGTGCAGCACAACAAGCGCGATCAGGATAATCGGAAGAGCAACAACATGCAGGGCAAAAAAGCGGTTCAGGGTGGCGCCGGAAATCAGGAAGTCACCACGCACCCAGATCAGCAGATCTTCACCAATGACAGGAATCGCACCAACCAGCGACACGATAACATTCGCACCCCAGTAGGACATCTGACCCCAGGGCAGAACGTAACCCATGAAGCCTTCCATCATCAGAATCAGATAGATGGCCATGCCAAATACCCAGATCAGTTCGCGCGGCTTTTTATAGGAGCCGTACATCAGACCTCGGAACATATGCAGGTAGACCACAACAAAGAAGGCCGACGCGCCCGTGGAGTGGATGTAGCGAATAAGCCAGCCGAATTCCACATCACGCATGATGTATTCAACAGAGGCAAAGGCACCCTCAGCACTATTGGTGTAGTGCATGGTCAGGAAAATACCGGAGACCAGCTGAATGACGAGAACAACCAGAGACAACACACCAAAGAAGTACCAGAAGTTGAAGTTCTTCGGCGCGTAGTATTTGCTCATGTGCTTTTCCCACGCTGTCATGATCGGCAAACGATCATTGGTCCAGTCGCGGAGGCCGACGAGTGAGGACACTATCCAGCCTTGTTTCTTAGTATCGCTCATTATGCGTTCACCTCGTCTTCACCAATCACAAGGATGTTGTCTGACTCGTAGTAATAGGGGGGAACTTCCATATTACGGGATGCCGGTGAACCGTTGTACACACGGCCAGCCATATCGAACTTTGAACCATGGCATGGACAGTAGAATCCACCCTTCCAGTTCTCTTCAAATGGCTCGGGGCGAATGCTCAGACGCGGAGTCGGAGAGCAGAACAGATGCGGACACAAGCCAATCAGCACCAGAACCTCCGGCTCACGCGAGCGATACGCATTGGTTGCGTACTCAGGCTGTTCGGGCTGGGCTGAATCCGGATCCTGTAACTGATCCGTGATGGTACCCAGTGCATCAAGTGCCGCTTGTGTGCGGCGTACCACAAATATGGGTCGTCCACGCCAGGCTGGAATCGGACCCAGAATGCTGCCCTCTTCTATCCGACTGATATCAACCCTAACCGAAGCTCCCGCCGCGCGCGCTTTGGCGCTGGGATTCCAGGAACCGACGAAAGGCACAACTGCACCTACCACACCGGCTGCCCCTACGACCGAGGTTGACCCTAACAAAAACCGCCTGCGGCCAGAATCAGTACCGTCTTCACTCACCGTGTATTCTCCTGAGCTTTGTCGTCTATCAAAAAGAACTGAGCCCACAACCCTCCGTTCGGGTGGGATGAGGACGAAAATCTGCTATCTGCTAATGCTGCTGTACTGCCGTTGTCTGGAATTCGCCTTCGGACTCAGACTTTGGAGTGGCGCAAACCGGCAAACGGGCTGAATAGTAGTTAATTTAGCGATTTTTTTCAAGCGCCCGTTCGCCAACTTTATGCCTAAACAACTGATCAACAAGGATAATTATTTTTTAACGGGCACAAAAAAAGCGCCTGCCACGATCAGCAACAGCGCTTTTCTGTTGTCTTTGCTGCCACCGCAGCAATGTATTAACGCTTGGAGAACTGCGGACGCTTACGCGCCTTACGCAAACCAACCTTTTTACGCTCTACTTCACGCGCATCACGAGTCACGAAACCCGCCTTGCGCAGCGGTGAACGAAGCTCTTCATCATACGCAATCAGAGCGCGCGTCAGACCGTGACGAATAGCGCCGGCCTGACCAAAGCTACCACCGCCGTTAACAGTCACTTTAATATCAAACTGCCCATCCATATCCAGCAGCTGCAGAGGCTGCTGCACAATCATGCGCGCCACTTCACGGCCAAAAAAAGTATCCAGCGGACGGTTATTAACTGTAATTTCGCCACTGCCCTTGCGAATAAACACACGCGCGGTCGCGGTCTTGCGTCTGCCGGTGCCGTAGTATTGAGTCGTTGACATAGGGATTCCGTGAACCTCTTAAAATTCTTAGAGTTGCATAGCCTGAGGCTGCTGAGCCGCATGTGGATGCTCGTTACCGGCATACACCTTCAGCTTTTTGAACATAGCCCGACCCAGCGGAGTGCGTGGCAGCATGCCTTTCACGGCCAGCTTCAGCACTTTCTCGGGCGAGCGATCAATAAGCTTTTCAAAACTGAAAGACTTCAGGCCACCCGGATAACCGGTGTGGTGATGATACATCTTGTCAGATGATTTCTTGCCGGTCACCTGGACCTTTTCAGCGTTGACAACCACGACGAAGTCGCCGGTATCCACGTGAGGCGTGTATTCAGGCTTGTGTTTTCCACGCAAACGGGTTGCGATCTCTGCCGCCAGACGACCGAGCGTCTGACCCTCTGCATCTACCAGCAGCCAGTTGTGTTCAACATTTTGTGGTTTGGCACTAAAAGTCTTCATGTAACAATCACCGAAAAGGGCATATTCTTCAGGGAGCGCGAATACTACCGAAGAGCCTGTTAAACTTCAAGTATTTTTGGAGCATTTCAACGAAATAAATCAGGGGCGGTGTTCCCGCGCCAGATACTCCTCGGATTGCATCTCTAGCAGCCTGCTCCGGGTGCGCTCGAATACGAAGGCCAGGTCATGGCCCGAGTACAGCTGCGTCAGGGGAACGGCGGCGGAAATGATCAATTTGACATGGCGATCATACAGCTCATCGACCAAACTGACAAATCGTCTTGCGATATTATCCATATCACCATCCATTTGCGGCACGTCCGACAGGATGATGGTGTGGTAAAGCCTGGCCAACTCAATATAATCAAACGCACTGCGGGCACCATCACATAACTGACGGCAGTCAAACCAGGCTATTTCGTCACAAACCCGTCTGACCTTGATAGCCCGGCCCAACACTTCTATCTCTACATTCTCAGAAATTTCCGCGTGACCACTGCTCAGCCTTTCCATCGCCTGCAGTAGCCCTGCCTCAGCATCGGCTCCCAGTGGATGAAAATACAGGCAGGCCTGCTGCAGAGTCCTCAAACGATAGTCTACTCCGCCATCGAGCTCGACAATCTGCGTGTGCTTTTTGAGCAACTCAATGGCCGGCAAAAATCTCGCCCGCTGCAAACCGTTAGCATACAACCCGTCGGGATGAATATTGGAGGTAGCGACCAGCACCACGTTGCGGGCCATCAGGTGCTCGAGCAGCCCGCCCAGAATCATGGCATCTCCAATATCGGATACAAAAAATTCATCAAAACACAGCACACGGGCAGACCCGGCAATCTGTCCGGCTACCAGTTCAAGCGGATTCTTCTGATTCTTTAACGCCGCCAGCGCAGCATGTACCTGCTGCATAAAACGATGAAAATGCGTTCTCTGCTTTTGCGTAAATGGCAGACTCTCGTAAAAAAGATCCATGATATAGGTCTTGCCACGCCCCACCCCGCCGTAAAAATAAATGCCCTGCGGGGCGGCCGATGAGGCCGCCTGCACACGTAACCAGCGCAGCGGATTCAATGACAAGCGAGAGTGGCGGTTCGATTGATTCAACAACGCTTCGTACAGTTGCTGCACCTTTTCAATGGCTGCACGCTGCGCCGGATCAGGCGTGAGTTTTCCGGCATCCAGATCGGCCTGGTAACGCTGCCGCGGCGAAGCCATTTGCATCGTGGAAAACCCCTGAATTTTGCGTTCAACATGAAAAGACGCGCATTCTAAGCCATGGCGAACCACAAAACCAAGCAACAGATCCGCCTCAAACAACACAGGCGACCTGCTTCATGCTAGAATCGACAGCGCGCTTGCACAGAATTGGAGGGGCAGATTTAACAGACCTCTTATTCCTTTATTTTATATTTATATGTTTTTATATAGCTATACATGCTTTAAAAACTTCTATATTGTGTCGCATTACAGCGAAGGTGGAATGATATGTTGTGGTTAACAGGCATCGCATGTCTGGCAGTCGGCCTGGTTGCCGGCCTGCTTGTTGGCAGAAAGGTTCAGACCGGCAATCCTGCAAGAGTCACCGAACTGGAGGCCCAGGTTCAGGAGCTGCAGCGACATCACGCAGATTATCGCGAGAATGTCAGCGATCACTTCAATACCACAGCAGAACTGGTTCAGCAGATGACTGAAAGTTATCGCGATGTTTACCAGCATCTGGCCACCGGCGCTCAACAGCTTTGTACCGAGGATGTTGCAAGCAAGCTGCTGCCGGCCAATGACCAGGCCATGTTCAGCAGCGAACAGGACAATGACGACACACTGGAACCTCCCAAGGATTACGCACCTAAAACCGGTCCGGGACCGGGTGCATTATCTGAGGAGTTCGGACTGGACAAAAATACCAGTCGCCAGGAAAGCTGAAACGTCAGCGCTGCGCCTGTCCCGATACAAAGCCAACCCTAATTGACCTGACAATCATGCTGCGGGGCGTACTTGCGCATCCGCAGCCTGCAAGCGGTATCTGGCATGGCTGACTACAATCTGACGCACCTGAAACAACTGGAAGCCGAGAGCATCCACATCATCCGCGAAGTGGCTGCCGAGTTCAGCAACCCGGTGATGCTCTACTCCATCGGCAAAGACTCATCTGTCATGCTGCATCTGGCCCTGAAAGCCTTTTATCCGGGTCGCCTGCCCTTTCCTCTGATGCACGTTGACACCACCTGGAAATTCCGGGAAATGATTCAGTTTCGTGACAACCAGATCAAGAAACTGGGACTGGATCTGATCGTACACACTAACCAGGAAGGCCTGAAAGCCGGCGTTGGGCCGTTCACACACGGCAGCGAAAAACATACCGACGTGATGAAAACACAGGCGCTGCGTCAGGCGCTGGACAAACACAGGTTCGACGCAGCCTTTGGAGGCGGTCGACGGGACGAAGAAAAGTCACGTGCCAAGGAGCGGGTTTTTTCGTTCCGCGACAAAAACCATCGCTGGGACCCCAAAAACCAGCGCCCTGAGTTATGGAATCTGTACAACGGCAAGATCAACAAGGGCGAAAGCATTCGGGTTTTCCCGCTCTCCAACTGGACCGAGCTGGATATCTGGCAATACATTTATCTGAACAATATCGATATCGTGCCATTGTACTTCGCGCAAAAACGCCCCGTGGTAAATATGGACGGCATTGACATCATGGTCGATGATGAGCGCATGCCTATTCCGCCAGGCGTGCAGATTGAGGAAAAAATGGTGCGCTTCCGCACCCTCGGCTGCTACCCACTGACTGGTGCGGTGGAATCACAAGCCACCACCTTACCGGAGATTATTCAGGAAATGCTGCTGACCACCAGTTCTGAGCGGCAAGGGCGACTGATTGATTCTGATCAGGCCGGCTCTATGGAAGAGAAGAAACGCAAGGGGTACTTCTGACATGTCTCATCAATCAGACCTGATCGCCACCGACATCACCGCTTACCTGGCACAGCATGAACGCAAGGAAATGCTGCGCCTGTTGACCTGCGGCAGCGTTGACGATGGCAAAAGCACCCTGATCGGCCGCCTGCTTCACGACTCCAAGATGATTTATGAGGATCAGCTTGCTGCCATCCAGAAAGACAGCATGAAAGTTGGCACCACCGGTGGAAAGTTAGACCTGGCGCTTCTTGTGGACGGTTTACAGGCCGAACGCGAACAGGGCATTACCATTGATGTCGCCTATCGTTATTTTTCCACAGCCAAACGCAAATTCATCATTGCCGATACGCCTGGTCACGAACAGTACACCCGCAACATGGCCACCGGTGCATCCACCTGTGACCTGGCCATCATCCTGATTGACGCGCGTCATGGTGTACAGGTACAGACCCGGCGCCACAGCTTTATCACCTCATTACTGGGTATCAAACACATTGTGGTTGCCGTCAACAAGATGGATCTGGTCGATTACCGCCAGGACGTCTTTGAGCAGATTAAAGCGGACTATCTGGCATTCTCGGAGAAACTGAAACCTGCTGAATTCCACTTTGTTCCCATGTCCGCACTGGACGGCGACAATGTGGTAAACCCCAGCAGCAACATGCCTTGGTACGAGGGGCCGGTGCTGATGCAACTGCTGGAAAATGTGCAGATTGCCGAAGACCGTAATTACGACGACTTCCGTTTCCCGGTACAGTATGTAAACCGCCCCAACCTCAATTTCCGGGGTTTCTGCGGAACCGTGTCATCAGGGGTAGTTCGCAAAGGCGACGAAATCACCGTGCTGCCCTCCAACAAAAAAAGCCGCATCAAGTCTATTGTGACGTTTGATGAGGAGCTGGAACTGGCCTACACAGACATGGCCATCACAATAACCCTGGAAGATGAAATTGATATCAGCCGTGGTGACATGATTGTGCACCGGGGCAATTTGCCAGTTGTTGCTGAAGAGTTCGAGGCAGCACTTGTCTGGATGACTGAAGATCAGCTATTGCCCGGTAAAATGTATGACTTCAAACTGGGCACAAAAACAGTAAGCGGCCGGGTAAACGCCATCAAACATCAGATTGATGTCAACACGCTGCAAGAAAATCCTGCACCGGCCCTGGAATTGAATGAAATCGCCCTGTGTGAAATTTCAGTTGACGAGCCGGTTTGCATAGACAGCTATGACAAGAACCGCAGCACCGGTGCTTTTATTGTAATCGACAGACTCAGCAACGTAACTGTCGGTGCTGGCATGATCACGCTCGACAATGCGGCTGCACGCCGCCGCAAGCGCAGCAGCAATACCCACGTTACACGTGAAGAACGGGCGGCACGATATGGTCAGAAGCCGGCCACCGTGATGTTTATCGGAGTTTCCGGCGCCGGCAAATCAACTCTGGCCCACGGACTGGAGCGCCGACTGTTTGACCTGGGCCGGGTCAGCACGGTGCTCGATGGCAAGGCGATGCGGCTGGGTATCAGTAAAGATCTGCCTCATGACGCGGAAGGTCGCGCCGAGAATCTTCGCCGCAGTGCCCATATCGCCCGTTTCCTCAATGATTCTGGACTCATCTGCTGCGCCGCTTTTGTGGCACCCAATCCGGATTCACGCGAGCACGCCATGAGCGTCATCGGCAAGGACAATTGCCTCATTGTCTATCTCAACCCGCCGATCGACGTCTGTCAGCAGCGCGACCCCAGCGGCATCTATGCCGCCGCCGAGTCAACTGGATCAGCCGATATACCGGGAGTGTCATTCCCCTACAGTCCGCCGGAAAAGGTGGATCTGGAACTGGATACCTCAAGCCTCAGTGTTGACGACTGCCTGGATCAGGTCATAGCCATAATGCAGGAGCGCCGCATACTGAAAGGACAATAAGGGCACCGGACATGGCTATCGGTCAGACCGGATTATCAATATCGATGAATTGGTGCTCCAGCTCAAAGCGCTCGGCGATCCAGTTACCGAGCGCTCTGACGCCATAGCGCTCGGTCGCATGGTGCCCGGCGGCAAAATAATGGATCCCCTGCTCTCTGGCAATGTGCACGGTCGGCTCTGAGATTTCACCCGAAATGAACGCCTGAGCACCAATACTGACGGCCTGCTCAATATAGGATTGGGCAGCACCGGTGCACCATGCGACTCGAGTTATGCGTTGCTCATTCCCGGGTGCGATATGTTGTGGTTCACGGCCCAAACCAGATGTAATTCGCCGGGCAAGCTCAAGCGCACCGATCGGCTCCGCCAGATCGCTATACAGCCCCATTGGCTGATTATTGATTTTTGTCAGCTCGCCACCGATCTCAAATCCGAGGATTGATGCCAGTTGGGCATTGTTCCCCAGCTCGCCATGTGAATCCAATGGCAAATGATAGGCAAGCAGATTGATATTGTGTGCCAGTAGCTGCCTGATACGTTGCTGCTTGATGCCGGTAATCACGGGACTTTCACCGCGCCAGAAATACCCGTGGTGAACCAGCAACAGATCCGCGTTGAGGTCGACTGCTCGGGCTATCAGGGCCTGACTTGCCGTCACTCCACTGACAATACGTGTGATCTGCTCACAACCTTCAACTTGCAGACCGTTTGGGCAGTAGTCATTAAACTGATCTGTCCTGAGTAGTTTATCCAATTCCGACACAAGTTGACGACGACTCACAGGCATAACGATTTACCTTCACATAATGTTTGTTTATTCGCATAATGCGCGATGTTATGAAAAACTTTCTGCAGTTTATCAGCTGGCCTGCTGTGGCCGGAATTTTGTTTGCCCTGGTGCTGGTTCAATATCAGCAGATGCAACGTCTTTCCAGACAAATCGCCGAGCTGGCGATTGCCGCACCGTCGGCTGTAACAGCTGAATTGCAGACCGCCTCCTTTGCTGATGCCATTGATCGGGCATCCCCGTCAGTGGTCAGCATTCACTCGACCATCCGCGAGCAGATTGAGCTACCACCGGTTGACGAACTGCCCGCTGCCCTGCGGGATCTGCTGGCCAGCATTCCTTCCGAAAGACTCTGGGACAGCCTGGGTTCCGGCGTGGCCGTAAGCAATGAAGGACACATTCTCACAGCCTTGCACGTTATTGAAGGCGCCGAAGACATAGAAGTGCATTTTGGCGACCAGCAACGTGGTATGGTGACAGCCAGAGCCCGGCTGGTCGGCTCGGATGCTGACTCTGACCTGGCCCTGTTGCAGGTTGACAGCCCGGTATTGCCGCCGGCCATTCCGGTTGGCTCATCTGACGAAGTTCGGGTCGGCGACACGGTTTTGACTATTGGCTATCCGCGCCGCGATCTGATGAACCAGAAATCCGTCTCTCGCGGCATCGTCAGCGCACTGGGCATTCCCCGAGATGGCCTGCCCATTGTTGAGTATATACAGACGGATGCTGCCATGAATTATGGCAATTCTGGCGGTGCGCTGATAGACGCGGAAGGCAGACTGATAGGCATCAACTCATTCATCTACTCTCAGTCAGGCGGTTCGGACGGCATCGGGTTCGCCGTACCCATCAATAAAGCCATGATTGTGGTTGAGCAGTTGCTGCAGCAGGGCGTGTTTACACCCGGATATCTTGGCGTGATTACCGGCGAACTGCTAAATGAGGAAACCAGCCAGACCTTCTTTGGCAGGCCGGATGTCCGCGGGCTGCTGATTGAACAGGTCAATGAAAACAGCCCCGCCGAGCAAGCCGGCATTGTTGCCGGTGATGTCATGACCCGTATCGATGGCACGGGCATTCAGAGCGTGATTGGTGCTATTGAGCAAATCAACCGCAAGCCACCGGGCGATGAGGTCGTGCTGACTCTTTATCGCAATGGTCAGCTACTGGATATTACTGTGACACTGGGTACGGGCACAGCACAGTACCGCACCCAGCTTGACAGCCAGTAGCTATCAGGCCTTACGTCCCGGAATTCGCCAGGCTGCGGACAAGGCATGTGCCTGCAGCTTTTCGTTGTATGCCAGTTTTTCAGCCACAGGCGCAAGTCTGGCTGCACCCTGTTCTGAACAACGGATAATTGAACTGCGCTTTTGAAAATCGTAAACACCCAGCGGAGAGAAAAACCGTGCGGTTCCGGAAGTTGGCAACACATGGCAGGGACCAGCACAGTAATCCCCCAATGCTTCCGGCGTATATCGCCCCATAAAAATGGCACCGGCATGGCGAATGCCGGGCAGCCACTCATCCGGTTTTTCAACAGACAATTCCAGGTGCTCTGGCGCAATCTGATTGCATATCGCCAGAGCGTTCTGCTGGTCAGGCGCATAAATCAGCGCGCCACGGTTCTGCATTGACGTGGCGATAATCGCCTGACGTTCCATTTGCGGCATTAGTCGGGTAATGCTGTCATGCACCGCATCCAGATACTCACGATCTGTACTGATCAGAATGGACTGCGCCTGCTCATCATGTTCAGCCTGTGAAAACAGGTCCATGGCAATCCAGTCCGGATCGGTTTTTCCGTCACAGACTATTGTCAACTCCGAAGGACCGGCAATCATGTCAATACCAACTTCACCAAAAACCTGTTTCTTGGCGGCCGTCACGAAGACATTGCCCGGCCCGGTAATCTTGTCGACCCGAGCAATGGTCTGCGTACCAAAGGCCAATGCCGCAATGGCCTGAGCACCGCCGATCGTGAACAGCCTGTCCACACCGGCTACAGCGGCGGCTGCAAAAATAAGCCGACCAGCACCGCCGGCATCTTCACCATAAGGCGTGGGCACAACGGCAATAATTTCTTTAACACCGGCAACACGCGCCGGGATGGCATTCATCAATACCGAAGACGGATAGTTCGCCTTACCTCCTGGCACATACAGACCAGCGCGATCCAGGGCGATGACATGCTGACCGTACACAGAACCATCGTCTTCCTCATACTGCCAGGAGCTTTGCAACTGACGCTCATGATAACGACGAATACGATCCGCGGCGTGCCGGAGTGCCTCGGCCAGTTCAGGCTCCAGCGCTGCCAACGCCGCCTCCATCTGACTGCGACTGACCTCCAGCTGCGCCATGTTGTCTACGTTCAATCGATCAAAGCGCCGGGTGTACTCCAGGACGGCATCATCACCGCGAGTCCGCACCTGATAGATGATATCGGCCACTGTCCGTGCCACATCGGCATCTTCAATCATGCGACGGTCAAGCAGTTTATTGAGCACTTGCTCAAAATCAGGCTGGGACGCATCCAGCCGGGAAACCGGAAATCGTTGTTCAGACATTATGCTTGCACCCGTTTCGACGCCGCTACTTTCAATTTATCCAGAAGCACACTGACAGAGGCATGTTTCATTTTCATCGACGCCTTGTTAACGATCACCCTGGAGCTGATATCTGCAATCAGTTCCAGCGGCTCGAGACCATTTGCCTTGAGCGTATTGCCACTGTCGACAATATCAACGATCCAGTCGGCCAGACCCATCGAAGGCGCCAGTTCAAGTGCACCATTCAGCTTGATAATGTCTGTCTGCAGCCCCTGCTCCGCGAAGTAGCGCCGCGCAATATTGACAAATTTGCTGGCCACACGCACTCGCCCCTGGGGTGCTGGCGCACCAACCGGCGCGGCAGTCATCAAACGACAGCGGGAGATACCAAGATCCAGCGGCTCATAAAAAGCCCCTTCACCATACTCCATGAGCAGATCCTTGCCCACCACACCAAGGTCGGCACTGCCAAATTCAACATAGGTTGGCACGTCGGAGCCTCGCACTATCATGATCCGCACAGCGGGCAGATTAGTGTCAAAAATCAACTTGCGGCTTTTACCCGGATCTTCCAGCAGATGAATACCCGCATCTGACAACAGAGGCATGGTTTCCTCGAGAATACGGCCCTTGGTCAGCGCAATAACCAGGGGCTGATTGTCACTCGATGTCATATTTAAGTCCTTACGCCAAGCGCCGGATTTTGGCACCCAGCGACTGCAATTTCTCTTCTATACACTCATAACCGCGATCAATATGATAGATCCTGTCAACAACCGTCTCATGGTCAGCCACCAGCCCGGCAATCACCAGGCTGGCGGAAGCTCTCAGGTCGGTGGCCATGACAGGCGCCGATTTTAGCTGACGAACACCAGTGACAGTGACTGTGTTGCCCTGCACCAACATATTAGCCCCCATGCGATTCATTTCATGTACGTGCATAAAACGATTCTCAAATACAGTTTCTGTAATGATGCCGGTGCCGGACGCAATTGCGTTCAGTGCCGTGAATTGAGCCTGCATATCGGTGGGGAATGCCGGATACGGGGCCGTACGGACTGACACCGCGGATGGACGTCGGCCATGCATGTCCAGCTCGATCCAGTCGCTGCCGGTCTTGATCTCGGCACCGGCCTCTTCCAGCTTCAACAACACAGCATCCAGGGTATCCGGGCAGGTATCCTTGATGCGAATGCGCCCTCGCGTAGCAGCTGCCGCAATGAGATAGGTGCCGGTCTCGATCCGGTCGGGCATCACCGAATAGCTACAGCCATGCAAGCGAGGTTTACCGTTAACGACAATGGTATCGCTGCCATGGCCGCTGATATCCGCACCCATGGCAATCAGGCATTTAGCCAGATCAACAATTTCCGGCTCTTTGGCGGCATTTTCGATTACCGTCCGACCATCAGCCAGAGCCGCTGCCATCAGCACGTTTTCTGTACCGGTCACAGTACAGATGTCCATCAGAATGTGAGCACCTTTAAGTCGTCCCTTAACTGAGGCTTTGATGTAACCGTCTTCAACAACTATATCCGCTCCCATTTTCTGCAGGGCCTGAATGTGCAGATTTACCGGACGGCTGCCGATGGCGCAGCCACCCGGCAGGGCCACCTGAGCCTGCCCGAAGTGCGCCAATAGCGGCCCCAGCACCAGAATCGAGGCACGCATGGTCTTGACCAGCTCATAGGGCGCATTGAAGTGACTGATGGTGCCGGCAGTGACTTCAACTGCCAACGATTCATCAACCACCGTATCTACGCCCATGCAGCCCAGCAGCTCCAGCATGGTCGTAACATCAAACAGATGCGGCAGGTTGCTGATCCGCATGGTGTCATCCGTCAGCAGTGTCGCGGCTAGAATCGGCAGGGCCGCATTCTTTGCGCCTGCACAACGGATTTCACCATCTAGGCAGATACCGCCCTGAATCAAGAGCTTGTCCATCAATTGTCCTGTCGGGAGTGAGGCCGTCTGGCCAGGGATCAGAGCTGACCAGCTTCCGCCGGCGTCAAAAGGCGCATGCTCACTGCATGCACCGCACCACTTTGAATGTGTGAGTTAAGATGCTGATAGATCAATTGCTGGCGTTTGACCGCTCCCAGATCCGTGAATATCTCACCGATGACTGTGACCTGAAATTTGCCGGCGCCACCTTCAACGGCGACCTGACATCCGGGCAGGGCTTCCTGCAGAAGCCCGCTTATCTGCTGTGCATCTATACTCATTACTTAACCTCTGAGCGCAAGTTACTGCTCACTGCCATGCTTCAATCACAGCATCAATGTCGTTGTCGTGACGCGCCATCAGCGCAGCAAACTGGGTATGGTACTGGCGACGCAGGTTTATACCACCAACAAACAGATTACGAAGCTTCCATTCACCCTCAGCGTTTTTGAACAGCGCGTACTGCAGCTCAATCCGGGCGCCTTCGGAATTGATCTGCATGCGCACGTTCGTGGGCGCATCAGGGTCTTCCGGCGCTTCACGAGGCGGCAGGTAAACCAGCTCCTGGCCACCATATTCAACCAGTGCCGAACCATAGAAACGTGTCAGAGTGCTGCGTAATTTCTCACCAAATGCCAGCAGCTGCTCGTCGCTGGCATCCCGTGAGAATCGCGCCATTACACCTACCGCCACCTCGCGAAAATCAACAAACTTGCCAACTTCCTCTTCAATACCGGCATAGTAGCGATCTTTATCGCTGTCAAAATAAGGCCGCAGCTCTTCAACCCGCTTAAGCAATTGACTGACTGACTGCTCGGCCGCTTCGACGGCACTGGGCGTCTCAGACTGTGCAGTTGCCAGAAGCGCAGCAAACAGGGCTGATATGAATAGAGTACTATTGAGTAACAACTTCATTTAGAATTCCTCCACAGTGGTTGCGCAGTGTACCTCAAATAGAGCAGCCAATAAATTACTACTTGCAAAGCCCCGAAATCATCCGTCTAATGGACGCCCGTTGTCATGATCGATTCGCCACAGCCTGTTATCACTAATTTATGCTCGTAAATGTTGTCATTATCTGCCTGGGATTTGCCGGTCTGATATGGGGTGCCGACAAGTTTGTTTTCGGCGCCTCTGCATTCGCCCGCAATGTCGGCATCCCACCATTGGTCATTGGACTGACAATCGTGGCATTCGGCACGTCAGCTCCCGAAATCTTCTCTTCAGCTGCCTCGGCATTGGCCGGCGAACCAGAACTTGCCATCGGCAATGCCGTTGGTTCGAACATCTTTAACCTGGGCATCGCACTGGGTGTCGCTCTGGTGATAAAACCCATCACACCGCCCAGATCACTGGCACGCAAAGAACTGCCGGCATTAATGCTGGTAAGCGTGCTTTGCGGGCTGCTGATGATGAACCTGTATATAGGCGTCTGGGATGCACTGGCACTGATTGCTGTCGTGTCGTTTTTTATCATTTACCTGTTCAGCCGAAAACGCTCACAACCGGCAGACGCCGAGTGTGATGATGACGATGAGATCCCGGACGATGTCAGCACCGGCAAAGCCCTGACCTGGTTGATTCTGGGGCTTGCATTGCTGATTGTCAGCGCTGAATACCTGGTAGAAGCCTCTATCAGCGTTGCCGGGCTGCTCGGGGTCTCATCCGGCATTATCGGTTTGACCCTGGTGGCTCTGGGCACCAGCCTGCCGGAACTTGCCGCTACTGTAACCTGTGCACTCCGGGGCCATCATGAATTGGCCGTGGGCAATATCATCGGCTCTAACGTCTTGAATATCCTGGTGGTACTGCCATTCCCCGGACTGCTGGCAGCAAGTTATTTTGACAGCAATCTCTTCTACCGGGACTACGTGGCCATGATGGTAATGACAATCCTGCTGTTAGCCATCAGCTACCCTGCCATTCGCGCCAGACGCCAATTGGGCCGCAGCAGTGGTATCGCATTCATAATGCTTTACCTGGCCTGGTTCGGCATAATGTATTACCAGATTCACTGATCTGAGGACCGGTCCATGACTGATTCACGGGCGCTGATCAACAGCGCGCTGCGCACTATCCGAATTGAACACGACGCTATCGGAGCGCTGCCGGAACGCATTGATGAGAACTTTGTACAGGCCTGCCAGGTGATGCTGGCCTGTCAGGGCCGTATTGTGGTCACCGGCATGGGCAAGTCCGGACATATCGCCCGCAAAATTGCTGCCACGTTATCCAGCACCGGCAGCCCGGCCATGTTTGTTCATCCTGCGGAAGCCAGTCATGGAGATCTAGGCATGATCACCGGCAAGGATGTTGTGCTGGCGCTATCCTATTCCGGCACAACGGAGGAGCTGATCAACATACTGCCACTGATAACCCGCAAAGGGGCGACATTTATCAGTATGACGGGCAACAAACAGTCGACCCTGGCACAGACGGCGGACATCAACCTCGATGCCAGTGTCACTGAAGAAGCCTGCCCTCTGGGCCAGGCCCCAACAGCCAGCACCACAGTGGCGCTGGTGCTGGGAGACGCGTTGGCCATGGCTCTACTGGAAGCCAAAGGCTTCACTCAGGAAGATTTTGCCTTCTCACACCCCGGCGGCCGCCTGGGCAGACGCTTACTTCTAAAAGTAAAAGACATCATGAAGGGCGGCGATCTGATCCCGCGTACTTCAACCAGCACCTTGCTTAAAGACGCCCTGTTCGAAATCAGCAGCAAGGGTCTCGGCATGACAACTGTTGTAAACGAACGCGGCCAGCTATGCGGCGTTTTCACCGATGGCGACCTGCGTCGCGCACTGGATGCCGGCAAAGACATTCGCACAACACAACTGGCGGATGTCATGTCGCCCAACTTCAAGTCCGTGAACCAGGACGCCATGGCAGTCGAAGCGGCTCGCTTGATGGAAGATTATCGTATTTACACACTGGTCGTACTTGATCAGCAACAGCAGCTGGCGGGCATCATCCGCATGCATGACCTGCTGCAAGCCAACGTAGTTTAAGGATCCGGCATGCAATATACAGGCGATAAGCAGACGCTCGACCAACGTGCCAAAAATATCAGGTTGCTGGTGCTGGATGTTGATGGCGTGCTCACCGACGGTCAACTGTACTTCAGCGAACAGGGCGAAAGCCTGAAGGCGTTTAACACCCTGGACGGACACGGTATCAAACTGCTGCAGGCTAATGGCATACAGGTCGCCATAATCTCCGGACGCCGCTCTGCAGCTCTGGAACGGCGTGCCACTGCACTTGGAATCACATTGCTTTGGCAGGGACGGGAAGACAAGCTGAATGCTCTGCAGGAGCTGCTGCAAAACGCGCCGTATGCACCGCATGAAATTGCCTGTGTAGGGGATGACCTGCCGGACCTGCCGATAATGCTGGCCAGCGCCCTGGCAATCACAGTACCCAATGCCCATGCCAGTCTGCGGCAATATGCGTCACTTTGTACAGAGCGCCCGGGCGGGCAGGGAGCGGTGCGCGAAGTAGCCGACTATCTGTTACAGTCACAGGGAAAATACCAGGACATTCTGGACAGCTACACGTCGTGAGCACCCTATGAATCTGAAAGACCTGGCAGGCCGCAAACTAAGCACCATCCGCCTGAGGAACTGGCTGCTGGCACTCGCTCCGGCGGTGATTATCGCCTGGGTAATCACCGGTCGACTTGGAGTTTCAACAACCGACGAACCCGACACGCCAATGGAAATCGCCGGACAAACACCTTACGAAGCCTTTGGCCGCGGCATCCGGAGCCATATTTTCGACGCCAGTGGTGAACTGACTTACGAGATCAGTGCCGAGTCTCAGCGCATGTATCCCGATCAAGTTTCTGAATTGGATATACCCATCATCAGAATGTATGAAGCCAATCAGGAGCGCTGGAATATCTCAGCATTATCAGGCAGAATTCGTGCCACTTCCGGGGGCAGCATACAGCAGCTGGAACTTGAACAGGGTGTGCAGATCCGCCATGAACTGAATGGCACGGACAGCGTTCGCCTGACAACTGACTGGATTGTTGTAGACGCCGACACTCAGCGCCTTCACACAGATGCCGTGGTCAATGTTTCTGGCAGCAGTATTACACAACAGGCGGTTGGCATGCGTGCTGACCTGTCATCAGATTCACTGGAATTTTTATCAAATGTTAATGGCCGCTTCTCTAACATCAGCCCGCCGTAAACCAGTCTTGCTGACTGCGCTGCACTGCCTGCTGAGTCTTTGCTGTCTGCTCATTCCGGCGGCCGGCCTGTCGGCCGTTGCCCCCTCTGACAGCACTGAGGACATTCTTTACAGTGCCGATGGCGGCGGCAGCATTGAAACAGTTGGCAACGTCAGAACCACTACACTACGCGGCAATGTTCGCATTCAACAGGGGCTGATTGTCATATTCGGTGATACCGCCACCCTGGAGCAGGACGTCAGCAGCGGCGACCTGATTCGCGTCACAGTGGAAGGTGAACCCGCCCGATTTGTACGCAATGCAGAAGACAGCGCGGAAACCATCAATGGCTCCAGCACAAGAATTGTGTATTACAACCAGACAGATACTCAGAGTAACAGCCAGGTCCTGCTGTCCGTGGTCGAATTCCAGGGCCAGGCCAGCTTTACCCGTGGCCGCACGGCGCTGGAGTGCTCCCAAATCAAACACATTGTTGAAACCGGCGCGACTGACTCACCCGGCCCTTGCTCCGGCGTGCTGGCGCCCATTGAATAATGGATATTCTGAACGCTTTTAATCTGGCCAAATCTTACAAAGGCCGCCAGGTCGTCCGCGACGTCTCCATGTCTGTGCGAAGCGGCGAAATCGTTGGCCTGCTGGGCCCCAACGGAGCCGGTAAAACTACCTGTTTCTACATGATTGTCGGTCTGGTTAATGCCGATAGGGGCCGCATTCTTATCAATGATGAAAACCTGACCGGTCTGCCAATTTTTGCGCGCGCGCGACTGGGACTTGGCTATCTGCCTCAGGATTCTTCGATCTTCCGCAACCTGTCGGTCGAAGACAATATCATGGCCATTCTGGAAACCCGCAACGACCTCGATAAAGCTGGCCGACAAGAGAAGCTCGACAGTCTGATTCAGGAGTTTCACATCAATCATATCCGCAAGAACAAGGGTATGAGCCTGTCAGGCGGTGAGCGTCGTCGCACAGAAATCGCCAGGGCTCTGGCAAATGACCCGCGCTTTATCTTGTTGGACGAACCTTTTGCTGGCGTAGATCCGATCTCTGTCAGCGATATCAAATCGATTATCGAACACCTGAAGCAGCGCGGCATTGGAGTACTGTTGACCGATCACAACGTCCGGGAAACTCTGGACATCTGCGACAAAGCCTACATCGTCAGCGAAGGCGGTATCATCGCTGAAGGCAGCTCAGAGCAGATCCTGGCCAATGAGAAGGTCCGGGAAGTCTATCTTGGCAAGAACTTTCACATTTAGATGGACCGCCGTGATCTTGCAAAAACATCACCAACTCGGCATGATGCTTGCTTTCAAATCCTCTGTGCCGGGCACCAGGTTTAAATGAAGTACTTGTCGCCATGAAAATTTCGCTACAGCTAAAACTTGGTCAGCAACTGACCATGACACCGCAGCTGCAGCAGGCTATCCGGCTACTGCAGTTATCAACACTGGACCTTCAGAACGAGATCCACGAAGCACTGGAATCCAATCCCATGCTGGAACTCGACGAGTCACAGGAAGCGCCAGAAAGTACCAACGACTCCTACGAAGAACGCGAACTGGCATTTGATAAGGCAACAGCCAAAGCCACAGAAGACACCTCTGAAGACAGCAGCGACTCCAAATGGGAAGACAGCATTCCGGAGCAGTTGTCCGTCGACACGCACTGGGACGACATCTACCAGAGCACCTACACAACCGGCGGCCCGGCATCTGACAGTGACGACAACGACTTTGAGTCTCGCGATTCCGCCTCAGAAACACTTCAGGATCACCTGAGCTGGCAGCTCAATCTGACCAATATGTCCGATATAGACCGGCTGATCGGCATGGCCATTATCGATGCCATTGACGCTAATGGTCAGCTGTCAGTCAGTGTGCAGTCTATTCTGGAAGGATTGCAGGGCGAACTGGAGGTCGACGAGGACGAAGTCATCGCGGTACTGCACCGCATCCAGCAATTCGATCCGGTGGGTGTTGCTTACCGCGATCTATCCGAGTGTCTGAGCATCCAGTTGCAACAGATTCCGGTTGCGGCCCGAACAGAGGCAATTGAACATGCCCTGGTGCTGGTCAAAGACCATCTGGACCTGCTTGGCAGCCGCGACTACGCACAGATCATGCGTCTGGCCCGACTGAAGGAACATGAACTGCGTGATGCAATTGCCATCATCGAAAAACTTAATCCGCGACCCGGCGCCGACATTGCGCCGGCCAATACCAATTATGTTATACCCGATGTCATTGTCACCAAAGACAAACGCAGTGGCCGCTGGCAGGTCGAACTAAACCCTGAAACAGCGCCCAGGTTGCGCATCAATGCCGACTACGCAGCACTGGTAAAACGCTCTGAAAACAGTGCAGACAACAATTACCTGAGAGACAATCTGCAGGAAGCCCGCTGGTTTCTGAAAAGCCTGCAGAGTCGCAATGAAACCCTGCTGAAAGTCGCCAGTCGAATTGTTGAGCATCAACAGGGTTTTCTGGAACATGGCGAAGAAGCCATGAAACCCCTGGTTCTGCACGATATCGCCGAAGCGGTTGAAATGCATGAGTCGACCATTTCCCGGGTCACCACACAAAAATATATGCACACGCCGCGCGGCATCTTCGAGCTTAAGTACTTTTTCTCCAGCCATGTCAGTACAGCTGCCGGGGGCGAATGTTCATCTACCGCCATACGTGCCCTGATCAAAAAGTTGGTTGCTTCAGAGAATACCCGCAAGCCGCTGAGTGACAGTAAAATTGCCAAACTGCTGGAAGAGCAGGGTATTAACGTAGCACGGCGGACAATTGCCAAGTATCGTGAATCACTGGCGATACCGCCCTCCAACGAGCGAAAACGCCTGGACTGAGACCAGTCCGATTGCCAGCAAAGAAGCAAGGCTCTAGAATGTCGTCTCCGGATAACAGGACCTATTCATGCAACTGACCAGTATTCTTACCCCGGAACGGGTTTTTTGTAATCTGCCCGGGGTCAGCAAAAAACGCTTTCTGACAACCATCAGCGAAAAGATCGCCAAGTCAGCACCGCAACTGTCCGCCGACTCCATTTACACAGCGCTGCTGGCACGGGAGCAACTTGGCAGCACGGGAATCGGCAACGGTATTGCTATCCCGCATTGCCGGGTCGCCGAGTGCGATGCGATCACCGGCACACTGGTCAAGCTGGAAGAAGGCATTGATTTTGACGCCGTCGACTCGCAACAGGTGGACCTGTTGTTCATTCTGATTGTACCGGCTGAAGAAACAGCAGAGCATCTCCGTGTGTTAAGCGCGCTGGCGCACCTGTTCCACCAGGAGGCTTTCTGCCAGGCTTTACGAGCCGCTGCAACAGACCAGGAACTTTACGACACCGCCATTCGATTCGATCAGCAAAGCAGCCAATAACCCTCGTCAGGCAGGTACGCGCGTGAAACTCTTGATAATCAGCGGTCGCTCCGGTTCAGGTAAAAGTACGGCGCTTAACATGCTGGAAGACAGTGGTTATTACTGTATCGATAATTTGCCGGCCAGCCTGTTGCCTGCCTTCATTCAGCGCATCAGCCATGAGCAGCAGGAATTGCCCCGCGTTGCCGTGAGTATTGATGCCCGCAACATTCCTGATGATCTTAAAAAAGTCCCTGATATCCTGCGAAACCTGCAGGAATCAAGCCTGAACCCGGAAGTGATTTTCCTGGATGCCAGCAGCCCGGTACTGATTCGCCGTTTCAGCGAAAGCCGTCGGCGCCACCCGCTTACTACCGACAGCATTGGACTGCGCGAGGCCATCAACAAAGAAAGGGAATTGCTGGAGCCCATAGCCACTCTGGCCGGATTGTCTATTGACACCAGTTCAATGTCAGTCCATCAATTGCGCGAACTGGTGCGCTCCCGAATACTGGAGAGAAAGAACGCCAGTCTGTCAGTGATGTTTGAGTCATTTGGATTCAAAAACGGCGTTCCGGTTGATGCCGATCTGGTGTTTGATGCACGCTGCCTGCCCAATCCGTACTGGGATGCCAGCCTGCGCCATCTCACGGGCAAGGATGCGGCCGTAGTGAGCTTTCTGAGCAGCCATCCCGATGTTGAGGCCATGCTGACGGATATCACCCAATATTTGCAACGCTGGCTGCCCAGCTACGAAGCCAGCAATCGCAGCTACATGACTGTCGCCATTGGTTGCACCGGCGGACAGCATCGCTCTGTCTATCTGTGCGAGCGCCTGTATGGTGAGTTCTCTGACAAAATAAGCAACCTGCAGCTTCTACATCGCGAATTAAGCCGGCCTGCGACCGGGAAAGTGCAACATGATTGAGTCAACCATTACTATTTGCAACAAGGCCGGCCTTCACGCGCGCGCCGCCTCCAAACTGGTCGGCATTGTTAATCAGTTCAACAGCAAAGTCTCCATTGGCACAGAAAAGCTGGTTGATGCGCACAGCATTCTTTCACTGATGATGCTGGCCGCCGGCAAAGGTACCGTTTTAAAAATCATCGTTGACGGCGATGACGAAGAGCAGGCACTGCTGGCTATCACAAAACTCGTTAATGACCGCTTCGATGAAGGCGAATAGGGCTCCGGCACAGAATGACTTCTCCCAACGATAAAAGCGCGGTCCTGCACGCGGACGATACCGCTGAAAGCAAGACCCGTCGCAAACAACGCATGACTGCCGTGCAAAAACTGGGTGAAGAGCTGCTGACCCTGAATGCGCGCCAGTTACAACAAATAGAGCTTCCTGAGTCGCTGCTGCAGGCATTAAAGGAATACCAGCGACTACCAAACAAAAATGAGGCGAAGCGCCGCCAGTTGCAGTTTATCGGCAAGGTCATGCGAGCGGCTGATCATGAAGCAATCGCCGAAGCGTTGCAAAAACTGCGAACGCCCAGTGCTCGCGAGGTGAGACGTAGTCAGGACATTGAACGTTGGGGGCAACGCCTGCTGAGCGCAGACAATGATGCCCTGGAGGCGTTTCTGGACAAGTGGCCGATGGCGCAGCGGCAGACGCTGCGACAACTGCAGCGCAACTACAGCACACTGTCAGATACGGCGAGCGAGCACATTGGTTCCGATGATCAACTCATGCGTGCACGACGCAAGCTGCTTGACTATGTTAAATCAGTCATCAACTGATGAGTCCTGAACAGACCTATCAGTGAGTCACGCAGCCATCTGTGCGACGGATCGCTGTCAGACTGTCGATGCCAGTACAGATGCATATCCAGAGCAGGCACTTCAAACGGCAATGGCCGTAAAAGCAAGGCGTACTGATCGGCCAGAAAGCGCGGTACGGTCAGCACCAGGTCTGTGCCACTGACGACTTCAGCCGCGACCCGATAGTGCTGAACCCGTAGTTGAATTTTGCGCTCTGCCTGGTGTTTCAGCAGCGCCATATCAACCTGCCCCAGGCCGCGTCGGCGACTGGACACATGGATATGGCTCATCGCCAGATAGGCGTCCAATGTCAGATTCTGGCCCGCCAATGGGTGATCAGGTCGCATGGCACACACATAGTTTTCTTTAATCAGGGACTGATGCGCAACCTGGGCGTCCTCAATCAACGGCACATCGACCGCAAAATCCAGCTCACCACGCGAGAGTTGTCGAACCAGTTCATGGCGTTTGGTGTAATAACTTTGCAGGGACAAACCTGGCGCATGAGTTTCAAAGTAGGGAAACAGTCGCGGCAATATCACCGCCTCCGCGAGATCTGTCATGCTGAAGCTATATGTGCGCTCTGCTGATCTGGGGTCAAACTCCTCGCGTTCCAGGACGCTGGCATTGAGCAGATTCAGTGCTGCCGATATGTTCTGGGCAATGCTGTCGGCCACGGGGGTCGGCAGCATCCCTTTTGATGTGCGCACGAATAACTCGTCATTGAAGACCCGCCGCAGACGTGACAGGGCATTGCTGACGGCCGGCTGGGTAATCGCCAGTGTCCTGGCGGCCTGGGTCAGGTTGCGTTCCGTGTAAATGGTGTCAAATACCAGAAACAGATTAAGGTCCAGTTTTTTCAGAACAAAGCCCCTCTCCGCATGACGGAGTCAATCAAATGTATTATTCTCATGAATGATACTTTAATCTATCAATAACACAAATCAATAGCGCGGATTCTGACTTATGAGCCAGTTGTACCTGGTCCGCCACGGACAGGCGTCTTTTGGCGCAGATAATTACGACCAATTATCGCCTCTTGGATTGCAACAAGCTCAATGGCTGGGCGACTATTTCAGCGAACTTGGCATTCATTTTGACCGGGTTATCACCGGCTCCATGCTCCGTCAGCAACAGACCGCCCGGGGCATTCTGCAGTCGATGAACCTGGAACAGTCACTTGAGTGCGACGTCGGCTTTAATGAGTTCGATTTCCATACCCTGGCTGCCGTCTATTGCCAGGTCGCGGGCATTGAAACACCAGGCACGGCAGACGGTGGACGGCTGTTTTTCCAGATGCTGCGCCGCGCCATGGAAGCCTGGTCCAAAGACGAACTGCACGCTGCGCATCCGGATTGTGCCAACACCCTGGAGACCTGGCAGCAGTTCTATGACCGTGTTGAACAGGCCTTAAAAAGCATAACAACGGCCGAAACCGAGCAGTCCGTACTGGTGGTCAGCTCAGGCGGCGCCATGGCCATGGCTGTCGCGCAAGTGTTGGGCTGCGGGGTAGAAACCCTGATTAACCTGAACATGCAGACTCGTAATACCGGCACCCATCATTTTTACTTCAATCAGCGCGGTCTGCAGCTGACCACTTTCAATAGTCTGCCGCACCTGCAGCGCAAAGACCGGTTGCATTGTTTGACCTATACCTGATCAGCAAGCTCTAAAATCAAAAGGTATACCACGCATGAGCAATGACCCGATGAACAACAACAACGCACTGGCGAGCTGGCTGCAATCTCATCTGCCGGACTGTGACGGGCGCTATCAACTTGAAAAATTTGCCAGCGGGCAATCCAATCCAAGCTATCTGCTGAACTGCGGTGAGCAGCAATATGTGTTGCGGCGCAAACCACCAGGGCAGCTGCTGGCCTCAGCTCATGCCGTTGATCGTGAATATCGGCTGATCAAGGCATTGCAGGGCAGTGCCGTGCCGGTGCCGACCGCCCTGGCACTGTGTGAGGATGACGGTGTCATCGGCAGTATGTTTTACATTATGAGCTATGAGGCCGGCGACGTGCACTGGGACCCTGCCCTGCCGGCGATCGAAACCGGCCAGCGCCGCGCCTATTACCAATCTCTGATCCATACACTGGCCAGTCTGCATAATGTCGATTATGTCTTTGCAGGACTGCAGGATTTTGGCCGTCCCGGCAATTATTTTGCACGCCAGCTATCACGCTGGACCAAGCAATATCAGGCGTCAGCCACTCAGACCATAACCGCTATGGATCAGTTAATCGACTGGTTGCAGGCCAATCTGCCAGATGACGACGCCCAAAGCAGCATCATTCATGGCGACTATCGCCTGGATAATGTCATGTTTTTCCATAACAGTCCTGACGTACGTGCCGTGCTGGACTGGGAACTGGCGACACTGGGTCACCCAATGGCCGATCTGGCTTACTACCTGATGGCTCTGCGCCTGCCAGGTGAAGGCGAAATCAAAGGCCTGCAGGGCCTGGATCTGTCCGCACTGGGCATCCCCGAAGAAGCCGAGCTGATTGATCTGTATTGTCAGGCCCGACAGATAAAATCACCCGCCAACTGGGACTTTTACATGGCATTCAGTTTTTTCCGACTGGCTGCCATTTTGCAGGGCGTATACAAACGCGGACTTGATGGCAATGCTTCCAGTGCCAGGGCGATACGCATGGGGGAGTTGGTCAAACCGCTGGCAGAATTGGGGCTGGCATCTATCAAGTGACGAGTGCTACCATCGAGCGAATAATAAAAACTGAGGTCTGGGTATGCGCGATAAACACGCAAGAGCCTATTGGAAAGCAAATGTCAGAATTCTGGCAACACTGTTAACAGTCTGGGCATTTATATCCTTTGTTTGCGGCATTCTGCTGGCTGATTTTCTGGACAACTTCCGCTTTGGTGGCTTCAAACTGGGCTTCTGGATTGCCCAGCAGGGCTCCATCTATGTCTTTGTGATACTCATTATTGTCTACGTCTTCTGGATGGATCGACTGGACGCCCGCTATCACCGGGACAGCTCAGTGAGTGACCCAGAAAAGGAGACCCAGGCATGAACGTGCAATTGTGGACCTATGTATTTGTTGCCCTGTCGTTTGGTCTCTACATCGGCATCGCCGTGTGGTCCAGAGCGGCATCAACCAACGATTTTTATGTCGCCGGTGGCGGTGTTCATCCACTAGCTAACGGCATGGCAACGGCCGCTGACTGGATGTCAGCCGCATCATTCATATCCATGGCTGGTCTGATTTCGTTCCTGGGCCGCGATGGTGCTTTTTATCTGATGGGATGGACCGGCGGCTATGTGCTTCTTGCCCTGTTGCTGGCACCCTATCTGCGCAAATTCGGAAAATTCACGGTACCGGACTTTATTGGCGACCGCTACTACTCTCGCAGCGCACGCATGGTGGCCATCTTCTGTGCCATCTCCGTATCGTTTGTTTATGTCTGCGGCCAGATGCAGGGTGCCGGCATTGTGTTTTCCCGCTTTCTTGAGGTCGATATCACTACCGGTGTGATCATCGGCATGACCATTGTATTTTTCTACGCCGTGATGGGCGGCATGAAAGGCATCACATACACTCAGGTTGCCCAGTACTGTGTGCTGATTTTTGCCTACATGGTGCCAGCCATTTTCATCTCCCTGATGATGACCGGAAACCCGATACCACAATTGGGTTTTGGCGCCGAACTGACCGAAGAATACGGTGGCGGCTACCTGTTGGACCGGCTGGACAGCCTGAGTGAGGAGCTTGGATTTGCCACCTACACAGCCGGGCAACGCGCGACACAGGATGTGTTCTTTATTACGGCCGCTCTTATGTTCGGAACGGCCGGCCTGCCCCATGTCATCATTCGTTTTTTCACTGTCCCCAGTGTGCGTGATGCCCGCAAGTCCGCAGCCTACGCGCTGGTGTTCATCGCCATACTCTACACAACAGCACCGGCGGTTGCGGCATTCGCCAAAACCAATCTGTTGAACACAGTCAACAATGCAAGCTATGAGGAATTGCCCTCGTGGTTTAGCACCTGGGAGACTACCCAGCTTATTCAATTCGATGATCAGAATGGCGACGGGCGTGTGCAGTACTCCGGCGACCCCGCCATCAATGAACTGACAGTCAACCGTGACATCATGGTGCTGGCCAACCCGGAAATTGCCGGCCTGCCCAACTGGGTTGTCGCGCTGGTAGCGGCCGGAGCGCTGGCGGCGGCGCTTTCAACAGCCGCCGGCCTGCTACTGGTCATTTCAACTGCCGTGTCACACGACCTGCTTAAGCGCAGTATGATGCCAGGTATCAGTGAAAAGCAGGAGCTGCTGTTTGCCAGACTGGCAATATTTGTTGCCATACTGATTGCCGGCTACTTTGGCATCAATCCGCCCGGGTTTGTGGCCGAGGTTGTCGCATTTGCCTTTGGCCTGGCAGCAGCCTCGTTCTTCCCGGCTATCGTGCTGGGTATTTTCTATCGGCGCATGAATCGCGAAGGTGCGATTGCCGGCATGCTCAGCGGCTTCCTGTTCACAGCCGCTTATATCATCTTCTTCAAGTTCGTATCACCGGAATCCAGCACACCGGAAAATTGGTGGTTCGGCATATCACCGGAAGGCATCGGCACCGTGGGCACACTGATCAATGCAGCGGTCGCCCTGACTGTCTGCCGGTTCAGCCCGGCGCCACCGCGTGACATTCAGAATATGGTTGAAGAAATCCGGCTGCCCGGCAACGTGCCAACTGTCCCGCTCAGTCATCAGTCTCACTGATCCGGGGAGCGGTGGCATCAATTGCCGAATTGTTCACCGCGCTGACAAGCGTTTCGGCCAGTTCCAGGTACGCCCGGGCAACCGGGCTGTCCGGCGAACTGAGCAGGAGAGGTGTGCCAGCATCAGTATGTTCGCGAATCGACAGATCCAGTGGCAGAGTAGCAATCACTTGTACACCGTAGTCCTGCGCCAATCGCTCGCCACCGCCGCTGCCAAAAATCGCTTCACTGTGACCGCAGTTGGAGCAGATATGCATGCTCATATTTTCCACCACGCCCAGAATGGGCACACTGACCTTGCGGAACATCTCGATACCTTTTCGGGCATCAAGCAGCGCAACGTCCTGCGGTGTAGTTACAATCACAGCACCGCTGAGCTTGATCGTCTGTGACAGGCTGAGCTGTATATCTCCGGTTCCGGGCGGCATGTCGATAATCAGGTAATCCAGATCCTCCCATAAGGTATGCTGGAGTATCTGATTGAATGCCCCGACAATCATCGGTGCACGCCATACCATCGCCGTTTCCGGTTCGACCAGATAACCGATAGAGTTGGTCTGCAGGCCATGCGCCATAACCGGTTCCATGCTCTGTTTATCAAACACGCGCGGCCGGGTGCCTGGCGGCACGCCCAGCATCAACGGCTGACTGGGGCCATAGATATCAGCGTCCAGCAGCCCCACCCTGGCACCGATTTTTTGCAGGGCAATCGCCAGATTGAGCGCCGTGGTGGATTTACCCACGCCGCCTTTACCCGACGCAATGCAGACAATATGTTTAACTGCTGACAATCCTTTCAATTGACACCTCCCACCGGTCGATAAAACTGCATTATCCAACAAACAGTCTGCTATATTCAGCACCACAACCGCAATTGACCCGACAACCGTTCGGCTGTTGCGCTTCGACACACTTACGGCCTTGATATTAAGGCGAATGGACGATATAAGATCAGCTTATGACTGTAAGCACTATGACCTGTTCCACTGATCGAAACCCGAGGCCGCACGGCTTCCGGAAGACGCCCGTCTGGCTGCTGAGCTGCCTGCTGGCATCGACATGGCTGCCTGGCGGCGCGTTAGCCGAACAGGCGACTTCCGGCAATGATCCGCTGGTCACGACGCAGGAAGCCTTTGATCACCCTGTCAAATATGCTATTTACTCCTCGGCCTGGCACCTGAGTTCAAATGCTGGCCTGCGCATCGTCGCACAAAACCAAAGCGATGCAACAATCGAGCTACAGAAAGTTATTTTTACTGATGAAACAGGTGATAAGGAAGATACAGAGCTGGTACTGGAGTTAAGCGTGCCACCGCAAGGTTGGGCGGAGGCTCAGGTGCCCTATCAGGATCTGCTCAGCGGCAGCGAATGTGTCACCCGTACCATGCTGGAAGACTGGAAGCTGGTGGAGATATCCAACTACACACTGAACCCTTCAGTTCGCGGCCTGATCATCGAGGATACCCGTTCCTTCCGCATTTACCAGTGCGTACGCAGCGTACGCACCTATTGGCGTGATGTGCAAAGTGATGAGATCAATTACGGCTCGCAGTGGTTGATGTATCATTTTGAGCGGCTGCCCATCGACTGACGACACGCCTGCCGGGCAAGCCTGCGTCCGGCCGATACGCTATCAGTTGCCCAGCGAACGTGCTTCGCGCACCAATTGATCCTTGCGTGCCTCAAGCTCGGAGATCAGTGATTTCTGCAAGGGCTCAACGGTTTGACCGTTTTCATCCAGATTTTCGTACTTGCTCTGCTCACTGGCCAGCATTTGCAACAGTTCCTCGGCAGCTGTAATCGCTTGCGACAGCCGCTCATTGGCTCGTTCGCGACGGCTGATGCGCGCCTCATAATCGGTCAGTTGTCGCTCCAGCTCGACAATTCTCTGTTCCTGCTCGCGCGCCAGCCGAGCCTGTTCAGCCTGACGTTGTTGTTGCTCCAGCAGGGCAGCCTGGCGAGCCCGCTCAGCCGCTTCGCGCTCTGCCGCTTCCCGGGCGCGGGCCAGAGCTTCCCGCTCCTCCTGCATTCTCGCCAGCTCTTCGCGCAGCTCTCTCTCGCTGCGTTCAGCTTCCAGTCGGGCAATCTCC
The DNA here is from genome assembly GCF_001444425.1 of Pseudohongiella spirulinae. NCBI lineage: Bacteria > Pseudomonadati > Pseudomonadota > Gammaproteobacteria > Pseudomonadales > Pseudohongiellaceae > Pseudohongiella > Pseudohongiella spirulinae. Next base: position 2,555,995 of record NZ_CP013189.1, read on the forward strand.
GCCTGGCGTGCCTGCTCCGCCATCTCGCGGGCCTGCGCCTCAGCCTGCTGCTGCGCTAAAATAGCGTCCTGAGCCGACTGCCCGGCGCAGCCGGCAGTCAGTAATAGAGTGACCACTACCATCAGTGGCATAGTGCCTGAGCGACGTAATTCGAACATAGCCAGATTCCTGTTAACCCATCGTTTTCGGATCAATTTCGCTAACTTTAACACACCATGCCAACAGCCCGGACCAATTCTGCAACAAATTGGCTGCCCGGGTGGCTGTTCATCTATAATGCCGACATGCCCATTTACCGTATCCGCCTATTTTTGCTGCTGGCTCTGAGCCTGCCCCTGATTCTGGCAGTCATGCTCGCGGCCCTGACATTGCGTCCGACTCCACTTGTGCCGGGCGACGGCACCCTGCAGGCTGCCGACATCAGACAACTGGAACAGTTGATTGCGGACAACAGCCCTTCCCGACTCAGCAGCAGTGGGCAACGCGAGCTGAGCCTGACAGGCGACGAACTTAGCCTGCTGGGCAATTTCGCGCTGAATAATCTGGACCTTCTGCAAGATTCTGCCGTGGCATTCACGATCGATGGTGACCAGGCTTACGGCCAGCTCAGCATGCCGATATTCGGCAATGTCATACCGCTTTATGCGAACCTTTCTGCTCACTTTGCCCAGCGCGAAGGAGAAGCTCGTCTGGTCTCAGTCAGAGCCGGTTATCTGCCAATACCCGCCCCTGTGATACGAATAGCCGAGCAGTTGGCTGGCAAGCGACTGGGCAACGCCGATGCGGCAACTCAGGAAATGGCGACTCTGCGCCATCAAGTGCGGACCATTACACTGGCGAATGATCAGTTGCATCTGCAACTGCACTGGGAGCCTGAAACGCTCACTCGCATCCGTGACCAGGCCCGGCAGGTGCTGGTGCCGCCGGAGGACCGGGACCGCGTATTGGCTTATCACCTGAGAACTCTGGAACTGTCAGCACAGCTATCTGCGCATGGCCGCTCGGCCTCCCTGGTTCAATTGTTGCCGCAGTTATTCAAACTCGCCATTCAGCGCAGCGACTCAGATGCGGACACCATCGCGGAAAACCGGGCCTTGCTGCTCTCGTTATCGCTGTTTGTAAATCGATTACCCATTGACGAACTGATTGCCGTATCAGCAGATACACCTTTGCAGGACACCAGCGGCTTGCAGACCACCTTGTTTCGCCGCAGTGACCTGAGCCAGCACTTCATTACCTCAGCTGCTCTGGCCGTTTCGGCCGGCGCCGAAATCGCCCAGGTATTAAGTAACATCAAAGAGGTGTACGACAGCCAACGACGCAGCGGTTTCAGTTTCAGTGATATGACTGCCAACCTGGCCGGTGTGGCGTTTGCCGAAGCGGCAACGAGCAATCCAGAATCCGCCCGCAGACTGCAGCGGCGCATGGCCTCAGCCGGTGCTGAAACCGATTTTATGCCCTCGCCGGCGACCGATGCTGACGCCCTCTCGGAAAGCGCTTTTGCAGACATTTTTGAAGATCGTAACAGTGATGTATACAATGACCGCCTTGCACAGATCAGCGACCAAATTGCTGTGTTGCCAATTTACCTGGATTAATCCTACACCATGAGTTCAAAATCTGACGCTTCCGGTTTCACCACCACCAATCTGCACGCTGACCGCCGCGATCATCCGGAGCATGGTGTTCTGCACAAACCGGTACACACTTCCGTCGCATTTACCTACGACGATGCACACGATCTCGCTGCTGTATTTCAGGGCAAAAAACCGGGTTATAACTATGGCCGTCAGCAGAACCCGACAGTTAATGCCCTGCAAAACCGCATTACAAAAATGGAACAGGGTCTGACCAGTACTGCATTTGCGACCGGCATGGCGGCCATTGGCTCTGCACTGTTTGCGCTGCTGCGCCCCGGCGATCACATTATCTCCAGCGCCTTTCTGTTTGGTAACACCAACAGCCTGCTGAACTCCTTTCGCAACTTCGGCATTGATGTCAGCTTTGTGGACACCACACGCGTGGAAAATGTTGAAGCGGCTCTGACTCCTGCGACCCGGCTGGTGTTTACCGAAACGATCGCCAACCCCGTCACCCAGGTTGCCGACCTGAAGCTAATCGGGCAGCTTTGCGCATCAAAGGGAATCATCTATATGGTGGATAACACCATGACTTCGCCCTGGTTGTTCCGGCCAGCCCAGGTTGGCGCCAGCCTGATTGTCAATTCGCTGACCAAGTATATCGGTGGCCATGGCAATGCACTGGGGGGAATGCTGACGGATACCGGCTTGTATGACTGGGAAAAATTCCCGAATATTCTGGACCTGTATCGGCAAGGTGATGTTCGACTCTGGGGCACCACCCAGATTCGTAAAAAAGGACTGCGAGACTTTGGGGCTACGCTCGGGCCTGAAGCTGCCCACCACCTGGCTGTAGGATCAGAAACACTGCCTTTGAGAATGGATCGCGCCGCCGATAATGCGCAGCGCCTTGCCGAGTTTTGCGAGTCACACCCCCGGATCAAGAAAGTTTATTACCCGGGTCTGACCACACACCCTCAGCATCAATTGGCCAGGACATTATTCCGCAAACCGGGTGCCATTATGAGCATCGACCTGCAGGATGATCTGGACTGTTTCGACTTTTTGAACCAACTCGACTGCGTCATCGCCTCCAGCAATCTGGGTGATACCCGAACGCTGGCGATTCCTGTTGCTCATACCATCTTTTACGAGATGGGTGCGGAACGTCGCGCATCCATGGGCATCGGCGACAATATGATTCGTTTGTCAGTTGGCATCGAAGACATTGACGATCTGCTGAACGATTTTGAACAGGCTTTGAAATAAACGATGATTACACTGTGTCACCACAGCGACATTGAAGAAGGTCGCGCCAAAGGTTTTGATGTTAACGGCAAGCAGTTATTTGTTGTCAAGAAGGATGATCAGCTTCACCTTTATTACAACTATTGCCCCCACCTGGGCACGCCTCTGGAATGGCTGGAAGATCAGTTTATGGATCCGGATGGCGTGTTCATTCAATGCGCAACACACGGGGCGCTGTTTGTAGTGGAAGACGGCTTGTGCATACAGGGGCCCTGTAAGGGCAAATCATTAAAAGCCATTCCGTTTGAAATGGGCAATGGCTTTATGATGGTGGAAGAAGCACATATCGCCACGCTCGGGCGAATCTGAATTCAGCGACTTTGCAGCGCATCAACTATGCGCTGGGCGGCCAGTTCCAGGTCAGGCATGCTGCGCGTATAAGCCAGGCGCACATACCTTCTGGCCTGATGCTGCCCGAAATCGGTGCCCGGCGTCATCGCGACGCCATGTTGCTCCAGCATTTGCTGACAGAACAACTCACAGTCATCTGCAAACGCCCCGATGTCTGCGTAACAGTAAAAAGCCCCTTGCGGCTGCCATGGCAGACTGAAACCGATGTGTTGCAAGGCGCTGGCCAAAAAGTCGCGACGTTGGCGAAACTCTGACCGTCGCTCTTCCAGCACGCCTGTCACATCGTCATCGAAAGCATGCAAGGCGGCGTACTGAGAAGGCGTTGATGCGGCGATAAAAAGATTCTGCGCCAGAATATTCGCCATTTCGCTGAAGGCTTGCGGCACCACTACCCAACCCACACGCCAACCAGTCATACCAAAATATTTTGAAAAGCTGTTTATAACAAAATTATTATCGTCAAATTTCAGCGCAGTCGGTAAATCGCCCATTGGCGTCACGTCTGCTACGGGCTTAACAAAATCAAGGCCGTGATAGATTTCGTCCATGACCAGATGCATGCCCCGCTGCCGCGTCCAGTCACTCAATTCAGACATACGGGTGGCGTCAATGACTGCGCCTGTCGGATTAGCCGGAGATGCCAGCCATAATCCCTTGCTGGACTCATTGTATGCTGCATCTAACTGCGCAGTGGTCGGTGCCGCCAATCCCGGTGTTTCCGGCGCAATAAGCACAGCCTCAGCACCCATCAGGTGGACATAGTTTCGGTTACAGGGGTAAGCCGGGTCGGGCATCATGACCTGATCTGATGGATTCAGCAGCAAATTCGACAGCAGTACCAGAGCACCACTGGCACCCGGTGTTACGATGATACGACTGACATCTACCTGCACACCGTGGTGCTGAGAATAGAATTGCGCAATGCGCTCCCGAAGAGCTGGCAGACCACTGGCCGGTGTATACTGAGTTTTGCCGCTGCGCATGGCCCGCACCGCAGCTTCCACAATAAGAGGGTGTGCCGTAAAGTCAGGCTCCCCGACCTCAAGATGCACAATTGACCGACCGGCTGACTCCAGTTGACGCGCTCGTTCCAGCACATCCATAACCTTGAATGGGTTCACTTTTCGGGTGCGCATTGCCGCTGTCAACTGTCGTTCTGTCATAGTTCCTGAGCCATACTTTTGAAGCACGAAAAACAAGCTCGGCAACATAACATTTTTTGTAGCCTGAGCGATAATAATCTGGTAGCTTACTGCGCTTGCCGAAGTCGGCCTGAGTTTTCAGCCGGGATTGCAGGGAATGCAGATCCATGACAGAGGCATAGTTTCTGTTGGCAAGCGCGCAGGATCGCGCTACTGTTAAGAGTCAAATTTCCGGCCCTGCAACGCTGGGCGGAAATTTCGGGAAACCCGTGAGGGTAAGAGGCCTGGTTAACCATGTCCAAGACGCAAGCAACTACTGCAACCGACAGCGCATCCGTGCTGAAAAACTTTACGCCTTACAAGTTAAAAAAAGGCGAAGAGTACATGAACGAGGCTCAGAAAGAGCACTTCAAGGCTATTCTGAGAAGCTGGCGAAACCAGTTAATGGAAGAAGTCGATCGCACCGTGCATCATTTGCAGGATGAAGCGGCTAATTATCCAGACCCAGCCGACCGTGCTACTCAGGAAGAAGAATTCAGCCTGGAACTGCGAACCCGGGATCGTGAGCGCAAGCTGATAAAAAAAATCGACTCGACAATCGAAAAAATTGCCCAGGACGATTACGGTTACTGTGAGTCATGTGGCATTGAAATTGGTATCCGTCGTCTTGAGGCTCGCCCGACGGCCGATAAATGCATTGACTGCAAAACGCTGGATGAAATCCGCGAAAAGCAATGGGGTGCCTGAGCGGCACCCCTTCTTACATCGGCCGCTTCGCACCTTCTCCCAGCGGCGCCCTGCATTTCGGTTCATTGCTGGCTGCGCTGGCCAGCTATCTGGACGCCCGGTCTCATAACGGCCGCTGGCTGCTTCGAATGGAAGACCTTGACCCGGCCCGCGAACCACCCGGTGCCGCTGATCAGATTCTCCGCACCCTGGATGTATATGGCCTGCACTGGGACGGCGACGTTGTTTATCAAAGCACACGGCTCGATGCCTACCAGGATGCGCTGGACAGACTGGAACAGGTCGGCCTGACCTTCCGCTGCACCTGCTCACGCAAACGTGTCCATGCGCTCGGGGGCGTTTACGATGGCAAGTGCCGCCAGCGCAAATCACCACCCCGGCAGGATTATGCGATCCGCATGAAAGTGGATGACATTGTCATCTGCGTTGAAGATCAGATACAGGGACTTTACCAGCAACAATTAAAAACGCACTGCGGTGACTTTATCCTGCGCCGTCGTGATGGCCTGTTTGCTTATCAGCTTGCCGTGGTTGTCGATGACGCCTGGCAGCAAATCACAGATATTGTGCGAGGCTATGACCTGCTGGAGTCGACTCCACGGCAAATCTGGTTGCAATCATGCCTGCAGCTCCCGCTTCCACGCTATGCGCACTTGCCTGTTGCCAGCAATGAAGATGGCCAGAAATTAAGCAAACAGCACTTTTCGCGTGCGTTGAGTCTGACCGAAGGCGCCAACATGATCCGTCAGGCGCTCAGCTTTCTGGCCCATCCTGTACCCAGCGAGCTGTCAGATGCCCCGGTTTCCGATATTCTGCCCTGGGCAATCCGGAACTGGGATATACAGCGTGTACCCAAGTTGGCTAATATTGTGGTTTCTCCTCAGCTCAGTTAATTGTGGACTAGTTATGTATCTGCCTCCTTCAACCCTCATCATTCTGGTGTTCAGCTACTTGCTGTACCTGTTGAGCGTTGAGTGGGCCATGCAGATGGACGGAGCCTGGTACCGACCATTTATCCTGTGTCTAATGATTATCATGGCCGGGGCCTGGGCATATCGGGAACAAAATTCCGATGAGCTTTGAACTCAGCACGCTCTTTGCCATCGGCATAGGGTATCTGGCCATCCTGTTCGGCATCGCTTACGTCACCGAGAAAGGCTGGATTCCCGAGCGGATCGTCCGCCACCCGGTTGTATATGTGCTTTCGCTGGGGGTGTTCGCCAGCGTCTGGTCCTACTATGCCGCAACCGGCAATGCATTCCGGGACGGCTTTGGTTATCTGGCTCCATTCATCGGTATTTCGCTGGCCTTTCTGCTATCCCCCCTGGTGCTGCGCCCCATCCTCAATCTGACCAAAACCTATCAGCTCAGTTCGCTGGCCGACCTTCTGGCCTTCCGATACCGCAGCCCCTGGGCCGGCACACTCACCACACTGGTCATGCTGATTGTTGTTATGCCCCTGCTTTCCCTGCAGATTCAGGCCGTTGCCAACACGGTTGGGTTGCTGGCACCCGAAGCCACCCAGTTGTCGCTGGCACTGACTTTTTGCCTGTTAATCACCCTGTTTGCCATCTTTTTTGGAACAGGCAAAGGCTCGGGGCGAGAACGCCACGAAGGCCTGGTGATGACCATCGCTTTTGAGTCCATCGTAAAGCTGGTTGCTCTGCTGTTGGTAGGCGGATTTGCAGTATTCAAGGGTTTTGGCAGTTTTGACGCCATGGAGCAGTGGCTGCAACAACAACCTGAACTGCTGCGACGACTGAAGGAGCCCGCTCCACCGGGCACGTTCCAGGTCATGATGCTGGTGTTTTTTACCGCGGCGGTGGCTACACCGCAGATGTTCTACATGACATTTCACGAGAACAACCACCCGCGGGCACTGAGCGTTGCCAGCTGGGGACTGCCACTCTACTTTCTGCTGTTGAGCCTGCCGGTGCTGCCAATACTATGGGCAGGACTCAAGTCCGGCAGCCTGTCGCCCATGGAGTATTATCCGGTTACGCTGGGCATGGACTATGACAATCCTTTGTTCACCATTATCGGCTTCCTTGGCGGACTCTCGGCCGCCAGCGGACTGATTATCGTGATTACATTAGCCTTGTCGACCATGTGTCTGAATCACCTGATCCTGCCTGTCTGGCAACCCAGTGCGCGGCAGGATATCTATCGCTGGCTGTTGTGGAAGCGGCGCATACTGATTGCCGCACTGATCTGGGGTGGTTTCCTTTTTTATTACATACCCTCTGACAGTCAGAGCATCCGGGCAGTCAGCAATATCGGCCTGATCGGCAGCCTGCAGTTCCTGCCCGCCATTATCGCATTGCTCTACTGGCCACGCGGCAACAAAAAAGGATTTATGGCAGGGTTGGCGGCAGGCACCGCCATCTGGGTCGCCTTCCTGGTTCTGCCGGTTGCAACCGGCATTAACTTTTTCACTCTCGGTGATCTGAATACTCGTGAAATTGTCGCACTGTCGCTGGTATGCAATGTCACCCTGTTCGTGATTGTCTCATTGCTCACACGCAGTTCAAACGAAGAAAAAATCTCGGCGGATATCTGCTCTGTCGATAACCTGCGCAGACAACGTCGTGCCCGGGTCACCGCCGGCTCAGCTGACGAGTTTATCAGTCAACTGACCAAACCTCTTGGCGAGCGCACAGCCACGCGCGAAGTCATGCAGGCACTGCGCGACCTGAACATGGATAAACAGGATCGCCGCCCGAAGTCCTTGCGTCTGCTGCGTGGCCGCCTGGAAGCCAATCTGTCAGGACTGCTGGGGCCCGCCATTGCGCACGATCTGATTGACCGCTTTCTGCCCTATACAGCCAATAGCGAGTCAGGCGCATCCGATGTAGCAGCCATTGAAAGCCGGATCGAAGCTTACCGCAGCAACCTGTCCGGCATGGCTGCCGATCTGGACAACCTGCGACGTTATCATCGTCAGATTCTTATGGATCTGCCGCTGGGTGTCTGCTCGCTTGGACCGGACGACCAGATCATCATGTGGAACCACGCCATGGAAACACTCACGGCCACTACACCCGATGAGGCTGTGGGTCTCCACCTGAGCGAAATCGGCGAACCCTGGTTCTCCCTGCTCAATCGCTTCCGGGAAGGCGACAACGCGCACCTGCACAAAGTAACCGTCAATGTTGGCGGCAACAAGCGTTACATCAGCCTGCACAAGGCCGTCATCGAACAATCAGCCAGCCCGCGTATCCGCCAGGATGGTGTGATTATCCTGCTGGAAGACCTCACCGATACTGAGCTGCTTGAAGAAGAGCTGGCGCATTCGGAACGCCTGGCCTCAATTGGTCGGCTGGCGGCCGGTGTCGCTCATGAAATTGGCAACCCCATCACCGGTATTGCCTGCCTGGCACAGAACATTCGTGACGAGACCCAGAACGATGAGTTGCGCACCATGGCCAGACAAATCATTGAACAGACTGATCGCACATCGCGCATCGTTCAATCTCTGGTAAATTTTGCCCATAGTGGTACGCACAATAAAGCTGATCAACGGCACGAAATTGTTTCCGTTGCAGAATGTATCGATGAAGCCATCACGCTGGTATCACTGAACAAGAAAGGCAAATACATGCACTTTGATGTCAGCTGTGAACCGGATGCCCGTATACTCGGTGATTCCCAGCAGCTACTGCAGATCCTGGTCAATCTGATCAATAATGCCCGTGATGCCAGTCCGGAAGAAAGCACGATTACGGTCTGCTGTGAACGAATTGCAGCATCGGTGCAAATCAGCATCAGCGATCAGGGAACCGGCATACCAGATGAAATCCGGGACCGGGTGTTCGAGCCGTTTTTCACCACCAAAGAGCCCGGCGAAGGCACCGGTCTGGGCCTGTCGCTGGTTTACAGCCTGGTTGAAAACCTCGGCGGACATATTGATATAATGAATGCCAGTGACAGGCAGGATAACCCGGGTGCACGGGTAATCCTCAGTTTTCCCTGTTATGATGCCCAGCACGCAAAAGCCTAATGGCCCCGTTTATTATTGACTGAGTAAAACCATGACAGCACAGCACAATGTTCTGGTAGTTGAAGACGAGCAGGTTATACGCACAGCGCTCCGGCGGCTGTTGGAGCGTCACGGCTACCAGGTCAGCGAAGCCGGCTCGGTCAAGGAAGGCGTCGAGCTGCTGGCTCAGAACCACTACGACATTGTTGTCAGCGACCTGCGCCTGCCCGGGGCTCCGGGCACCGACCTGATCAAGGCCACCGACACACCGGTATTGATCATGACCAGCTATTCCAGCCTGCGCTCTGCCATCGATTCCATGAAACTGGGTGCAGTCGACTACATACCCAAGCCCTTTGAACACGAAGAGATGCTGCAGGCTGTTGAGCGCATCATTAAAGACAACCCCAAACCAACACCAATAAGCAGCAGAGCAAGAGCAGACGATACCGAACACGAACCGCCGGTGCCGGGAATGATCGGTAGCTGCCCTCAGATGATGGAGTTATTCCGCCGTATACGCAAAGTGGCCCTGACCAGCTCCACGGTGCTGATCAATGGCGAATCGGGAACCGGCAAAGAACTGGTGGCGCAGGCCATTCACAGGCTCAGTGACCGCCACGAGGCAGAGATGATCTCCGTGAACTGCGCCGCGATCCCTGAGAATCTGATTGAGTCCGAGCTTTTTGGCCACGAAAAAGGCGCGTTTACCGGCGCCACGGCCAATCGGACCGGATTGGTAGAAGCCGCCAATGGCAGCACTCTGTTTCTGGACGAAATCGGCGAGCTGCCTCTGGACGCGCAAGCCCGATTGCTGCGAGTGCTGCAGGAAAATGAGATCCGCAAGGTGGGCTCTGTGCAGTCCCGCAAGGTGGATGTACGACTGGTCGCCGCAACACACAGAGACCTCAAACAACTGGTTATCGACGGCGATTTCCGTGAAGACCTCTACTATCGCATTAATGTGATGACCCTGGTGCTACCGCCGCTTCGTGAGCGCGGTAACGATATTCTGGAGTTGGCTGATGCCATACTCACCCGCACATGCCAACGCCTGAAGTCCCCGATTCTGACATTTACCAATGAGGCCACCCAGGCCATTGCCAGCTACTCCTGGCCCGGCAATGTCCGAGAACTGGAAAATGCCATTGAGCGCGCCGTTGTGCTGGCAGAAACATCAGAGATTGGCGCAGAGTTATTGGCGATTGATCTGAACAGCAAGAGAGTCATTCGGCCGCTGACCGAACGTACCCGTATTACCGAGACTGATGACGATGACTCGGCTGAAGAGCTGTCTCTGGAAGATTACTTCCAGAAGTTTGTGCTGGAACACCAGGATCAGATGAACGAGACGCAACTGGCCAAGAAACTTGGCATCAGCCGCAAATGTCTGTGGGAGCGGCGTCAGCGCTTTGGCCTGCCCCGCAAAAAGAAGCAGGCCTGAAACTGTTACCGATACTCATCTACCCATTAGTTTAGAGTTATTTGGTAACACTTTTCTTGATACTCAGTAGTAGAAACATCGCTTTAATTTATAACTAATTGTTTATAAAGCAAATATTACTTTTGGCACACTAAGTGCATTAGTAAAGGTAATAACAATAAAAAAACACAATAAAAATAAAACTCGACAAACAATAATAAATAAACCTGGCATCCAAATAGGTGCAAAATAATAAAAATAATCAAACAGGAAGGCAGTTTAATCGGGTATGCCGAAGCTGATCGTCACTGTTACTGAACTTGACACGTATTTGTGTCTCCAATAAAAACAAAAGCATCACAAGAACAAAAAGAAATAACAACAATAATAATAAACAAATACCTTCCTTGCGGGGGGGTCGAGTCACCCCCCAGAGCATTTCACCCTGCACTCTTTCTCACTTCCGTGTATTATTGCAAAAAATCAGTTGGTAGCTGCGCGCATGGATACAGCTCACCAGGATTATTGCGTATATGGACCCTGACGTGCCGATGTTAAAAAAGCTGACCCGATTCCTGTTTGGCTCGCCTGCCAAGGTAGTGGACGCTAATCAACCCGAACCTGAACAAGACACTCGCGCCAGCACAAAAACCGGCAAAGCCCGCAAACACTATGCAACCTCTTCCAATAGTCCAACCCGGGCCAGCAATACATCAAATTTGCTCAAGGAGCTGGATCTTCAGGACGTAGATATCATTGCACGCGAAGATCATTGCATTACCCGCAAGAATATCTCCCCCAATGCTCTCAAGGTACTGTATCGACTGAACGATGCAGGATTCCAGGCGTTTCTGGTCGGCGGCGGTGTGCGCGACCTGCTTTTACAAGGCCATCCAAAAGATTTTGATATCTCGACAGATGCAACCCCGGAGCAGGTTAAAGAGCTGTTCAGAAATTCCCGGGTAGTCGGACGCCGATTCAAAATTGCGCATGTCCGCTTTGGGCGTGAAATTATTGAGGTGACCACCTTTCGGGCGCATCACGATATTGAAACTGAAGTTGAAGATGATCAGTCGCGCCGTCATATCCGCGACCTCGACTCCGCACATACATCCGGCGGCATGATCCTGCGCGACAATGTTTATGGCAGCATTAACGAGGATGCCTTGCGGCGCGATTTCACGGTCAACGCGCTGTATTACACCACCAAAGGGTTTGTACTGCTGGACTTTGTGAACGGACTGGCAGACATCAAAAGCCGACAGATACGCATGATTGGCGACCCTGATACCCGTTTCCGCGAAGATCCGGTGCGAATTCTGAGGGCCGTGCGCCTGGCCGCCAAACTGGATTTTGACATTGAAAAATCCACCGAAGCCCCCTTGCCGCGTCTGGCACATCTGCTGCAGTCGATATCATCTGCCAGATTGTTCGACGAAACCGTGAAACTGTTTACGACCGGCAAATCTGCCGAGACTTTTGCAATGCTGCGCCACTACGGCATCGCTGAATATCTGTTCAAGCCTGTGCTGAGCTACCTGACCGACGATAATCCGATAGATACACAATTTGTTGCACTGGCGTTTCGCAACACAGACCAGCGCCTGGCGCAAGGCAAGTCAATAACCCCCGCGTTTTTGTATGCGGCTCTGCTGTGGCCAGTACTGCGCCATGAGCTGATGCAGCAGAACGGCAACCGGCGACCCACTGCCACACAGATTCAGCAGACAGCCAGCGATGTGATTGCATCACAGCTACGTTATACGGCAATCCCCAAGCGTTTTACAGCCATGATGCGGGAAATCTGGGAACTGCAGTGGCGACTGGAACCGGTCAGTAAAAGAGCGGTTGACGGCGCAATGGGGCATCAGCGTTTTCGCGCCGCCTACGACTTTCTGCTGCTGCGCGAAGAGGCAGGTGAAGATCTGGGCGGAACCGGCGCATGGTGGACCCGTTTCCAGCTGGGAGATCGTGCTGATCAGGAAAACATGATCGCTGCCCTGCAGAGCGCTAAAAAGAAACGCCCGCGCCGCCGCAAACCACGTAAACAGTCGGAGTCAGCGGATTGATGCACACCATGCCTCGCTACATTGCCGTCGAAGGGCCCATCGGGGTCGGCAAAACCAGCCTGGCAAAACGCCTGGCGGAGTCGTTCAACTATGACATCATGCTGGAAAAGCCCGAGGAAAATCCTTTTCTTGAGCGTTTCTACAACAACCCGCGCCAGCATGCCCTGGCCACGCAATTGTTCTTCCTGTTTCAGCGTGCACAACAGTTACAGGCGATCAAACAGGATGACCTGTTCGAGCCCGTGCGCATTGCCGACTTTCTGATCGACAAAGATGTGCTGTTTGCCCAGTTGAATCTGGATCCGGATGAGTTCCTGTTGTATCAGAATGTCTTCGATCACCTGACCATCGATGCACCGGCCCCGGATCTGGTCATCTACCTGCAGGCGCCCACCCAGATACTTCTGCAGCGCATCCAGAAGCGCGGTATTGCTGCCGAACAGACCATTGACGCCGACTATTTGAACCGGCTGAATGATGCCTACACGCGTTTTTTCCACTACTACGACCGCTCACCGCTGCTGATAGTCAACTGCAGTGATCTGGATCTGGTGGATGGTGACGACGACTACCAACAATTAATCTCACGCATCATGAGCTCTCCCCGCGGCGTTCAGTACTTTAATCCAAAACCCACCTTGCTGTGACTATCGGGTCACGCTAAGCTGCATCAGGAAGGGGAAACAACATGAGTGCACAATCCGATCGCCAGCACGTCACGCTGGCTACTCTGAACAAGATCAACGCCAAAGGCGAAAAATTCGCCTGCCTGACGGCCTATGATGCGCTCTATGCCCGGCTGCTGAATGATGCCGGTGTCGAGGTAATTCTGGTCGGCGACTCGCTGGGCATGGTGTTGCAGGGGCACGACAACACACTGCCTGTGACCATGACAGACATGATCTACCACGTGGAATGTGTCAAGCGTGGCAACAGCCGGTCCTTTATCATGGCTGACATGCCCTTTATGAGTTACTCCTCAGAAACGGAAACTCTGGAGAATGCCGCTGCCCTGATGCGAGCCGGGGCAGAGATGGTCAAACTGGAAGGCGGTGCCTGGCTGGCCAGTTCAACTCGCCTGCTTGCCGAGAGAGGTATTCCGGTCTGCGTTCACATGGGACTCACCCCACAGTCCATTAACCTGTTTGGCGGCTATCTGGTTCAGGGTCGTAACCCGGAGCAGGCCGAAAAAATGGTTGAAGAGGCGCTGCAACTACAGGAAGCCGGTGCCAGCATATTGCTGCTGGAGTGTGTACCCGCTTCGCTCGCCAGGCGCATCACAGAAGCGCTCAATATTCCAGTGATTGGCATTGGTGCCGGACCCGACACAACCGGCCAGGTGCTGGTGCTGCAGGATATTCTGGGCATATCGCCCATCAAACCCAAGTTTGTGAAAAACTTTCTGGCCGAATCAGACAACGGCATCGCTGGCGCCATCAAGCGTTATGCAGATGATGTAAAACAGGGACACTTCCCTGCGCCGGAACATTGTTTCGACTAATTCCGGATACATCTCTCTATGCAAATCTGTTTCACAACTGAATCACTTCGCCAGGCTCTGAACGGTGAACGGCACAAGGGCAACACCATTGCTGTGGTGCCCACCATGGGCAACCTGCATGCCGGTCATATCAAACTGGTACATACCGCCAATGAGCTGGCAGACATTACCGTTGCCACGATTTTTGTCAATCCCATGCAGTTCGGCCGCAATGAAGATCTGGACAAATACCCCCGCACACCGGACGCTGATATCAACAAACTGACTCAGGCCGGCTGTGACTATCTATTCACCCCGCCTGTGTCTGAAATTTATCCAGACGGTCTGGATCGTCACACAGTGGTGACGGTGCCCGGCATTTCAGAACGTTATTGCGGTGCGAGCCGTCCAGGGCACTTTGATGGCGTGGCTACCGTGGTCAGCAAACTGTTTAATCTGGTACAGCCAGATCATGCCGTCTTCGGCCTTAAGGACTATCAACAATTTCAGGTGATCCGCAAAATGACACTTGATTTGCGTTTTCCGATCACGCTCACGGGCGTGGCGACAGAGCGCGAACCAAGTGGTCTGGCTATGAGTTCTCGTAATGGCTACCTGAGTTCAGACGAAAAGATCACCGCAGCGCAGTTGTACCGCACGCTTCAGGACACAGCAAAGAACGTCGCAGCCACCGGCAATCATTTCCGGCAGCTGGAAAGTGACGCCGTCAGACAACTGCAAAAAGAGGGGCTGCGGCCCGACTATTTCAGCATCTGTGATGCTCATACGCTGGAACCAGCCGATGATGACACACACCGTCATCCCGGTCAGAAGCTGGTCATACTGGCCGCTGCATACATCGGCAACACCCGCTTGATTGATAACCTGGAACTGACGCTGACGGCCTGAGTGCCGCAATAAAAATACTGGGAGCAAGCTATGGCAGAAGATAAAGTCTATCCCGTCGACAAAGAGCGAGCCGCTCATAGCCTGATCAATATCGACGATTATCACCGCCTGTATCAACAATCAATTGATCAGCCCGACATATTCTGGGCCGAACAGGCAGAGAAGTTTGTCGGCTTTTTTGAACCCTGGAGCAAGGTTTTTGACGGCGAGTTTGCCAAGGCTCAGGTCGCCTGGTTCAAAGATGCCAAGCTGAATGTCAGCTGGAATTGCATTGATCGCCACCTGCCCCAACGCGCCGATCAGACAGCCATAATCTGGGAGGGAGATGAGCCCGACAGCAGTCTGCACATCACTTACCGCGACCTGCATCAGGCAGTTTGTCGCATGGCCAATGTGCTAAAAGCGCGCGGTGTCAAAAAAGGCGACCGGGTGTGCATCTATATGCCCATGATTCCCGAGGCCGCCTATGCCATGCTGGCCTGCACCCGCATTGGTGCCGTTCATTCGGTTGTGTTTGGTGGCTTCTCGCCCGATGCTATCCGCGACCGCATCCAGGACTCTGATTGTCGCACTGTTATTACAGCCAACCAGGGCGTCCGCGGTGGCAAACTCATCCCACTGAAACACAACGTGGACAAGGCGCTGGAGCAGTGCCCGGATGTGCACTCTGTCATTGTGGTGAAGCACACTGAGGCCGACACAGGATGGCATGCGGAACGCGATGTCTGGTACCACGAGGCTATTTCCCAGGTCGATGACCAATGCCCTGCTGAGGTCATGGACGCTGAGGACGCCTTATTCATTCTTTATACATCCGGCTCCACCGGCAAACCCAAGGGAGTGCTGCACAGCACAGCCGGCTACCTGCTGCAGGCCGCCATGAGCCACAAGTACATCTTTGACTACCACGAAGGTGAGGTTTTCTGGTGCACGGCTGATGTAGGCTGGGTGACCGGACACAGCTATATCCTTTACGGGCCGCTGTGCAACGGCGCAACGACCCTGATGTTCGAAGGCGTACCCACCTACCCCGATGCTTCGCGCTTCTGGCAGGTGATCGACAAACATCACGTGAATATTTTTTACACCGCGCCTACAGCCCTGCGTGCACTCATGAGTCTGGGGGACGAGCCAGTCAAGAGCAGCTCCCGCGCATCGCTGCGCCTGCTCGGCTCAGTCGGCGAACCGATTAACCCGGAGGCCTGGGAATGGTATCACAAAGTAGTTGGCGAAGAGCGCTGTCCGATAGTCGACACCTGGTGGCAGACTGAAACCGGCTCCACCATGATCAGCCCCATGGCTGGCGTTACTGACCTGAAACCCGGCTCCGCAACCCTGCCCTTCTTTGGTGTTAAACCAGAACTACTGGATGCTCACGGCAAGGTTATCCAAGGTGCCGGCAAAGGCAATCTGGTTATTACACAGAGCTGGCCTTCTCAGATACGTACCGTATTTGGTGATCATCAGCGGTGTGTGGACACTTACTTCAAGGCCTACCCGGGCTATTACTTTACCGGCGACAGCGCACGCCGTGACAAGGACGGTTACTACTGGATCATTGGCCGGGTGGATGACGTAATCAACGTCTCCGGGCATCGTCTGGGCACCGCGGAGTTGGAGAGCGCCCTGGTTTTACATCCTAAAGTTGCAGAAGCTGCCGTGGTCGGATACCCACATGATATCAAGGGCAACGCTGTCTATGCCTATGTGACACTGATGACTGGCATCAAAGACTCCGACGATTTAAAAAAGGAACTTATTCAATTTGTTGCTGACGAGATCGGGGCCTTTGCCAAGCCGGAAATCGTACAGTTTGCACCAGGGCTGCCCAAAACACGCTCCGGCAAAATCATGCGCCGCATTCTGCGCAAGATTGCCGCCAATGAAATAGACCACCTGGGTGATACCACCACGCTGGCTGAACCCTCTGTCGTAGATAATCTCATCGAACATCGAGTTAACAGGTAAACCGTATGCAGGATATCGTTATCGTCGCTGCCGGACGCAGCGCTATTGGAACCTTTCAGGGTGACCTGGCTGCTTTGCCGGCCACCGAGCTGGGTGCCCAGATCATCCGTCAGTTAGTACAGCGCACGGCAGTAGACAGCGCGTTGATTAACGAGGTGATTATGGGTCAGGTGCTGACAGCCGGCTGTGGTCAGAATCCGGCACGTCAGGCCAGTATCCATGCCGGGCTGGGCGTCGAAACACCAGCCATGACCATCAATAAAGTGTGCGGATCCGGTCTCAAAGCAGTGCACCTGGCCGCCCAGGCTATTCAGTGCGGCGATGCCGACATGATCATCGCTGGCGGCATGGAAAACATGAGCCAGTCTGCGCACGTGTTACCCAATTCGCGCACAGGTCAGAAAATGGGCAACTGGCAGGCAGTCGACACGATGATTCATGACGGTCTGTGGGACGCCTTCAATAATTATCATATGGGCATCACGGCCGAGAATCTGGTTGAGAAATATCAGATCAGTCGGCAGGAGCAGGACGAATTCGCTTTGGCCTCACAGCAAAAAGCCGTTGCTGCGATACAGGCCGGCCACTTCAAACAGGAAATCCTGCCCGTCCAGATTCCTCAGCGCAAAGGGGAGCCAATCATTGTCGATATAGACCAGGGCCCGCGCGCCAATTCGTCTATCGAAGCTCTCTCCCGTCTGCCAGCCGTCTTCAAGAAAGATGGCTCAGTGACCGCCGGCAATGCGTCCGGGCTCAACGATGGCGCCGCCGCTGTCATCGTCTGCAGCCAGCGCGCTGCGGAGCAGAACGGTCTGACCCCTCTGGTACGGATCAAAGCCTGGGCCAATGCCGCTGTGGATCCAAAAATCATGGGCATTGGCCCGGTCTCTGCCACTCAACGCTGCCTGGCAAAGGCGGGTTGGGGCATTGATGACCTTGACCTGATCGAAGCCAACGAGGCCTTTGCTGCCCAATCATTGGCAGTCGCCCGCGAACTCAAGTGGGATATGGACAAAGTTAATGTCAACGGCGGTGCCATTGCATTAGGTCACCCGATTGGCGCCTCAGGTTGCCGGGTATTGGTGACACTGATTCACGAAATGATTCGCCGTGATGTTCACAAAGGCCTGGCTACACTGTGCATTGGCGGTGGCCAGGGTGTGGCAATTGCTGTTGAGCGGGGTTGAAGTCAAGCAAGTGGACAGCCACGACATTCAAGAGTATCCCTGATGTCCACTTGCCACCCTCTGACTGCCCGGGTATCTGACAACCCGGGTATCTCAACCCAGGTATCTCACAACAAATCCTGAACGGCCTGGTGCTGACTCAGATAGACCTTGCCACTGAGTTCATGAAGGAAATGCGAGCGTTGCAGGCTGTCCATGACCGGTCCCTTGACCTCAGACAGATGTAACTGAATACCATTGTCTTTCAGCCGGCTGTTAATGGCCTCCAATGACTCCAGCGCACTCAGGTCAATCTCGTTGACGGCACTGCACATGAGCACCACATGCTTCAAATCAGCCCGTTCCGACACTTCCTTGTAGACCAGATCTTCAAGAAAACGCGTGTTTGCAAAGTACAGGCTTTCGTCGACCCGCAAAGACAATATCTGTGGATATGTTGTGACATGATGACGATGCACATTGCGGTAATGCTCGGTGCCCGGCACCTGTCCCACAATGGCCACGTGCGGACGAGAACTCTTGTACAGATGTATCAGCACGGAAACCAGAATACCCGCCGCGACACCGGCCTCCACACCCTCGAGCCAGGTCAGAACGATGGTGGCGGTAACCGCCATGAAATCGGCACGCGAATAACTCCAGGCTTTCTTCAAAATACTGAAATCCACCAGTGACCAGACAGCAACGATAATGGTCGCTGACAGCGTCGCTTTGGGCAACCAGGCCAGTAACGGCATCAAAAAGAAGGTCGCCACAGCCATGAGCAGAGCGGCAAAAAATCCGGCCGCTGGCGTAGCCGCACCGGCATCAAAATTGACAACCGAGCGCGCAAAACCGCCCGCCACAGGAAAACCGCCCGCCACCGAGGCTGCCATATTGGAGGCACCGATACCGATTAGCTCCTGATCCGGATCGATGCGTTCACGCTTTTTGGCTGCCAGTCCCTGAGCCACAGACACAGACTCAACAAATCCCAGGATAGCAATCAGGGCTGCCGAACCCGCCAGCGCTGACCACAGATCTGGCGAGAAACTCGGCAGTGCCAGCCCCGGCAGGCCGGTCGGCACATCACCAACCAGAACCAGACCTTTCTCACCCAGGTCCAGAGACCAGGCCGCAAACCCAGTGGCCAATACGGCCACAATCGGACTCAGTCGCGAGGTGATCACCGCTGTCCGGTCATTCATACCGGCTTTTTTCAGCAAACCCGCCAGTTTGGCCCGCGACCAGAACAGGTAAATCAATGTACCACCGCCGACCAGTATCGTCGGCCAGTTCAGGTTATCCAGGGACGCCTGCACACCAGAAGCAATGGATGGCACCAACTGCAGCAGGGTCTGACCGCCTGCGCTGATACCGAGAATGCCGGGTAATTGCCCCAGGGCAATAATTACCCCGGAGGCAGTGATAAACCCGGCGATCACCGGATGCGACAAAAAGTTCGCCAGAAAACCCAACCTGAGCACGCCCAGAATGACCAGAAAAGCTCCCGCCATAAATGCCAGCAGCGTAGCTGCAGCTATCATTTGGGCGGGATCCTGCAACTCCAGCCGGGCCACAGCCGCCGCGGTCATTAACGATACCACCGCTACCGGACCGACCGACAATGCCCGGCTGGTGCCAAACAGCGCATACACCATCAGCGGCAGGATACTCGCATACAAACCCATCTCGGGTGGCAGCCCTGCCAGCATCGCATAGGCCAGTGACTGCGGTACCAGCATGACCATGACAATGATGGCCGCCAGGATGTCGTCAGAGAACTGCTCGGATCGATACCGACGCGCCCAGTCCAGAATTGGCAGGTACTTTTTCAAGTCAGCTCCAGTTTAACCTTCGCTCTGCTGGGCCAGCCAACCAGCCACACCATTCAGATCGTAACCGGCCTGTGCGCCCAGACGAACCACTTCCTCAGGGGCCATGCCCTTCAATCCGCTGGCCAGCCCCCACAACTGGATGGAACGCGTACCACTGCGGCAATAGGCCAGAACCGGCTTGGGCGCCTCATCCAGCGCCTCTGTGAAGGCTGCCACATCCTCCAGACTCAATTGGCCGGACACTACCGGAATGTACTTAAAGACCATATCATGATCTTCTGCAACGGCCTGAATTTCCGCTCGCAAGGGTTGACCATGGCTTTCGCCGTCGGGGCGGTTGCAGATAATGGTCTTGAATCCGGCGGCTGCCATCATGTCCACATCGTCTGCCGTCAATTGCTCCGCGACTGCAAAATCATCAGTCACCTGCTTAGCCTTCATAAACTACTCCTGAACTTTTAAAAAAATTTACACCACATCCGGTGCGACCAGCCATTCCCTGCCTTTCAGCATGCCATTCCAGTAAAGCCACGGCAAAAAATCCTTCTTCAAAGTCCATGCCATACGCGTCGGGCGACGTCCGTCAAGCAGCCAACCCGGCATACTCGGCAACAACTTACCGCCATAACCAAACTCGGCGAGCACAATTTTGCCGCGCTCCACGGTCAACGGGCATGAACCGTAGCCATTATAGCGTGCTTCGCCCTTCGTAACGCCCATATCTGCCAGCATATTAAAGGCCACAATCGGCGCCTGCTTACGCGCCGCCGCTGCAGTCTTGGCATTGGGTGCGTTCATGACATCACCCAGCGACCAGATATTCGCGTATCGTTTGTGTTTAAGCGTTTCCTGGTCCACATCCACCCAGCCGGCCTGATCGGCCAACGGGCTGCTGCGAATAAAGTCCGGCGCCTGTTGTGGTGGACAGACATGCATCATGTCGAATTGCATCTCCACCGTTTCCTTGTTGCCGTCCGCATCCGTTTTGTCAAACCACGCCGTGCGCGCTTCACCGTCGACCTTGACCAGGTTATGACTGAAATTAAGCGTCGCATGGTAACGTTTTACATATTCCATGAGGGCGGGCACATAGTCAGCCACCCCAAACAGCACGCCACCCGCATTGCAAAAATGGATATCAATTTTATCGATCAGACCTTGCCTTACCCAATGATCGCCGGACAGATACATGGCTTTTTGAGGCGCACCTGCGCATTTAATGGGCATAGGTGGCTGCGTAAAAATAGCCTTGCCAGATTTCAGCTCGCTGACCAGCTTCCAGGTATAAGGTGCCAGGTCAAACCGGTAGTTGGACGTCACGCCGTTTTTACCCAGCGTCTCACTGAGCCCTTCCACCGCATCCCAGTTCAGTTTCAGACCCGGGGCAACAATCAGACGGTCATAGGTCAGTGCCTTACCATCGTCCAGCAGCACCTTATTGTTGTCGGGCTCAAACCCAGTCACAGCGGCTTTGACCCAAGTGGTACCTCGCGGAATCAGGCTCGCCATCGGGCGCTCAGTCTGTTGCGGGGTAAATACACCGCCGCCGACCATCGTCCAGCCGGGCTGATAATAATGTTTGTCAGCCTTATCAACCAGAGCAATGTTCAAATCCGGCTTACGTTTCAGGAGACTGGCGGCGGCGGAGATACCACCAGCGCCAGCACCTACAACCACCACGTCAAAATGCGTTTGATTAGCCATTTCTGCCTCCTGATTAAATGTCTTGGCTGATCGATCGTCGACAACGATACCATCAATTATATGAAAAGCAGTATAAGCTTATAATTCAGAGGACTTATCATGAACCTCCGTCTGTTGCCGGTCAACTGCCGTGCTATTGACGCAGATCAATCAGAGTCCGGGCCTGGCAATACTTACTGACATTGGTAAGCAAAAAAGCCCCTTCCAGCCAATGCTGAAAGGGGCTTTTACTATCAACCAGACTGCTATCAGAAGTTCAGTCGCAGACCTACCAGATAACGCGGACCAAACTCCTCGTACTCAGAAACCCGGATGGGATCGCCTTCGTAGCGGATACCCGGCTCACTCAACAGGTTGTTGGCTTCCAGGTAAACGTTGGCATTGTCGTTAAACGTATACCCGACCTTGAAGTCCAGACGGCCGACTTCATCCCAGTAACCATCGCCCAGAATATCGCCGTCGCCGATGCTGTCAATCCACTTGGTTCGGTATTGCCAGCTCAGACGGGTGGAAAGACCGTAACGCTCATAGGACAGCGCCAGGTTGTATATCAGGTCAGATGAACCTGGCAGCTGAATCTTGCGACCGTCAGGCGTTTCGCTTTCGGAATCATTCAGCGTCAGGTTGCCGCGGAAGCCGAATCCTGTGGCCCAGTCAGGCAGATTCAGACGCTCAGCGAACGGTTCCAGCGTCTGTGATACCGCGACTTCGAAACCGGCAATATGCCCACTGCCACCGTTGTCAGTAGTGGTGTAGCTGTACGTTGAACGATCAAAGCCAGGTTGATTCAACACGTCGCTGCCAAAGGTCGGTCGCTGCACGGTGAAAAGCACATCATCCAGAGACTTGTAGTACGCGCCCACCGAGAAAAAACTGCCTGAAGGCATATACCATTCCAGGTAAGCATCCAGCCCCATGGCTTTTTCCGGCTCAGCCAACGGGTTGCCACCACTGATGGACTGATTCTCATCCGAGACGTTGAAGTTAGGACGCAGGATGGTGAAATCTGGTCGAGCCGCGCCACTGTTAGCTGAAACACGTAGCTTGAGCTCATCATTGATGTCCCAGTTCACATGCACACTGGGGAAAAATTGCAGGTTATCACCGCCCACCAAAGCTGGCTGATAAGTGTTGCCAAAACGCACCAGCGCACTGCCGGTATTATCAACTCGCTCGACACGGGCACCGGCAAGGATGTTACCCCAGTCAAAATAGGTGGTCGCCATGGCGTAGGCGGACAGTACTTCTTCTGTTACTTCGTAGTTATTGGTTTCTGATGTGTCAGCCAGCACTTCGGCGAATCCCTGACTTGCCAGGCTGCTCCAAAGATTACGCAGCCCCCTGTCAGAGAAGTACCGGAAGGTGTAACCCAGCGGCAACTCACCTTTATATGGATCATTGATGGCAAAGTCATCAGTCGTCGGCAAAGCGACACCTGCAGCCGTCAATGCACCGGGCAGGATTTGCAGTGTCTGGCGAGTGTCTTCCTTGGAACGGTCGTCGTACTGCACGCCAAACTGGACTTCGCTCGGCTGGCCGAACAGGTCCATCTCACGTGTCAAATCAAAACGTGCGCTGATGGACTTGCTGTCTTGCAATCTTGTGTTGTTACGCAGGCGAACAAACTCGTAATCCTGCGGATCAAGAGAGCGCTTGATGGCACCACGTGAGAAGGAGCCATCCGGATTAACGATAGTCTCAAACAGCTTCACGCCGTGTCGTGTGCGATCGTTGTAGTCATAAACCACTGTCGGTCTCAGACTGAGCGCGTCAGCACCCCTGGGGCTTCTCCAGGCTGACTGCACAGAGGGACCACCTTCAGCCTTTGAATTGCTGTAGTTCAGACGCCAAGACGCGTCCCAGATGCCAAAGCGCTGCTCGCCACCCAGTGTGTTTGTGAAAATGCTTTCCAGTGTCTTGTTTGAATTCAATGTGCTGTCTAACTCTACCGCGTAAATTGTACCCTGCAGCGGTGTATTGCCAGTCCGGATATCAGCATAGCCACGTGTCACACTGGCACGATCTGTGCGGACTGCACCGTCATCAAAATCGAACTCATGAGCATTGCGCATCTCATCATCGGTGAATTCGGTGTAGATGGTGCTGAAGAAGAAATGATGATTGTCCGAAGGGCGGAAATCGAAACGACCAGAATAGGCGGTGTTGCTGCGCACCAGACGATACAATTTATTCTGGTGAGCATCCGCCCAGGCACGTTCTTCGAAACCAGGCTCACGATCCTGTGAGTCTTCGCCAGTCTCCCAGTCGGTCTCAAAGTTATCAGTGACCATGTCGCGCTCATAACGTGAGGCTGACAACAGCACACCAAACTGTCCATCCGCAAAGGTATTGGCAACAAAACCACCGACGTCGTACTGATCGCCACCGCCCAGATCATTGTAACCGGCAGCCACGTTCAAGGCTGACTTGAATCCGGGATAATCAAAAGCGCCACGTGTAATAATATCAACGTTACCGGCCAGTGATTCACCCTGCATGGCTGGCGTTACGGCCTTTCGCACAGCAACGGCACTGCCGATGGCGGCCGGTACGGTATCAGTCCGTGCACGGCGACCGCTGGGGGCAATAACGTTAACGCCGTCGAAGGAAATCGAACTCCAGCGCGACGGTGCGCCGCGCATACTGATGGCGCGCTCCTGTCCCTGATCACGTTCTACCGCGATACCGGGCAGGCGCGACAGAGCGGCGGCAATGTTCTGGTCGGGGAACTGACCCACCGCGTCGGCGGATACCACGTTAATGATGGCGGCTGAGGAGCGCTGCATCTGCAGGGCTCTGGCTTCGGATTCAGCCTGCGGGCGGGCACCGATCACCACGATACTCTCGATGGCCTGATTGTCATCACCCGTGGCACCCAGCACCACGTTGGCCACAGAGACCTGATTACCGGTTACAGTGACCTGGGTCTGACGCGCCGGACGGCCCAGATAGCTCACATCCAGCGTGTAGTTGCCAACCGGGACGCCGCGAAATGTGTAGCGGCCTTCACTGTTAGTGACGGCAACCACTTCAAATCCACTGATGCGCACCTCGGCACCAACCAGAAATCCGCCGCGAATAGCGTCTGTGACCACACCGCTGATTTCTCCGGTTGCGGGGATTGAGCTGGAACCGCTGGCCTGAGCAATAGTGAGTGTTTCAGCGGCAGGTATCTGTGCCATCAGTTCCGTTGCCGGTACTGCACACAATGCAACCAAAATCGCCTGACGTAACTGTTTTCGTTTGAAGATCATCATGTAACTCCGAATAAATAAAATGCTGCTGATCCGCCATTAGGTGGCGTGTGTTTTTTGAGGATTTGACTGATCACCGTTGCAGGATGCTGTGCAGTCAATCAGAAAGCTGGCGCAGTATAGGGGGGGGTATGTGACAGTAATTCTCGATTTGCGTGAACTTTATTTGACAAGCTGTGACTCGGGACCGTGGCAGGGCCGCACAAGATAGCGTTCCTTCTTCCGGGCAGCCATCATCTGTGTGTCAATCAAAATCAGACCATCAATGCAGTTACCAAAATGTTCGTCCACACCGAATGCAAGGAATCTGGCTCCCCCCGGTGCACAAAGCTCTGTGTAGTGTTTGTACAGCGTTGGAACTGCCACACCCATCCCGGCCAGTCTGGCCTTGAGCACGCGAAATGCATCCGGATAACTCTGGCTTGCGTACTGTGCCGCTGGCGTAAAACAGGTGTTGTCTGACACCACATACGGATGATGCGCAATTGCCAGCATCTCCCGCGAGCGGAAATGCCTGCCATAAAAATCAACCAGCAGGTCACGGGCCGCTACAGGCAACTGACCACTCAAACTGACGGGCCCAAACAGGTAGCGATACTGCGGGTAGCATCTCAAAAACGCGCCAATGCCGTACCAGAGATAGTCCAGACTGCGCTTGCCCCAATAACGGGGCTGGACAAAACCGCGACCCAGCTCCAGGCCCTGCTCGAAATAAGGGTCCATTGTTGGCAGGTAGTCAAAAAGACTGGCCGAATACAGGCCCGGGGTCTGCCGATGCAGACGCCACGCATCACCCAAACGATAGGCGCCGACGATTTCCAACTCCCTTGCGTCCCACAAAATCAGGTGTTGATAGACACAGTCGAAAATATCAATGTCGCGACGCGACTGAGTCCCCTCGCCCACGGCACGAAACGCGATTTCACGCAAACGACCGATTTCACGCATGACTGGAGAATCCGCTCGATAGTCATAGAGCCAGATAAGTTTACCGTCGTCGGTCTTACCCAGCTGTCTGCCTTCAGCAAACAGTACCCTGGCCAAATCCGCGCGACTTTCTGGCAAGGCAACTGCAGGTTGAGTACGAAAAACTGGCTTTCCATCGCGACCGAGCCTGTACAGGTGGCGTTTGAACAATTTAACAATCTGCTCTGACGCCAATGGCAATGACTGCCATGAGTCAAACGGAATCATCTCCCCGATCCGCACGGGCAGATCATGGGATCTTTGTTTGAACATCTCTGTGACCAGCAGCGCAGTAGAGAGTGGCTTGTAGATCATGGACGCGCTGTAGAACAGCGATGAGTTGCGCCCCTCCAGATGGACGGGCAGAATCGGTGCCTGGGCTCGGGCGGCTATTTTAAGAAAACCATCGTGCCAGCGGGGGTCACGAACGCCTTGCGGACGCAGCCGGGAAACTTCCCCGGCCGGAAAAATGATCAGCGCGCCCTCGTCGCACAAGTGCTGATGTATGCTTTTCAACTTCGCTCTCACCGTTCCGCCACTCATATTGTTGACCGGCAGCAGCAGTGGGTGCAGAGGTTTTAGCGCCATCAGCATCTGATTCGACACGACTTTCACATCCGGTCTGAGCTCACTGATCAACTTGATCAGCGCCAGCCCATCCAGCGAACCGATCGGATGATTGGCAATGATGACCACCCGACCATCAGCGGGAATGCGCTCCCTCTCGCAGCTCCGGAGCGAGTAACTAAAATTGAAGTAGAGCAGCACCTGCTCCACGAAGTCGATTCCGGTCAGATGCGGATAATCTTGTGCGAATTCCTGAAACTCACGTTCATGCAGCAGCTTGCTGACCAGAAATTTCAGGGGACGAAAAAGCCATGGCCGACGGTTAAGCTGAGGAAACTGTTGTTGCAGCAGTTCGTCAACCATAAACATCTCAGGCTGCATCCTGTTTACGAGCCACCGGCAGCAATGGCGGCAGTTTGTAAACATCTGCCCGCTGCCGTTGTCGCGTCCAGAACAACAGATCCAATTTGCCGTCCTTGTCCTCGGTCAGGGCGGAGCAATTCTCCACCCAGTCACCATCATTGCAGTAAAGCATGCCGTCCTGCTCCGTGATCTCCGGGTGGTGAATATGACCACAGACGATGCCATCGACGCCGCGTTCGCTGGCATAGCGACAGCCGATCTGCCGATAGCGTGCAATGGCTTCGCTGGCACCGCTGACCCGCTGTTTTATATAACCGGCCAACGACCAATAATCATGGCCGCGCCAGACCCGGTAGCGGTTGTACCAGCGGTTCACAAACAGCAGCAGCTTGTAAGCCTTGTCACCAATCCAGGCGTGCATGGGACCGAAGCAGACTTCCTGATCAAACTGGTCACCGTGCATCAGCAGCAGTTTTCGACCATCAGCCAGGGTATGGATGTATTCCCGATGTATCTCGATATCACCCAAGGCCATGCCATCATAGCGCTGGGCCGGTTCATCATGATTACCTGGCAGGTAGATCACCCGGGTGCCCTCGCCCGGCAGACTCATCAAACGATGCAGCAGGCGGTTGTGAGCGTCCGGCCAGAGGAATTGTCGGCTCATGGCCCACATATCGATAATGTCGCCAATCAGATACAGACAATCAATGCGACTGTGCTCAAGAAAATCGAGCAAGAAGTCAGCTTTGCAGTCCTTGTCGCCAAGGTGAATATCTGAGAGAAATACCGTGCGGTAGTGTGTGCGTCTGCCCATCATCCTGCCCTCCGGCTGGTTGTTGATGGATCTGTAGCTTAGCGACTGTACATAACAGAATTGTCTCGGCGCGGTGACGGTTGTATGACAATTTTCAGGACTTAAACCGGCTTATTGAATCGGGGGAGCAATTGAACAATTTACTGACTGGCGGTAGCATCAACGCTCTGGCACTGATTTGACTAAGAAACCGGGAGTAGATATGGATCTGACTGTAACCGAACAGAAATTGCAGGCACTCAGACAAGAGTTGACGACGCGCATGGAGGGCATTCAGGCCGATCTTTCGTCGGGACGCAGTCAGGATTCCGAAGAACGTGCACAGGAAAATGAGAACGAAGAGGTTCTGCAGGCGCTTGCAGTCGATGCCCGCAACGAGATACGCGAAATCGATGCCGCACTGGCCCGCATTCATGACGGTAGTTATGGCACCTGTACCACCTGCGGAGAAGCCATTGCCACCGCCAGAATTGACGCCTATCCCATGGCAGTCAAGTGCATAAACTGCGCCTGAACTATCACATCCCGGCTTAAACCAGCGCAGCCGATTTGATAAGCGCCCAGACTTGCATACCCGGACTGAGCTGCAGTTGCTGCGCAGACCAGGACGTGATCTCGCTCATCAATACCTGCCCATCATTAAGCCTGACACTGGCCAGCACACGCTGGCCGGGCAATTCATGCAGCCTTTCAATAACAACCGGCAAGTGATTGCGAATGCTGATTTTAGCCGGGTCGTCCAGCGCCAGACTGACATCCCGTGCTTTAATCCTGACACGCGAGGAGACAGGGCTGCTGCCAGTCATCTGAAGAAAAAGCTGCACGCCGCCACCTGTTTCGAAGACCTGCGATTCGTATTCATCAACAGAGCTCAGCATACCGTGCAAAATGCTGGCCGGGCCATCATCGGCAAACAACGGGGAGTCTGCCCGAGTCATGGCTTTTTGCAAGGAGCAGATCTCATCGACACGGCCGTCACTCATGAAAACCACCCGATCGGCAAGCCGTTGCACCTCATCGGGTGCATGCGTCACCAGCAGCATCGGCACCTCTGATTCCCGCGCCAGCCTATCCAGAAAAGGCAGAATCTCCCGTTTGGCCTGAGTATCCAGAGCCGCCAGAGGCTCGTCCAGCAGCAGCAGATCCGGACTGCGCAGAAGTGCCCGTCCCAATGCAACCCGCTGCCGTTGTCCGCCCGAGAGTTGATGAATACGCCGCTCCAGCAAATTGCCTATCTCCAGCAGCTCAAGCACACTTTTTAGAGCCACCCGACGCTGACCAGCGGGCATCCGGCGCCAGCCGTACAGCAGGTTATGCTTTACATCAAGATGTGGCAGCAGACTATGCTCCTGAAATACCAGCCCGATGCAACGCTGCTCCGGCCGCACAAAGTCACGATCTGACTGCCAGTCAACTCCGCGGAACCGCACCCGCGTACCGGGCACACGTTCCAGTCCGGCTACCACTCGCAACAGCGATGTCTTGCCACAGCCCGAACGTCCGAACAGGGCTGTCACCCCATCCGTTTCAAGGTCGACCTGGCACTTCAGTGCAAAGTCGCCTCGCCGCCAGTCGACCGCGATGTGAAGACTCATACCTTCACCACATGGAAACGCCGGTTAATGCTGTAGACCAGGAAAAGCACGGCAAATGAAAACACCAGCAACATTAGTGAAAGGCGGTGCGCGGCCGCGTAGTTCATGGCTTCGGCATGATCATAAATCAGTACTGACAGGACTTTGGTTTCACCCGGTATGCTGCCCCCGAGCATGAGTATTACCCCAAACTCGCCAACCGTATGAGCAAAGCTGAGTGTGGCAGCAACAACAAAACCACCGCGTGTCAGTGGCAGGATCACGGTAAAAAAACGATCCACCAGCCCGGCACCCAACGATGCTGCTACCTCTACCGGACGTCTGCCCAGCTGATTAAAGGCTTCCAAAAGAGGTTGTACGGCAAACGGCATGGAATACAGAACCGAGGCCAGCAATATGCCTTCAAACGAAAACGCCAGATGCTGCAGCCCCAGCCACTCCATTGACTGGCCTACCGGACCTCTTGGTCCGAGCGTCATCAACAGGTAAAAACCCAGCACCGTCGGTGGCAACACCAGCGGCAAGGCGACAACTGCCTGCACAATGGTACGTGCCAGCGAGCGCCCGCTGGCCATCCACCAGGCAAGTGGTGTGGCAATTACCAGCAAAATCAGGGTGGTCAGTGTACACAGTCTCAGTGTGACCTGAATGGCCTGCCAATCAGCAGCGCTAAGTTCGAACATGGTTATTAGTTGGCCTCAGGCATAACAAATCCGTAACGGGTCATGATTTCGCGTGCTGCCTCAGAGCTCATGAACTCAGCAAACGCCTGCGCAGATGGTTTGCCTCGTCCGCGAAGCGTCAGGACAAAAGCCTGTGTCAGTGGTTCATGCAGAGAGTCGTCTATCAGGGCGTAGGGGTGAATCTGCATCGACGGAAACAGGGCCAGCGACAGCGCAATAATGCCGACATCCGCGGCACCCGATTCGGCCATCTGCGCTGCCTGCGCAATATTTTCGCCAAAAACCAGTTTCGACTCCACGGCCTGCCAGACTCCCACCGACTGCAGTGCCTCGCGAGCACGCATGCCATAAGGCGCATGGGCGGGCTGTGCGATTGCGATGCGGCGAATATCATCACTCAGCAGGTCATTTAAAGTCATCTGTGATGCATCCATTCTGGCGCTCCAAAGTACGATCCGCCCCGTCGCATAGACAGCAGGGTCAATGGCCGTGAGTCCCTCTGCATAAAGGCGCTGCGGGAAAGCGATATCCGCTGAGAAGAAAACATCGAACGGCGCCCCATTTATAATCTGTGTAGTCAATCGTCCTGATGACCCATAAATCACGGAGGCATCGTCGCTATACTCGGGGTAATGCTCAGCAAACAGAGCAACAATCTCATCCAGCGCAAACCTGAGATCTGATGCCGCTGCAATGGTGAATTCCTGAGCACGCAAAGCGCCAGACCACACACTTAGCTGGAGAAAGCAGAGGAACAGCCAGAACTTCATGAATCCACTCCCAGAATAATATGTGATGATTTGATCAGCGCAAACATTTCATTGTCCGTTTTGATATCCATCTCATCCAGACTGCCACGCGTAATCACAGCGGCCAGCGTCACCCCATCGCCAAGATCAAGCACGACCTCCGCATTTACCGGACCCGCCTGCACCCGCACCACCCGGCCGCGCAGACAGTTGCGCGCAGATGTCCTGGGCAGCGTATCCGCGGCGGCGAGTATGATCCACGAGGCTTTTATGAGTGCCATCGCTTCCCGCCCCGGTGTCAGAGCCAGATCATCCGCGCTCTCGTTGGTGACAGTGGCGTGCAACTCACCACCAGTGCGCAGTTGCAGACTGACCTCAGTGTTGATGCCACCCCTGGTTGTTTTGTTGACAGTACCCAGCAGGATATTCCGTGCACTGCTTTTCATGCTCATCCTCTGCAATAAATTCAGCGACGTGATGTCCCCGGTTGCGCTGACAACCTCGCGCATAAAATCGCGCTGCAGTTGTTCCAGACGCGACAGATTGCGGACCAGGCCTTCACCTGCCGGCGTAAGTTGAGCACCGCCACCTCCTCGGCCGCCATGCTGCACAACAACCAGTGGCTCGCCTGCCAGGTTGTTCATGATGTCGACAGCATCCCAGGCCGCCTTGTAGGTCATGCCCACGGCCTTTGCCGCGCGACTGATAGAGCCGGTTTCACCCACAGCAACCAACAAAGACAGGCGGCGTGGAGAGATCTCGCCTGCGCGAGTTGCAAGCGCTATCGGTGCAACAAATGAGCCCAAACCCTCTTCGGACACCCCAGTCTCCGTTTAATCCGCTTTAAGCAATATATACCCGAGTAAATTTCGATAGCGATATTTACTCAGGTAAATATCCTTGTCAACCATCAATTCATTTGAGTTCAATCCTGCAGACAGCTAGACTCAGGAAAAACAACAATCAAAATCAAGAGGAAACCCTATGCTGCGGTCAGTCAAACTGGAAGATTACATGGTTGAAAAGCCGGTGACGGTTGCGCCGGAAGCGCCACTGGTAGAAGCGCTGGACCTGATCGTGCATAACCGCGTATCCGGACTGTGTGTGGTGGATGATCAGGGACAGTTTCTGGGCATCCTGTCAGAACTGGACTGCCTGCGCGGTATCCTCAGCGCCAGCTATGATCAGGCCTCTGTCGGCCAGGTCCGCGATTACATGGTATCTGAGAACATCAACTCTGCACGCCCCACCGACGACATCATCGACGTAGCATCCGATATGCTGGCCAAGGGACAACGACGCAGGCCTGTCTTCTCCGCCGACGGTCGTCTGGCCGGCCAGATTACCTGCCGCCAGATTCTGGCGGCCGTCCGCAAGCTGATCACTGGATAAATGACGCCGGTATGATGCGCAGATCCAGATCCCAGATAACCGGTACCCCAAAGTAAACCATCAGCGTGATCAGAATGGTTGCGATGATGTTCAGCGCAAAACCGGTTTTCATCATTTCCGTGATTTTTAGTTTCTCGGTAGCAAAAATGATGGCATTCGGCGGTGTTCCCACTGGCAGCATAAAGGCACAGTTGGCCGCCATGGCGCAGGGAATCATCAACGCAAACGGATGAATATCAAGCGCCAGCGCCAGGCCGGCCACCACCGGCAGAATCATGGTTGCCGTGGCCGTGTTGGAGGTAATCTCTGTCAGGAACAGGATCAACAGTGCGGCGGTGCCAATCATGACTATCAGGTGCAGACCATCAAGCACAGTCAATTGACTGCCCATCCAGTCTGACAATCCGGTCGCTCTAAAACCGGAGGCGATGGCTAACCCGCCGCCGAACAATAACAAAATCCCCCAGGGAATCTCTTTTGAATCACTCCAGGCCAGGACACGTGTAGCCTCACCAGAGCGCGCCGGAATTACAAACAGCAGTACCGCTGCAGTCACCGCGATCATGCCGTCGCGGATCTCGGGCAGGATGTCCGACCAGATAAATCCCCGGGTAATCCACATAAACGCGGCAAAACAGAACACACTGGCAACGGCTTTTTCCTCATAGGAAATAGGGCCCAATGCATGCCTTTCCTGCTGTATAAGCTGACGCCCGCCCGGCAATGATTTGATATGCATGGTAAACGCGACCCGCCCCAAATAAACCCAGCATATCGTCAACAACACTATCACCATGGGCACACCAATCAACATCCAGGACGCAAAGCTGATATCGACACCAAACAGCTCACGAGCCTGTGCTGCCAGAATGATGTTCGGCGGCGTACCGATTAGAGTACCAAGCCCGCCGATGGTACCGGCATATCCCACCCCAAACAGCAGGGCTTTCTCGAACACCGGGATATCTTCCTCACCCTCTTTTCCCCTCAGTGAATGAGCCACCTGTGCCGTAATGGCCAAAGCCATTGGCACCATCATCATGACGGACGCCGTGTTGGAGACCCACATGGACAGAAACGCGGTAGCCAGCATGAAACCCAGCAAAATGCGTTGCGTGCTGGTACCGACAAACGCAATGATGGCCAGTGCCATGCGTTTATGCAGATTCCATTTCTCCATGGCCGTGGCAATAAAAAAACCGCCCAGAAACAGGAAAATGATATCGTCCCCATAAGATGATGTGACGGTAGCACTGTCCAGTGCACCGGTCACCGGCAAGAGCACAATTGGCAGCAAGGATGTGGCGGGAATGGGTATGGCTTCGGTGATCCACCAGGTGGCCACCCACAAGGTGACGCCCAGTACAGCCTTACCTTCATAGCTGAGGCCTTCAGGGGAAAAAAACAACAGCGTAATGACAAATAAGCTTGGTCCCAGCAGCAAGCCTATAAGCTGAGAACGTGAGTATGGGCCGGGTGCTTCACCGCTCGATGCGGCGCCGGAAGGAATAAGGCTGCGTTTAGTGTGGTTGTGTGAACGCCACAATGATTGCCAGAGGTTGATCAAGGGATTGCTCATATCGTGTGGTTTGCCCCGCGGTGCGTCCTGCCCAATTCCCGACCAAGCCTAATTACAGGCCGTCTAAAAGTAAAGGGGCAAGACTCCGCGGGGACGTACCCTCACGCCACTGCAACAATAACTCTAATGCGAATGTTCCAGCTCGATATGGCTGTTGCCACCCCAGCAACTGGAGCCAGTGCGCTCTTCCGGGTTACTGCACAGACGGGTAGGTGTATCGGGACGACGATCAACCAGCCGCTTGCTGTTGTCGGCAAGCCTTTCAATATCAAAGGCATCGTACAACTCTCCGGTCGCCGTCCGCGCTTCGTAGACAATACGATCAGACTCAAAATGGATCACCTGGAACAACTGTGTATCTTCAGCCAGTCGGTCCATGATTTCCGGCGCAGACTCTCCTATCATATACATCTTGGGTCCAGAGACAGATACCACATACATCGGTCCGGTGCTGTTGAGCTGGCCCGATGCGCCGCTAGGCACGTTCTCGCCACGCCCGTATGTATGATCATGTCCCTGCAGTACCAGATCAACATTAAACTCGTCAAACACAGGTTGCCAGTGCTCACGCAGTTTGGGATTGTCACGCCCCAATGACACAGAAAACATGGGATGGTGGTAGGTTACAACAGTCCAACTATTTGGATTATTGCTTAACACCTGACGCAGCCAGCTCACCTGAGCCGCCATCATGTCATCATCCTGCAGAGCCTGCTGAGAATCCAGCGCGATATATCGAACGCCCTGATAATCCATGTAATAAACTGTCGAGCGCAGCGCTGCCGGCCCATTTTTCGGAGAAGTCAGATGCACAGGCCATTGCGGCACCAGCAAACGGGGGCCACTCTCCTGGCTCAGGTACTCATGATTGCCTGCCGCCGCGAAATTCACCAGCATGCTGTTGATAAAGCTGCCGGCATCAAACCACTCGCCCCATTCGTCATCGTGATTCGCATCCCGGCTGGAATTGACCAGATCACCGGCGTGAACCATCACCTGAGCACGCGGTGCGGTGCTGAAGGCCTCACGAATGACTCTGGAAAAATGGGCTTTGACGGCGTTCTGGGCGTCGCCAAAGTAAATAGCGGTATGCGGTTCAAAACCGGCCTTAGCCGTACGGAACTGAAACCACTCGCTCCATGTGCCATCACCCCTGACCCGGTAGGCATACAGCGTATCCGGTTCCAGATCTGTAAAGGTCACATTGTGGTGATGGGCCGTGCCGTTACCGGCTTTAAGCGCTACAGTGTTGCCTTCAATCTGCTTTGATGTCAGGTGCAGGGCCGGTGTATCTGTTGCAGGACTGATCTGCGCATAAGCCTGATTAACTGAATCACGCGTTCGCCAGCTGACGGTCTGGTTGTGAGCGGGGTCAACGGTTGCCGTTAATATAATTCGGTCAGGAAATGCTGTTGGTGCGTAGCGCACTTCGCCGGGTGGCACCAGTGTATTTTGAGCAACAACTACTGGGCTGAAGCACAGGCTGACCAGAATCAGCAGACCCACGTAAAAAGGAGTTTTATATTCATTATTTGATTGCAGTTGTTTCATGTGTACTCCAGGTGAAATTAATCGCTGGCCGATATCATAGATGCGCCTGTGTGACATCAACATGATAGTTTCACCACAACCGGATGACGGTTTCAAGTCAAAAAAAAGCCGGTATCAGACTGATCTGAAACCGGCTTTAAAGCGGGGAGATAATCACTACTACTATCAAGGGATAGTCTATCAATGAACACATTTCTGCAGTTCGGACGTAGTCTAGCGGCGGGATATTACAGAATGATGAAGAATTTTCAGGAGTTTTGTGACAAGACCAGACGCACGCTGGCCTGCTCGCCAATCTCGATATCAGCACGCACCCGCTGGTCGCTCAGGGCATCCTGCAATTGGGCGTAAATCCAGCGGCCAGTCTCGTCGCTGGGCGCCGTTATCAAAACAAAAATATCGTTGGCGGCCAGCACGGCGGCAACATCCTGCAACTGGCGAACCACATCTTCATGACGACTGCGCAGGCCGCGCGAATCAATCCGGTAAACACTGTGGGTGCGTTGCCGCTCAAGCTGCAACTTGTCGCGCGCCACCTGTATGCCGGGATGCTGGTCATCCACCTCGGCAGCCCGACGCAGAAACAATTCCGCATTATCAAACTGGCCCTGCCAGGATGCTGTATCTGCCAGCTGAAGATAACGCTGCAGAATATCCTGCAGGCCATCTTCTGCAACCGTATTGCCAGGATCCAGTGCGAGGGCCCGGTTGAAGTAATGAAACGCACTGTCTTCTGGCGGAGTCATCAGGCGATCGGCCCGCAGAGCCCGCAATCCGTTATAGAGAATATCGGCAACATAACGGCGATGACGCTCCGCATCGTCCAGCTCACGCTGCTGAGCGACAACACTTTCCACATCAATTATCGGTTCAGGATCGACAACCACCCGGGGTGGTTCCTGCATCGGTGGCTGTGTCGCGCACGCTGTCAGGGTCAGCATGAAAAACAGGCCGGGCATAATACGCACAGTCGTTGAGGCATTTTTGCTGATAGTGAACGTCATGACGGCTTTCCGATCCGGGAATGATTGCGCCGTCAGAATATGTCACTAAACGCGATAAAACTCAATGTATCACCCCGGGCGACCGCCGTATGTGGAGGGATAATTGCCAGACCATCAGCACGGCTGACGGAACTGAAAACGCCAGAGCTCTGATCATCCAGCGGCTCGACAGCGCGCTGCGCATCGCACCCGGACAGCCTGGCTCGAACGTATTCCTGCCGCTCGCCTGAACGCGATGCCTCAAATGCCGCCACGACACGATGCAATGGCAGCTCTGCTTGTTCGGCGCCCATCATGGCGAGCAATGCAGGTCGCACCAGCAGAATAAAGGTGACAAATGCGGAGACCGGGTTACCGGGCAGACCAAAAAACAATGTGTGATTTATCTGACCGAGAGTAAATGGTTTGCCGGGTTTCAGCGCCAGTTTCCAGATGTCCAGCTGACCCAGTTTCTGCATGACAGCCCGCATATAATCTTCTTCGCCCACAGACACGCCGCCAGTACTGATCACGACGTCATGATCCTGACTTAGCTGTTGCAGAATCTTGCGAGTCTGTTCTTCAGAGTCCGGCAAATGGATGACTGACTGTGCTTTGATGCCCAGTCGCGCCAGCATGGCCTGCAAGACATATCGATTGCTATTGTAGATCTGACCGGCCTGCAGGTCCTGCCCGGGCTCTCTCAATTCACTGCCACTGGTGACCAGTGCCACTGTGGGCAGTCGCCCGACAGTAACACTGGCGACGCCCGCCGATGCGAGCAGCCCCAGATCGGCAGGCCACAGTCGCTGTCCGCGGCTAACCAGCAAAGCGTGACGGGCGATGTCGGCTCCGCATCGGCGGACATTTTCACCTTTGCTGGCAGTTTGAAGAATTCTGACCTGACCTTCACGATCAGCCTGAAAGGGCTCAATGAGCTCAGTGTTTTCCTGCATGACCACCGAATCAGCACCCGCAGGCAGCGGCGCGCCTGTGAATATGCGGGCAGCACTGCCAGGGTGCAGTGGCCCAGGAGAGCAACCAGCCGGTATGCGCTGGCTGACAGCCAGCGAGGCATCAGCGACGGCGTCTACTGCACGCACGGCGTAACCATCCATGGCGCTGTTGTCCCAGGGAGGCACATCAGAAGCAGCGAAGATGTCGTCCAGTGCCACACGCCCATCGGCATCCTGAAGCGCAACAGTCTCGGGTCGCTGCCGCCCGATTGCCAGCGCCAGCACCCGGTTTATCGCAGTTGCTACCGGCATCAGGCCAACTGGCTTGTCCCTAACCACGACCCGCATCCTTGTACCAGGATTTAACGAGTTTCTGCAGACTACCCTGCCAGGGTCGCTGTTTGATACCAAAAGTCTCGAATATTTTTTTTGTCGCCAATGTGGAGTTGGCCAGCAGTGGCGGTTCAATGCGGTTGAGATGAATCGTCAGGTGATCAAGCAGCGCATACACCTGTTCGTCATGCTGCGCGGCGAACTTTATAAGCTGCTGAACAAACTCACTCTCTTTCAGCGGTTCCAGCGCAGCGTAATGATAGGTGCCCCAAAGGTCTGCATCACAGTCAACCTGCAGGGCGACCGCCAGAATAACCCTTGCCAGGTCTTCAATCGGTGTCGGTGCAATCTTGCCGCGATTCACGGTCACGGCACCGTCGTTATCGCGCAGCTCCCGAAGCCAGTTTTTTAGACGCTGATCCTGCCCGGGGCCAAACAGCCAGCCGGCGCGCAAAATCACATGCTGCTTCAGATTGGCCTGAATGGCATCTTCGCCAGCTGCCATGGTGACGCCGTAAACACCCAGCGGTTTTGGCGCATCCTGCTCGTTATAGGGTAGCTTCTTATCGCCACCAAACACATAAACCGATGACAGATGGATCAATGGGATATGCAAGTGGTCACAGACCTGCGACAGCAGGTCTGGCAGCATATGATTGATCTTGTCCGCCTGATCAACGGCGGACTCTGCCGCGCTGACTGCGCCCTGTTGCCCGGCTGCAAAACTGAGTAGATTGATGACCTGATCTGCGCCGGCATGAGTCAGGGTGCGCGCCGTGCCGACTGGATCATCGACATTGATACCCGCCTCATCAGCGGACTGCCATTCAATCTGCCGCTCATCAAACAGGCGAATCAACTCACGCCCGATACTGCTCTGCGCACCTAAAAGTAAGACCTTCACCGACTATGTAGACTCCGGAGCAGGTATTAGAACGGAATGTCGTCGTCAAAATTATCAAACGATGCCGCTGGCTGGGCCTGGCTTCTCTGAGCAGGAGCAGGCGCATTCTGTCTGGGCGCCTGTTGCGGTGCGTCCTGATTCATATCCTGGCCAAAGCGATCATCACTGCCGGACGACCCCCGCGAATCAAGCATCTGCATCTCATTGGCAACGATCTCTGTCGCATAACGGGTAATGCCGTCCTGCTCCCAGGAGCGGGTTCGCAGACTGCCTTCTATATACAGTTTGCTGCCTTTTCGCACGTACTCATTGACGATCTCGGCCAGTCGATTAAAAAACACGATCCTGTGCCACTCAGTCTTTTCCTGAGGCTGACCGGTGTTCTTATCTTTCCACTGATCGCTGGTTGCCAGGGTCACATTGGTGACAGCACCCCCGCTGGGCAAGTACCGGGTTTCCGGGTCTTTGCCTACATTACCTACCAGAATAACTTTATTTACGCCGCGGCTTGCCACCTTGTTGTACCCTCCCATTCGGTTCCGTCTGTGTGTTCAATAAAGCATAGCACGATTCAACGCCACTCGCCGATAATCAACAGTGCCTCCTTCTTCATTGGCGCCCTTTGCGCTGCCGCCCGGATTTGCCCATAATGGCGTGTTTTATTGCAGCGGAACAATCATGGACAACATTACCATTCGCGGGGCGCGCACCCACAACCTCAAGAATGTAAATCTGACCATTCCCCGGGATAAACTGATCGTCATCACCGGGCTGTCGGGCTCCGGCAAATCCTCGCTGGCCTTTGACACCCTGTATGCCGAAGGCCAGCGTCGCTATGTCGAATCGTTGTCCACCTATGCCCGCCAGTTTCTGTCCATGATGGACAAACCCGAGATTGATCACATTGAGGGTCTGTCGCCAGCCATTTCGATTGAGCAGAAGTCGACCTCGCATAACCCGCGCTCCACCGTTGGCACCATTACCGAGATTTATGACTATCTGAGACTGCTGTTTGCCCGCGCCGGCGAACCCATGTGTCCGACCCACCATAAAAAGTTGCAGGCTCAGACCGTCAGCCAGATGGTGGACCAGATTCTGGCCCTGCCCGAGGGCAGCAAGATCATGATTCTGGCGCCGGTCATCCGCGAGCGCAAAGGCGAGCATCTGCATGTCTTCAAAGAGCTGCAATCCAGCGGTTTTATCCGGGCCCGCATCGATGGCATGGTCACTGAGCTGGACTACCCGCCCAGTCTTGAGAAGAATAAAAAACACACCATAGAGGCTGTCATTGACCGGCTGAAAGTGCGCGACGACATCCAGCAGCGCCTGGCCGAAAGCCTGGAAACCGCCCTGCAATTGGCCGACGGCACCGTCAGCGTGGCCTTTATGGACGGCGATGGCGACGAAATGATGTTCTCATCACGTTTCGCCTGTCCGGTGTGCGGCCACAGCATCAGTGAACTTGAGCCGCGCATGTTCTCGTTCAACAATCCGGCGGGGGCCTGCAACAGTTGTGACGGCCTGGGCGTGAAGCAGTTCTTCGACCCCGGGCGCATCATCATAGATACGTCTTTGTCCCTGGCTGAAGGTGCCATCCGTGGCTGGGACAGACGCAATTTTTACTATTTCCAGATGCTGACATCACTGGCAGACCACTATGGTTTTGCGGTCGACCAGCCTTTTGAGAGCCTGACAAAAAGCCATCAGGACGCCATCCTGTATGGCAGTCAGGGCAAAGAAATAGACTTCAGGTTCATGAATGACCGGGGCGACACCACGGTTCGACGCCACGCCTTTGAGGGCATCCTGCCCAACATGGAGCGGCGCTACCGGGAAACCGAATCGCAGACGGTCCGTGACGAGCTGGCCAAATTCCTCAGCTCACACGCCTGCCCGGATTGCGAAGGCACGCGCCTGTGCGCCGACGCGCGTCATGTTTATATCGAAGGTACAACCCTGCCACAGATAACGCAGATGACCATTGCTCAGGCCGCTGAATATTTTGGACAACTGCAACTGATTGGTTCACGCGCAACAATTGCCGAAAAAATCCTCAAGGAGCTGCAACAACGTCTGCAGTTTTTGATTGATGTGGGACTGAACTACCTGACATTAAGTCGCAGCGCCGACACACTGTCCGGTGGTGAGGCGCAGCGCATCCGCCTGGCCAGCCAGATCGGTGCCGGGCTGGTGGGCGTGATGTACATTCTGGACGAACCCTCTATCGGCCTGCACCAGCGCGACAATGATCGCCTGCTGGCTACCCTCTTCCACCTGCGCGATCTCGGCAACACGGTGATTGTTGTGGAGCACGACGAAGACGCGATACGCGCAGCCGACCATCTGATTGATATCGGTCCAGGTGCGGGCGTGCACGGTGGTGAAATTGTGGCACAAGGCGCCTTATCGGATATTATTGGCTCCGGACGCTCTCTGACAGGCCAGTATCTTTCCGGTGAGCGTCGTATCGAAATACCGGCTAAAAGACAGATTGCCAGGAAAGGACAACAGCTTCGTCTGATCGGGGCATCCGGCAACAACCTGCAGAATGTAAATCTGAATCTGCCACTGGGCTTGCTGACCTGTATTACCGGCGTCTCCGGCTCTGGCAAGTCGACGTTGATTAACAATACGCTATACCCGGTAGCCGCCACCGAACTCAACGGTGCCACCACATTAACCGCCGCACCCCACGAGCGCATTGAAGGCCTGAACAAGCTGGATAAAGTGGTCGACATTGACCAAAGCCCCATCGGCCGCACTCCGCGCTCCAACCCGGCCACCTATACCGGCATTTTCACGCCCGTGCGCGAGTTGTTTGCGGGCACCCAGGAGGCCCGTTCACGCGGCTACACACCCGGCCGTTTCAGCTTCAATGTCAAGGGCGGCCGCTGTGAAGCCTGCCAGGGCGATGGCGTCGTCAAAGTAGAAATGCACTTCCTGCCCGATGTCTACGTGGCCTGCGACATCTGCCACGGCAAACGCTACAACCGCGAAACGCTGGAAGTGAAATACAAGGGCAAAAACATCGCCGATGTGCTGGCCATGACCATCGAGGATGCCCGCGAGTTCTTTGATCCGGTGCCGGTCATCGCGCGCAAACTGCAGACCCTGATGGACGTCGGCCTGTCCTATATCTGCCTGGGTCAGGCCGCCACGACACTGTCCGGCGGCGAGGCTCAGCGC
This sequence comes from Pseudohongiella spirulinae, assembly GCF_001444425.1. Classification (NCBI taxonomy): domain Bacteria; kingdom Pseudomonadati; phylum Pseudomonadota; class Gammaproteobacteria; order Pseudomonadales; family Pseudohongiellaceae; genus Pseudohongiella; species Pseudohongiella spirulinae. Next base: position 2,597,537 of record NZ_CP013189.1, read on the forward strand.
GTCAAACTGGCGCGCGAACTGTCCAAGCGGGACACCGGCCAGACGCTCTACATCCTGGACGAGCCAACCACCGGCCTGCACTTTGAAGATATCCGCCAGCTGCTGGCGGTGCTGCATCAGCTGCGCGATCAGGGCAACACGATCGTGGTGATTGAACACAATCTGGATGTGATCAAGACAGCCGACTGGATTGTGGATCTTGGGCCGGAGGGCGGCAGCGGCGGCGGGCAGATCATCGCCGAGGGCACACCTGAGCAGGTGGCGGCCTGTGAACACTCTTACACGGGGCAGTACCTCAAGCGGCTACTCAGCACTCCGTAGTCCGGCCGCGCTGGCCTGGGACAGTGGGTTAACACTCCGTAGTTCGGCCGCGCTGTGGAGTGTTGACGCACTACCCCGGATAGCGCAAGGCGCGGAACTACGAAGTGCCAACCCACTGTCCCCGGGCTATGGAGTGTTTAGTTGCCGACCGCCGCCGCTAACTGAAGCAGGTAGGCACGCACACTCTCAACCTCTGCGGCACCAATGTCCGCAGCGAACCCAGGCATGCCACGCGACAGCAGGTTGCCCTCAAGTACGATGCCGTGGAAGGCCTCCTGACTCAGCAGCATGGGGCTGTGGCGCAGGTCCGGCAGCGGGCCGGAGCTCAGACCGACCGGGCCATGACAGACTGAGCAGTATGCTCCGTATAGCACGGCACCCACGTCAGGGTTACCTTCGCTGCTGATGCCGGTAAGATCCAGCGGCTGCAGCGGGGTCATGCTGATGTCAGGTAACTGGCCGTCAGCGTTCAGCTTGAAGGCCATCAGGCGGCCGTTGCGCTGGCGTGGATAGTTGCCTGACAGCAGGCCCATGGTCATGGGAATGGCGCCACCCTGGCCGGCCAGCGCCAGCACGTATTGCTCACCGTCCAGCTCATAAGTGACCGGGCCACCCAAAATGGCATCACCCACTTCAAATGACCAAAGACGCTCGCCATTATCAGTACGGTAGGCGTGGAAGAAGCCATCGGCTGAGCCCTGGAAGACCAGTCCGCCGCCGGTGGACAGCAAGCCGCTGTTGCCAAACACGGAATAATCAACGGCCCAGCGGGCTGCCTGGGCAACCGGATCCCAGGCCACCAGTTGCGACGCCGGCAGCTCCAGCATGCGAGCTTCATCCTGCGGATTCACGGTTGGTCCGGGCGCGGCATCCAGACCCAGGTTCCAGCCCACTTCCTGCTCAGCAAACTCGGCCGGATTTGAGTATACGTAGGAGGTATTCTGAGTAGGCAGGAAGACCAGATTGGTCTGCGGATCATAAGACATGGGATACCAGTTGTGACCACCCAGAGGGCCAGGTATCACTACCGCCGGATCACGCTCGTAACGGACAATCTCTGCTTCGATGGGACGACCGGTAACGGCGTCCAGACCGCTGGCCCAGTTGATTTCCACGTAATTGTTTCCAGAGATAAACTCACCGGTGGTTCGGTCAATCACGTAGAAGAAGCCATTCTTGGGCGCCTGCATGATAACTTGCCGCATGCGACCATCAATTTCCATATCAGCCAGAATCATGTGCTGAGTGGCGGTGTAGTCCCAGGACTCTGCCGGCGTAGTCTGAAAGTGCCAGACATATTCACCGGTAGAGGCGCGCAAGGCCACAATGGATGACAGGAAAAGATTATCCCCTTCGCCGTTAGAGCGGATGTGGTGATTCCACGGGCTGCCGTTACCTACGCCGATGTACAGCAGGTCGAGCTCCGGATCGTAGGCCATGGAGTCCCAGACTGTGCCGCCACCACCCAACCGCCACCATTCGCCAGCCCAGGTTTCTGCGGCCATCTCCATGGCGTCGCTTTCAAAGCCTTCAGCGGGGTTGCCTGGTACCGTATAAAAGCGCCAGACCTGATCACCGGTTTCAGCATCGTAAGCGGTCACATAACCGCGCACACCCAGCTCGCCACCACCATTGCCGATGATGACCTTGCCATCAACAATACGCGGTGCACCGGTAATGGTGTAACGTTTCTCGGGATCAACGGTCATGGTGGACCAGACCTGGCGGCCGGTCTCACGATCCAGTGCGATCAGGCGACCGTCCAGTGCGCCAAAGTAAACCTTATCGCCCCAGGCGGCCATGCCCCGGTTCACCACATCACAGCAGGCATCCACGGCTTTTGATCCCGGCACTTGCGGATCAAAACGCCACAGTTCCTCACCGGTGCGGGCATCCAGCGCAAAGGCTTTGCTCCAGGCCGAGGTGAAATAAATCACCCCATCGATGACCAGTGGTGTGGCTTCCTGCCCGCGGTCAGTATCGAGTTCAAAGTCCCAGGCCAGGCCGAGGTCGGTCACCGTCGTGCGATTGATCTGGTCCAGCGGGCTGTTACGCTGTTCAGAATAGGTACGGCCATGAGTCAGCCAGTCACTGGTATTACCCGCTGCCGAGGTGATGCGCGCAGCGTTAACCGGACGCTGCGCCGTTTCGGTCACTGCCGGTGCCGCATCTTGCGCCGGTTCGGCGGCGCTCTGAGGCGCTGCTGGCTCATCGTTTGAGCAGGCAAATAGTAGTGCTGACAGCGTCGCCGCCAATAACAGCTTGCCTGAGTTGAATCCCGGCCTGGTCTGGAAAGTCATACCTGTGTTCTCCGCAACTTTATTGTTATCTGTTCCGGAGCATAAACAGGCCTTCCGCTCATGGCAAGAGCAGTCGCTCGCTTTCAAAAAGCCAGTCAGCGGGCCACAGCCTGCACACTGATGGTCAGTGACACCTCTGTTTCACCGGCATCGGCCACCGGCTGAGCCATTTCGCGGCTGTCAGCGGCCATGGCACGCATCATCACGGGGGGCGAAAAATCCATGGCACCAACCACGTTGACTGAGGCCATGTCAAAATCTGATTTACCCAGTGCCGCCGCCGCACGCTGCACTTTGGACTGCGCCCTGGCGATAGCAGCTTCCATCAGGGAGTCGCGCACTTCATCGGCTTTTTCTGTACTCAGACGCCAGGACAACTGATTCATGACAAATCCCTGTTCCTGCAGATCGCCTGCCAGCTCCAGCAGCTCTGCCGCATCCTTTGAGGTCAGACGGATATGCTGTGTCCCGCGCCACACCGGATCCGGCCGGGAAGCCTGCGGCTGGCGATTAAACTGATAGACGCCGTAATGACCGGTGGCCACATCCACAGTGCTGCTGCCAGACGCCAGCTGCAGCGCCTCGGCCATCGTTGAGTTGATCGCATCCTGAACTGCCCGGGCATCGCGGTCCTCGACCTCAACACGCAACTCAGCCAGCAACTCATCCTGCGCCACCTGGCTGCGCTCCGTGACCGACAAAGTGATCAGGGTTTGCCCCTGCGGCAGCAGTGACGCTGTCTGCGCCTGGACCAACGTGAACGGCGCAAGCAGCAGTAAGGTTGAAATAAGCCCTGTAACAGGTGCTCTGAAAGCCTTGATCATTGTTTCATCTCCCTGATTCAAACAGTTGACTGGCGAGGGAAGTTACATAACAGTAGAGCCATGAGCATACCAGAACCCGCCATTCGTTTTGTGACCGAGAATGCCATTATGCTGCAGTTTGATGAATCGCAGCTGAATGACACGGATCATCAGTTACAACGCCGACTCTGTCAGCTGGCAGAGCAACTGCGCAACCATGAGGGCAGTGCCGCGCTGATTCAGGAGGCCGTGCCCGCGCCGGCCAGCCTGCTGCTGGTGCTGCACAATGGTCACAGCGCCCGACGTGTGGTGCGACTGGCCGAGTCCCTGGGGGACACGCTGGAAACTCTGCCGCCTGCCAGTCGTATCATTGAGATCCCGGTAATCTACGACGGTTCAGATTTGCCAACTGTGGCTGATCATACAGGCCTGAGCACTGCAGATATAATCAAGCTGCACAGCCAACCGCTTTATTTTGTGCAGTGCCTGGGTTTCATGCCCGGTTTTCCGTACCTGAGCGGCCTGGATTCAAGACTTAGTGTACCGCGCAAGCATAATCCGGCTACGCGTGTAGCTGCCGGATCTGTGGCTATCGGAGGCAGTTCAACAGGCATCTATCCTGTCGAAAGCCCTGGCGGCTGGCACGTTATAGGACGCACCGATGCCTGCCTCTTCAATCCCGACGGGCAGCCGGAAACCTTGCTGATGCCGGGCGACCAGGTCAGATTTGTGGTTATAGAAAAGGGGAGCGGTGATGATTGAAATCGTAAACACTGCTCCCCTGCTGACTGTTCAGGATACCGGCCGATTTGGAAACCGGCATCTGGGCATTCCCCGATGTGGCATGATGGACTCCCTGGCATTGCAGCGGGCCAATTTATTGCTCGGTAATACAGTTGATGCGGCCGGGCTGGAGATCAGCGCCGCACCCGTTACGATCAGAAGTCTGCAAGACCACAGCATGGTGCTGATGGGCTCAGACATGCAGGCCAGTGTCAACGCTCAGGCGGTGCTGCCGGGTGTCCCATTTACCCTGTCTCCGGGCGACGTGCTGACACTGACCCGCCCCCGCAGGCCGGGCGAAAGAGCAGTGCTGGCAGTAGCTGGTGGCATAGAAGTGCCTATGAAGTTTGCATCACGCAGCACCGACCTGAACAACCGTTTCGGTGGTTTTCAGGGCCGAGCACTGAAATCCGGCGATCTGCTGGAGGTCGGCGCCCTGAGCGCTGAAAATATCAGTCGCTGCAAAATGTCTCGTTCCATAAGACAATTGACCCCTGATCGGATTCTGCGAATTATTCCCGGACCGGATATTCAGTATTTCAGTACACGTGCGCAGGACACTCTGTTTCAGAATCAGTGGTGGCTGACACCCCAAAGCAACCGCATGGGACTGAGGCTGGAAGGTGCCACCCTGGCAGTGCCGGCCGAGCATTTACGCCTGTCCTGCGGGGTGCTGCCAGGGCAGATTCAGGTACCGGCCAGTGGACAACCAGTCATACTGGCCAATGATGCCCAGTCGACCGGCGGCTACCCTGTGATTGCCAGCGTCATCAACGCTGATCTCTGGAAACTCGCTTACCTGACACCGGGTGACCCGTTTGTATTCCGGGAGGTCAGCGTTGCCGAGGCTCAGGGACTGGCCGCGGCACAGGCAATGGAATTGCAGAAGCTGCGTCAGTATCTGTCATGGGGACAAACATGACACAGATTGATCTCAATGCCGACCTGGCCGAAGGCGGCCCCTGTGACAAGGCACTGTTAACATTGGTCAGTTCAGCCAACATCAGTTGTGGCGCGCACGCCGGGACTGAGCGTGACATCCTGCACGCGATAGACTGTGCCTTACGGAGTCAGGTACGTATTGGTGCCCACCCCTCATACCCGGACCGCGAATCCATGGGCCGCCGATCCATGAAATTGCCGACGGCTCAACTGCGCGACAGCATACACTCACAGCTCAACCGCTTGAGCCGGCTTGTGCAGGCATCGGGGGGCAGTCTGCAGCACGTCAAAGCGCATGGTGCGCTCTATAACGATGCCGCACAGGATCCTGAATTGGCGGATGAACTGTGCGCCTGGATTAAAGAGTTTGACCCGACACTGGCCGTCGTTGGACTGGCTGGAAGTTACATGAAGGAAGCCGCCCGACGTCACGGGCAGCGCTTTTATGCAGAAGCCTTTGTCGACAGAGCCTATCAGCCGGATGGCAAATTGCTGCCCCGCGATCAGAAAGGCGCTGTGCTGCATAATGCGGAGCACGCCATCATGCAGACGCTATCGATCATTCAAAAGGGTACAGTGCTCAGTCACTGTGGTCAGCAGGTCACCCTGTCTGCCGATACATTCTGCATTCACGGCGACAACCCCGAGGCCTTGCAACTGGCACAGTCTCTGGTTGATCGATTAACCCGATCCGGCATCAGGGTGTGTCAGTAATCAGCTCCTCGCCCAGCACCAGTTTTTGCACCGCGTAATTCTGCGGCTGTCGTAACGGCGCACTTATCTGCAATTCAAATAGATCTGCATCTGTCTCGTGATGGTTGTCGGCGGTGATCAACATCTCAAGACCATCCAGCGTCGACAATTGTATGGCGGCGGAACCGATAATCAGTCGTGATGAATCATAACCACTGGACACCGTCATCGACGCATCTGACCACAGTCCACGGCCCTGCAGCGCGACCAGCTTTTGATCAGCATCCGTTTCCAGGCGCTGGATCTCCAGGCTGATGTCACCGGAGACCCTCATGCTGGACTCTCGGATGGCCTGTGAGGCGGGCAGTTCGAGCTGGGTATCAGTCAGACTGAGACGCCCGTGCGAACCGACACAGACTCGCCCATCCATACCATGCACGGGTAAAGCCGGCGCGGGCAGCATGGCTGTAAACTGCATGCACAATTGACCGCCAAGCAGCGATAGTGGATCGACCTGCCAGCGAAGTCGCTGCGCCTGCAGACGAAGGCCATGACCGTCAATCAGAGCCAGGGCTGCCTGTCCTTGCCAAATCGAACCCTGCAGGTTGACAAGATGGACGCCTGCACGATTGCTCACCATGGCCAGTAGTGTTGCCGGCGCCAGCCATACTATCCAGGCCAGCGACAGCAGCAGGACAATCAACACCAACGACCTTATCCTCACCCCCGACGGCTCCTGATACGCAAGCTGACACTGACCCCACCGGATGACAAAGGCGTTGCAGCGACACTTTCCACCACGAACTGAGCCGTCGACTCCAGCTCGGCCAGCCATCCCAGCACCGTCGGCATCTGGCTGTTTTCAATTCTGAGTGACGCGGACAGGCCGTCAGCGGCAGGCTCCAGTGTGCTGACCGTCAAGCCTGCAGCGCGCGCACTGCTGTCCAGGAACTGCGGCAGTCTGTCGACGGCCGTGCTCTGATCGCCCTGTTCGCGCAAGGCAATCAGCTCTGCGGCCAATTGTTCAACGGCCACCAGACTCTGCTGCGCCGAGCTCAAACGCTGAGCCGACAATGTCCGCGACTCCTGCAGCGGTACCAGCATCCACATCCAGACACCGTAAATCAACAGGCAGGCAGTCACCAACAGAAGATAGACCTGCTCCCGTCGGCTACGTTGACGAAACCAGAGATCCAGTGCGCTCAGGCACTGTCTGAGCCAGCTCATAAGCCCCTCCCGCTAATCAACAGACTGGCCTGCTGCCGGTCACCGGCCGAGCTGATATTGCGAGCCTGTGCCGTCAGGCCGGATTCATTCAGGGCATCGGTGAATGTCAGAATTTCCGCATTGCTGGCGGCTGTAACGGCCAGTTGCAGCTCGCCCTGGGCGGCACTGAAATTAAGCCGATGTGTATCGATTTGCGGGTATTGCAATAGCACTGGCGCGACGGCGCTCAGAACCGGCATCAATCCCGACTGGTTTCCACCGCCGCGAAACTGCCTTATCTGCGCTGTGAGCTGCTGTTCCGCATCCACCAGCATACCCTGAGGCACAGCGCGCCGATACGCTGTCTCAATCTGCTGCTGAAGTCGATCAAAACGGCTGCTGTTCACCTGAATTTCAACCGCTGCCGACAAGGCAAACAGGGCAACCGCAGCAGCGCTCGCCATTGCTGGCATTTTGAGCGGCTTCCAGAGCCGCTGCCAGCGGACAGGCGCTGCAAAAGCGCCCTGCCGCAGATTGATTGCGCTGCTTATGCCAGGCTGCAAGGCGTCCCAGGGGTCATGCAGACGCACAACATCAATCTGGCAGTCGACCAACAATTCGTTCAAGATCGACTGCACAGCCTGCGTCGTGCTCTCTTGCGACGCAGACACCGTAATCTGTTCCGGCAAGGGGCCCGGTACGTCAGTCAGCAGCGCAGCAATGGCTACTTGCAGCATATCCGCGGCCACAGTCGTAGCCTGCTGCCCCCACGCCAGATCCACTCTGTTGTTGTCCCGGATATTCATGTGCCAGTGGCGATGATCAGCCTGCAGCAAATGGGGAATAGCATAACAACGGTCTACCCACAAACCCGCGCGTTCCAACGGCTCAACCAGTTTGCGCAGCATCGTTTTATCCAGGTAAGCGGCCGTGACAGTGAGCCCATCCGGCTCCGCCAGGGCAACATGCAGACTGCTGATGTCGGCTGCCACAACAGACTCAAGCTCGAACGGCACCAGGCGTGCCAGGTGCTTTTTCTCGGCGGCACTAAAGTGCAGGTGGCGGGTAAGTACATCACTGCCATCCAGCAACAAACACAGCGATGCGCCATCTGCCACTGCGACCAGTTCATCGAGTGAACCTTCAACTGACGGACTCAGCCACGTACCCTGCCGGCTGCAAGCACGCCAACGGTAGCGGTCGCTCTGGTCCAGAAACTGTACAGCCAGTGTGTTCATACGTTTTACCTGATATCACCATTGTAGCGGGCCAGCGCATAGACGCCATTATCATCCCGGTATATTAAAGATTGCATCTGGCGCTCCTGATCATCGATCATCACCCTGACAGACGCCAGAAAGTATTGACTGAATACAGAATAAAGCGGCGTTGCATCCTGTTCCGTATCGGCATCTTCGGCACCAATCATCGCCAATGGTCCTTGCGGATCAGCCGGAAAACCTGCCGTCATAAATTCTGCCACCTGCAGCCACGGCTGTCGGGCACGAAGGTCCAGAATCGCTAAAACATCCTCTTCGTCCGCCGCCTGCAGTTGCTGCTCATCATTTAATGCTCGCAACACGAGCGGCGTCGCCGTATTAACGTTAAGAGAGGTAAGGCCAGGCAAGGCGACAGCACGCTGACGCAACTGTACCAGTAATTCAGGTGTCACATGTCGCACCAGCAACAGCTCACTCAGGTCACTAAGAGGTTGATTGGCAGCCTGCAGCCCGGTGCCGGCATTCTGATAAAAAAGTGACTCAGCGCCACCCATGCCACTGACCTGGTCATCGCTGTCTATCCAGTCAGTAATCGCCTCGGTGACTGCCATGGCCTCGCTGTCGCTCAAAGCCAGTGACTCGATACTTTTCAGCAAACGGATAAATTGTCGCTGCGGTGCACTGAAACGCTGCGCCGGCGGGGCTCCGTTATCATCATGATAAGCCGTCCGTACACGCAGGTTGTTAATATTAAACAGTCCTTGCGCATCAACAATACTGACCTGCAGCATGCCATCGTCAGTGGGCAGAGGCGGCAATTCCAGCGCCCAGCTTTCGCCCGCGTGATCGACCACGCCTTCTGCCGACATGCTATCGTGCTGCCAGTCCTGTTGAAGTGCCGCCAGAGCCAGTTCTTCCGCGCCACGCAGATAGGTCTCAAAGCGCTGCTGCAGCAGTCGACTTTCTGCCAGGCTGGCATTAACCACGAAGGCCTGCGCCAGCTGTACTGCCAGAATCGCAACCAGCGCCGCCACCAACATGGCAACAATCAATGCACTGCCCCGTTGTCTGATTCTGATCACACTCACCTCAATATCCTCCGGTCAGTGTCAGAATTCGTTGAATCCGGCCAAAAGCTTCACTTTCCACGGTGACTTCAACGGCTCGCGGCAGCCCGCCTGTCTGCGACGTGGCTGGCCATGAGGGATACCAGGCGGCCTCGGCGGTTTCGCTGGCCGACGCAAAAAAGCGAAACGCCAGCGATTCAATATCCTCTGTAATTCTTGATGTGCCGGTTGGCGCTGATATCAGCGTCTGATTCTTTTCCTGCCAATAATCGCGGTACAGAACACCGTCACTGTCCAGACGATACAACACCCGCTGCAACTCTGAACGGGGGAGTTGCAAGGGATTTGTCCAGCCATGGCGTACCAGCCACAGTTCAGCGTTCGCACGGCCCGTCAGTTCTGACAGAAAAAACCCATCACCGCTGGCCGACAATAAGGCCGGCGGTGCCGACTCTGGATCAAACATACCCTGCAAGCGGTCAACCCCGACGGCCGGCGACGGCAGGTCGCGCGCCACCGCCGTTGCCAGATCTGCACTCAACAAGGTCCAGAACCGCTCCATCTGATTCAGTTCCTGCAACCGTTGTGTGGCACCATCACCCGCATTGATGGCCCCGTCCAGAAAGCGATAAGACACGGCGCCGATCATAACCGTCAGTGACATCGCAATCAGCAATTCTATCAATGTAAAACCAGCCGCGAATCTGTGAAGTTTCAATCTCACGGTGACTCCGTCAACGCTGTTCGCTGGTATACAACCAGACGTGACAAGGTATCTGCCGGACGCTGCACGGATGTCACTTCAACGGTGTATCGCTGCAGCCCGGGAACGGCAGTTGGCTCGGTGTTCATTTGCCAGAGCCATTGCCGACCGGACATCTCAACCTGTCCCCGGTTGTCCGGCAACATCGATAACTCCAGCAGAGCCAATTGATTCTGCGCCACCCAGGAGGCCACGGTGCGATCTCTCAACTCGCTGACGGTATTGACCTGCGACCCGATCTGAAACATCAAGGCGGGCAGAGCCAGCGCCACGATAAACAGCGCAACCATGACTTCGACAAGTGTGAACCCGTTTTCCGAAATACGATCCAGCCTCATGTGTTGTCACTCATGATCTCGATAGCCCCATCGACCTCGTTACTGATCACCATCCGCTGCTCACCAATGAGCGTGAGTGTAAACGTCATGGTTTCTCCTGTCGGGTAGAACACCAGTACGGGCAGTTCGCTGTTCTGCTCTGACCAGCGCAGCCCGTCAACCGTTATATCCGGCGTAACACCCGGTGGCAGCGCTGCAACTGGCAGCGCGGCAATCTCATCCAGCCATTGGTTTTGCCGCCAACCAGACCAGCGGACCTGCCATTGTTCAGTACCAGTCTGTGAAGGCGCCTGCCAATGCATGGCGATTGGCTGATGACGCACAATGGCCTGGGTGGCAGCCGTTTCCAGCATGGCGCGAAGGCTCACTGCGGTATCTTCGGTCTGCTTGCGCGCACCAACACCACCGATCGACAGAGACACCACGCTGATCATCAGAGCCATGATGGTCATGACCACCAGCAGCTCAATCAGACTGAAGCCGGTCTGCTTATTGCTCAGCGTTTTGCCAGTTTCCATAGTCACTGTTCTGTCCGCTGCCGCCGCGTACACCATCGGCACCATACGTGAATATGTCGTAAGGACCATTCTGGCCGGGACTCAGATACAGATAGGGATTGCCCCAGGGATCAACCGGCAGGGACTCCAGATAACCATCACTTTTCCAGTTTCTGGGCACCGGTTCCAGCGATGGACGCTCGACCAGTGCACTGAGCCCCTGCTCGCTGCTGGGGTAGTCGTAGTTGTCCAGTCGGTACATGCGCAGGGCTGTTTCAATCGCCGAGAAATCAGCGAACACTTTCTGCACCCGCGCCTCATCAGCACGCCCCATCACATTGGGCGCGATAATACTGATCAGCAAGCCCATGATCACCAGCACCACCAGTATTTCAATCAGACTGAACCCGCGCTGTTTTCCGGTTTTATTCCTCATAAATCAACCTGCCGTTATATCAGAGTATTAATATCGAAAATGGGCAGCAATACCGCCAGCATGATCAGGGTGACCAGTCCACCCATAATGACAATCGTGAGCGGTTCCAGCAGCGCCATGGTAGTACCGATTCGGGCACTGAGTTCACGTTCCTGATTATCTGCAGCATAAGCCAGCTGTTTGGCCAGCGTCCCGTTAGCCTCGCCGCTTGCAGCCATCTGCACCAACAAGGGCGGAAACTCGTCGCTCTGCCTGAGACTTTTGCTGAAGCTGCCGCCTTCCTGAACGCTGACAGCTACCTGTTCAGCACTGCGACGCAGCACCTCGTTGTCCAGCACCTGACCGGCAATGCGCACCGATTCCAGCAGCGGCACACCGCTGCCCAGCAGAATCGCCAATGTGGAAGCAAACCGTGCGGTGTCCATCTGCCGGAAGGTATGACTGAGCACGGGCAAGCTGAGCAGCCAACCATGCCATCGCAGGCGATTCGCAGGCTTCTGCAACCAGAACCTGAACAGCGCCAGCAACGATATCAAAGCGACCAGAGTCACCAGTGCCCAGACCGAAGTCAGAAATTCACTGGCGCCAATCAGAAGCTGCGTCAGCATGGGTAGCTCACGGCCAGATGTGGCAAACATACTGACCAGGCGCGGCACTACAAAGGTCATCAATAAAATGACAACCAGCACACTGACTCCCATCAGCACCAATGGGTAAATCATGGCCATTTTTATTTTCTGGCTGGATTGCTGGCTGGACTCCGCATACTGAGCCAACTGTTCCAGTACCTGCCCAAGGTATCCGGCTGACTCGCCAGCGCGAACCATGGCGCAGTACATACGATCAAACGCACCGGGGTGCTCTGCCATAGCCTGGGCCAAAGTGTGGCCTTCCATCACCCGCGAGCGAACCTGCGACAGGATATCCTTGACGTGCATATTACTGGCCTGCCGGGCGCTGATCTGCAGTGCTTCATCCAGTGGCATGCCGGATTGCACCAGGGACGCCAATTGTCGACTGATCAGGGACAACTGAGAGACAGACAGACGACGTCGGGGCCTGAGCCACACCGGTACACTGCCAGCCGCCGATGAAGAGACTGATGTTTTGGTAATTGCGAGAGGTTTCAGGCGCATCGTGCGAAGCTGAGAGCGAACCTGCCGCTCAGAGTCAGCCTCCAACATGCCTTTCACAGTCCTGGCCTCTGTATTCAGCGCCGTGTAACGAAATGAGGCCATGATCAGCTGCCGCCACCCATGGTGGTTACTCTCAACACCTCTTCGGGACTGGTGTCGCCGGCCAATATGCGCTGTCTTCCGTGTTCGCCAATTGACTCGCTGTATTGCCGCGCGTGCGCCAGCAACTGTTGCTCTGAGGCGTTGTCATGGATCATGGCTCGCAGTGTGTCATCAACTCGCATCACTTCATACAGCCCCGTGCGGCCGCGGTAGCCGCTGTTGCCACAAGACTCGCATCCTGAGGCCCGATAAATAACAGAGCCTGACGGCAGGCTGAAGCGCTGCAACTCCGAGTCAGTGGCCTGCACGGCCTGGCGGCAGGATGAACATAGCCGCCTGACCAGTCGCTGCGCCAGCACCAGCTCAAGGCTGGAAGACAGCAGAAAGGGTTCGATACCCATATCCTGCAATCGTGTGATAGCACCCACCGCTGTATTGGTATGCAAAGTCGACAGCACCAGGTGTCCCGTTAAAGAAGCCTGTACCGCAATAGCGGCGGTTTCCTGGTCACGTATTTCACCAACCATCACCACGTCCGGATCCTGGCGCAGAATGGCACGCAGGCCCCTGGCGAAGGTCATATCCACTTTAGTGTTGACCTGCGTCTGACCAATGCCGGGCAACTGATACTCTACCGGGTCTTCAATGGTCATGATGTTGCGCTGGCGGCTGTTGATATGCTGCAGACCAGCATACAGGGTAGTGGTTTTCCCGGAGCCGGTGGGTCCAGTCACCAGAATAATGCCATGCGGTTTAGCCAGGGCGTCGGCAAACGCCTGATAAACAAACGGTGGCATGTCCAGTTGCTGCAGGCTGAGCTGACCGGCGGCCTGATCCAGCAGCCGCAGCACCACCCGCTCGCCAAATGACGAAGGAATGGTTGATACCCGTATATCAACCGCATGACCTGCCAGACGCACGCTGATCCGACCATCCTGCGGCAGACGCTTTTCGGCGATGTCCAGGCGCGCCATCACCTTGAGCCGTGAGACCAGTACCGGTCCCAGTTCAGATTTCGGTGACAACACATCACGCAGCACACCATCCACGCGGAAGCGGATTGAAACCCGATGCTCAAACGGTTCGATATGAATATCAGAAACCTGCTCACGCACTGCCTGAGACAGAACTGCATTAATCAGACGAATCACCGGCGCGTTATCAGCATCCGACAGCAGATCGCTGTTACGTGGCAACTCATCAACCAGTGTTGACAGATCCACATCATCACCCAGTTCGTCGGCAGCACGCTGTGCATCATCTGCGCCACTTTGATACAGATCCGTCAATCGCTGCTGAAACTCGGCAGCCGGCAACTGACGTGGAGAAAACGACTTCTTCAGCACTCTCTGCAGTTCTAACAGCACTGTCAGGCTGAGCCGATCACGGCACAGTACCTGATCACCCTCCACAAACACACCGTGTGCAGAGGCGAACTCGTAAGGCAATAAGTGCACCGCTGTCATGGAGCTGACTCTTCCCACGGCGGTAAAACCGGCATCTGGGTACCACCAAAGGCACCTCCATTAACCGGCAACTGACGCAGTTGCTGATCGCGAATCAATTGATATTTTTCGGCGGTGGCGCCGCGCAGCGCCGCATCATCACGCAGTATGGTCGGACGAATAAAAACCAGCAGATTGGTTTTCTGTACGGAACTGGATGTTGACCGGAACAAGCGGCCCACACCTGGCACTGAACCCAAAAGCGGTACACGTGTTTCGCTCTGAATCACATTGTCGCGAATCAATCCACCCAGCACCACGATCTCGCCATCTGAAACCGTGACACGTGTCTCTATTTTTCGCTCATTGGTAATCAGATCCACTGCGCCGGCTTTTTGCGAAATGCTCGAAATTTCCTGGTTGATATCCAGCGCCACCTTGTCACCCCGATTCACATGGGGCGTGACGCGCAATGTGGTACCCACGTTCTGGCGGTTAATGGTCTGGAACGGACTGTCAATACTGCCGGTATTGCCTGTATTGGTATACGAGCCTGTAATAAACGGCACGCTTTCACCAACGGTGATCATGGCTTCAGTATTGTCAGTGGTGAGTATGTTTGGCGTCGACAGAATATTGGCTCCGGAACTGGCCTGCAAAAGATCAACCAGAGCCAGCAGATCAGTGCTGCTGCCAATCCGTCCGATTCCGATGGTTTGCCCTGCTGCGCTGGCCAGGCCTGCTGCCAGACTGGTCAACCCGTCCTGACGGTTATCGTTTAAGGCGCCCTCAGCCACCAGACCCAATTGCTGCAGATTATTGCCGGCATCAAAGCTGCTGGCAAAGGCGCCGCTTTCATCGCGAAATAGCCACTGGATACCCAGGTTCTGCCCCACATCGTCATTGATTTCGACAATGATGGCCTCCACCAGCACCTGCGCACGCTGGATATCCAGGCGACTCACCACGTCCATCAGGGAATCGATGATGTCCAGATCTGCAGTAATGATAAGGGCATTATTGTCAGGATCGGCTTCGATGCTGGCATAGCGTGATGCCGGAGTAGCTCTGGCAGTTGAAGCCTCTACCTCTGCCGCACCTAGCTCGTAGGTGTTACGAACGACCGATTGCAGCACTTCTGCAACACGCGTCGCATTGGCGTACTCCAGATAAACAACCCGGGTATTGCCGGTCTGCTCGCGGGGCTGATCCAGCAGCGTGATCAACTGCTTGACGTGATCTCGCTGCCGCTGCCCACCAGTGACCAAAATGGTGTTGGTGCGACCGTCGGCATTTACCTGCAGACGCGAGGTCTCCGGGTCCTGATCGGCAATCTGAGGGCTCTCGTTCATTTCCCGCAGCAGATTGACAATATCGGCGGCATTCGCGAACTGCAGTCGAACCACCTCAGTTTCGGGAACCGCCGAGCGGTCAATCTCATTCAGTATCCGGCGGACGCGCTCGATATTCGCCACGGTATCTACAACTACCAGCATATTGCCCGCCGGATAAGCAGACATCTGTCCATTACTTTGCGAAATCAGCGGACGCAGCACAGGCAGAACCTGATTGACTGATACGTTGTCCAGTTGAATGGCTTCAGTCACATACTGGCTGCTGCTTGTGTTGCTGTCCGAGGAAAACGGCAGCGGCGCGGCACGTACATCCTGCGTTGGCAGGATGCTGACCATGTTGTCCGCCGTCTCTACCGCCGTAAAGCCGTTGACATCCAGCGCGCGCAGAAAAATCGAATAATAGGTATCCGCATCAACCGGCATACTGCTGATTACGGTCATCTGCCCACGCACACGTGGATCAATAATCATGGTTTTGCCAGTGACATCCTGCACGGCGCGGATCACCTCCAGAATATCACTGTCCCGGAAATTGGGTGTCCATAATTCATCTTGTGCGAGTGAGACTGTCGACATCAGACAGACACACAGCAATACACTGACTTTCAGACTTGCTCTCATAATCACTCTCATGTCATTGCAGGCCCAGCGCTGCGCGATTCAGGTTGACGTCGAAACGGGTGTCATCCCGTTGCACCTCAAGCTGCACGGACTCACTCTGTTCAATTGTCTGCAGCAGACCGGGCAGCTGGGTCAGCTGCGTCACCGCCTGGCCATCTATTGCTGTAATCAGATCACCCACACGCAGACCCACATTGCCCAGCAGATCAGCACGACTGCCGTGGCGGATGCGCAAACCAACCGGCCGCCCGTCCTGCTGATAAACCTGAAGACGGATGATATTGCTGAGCGCCGCTGTCGCAAGTGGAACAGACTCTGCCACTTCTGAAGCGACGGTAATGGCTGTTGCCTCAATTGCATTTGCAGCTTGTGATCTTTCGATGCGCACTTCATACATTGACAGACGTTCTTCGCGCCCGGCATTCATCAAGATTACATGGTCAGGATAAACTGCCAATAGCTCAACATCGGCGGCTATGCCACTCAGCCTGTCGCCCGGCTGATACACCTGCTGCTCTGCACCGCTTGCAATAATGGCTTGTGAACGCTGCGGCAGGTTACTGACCATGGAGCCACGCAAAACCAGATCGAGACGAGTGTCTGCTGCTGACGACTGCTGAGAGCTATCAACCAGCACTCCGCTTCCGGCCGGTGCCAGAATAAAGGCACGACGGATCGTCGACAGGTCAACGGCCCGGGCGGTTGTTGGTGAAACTGGTAGCGACAACAAAGAGCCTGAGACTGACGTTTCAGCAGACGGAAAAAGGATCCAGAACACACGGGCCAGACTGTGACCAGCCCACACCAGCATCACTACGGTCAGCAGTAATGCCAGTGCTTGGGTCAAGGAGAAAGATTGCAGAGTTGTCTTCAGTATTTTCTCCTGTTACGTCTTACAGTTTCCACTGCAGATCCAGACGGATCCGCGAGCCGGTTGCCACATCAATGATTTTCACGTCATTCTGGTAGAATTCGCGATTCTCATCAAGCAGGTTCTGAGCTCGCAGTCGCACTGAAATACGATCAGTCGGATAATAGGTGTAGGTCAGGTCCAGTGAATGGAACGGATCTTCGAAGGCATCCGGCGTCTGGTTACGGCCACCGAAGTAGATACGGTCACCAAACACGTTGTACAGCAGTGACGCTGAATGCTGTCCATTATCTGAATCAAAACCAAGCTGAGCATTAACAACATACTCAGAATGTCCGGTGAGGCGTCGACTGAGACTTGTCTGAGAGCTGCTGGCGTCGAAGGTCAGTTCAGAATCACTCAGCACCAGGTTGCCGCTGACAAAGAAACCACGTCCGATATTTTTGAGCCCCTCAAACTCGATTCCGTAGATTTCTCCGGCTTCGGCGTTTTCAAAGCTCAGCAGTGTCGCATCCTGAGGACCTGGCCGCTGAACCCGCTCGATTGGACGGCTTATATCCTTGTAAAACAACGAGACCGTTAAGTTATCGCCGTTGTCAAAAAATGCCTCAGACCGCAGATCAATATGGTCGATCTCTGAAAACGACAGGTTCGGATTGCCCTGCACCCGGTTATTCAATTCAGGGTCGAGGAACTGGATGTCGGCATATTCACGCAAGTCAGGTCGCACGACTGTTTTGCCGTAACCCAGGCGTACCTGAAAGTTGTCAGTTCCGAAAAGGCCGTCTCGCATATAGGTCAAAGCAGCGGCGGGATAAAAATCATCACCCAACAGGACTGCGGTAGTACCCGGTTGTTCCAGATCCTGGATAGTAGCGTTCAGGGACGTTCCGGAGTAATCCAGCAGATCCAGCGGCAGAATGCCACGGGTAAAGTCTTCCCATCGCAAACCGGCAGTAACACGCCAGTTATCATAGAAGTAGGCATCCACCGAACCAAAAGACGCCATCTTGGTTTCTCCGGCGATATAACTTTCTGTACCAAAGTTGGATCCCATATTCAGAGAGAAACCATTACCAAGATCTGCCAGGCTCTGATCACTGAAAACATCAGACGGGAAGCCTTCACGCCCTGTCGGACCTACAACAATGTTAGCCGTATAACCGTAGTACTGTCGTGATTTCTCACTGTAGGTATAACCGCCAGAGACCGTGCCACGGGTGAATCCCAGATCAAAATGAGCATCAAACTGATACCCCCAGCTTTCCACATCATCTTCAAGATCCAGGAAAGCAAACTGCGCTGAGGAGCCAAGGTTGACTGATGTCGAGATCAGTTCATCGGTCTGCGGATTGCGCAGATTGAGTGACTGCACAGAACTTGAATTGGGCACCTCAGACGTGGCGGTGGCATCGGAATAAAACCATCGTAGATCGATATCGTCGATGACATCCAGAAAGGTCGGCACGGTCAGGAAGTCCAGATCGCTCATGGTGAATGAGTGCTCACCAATGACCTGGTTAACAAACAACTCCCGTTTCTCGAGATTGCTCACCTGCGTCCGGCGCTGGCGACCACTGGGCTGCTGAAAATCCGGGTTATAGCCTTCAACGATCGACGCCTGATCTTCGTCATCCTGCAGCAAATAAGTGTTGGTCGAGATTGTATGCCGATCCTGATAGTTCAGGCTCAGATTCAGCGCGCCGGTCACACTTTCATTGGTAAAGGTTCGCTGGATCTCCCGAAATGTTTCTTCCGGATTATTGAAATCCTGCTCAAACTGATCCGAGTTGCTATAGGATGTACCGATCGCCGCATTGGCCAGCACGCCGACACTCAGGTCGTTGTTGATGTCAAACGCATTACCCAGCGTGACAGAACCACTCATATCCGGACTGATGGACGTCGGTTGCTTGATATCAACATCACGGTTTAGTGACAGCATCAGGTCTCGATTGATGCGCTGGGCTTCCAACTGCTGGGCTGGTGTGGGTATTCGGGAACCAGGAAACTCGAATCGGGCAATATTTGACGGCTGGATATTACCCTGATACTTATTGAGAGCTTCCAGGATTCCGGATGGCAATCCACCCTGGTCACCCAGGTTGCGCAAACCCTTACCAGAATTTTCGCTGTTCCAGCCGGTACCCACAGAGACATCAAACACCAGGCCATCAGGCGTGCCGCTGGTGCGAATGTCAACGTTACCGCCACCAAAGGCGGCAGGCTGATCCACCGAGTAAGCCTTGTGAACCTTGACCGATTCAAGAATCGATGCCGGTATGTAGTCCAGCGGAATCACATTCCGGCTGAGCTCCGGGGAGGGGATTTCCGCACCGTTCAAGGTCGCGCTTGAGTAGCGTTCACCCAGGCCGCGAACGTAAATATACTTGCCCTCCACCAGGGACAGACCCGTCACCCGCCGCAATGCCATGGCAACGTCAGAATCGCCAGCCCGGGAAATCTGCTCAATGCCAATCACTTCCGCTGCGAAGGGCTGTTCGACCCGTTCCATGATGATCGACCGCGACGCGTCACGCAGCCGCCCCATCACCATGATCTCCTCAATCTGGGGGGCTGCCACTGCTGAGCCCTCCTGTTGTGCGTGGACGTTAGCACTCAGGGATACACCCGTCAGGGCGATCGCTATCGCGAGTGACAGTTCCCGCTTTTTTCCTTGCATCACATTATTCATGATCGTAACCCGTCGAATTATTGAGTTTTTGAAACTCGATCGGGGATAAGTCCGCGATGGCCTTATCCCCGAGAGCCTTACGCTGTATCCATTCGCTCTATCGGTTACAGACCTACTGTCCAACCGGAAACCCAGTCGTCGCCTTCCTTGACAGCGCCGATGAAGTCGACGGCTTCAAAGAAAGAACTGCTGCCCGATGAGCCCAGGGCCGGGGCAGCATCTGCCGCGAAGTTGTCCCGCAAACGAGTTACATCGAACACCGTGACATTGATCGGGTTGCCATTGGCATCGGTCATGCTGGGTGCAGTGATGTAGGCTGTCGGGTTGGACGGACTCAGATCCTTGATCACTGTGGCCGGCAGACTGGCTGACGAATCAATCACCGCGTTGCCGTTACTGACCAGCCAGTTACGCAGGTCCAGACCCGCTGAAGCGGATACCTTGACGGCTTCTGTACAGGCATACACGTTGCCGGATGCCGCGCTGATTCCTGAATTGATACCCGCGATAGCCTGTGTACTTTCTACTTCGAAACACTCATTACTGGCCATGCCGCTGGCATTGGAAGTGATGATGGAATTGTATTCCTCAAAGTAAACACCTTCCCGGTAAAGAGAGCCTTCTGAATCACCTTTGGCGCTGGGTGCAGTGCCCGTATTGGTGTCCACGTTGGACGTGATACAGGTCATATTGGAAACACGACCTTTGGTAAAGGGCTGCAGGTCATCCGGCTGGCTGCTGCCCGTATTGTCAGCTTCGATGCAGCGGTTGGCGCCTGAGGTATGGACAACCAGAGCAAACTGGATATCGCCCTGCCAGCCCTCAGAATAGTCAATTGAGTCATCGCCCACATTGACTGCCACGATGCGCTTCATATCGACCGCGCCACCAAACATTTCGAAACCGTCATCCAGCGAGGTGTAGGTCTGTACGTACTCAACAGTCGTGCCACTACCGACGCCATTGAAAGTGATAGCATTCAATTCATCACCATCTACCACTTCAAATCCTGCATGGCGCACCTGCAGGTAACGCAGCACACCTGAACTCTCTGCATTGTTGATACCGCCGTAAGTTGACGGACGACCCTCAGTGGTCACATGGCAATTGTGCGGATTATTAGCAGTAGGCTGACGATCAGCGTCGGTACACTTGTTAGTCAAACCGTTACCGTTGATTACCAGACCACCCCAGAGACCGCGATCGGACTCAGTCGCCTGATTGTCACGCAGGTCCTTGACGCCACTCATGATGATGGGCTTGCTACGAGTGCCATCTGCAATAATGCGTGAACCACGATTGATACGAATGTAGTCTTCCGAGTTGAAAAACGCGAGCTTTGTACCCGGGGCCAGGGTCAGCTCGGGGCCTTCACCGTCCTGGGGGATACGCACGCCTTGCGCTGCGGCATTGGCGTTGACGTCTTCTCCGACAAACAGACTGTCTTCAAATATATGAATACCGCCGTTAGGCAATTCGTTGATTACCAGATCAGTGGTCAAAGGGCGGGTATCGCTGACAAACGTATTGGAATAGGTGCAGTTGCTACCATCATAAGAACCCTGCAGAACCTGGCCTGATACGGTGTAGCTGGCACAAGGATTGGTAGCCGGTGTACTCCCGCCACCTTCCACGGTAGTATTATTGGAGTTGCTGACAGAGGTTGTGGGTGCCAGCGTTACGCCGCCGCCGTCGCAGGCGGTAATTGCTGCAGCCAATACGCTGACGCCGAAAACAGTTTTTATATTCATGCCTTATATCGCTCCTGATTGCTTGTCGGGTAACTTACTGATGGGCGTCATGGTGCCGGAGTTATTTGTCAGTATCGTGACAATTCAAAAAAAAACCGGGCGCGCCGTTTCGCGCCCTTTAAGCTGGAGGTAAGATCATGATTTTCAGACAACTTTATGACGAAGTTTCGTCCACTTACACCTACCTGCTGGCTGATGAAAGGTCTCGCGAAGCCATCCTGATTGATCCGGTTTTTGAACAGCTGCACCGCGATCTGGCGCTGTTACGTGAGCTGGATCTGACGTTAAAACTGGTCGCCGATACCCATGCACATGCAGATCATGTTACCTCCGCCTGGCTTCTGAAACAGAAGACCGGCTGTCAGATTGCGCTGTCTGCTGCCGCAGGTGCGGAGAATGTTGACCGGCCACTGAAACATGGCGATACCATTGGCGTTAAGGGAATCAGTCTGGAAGTACGGGCTACTCCGGGACATACAAACGGCTGCCAGACTTACGTATTGTCGGACCATAGCATGGCCTTTACAGGCGATACCCTGCTTATCAGAGGATGCGGACGAAGTGACTTCCAGCAGGGCGATGCAGCACGACTATATCACTCGATCACCGAGCAAATTTTCAGCCTGCCAGATGACTGCGCCATCTATCCGGCACACGACTATAACGGCCGGACCGAATCGTCCGTTGGCGAAGAGAAAAAACACAACCCGCGGGTTGGCGGCGGAGCCAACGAGAAAGACTTTGTGCATTACATGCACGCCATGCAATTGCCCCACCCTAAAAAAATAGATGAGGCACTGCCGGCCAATATGCGCAGCGGCATGCCTGAAGATGGCAAGCTGCCGCCGGAACCTGATTGGGCGGATATCCGAATTACCTATGCAGGCATCGCAGAAGTAGAACCGGAATGGGTGGTTCAGAATCAGCCGTCAGTGACTATTCTGGATGTGAGAGAAACCGATGAAATTGAAGAACCTTTAACTGGCCTGAATAATGCCATCAGCATTCCGCTGTCGCAGTTGCGCGACAGGGTCAGTGAAGTACCTGGCGACAAACCTGTGGTGACATTATGCCGGTCGGGCAAACGGTCTTCCCTCGCGCTTGGCATTCTGAAGAATGCCGGGCATGACAAGGTTGCCAATATCCATGGTGGTATTTTGCATTGGCATGGGAAGTAGGTAAGCTGTTCAGCCCCGATTAATCCTCACCCCCATAAGCTGTCCCTGTCATATATAAGGACGAGGACAGCTTATGAAAATCCTGACATTAACAATCACCCTTCTAGCCACCCTGTTTACAGGCGCAACTGCTCATGCCAGCGACAATATCGCCAGCGCCTGTGCAACACTGGAGTTCATGGCCAAGATGGTGGCCATCAATACTTTGCTTCCCGCCAACTATGACTCGCCTGCAGAACTGCGTGACATCCGGGAGCATCTTAAGCAATTAAACACACTGGCCTGCCAGCCGGTTGTGCACTCAGAGCTGACCCAATACAACAGCACTTATGCAAATGGGCGTCGTGTTTCCGACGATCTCAACAACAGAGCCTGGTACTTTGCCAACGGTCAACTGTTTACCGCCCGTCCGGGGCGCAACAGCACAATTTACTACCCCAATGGCCAGGTGATGGCGTATAGCTGGATGCGTGGCGGGCAGACCATCTACTGGCCTAACGGAAATCCGGCCACATTCAGCTTCAGGACTGCTAATGAGGCCTGGTACTACCCGGAAGGTTATATTGTGACTTATCTGGCGGGTGTTAAAGGCGCGCGCTGGTTCTACCCCTTCGATAACCAGGCAGGTCAGGTGGGTCAGGAAATGATCTCCGCTGACTGGGGTGAGGCTGGCGAGTACTTTAACCTGATTGAATTTACACCTTACGGACACATGCTGATGAGGCGGGAAAAAATACGCGGCAAGCTGGTGCTGTCAGACCATGAGTTATTGGATGTGCCAGGCGTGATACTTATGATTACCCGATTGTATCAGGCCCCAGATGAAGCCACTCTGTTTATACCCGGTGACGGCAGTATTACAGGGGTACCTTATTGATAAAACCTCGCATATAATCAATCCAAGAACGTAAATGGTGTATCGATCATGCCAGCACTACCGCCAAGCCCGGCTGACTGCAATCGCAAGAACAGCGTTGTCATACTGGAAGATGATAAGATCTATGGCAAAGTACTCGAATTTCAACTTCGAGCCAGCGGGTTCGAATCGAAACTGTGCGGTTCTACAAATGCTCTTTTTAATCATATAAAGACACATGGAAATCCAGACATTTTTATTCTTGATTATTTTCTGGGAGATGAAGAACCGACTGGGCTGGAGATATGCCGACGAGTAGTCACATATTTTAATCGTCCGGCTATTATGTTAACTGGCAACGATAACGTAGAGACACTGGTCAGCTGCCTGACGGCAGGTGCCGATCAATACATCGTCAAACCGTGCGATGTAAGAGAACTCGTCGCACGTATAGAAGTTACTTTACGACGCCAGGATACACGTAGCAGCTACAGAGAAAATTCGCTCACCCTTCCTCTGGATGAAAACATATCAATTAGCTGGGAAAATGAAAGCCTGCAGCATTCAGACGGCAGAATTTCACATCTTACACAGAAAGAACTCGGGCTACTGGAGCTATTTTTACGTGAACAAAATCGGTATATCGATAGGCGCAAAGCGTTTATGTCGCTTTATGGATATGAAATGGATCCATTGAACAGATCAATCGATGTATTGGTGAGCCGAATACGCAAAAAGTTGAGAGAATTAGACGATGATTATCGTATCAAAACCCTGCGCGGGCACGGCTACGTTCTCTATAAAAAGAAATAATTCAGAGAATTGGACTTGATATCGTCATTGAGTCTCCACCCACTCCACTCCATCGAAATCTCGCACTTCTTTAATAACCCTATATTTTCTCATAAGACGGTTAATCTGTTCTATTTTAAGCTCGTTCGACAAAGTTTCACCCTTTTGGAGCGCTTCCATTCCTTTAGTCGATTTCGAAAATTTACTGTTGACGTAATCATAAACACTTCTCGGATTTCTATAGAAATTTGGAGCACCTTGCCTGATGATGGACGAGCCCAACTTACACAAACAAGCATCACGACCTCTAGGACTATAAAAAGGTACCCCGCCTGCCTCTTGCCTAAGCATTGTGATTGTAACTAACGCCCCCAGGAATACTTCAGTTTGCTTTACAAATTCAATTACCTTGTGATCTTTGTCGGACCTGAAACCCGCAGGATTCTGGTCCACAAGATAGGAAACAAAAATTGTCACTAACTCATGTCTATTAATAACTGAAGAGGTCAGAATCATACGCTTTATTTGCGTATAATCATCCAGAACCAGACACTCAAATAAAGCTAGACTCGCATCGTATGTAAGATTTGGTATTCTCAGCATTGTATGTTGGAGGATTTACTTACTGCCAAGAGCTTTGACTCAGTATCACTGCAATGGCAGAAAGCAACTCGCTTCGGTAAATTGGCTTCAAAAGAGTCGATACATCAGATATGTCAGAAGAGGGCGAAGGACTGTTTTCAATTTCATCTTGGAATATGATGACTTTTTCCTTAGAGTCACTAACAGCTCTTATCGCGCCTCCATCCTTCAGCAGACTAGAGCTAACAATCACCGCCGCATACTCACCTAAAGTCAAACGGTCGTGCAGGACATCAATGTCACTGCTTACTGTCGCAGTTAGCCCATAAGACTCGAGCATAGACGCTACTGCGTCTCGGTCTCTTCTGTCTTTCAGAGCCACGAGTAATTTTGGCGGATCGAACAACATCTGTACTCCATATCCCCTCCAGCAAACGAATCAGATTAATATCAGAGAACAGAAGATAAAAATGTAAAATTTGGTATCACGAAGAATCATGTTGGATCAATCTAGAATATAATCGCCTCAGTACAAACTTAGATCAATTGATTTAGATTTACGCTGTCATATACGCATCGATATTTATGAAAATTCTTTTCAAAATAATTGGCAAACTAAGAAACCCTTCACTTGAAGAAGCAAGGTTTATATGGACCTTATTTATAGGAATTTGGATGTTACTTGCATTACTTGGCGAACTTATTCTATCGATAGGCTAGCTCAATAGCTCACCCACAAGTTTCAACAATGCATTTGAACTAATTGGTTTCGATATATATGCATCCATTCCGCCTTCAATAAATCTCTGATGATCGCCAACCATTGCATGTGCGGTAAGAGCAATTATAGGGACATGCCCACCACTTTCTCTTTCCATTAATCTGATCAGTCGGGTTGCCTCCAGACCATCCATAACTGGCATTTGAATATCCATCAAGATCACATCAAACAATCTCTCTTTAGCGAGATCTAACGCTCTTAGCCCATTATCAGCGACAGTAACCTTGTGACCTGCCTTGACAAGAATTTCCTTTGTCAACTTTTGATTGATGAGGTTATCTTCTACGATAAGAATATCGGCAACGCGACTATCGGGTGATGAATTGATCAAAGCCTCAGGGGCTATCTGATCCGATTCATCGACTCTTTGAGACAAATTGGCAGAAGAATTACCTGAAAGATCAAATTTTAGATCAAAGTAAAACAGACTCCCCATTCCAAACTCGGATTCCATCTTGATATGGCCACCCATAAGGCTTACGAGATTAGAACTTATCACCAGACCAAGGCCACTCCCTCCGTACCTCCTGGTGATGGAGGCATCACCCTGGGAAAAAGCCTTGAATATATCTTTCTTTTGCTCAGAAGTAATACCGATTCCTGTATCCCGCACGGAGAACCTGATTTTCACCCAGTCGCCCTCACCATCTATTGCGGATACAATTAGTTTCACGACTCCATACTCGGTGAATTTTATGGCATTTGAAATTAGATTCACAAGAATCTGTCGGAGCCGATACGCATCTCCATTAACATACTGCGGAATTCTCTTGTCAAAATCATATTCGAAAACTATGCCTTTCTGCCTCGCTCTTAAAGCCAGGTCACCCAACATCCTTTTCAGATATTCACGGACGTCAAACAATGCAAGGTCCAGCGTCATTTTGCCTGCATCGATCTTAGAAAAATCCAATATATCATTGATCACACGCAATAAGGATTTTGCCGATTCATAGACTGTTTCCAGATAATCCTTTTGCTCGTCATCCAATTTTGTCGCAAGAGCCAGTTCAGTCATTCCAATAACACCGTTGATTGGCGTTCGGACCTCATGGCTCATGTTAGCAAGGAATTCTCCTTTAGCTTTATTTGCGTTATCCGCCTGCGCTTTTGCGGAAATCAACTCTTCACGAAGAGCCTTCCATTCACTAACATCACGGACAATTGCGACGAAGTGGGTACTTTCCCCAAATGCCATTGTACTCACTGTGATCTCAACCGGAAATTCCGTTAGAAGACGGTGATGACCTGTAAGCTCTCCACGGACCCCGTAATCTCGGTCCTTAGCCTGAGACAGCAGAGCGGCAAGAGATGAACGGCAATCAGGATGGAACAAGTCAGAGACTGACATTCCTAGCAACAACTTACTGTTGAAACCAAATATTTTTTCCATCGCGGGATTTGATCGTTGAATGGATCCATCCTCATCCAACTCAAGAATGCCATCTGCTGCACTGTCAAACAGAACCCGAAACGCGGCCTCGCTGCGGCTCAATTTGTCCTGAATATGATGTCGCGCCTTTTCTGCCCTGAACGCCAATATCAAGTTTGAACAGGTAGCTACAAGCAAATTCAGGTGTTCAGCTATTCCAACGTTGTAACCACCTGGTCGGTTCGCAATCCCTATCATGCCGACAAGAGCTTCACCGCTCCTGACTGGCAACCCCATAAAAGAATTTAAGGGTGGATGCCCGGGCGGGAGCCCTCCACTCCGGGGATCAGAGTACGGAGTATTGGATATAAGAAGCTCCCCAGTTTTTAGTACCTGACCGAAAAGTGTCTCAAGATTTGTAAATTTTAGGCCCTCTGCATAGCTCTGAGCGTACAACTCGCGAGTTGCTTCATCCCAGGCGATGTTGGTGAGCGCATGAGTCTTCAGGTAGGGATTATCGTCCTCGTCGAATAAAACTTCACCAATAAAGCCATACTCGCTATTACTGATACTAAGAAGGTGATGCAGCATCACTTCAAAGGGACTCTGTGAGTCATCTGATTTTATGAAACTTGCCAAGGCTTGACTAACAGCTGAAAGCATATCATTACTTTCAGATATTGCTTTTTCTGCTAAAGCTCTCTCAGTGACATCCTGTACTGCCGCGTATATCAAGCCGTCATCACCGCTTATCGAAGACGACCACTCGAGCAACTTGTATTGTCCGTCCTTACGCAGGTAGCGGTTACGAAAATTCCTGACTACATCTCCATTTGAGAGGTCACTCAGCTTCTGCTTTGTTGAATTGAGATCCTCGGGGTGAACTAATTCGAGGTATGACAGGGCCTCAATTTCGGACTTAGAGTAGCCCAAAGTCTGGGCAAAGGCTGAGTTGACTGCGACAAACCTCCCATCGAACCCACATACGCAAAACATCTGAGGCGTTACAGAGAAGTGTTTCAGCGTTTCTATTTTGCAGGAGTCAAGCAATTGAATCGCGAAATCAATCAGGGCGCGATGCTCCTGAGTCAAACTCAGCAACGCCTCCCCGGAGAGACCTAACCAGGCTTTAGGCGCTGTATGCGGATGAAACTCGAGTTGAATTGGGAACACCAACAAAGGCTCACTCCCATCTGCAGTGGACATTACATACCCATGACGGAACCAATTCTCTTTTTCTTCAACATCAATAGAGGCCCAACGACTAATCACTTCATCGTGCCAGCGACTATTGAATCGTGAACCATGGATATCTGTGAAAAAATGTCCATCATCATAATAAACTCCAGTGACCCCAGGAATTCTTTGTTGCAGGACTCTCAATACCATGACGTCAGAATTCATCAGCATGCCACTTTAGTACATTGCCCCCGGTGAATCACCCTGGGAACGGCACTCTGGTCGAACTCAAACGCGGAGTATCCCTTAAATTCGTAAAGGCCAGGGCCTTGGGGCTCAAATTCAGGGGTAAATTTCAGTACGCTTGAAAGAGTTACCGATTGAGACTTGGCGTCATGAAGAAGGTAGAAGTTATTGGGATCAACTTCGAGAATTACCATACTGCCATCTATACCCACAGCGAGCAAAGCGCGGGCTTCCAAAACAGAGTAGCGCTCTAAACCATCACCGATTTTCTCAGGCATATATTTAAATCCCACCCAACCATATCACCTAAGGCACATCACTTATGGCACCTTATTTGTAACTGGATGTTAATGGTTTCTATACACACCCATTGTAATGTTTTGTAAAATATCCCTCTTCTTACTGGTATATGCCTGACTGATACTGCCATAATTCCAATAACAAAATGTGACTTTCAATCTGAACGACTCGGATATTGTATGACCTTTGCAGTTGACGCTATTTTCGACCCCGACATCCTTCCAGACGTTTTGGGGGATTCGGATCCGGCTGTGCTAATAAACTTTTACGATATATTTCTATCTTTCACAGCCGAATCCTGGCAGGAACTTGTGTCATCCGCGAAATCTGGAAACTGGCAAAAAGTCAGCACTCTGGCTCACTCATTGAAATCATCATCACGCAGCATCGGTGCGTTGACGCTCGGGACTGCAATGGCTGAACTCGAAAAGACAACGGAGGAAGGGGCTGCTGCAGACGACTTGCTACAACGAATATCAACGATTGTAGACGTTACTTTTGAGCGCGTCCGGCTACACCGGGTTAAAATTGACACATCAAGTAATTTTACTTAAGCTCTTCGAGTACTGTAGAGATGGTTAGACGAACAATACAGACTGTGGACTACACGCAAAGTCAAAGTCGACCAATACTTCTAGTTATCGATGACGATGCTCTATTCAGAACTCAGATCAAAGCCTTCGCTTCACAAAGATATGACGTATTCGAATACTGCGATCCAGAGGAGGTTGCTCCTGAAGTTCTAGTGCTAGCAGAAATGGTGGTGCTGGACTTGAACATGCCAAAAACTGACGGAGTTGAATTTCTTAAAACCTTGGCAACAATGAAGCCCAGGCCAAAACTGCTAATTGCGAGCGGCCACGACCAGCCAATTATAGAAATGGCGGGGCGAACCGCAAAAATGTTTGGAATCAATCAACTGGAACTGCTTCACAAGCCATTAACCAGACGTCAGTTTGATCAATCTATTAACAGGCTTGCTGAGTCGACAGACTCCGATTTGTTCTCTGCTTCCGGGGCTGCTCGTCCTGGTCCCGATGAAAAGGAGATAACTAACGGACTGAAAGCCGGAGAGTTTATTGCATTCTACCAACCTCAGATGGCCAAAGACGGAATAACCATTGTTGGACTCGAAGCATTGGCCCGCTGGGATCATCCGGAACGCGGCATACTTCCTCCAGCGCAATTTATCGAAACTTTAGAAATGCCCGGTCTCGCTGTCGATTTCACCCTTCTAATGATAGAGCTATCGCTTCGGGACTACCAGCTCATCTCTCGACATACCGGTTTCATAGGCACTCTCAGCGTAAATGTTCCGCCACATGTATTGGGGGATGCACATTTCATTAAGAGATTCATTGATCTGGCTGAACGTTATTCCTTCCCATTGAGAAAATTCATATGTGAAGTGACAGAACGCGGGATACACGAGCTGTCTCCACCGGCTATCGCTTCGCTGACAAGGCTTAAAATGCATGATGTCCAACTATCAATTGACGACTTTGGTACCGGGCAATCAGGCCTAAGCAGGCTGAAATTTGCGGCATTTAACGAAATAAAAATTGACCGTTCCTTTGTAACAGACCTGAATATCTCAGCGGAATCCCGAACAATAGTAGAGAGTGTGTTGTCTTTGGCTCACAAATCCGGGATAAGGGTTGTCGCAGAAGGCGTCGAAGACGAACAAACATTTGATACGCTAAAATCACTGGATTGTGATGTCGTACAGGGATATCATTTTTCGAAACCATTACCGGTCTCCTCGCTGACCAGCTGGATTCTTCAGCCTCCATCGTTTTGACATCTGGAACAACCCTTGAGCCCATCATTTCACAGCGCAGTGGCCGAGCTTCTGCTTGAACTCAACACCTCGAATGATGTTCTGCAATCAGTTATCGATGCCTGCCAATACCAGCTCGGATTTCGATTATGTGCATTTGTTCAAAGAACAGAAAACATACCCAATAAACTTGAAATCAGTAAGTTATACAACATTGATAATCGAGGCAAATTTACAAGCCAGTTGCAGAATGACAGAAGTCTAATGCAACTAATCGACCATACTGAGCGCACCCAAAACAGTGAATCTATGCGCAGTGGAGAAGATTACTGGCTTGCGATCCCAGCGGGTCCAGCTGGCATTTTCGTAGGGCTGTACACATCCGACATATCAGATGAGTTTACAACATACATAGCCAGGATCATCACACATGCCATACATACGCTCACTAATGATCAACAGCGCACACTGCTGGCGGAAGAAAACAAACGATTGATTCTAGCCACCAAAGCTGGGCGTATAGGCACTTGGGAATTGGATACGATCACTGGAGAGCTGCATTGGGATGAACAGATGTTTTGTCTTTATGACGTCGATCAATGTAGCTTTACCAACGATTACGAATTCTTCAAGTCGATGCTGCACCCCGATGACGCGCCGGAATTGCTGAAGTTTCTGGACAATTATACTTCACAGAAAAAGACAGAGTCAGTTGACTTTCAATTTCGCATCATCACACCGAGTGGAGAAGTAAGAAAACTTGCAGGTTATGCAACCCTGATAGCCAAGCCTTCCAATAGACTGCAGATGGTCGGTGTAAACTACGACGTAACCGAACTCGAAACAGCCAGAACTCAGTCTATCTACCGATCCAAACTGGAAAGTTTGCTGATTGATCTATCGATGCAAGTGATACGATCAGAGGCAGAGGAACTTGATCAGGTTACTAACGAAGCTCTAGCTGTAATCGGAAACTTTGTCGGAGCCGACCGAGCGTATCTGTTTGAATATGACTTTAAGAAAAACACCTGCGACAACACCCATGAGTGGTGTAATGACGGCATTGAGCCGGAAATCGACAATCTCCAATGTGTATCACTCGATGACATAGACATTTGGGTCACTTCCCATAAAGCGGGCCTCCCTATGTTTGTGAGGCGTGTTCAAGATCTACCAGAGAATCACGGCCTACGCGTAATTCTGGAACCACAAGGAATACGTTCATTAATTACGATACCTCTAATGGAGGGAAATAACTGTAAGGGGTTTATTGGGTTTGACTCGGTAAGACAAGAGCGTCACTGGAACGATGTAGATATTAGCCTCCTTAAACTCCTTGCAGAGCTGCTTGTCAATGCAAAAATGAAGGCAACCAATGATTTACTCATCA
Source organism: Pseudohongiella spirulinae (assembly GCF_001444425.1). NCBI lineage: Bacteria > Pseudomonadati > Pseudomonadota > Gammaproteobacteria > Pseudomonadales > Pseudohongiellaceae > Pseudohongiella > Pseudohongiella spirulinae. Next base: position 2,629,338 of record NZ_CP013189.1, read on the forward strand.
AACAAACGCAGCAGGAGCTCATACAATCCCGCGACACTGCACGGTTTCTCGCTAAAGAGGCTTCGGCAGCCAGTATCGCCAAGTCCCGCTTTGTTGCTAGTGTCAGCCATGAAATCAGAACGCCTTTACATGCTATTCTTGGAATAGCAGATTTAGCGAGCCAGCGCACAGAGGATCCGAAGTTAGCTGAAGATATCTCCACAATTCGCAACGCCGGCAACACGCTACTGGAACTTATTAACGATGTTCTGGACTTCTCTAAAGCTGAGGCGAATGAGCTTTCAATCAAGTCTGAAGAATTTTCCATTGTAGAACTCATAAATACCCTTCAAAGACTATTCCGTCCGCTTGCGAAACGTAAAGAAATTGCTTTCGATTGCCATATTCAACCTGGAATTCCTGATATTCTAGTTGGTGACGAGTTACGTATCAGGCAAATCCTGAGTAATCTTCTAAGTAACGCTATCAAATTTACTCAGCTGGGTGGTGTTACGCTACGAGTTACTCTAAATAACCAGAGGAACGGCGGCAGACAACTTACTGATTCCGTTGCACTGTGCTTTGAAGTGTCGGACACTGGATCAGGAATCGCCGCCCATGATATGGATCGTATATTCGATCCATTCTTCCAATCGGATGAATCAAAAAGAGATCAATTGGGTGGAACTGGTCTAGGATTGCCTATATCCAAACTCATCGCTCAGAAGATGAAGGGAACGATTACAGTAAACAGCGTAAAACATCAAGGTTCGTCTTTTAAATTCAACCTGATTCTGAAAATCGGAAGCACATCGTGCACCACGGCATCAGTAATCAGCTCTGAAGTTGACGAGACCAAATTGTCCGGTTATCGGTTACTGCTGGCTGAAGACAATCCTATTAATCAACAACTCATTCGAGCTTATCTTTCAAAATCCGGGTGTCAAATCGACATCGTTGGCGATGGTGAACAGGTACTCGAATCCTACGTCAGATCTAGATACCATTTAATTCTTATGGACTGTCAAATGCCCAAGCTGGATGGGTTTGACACAACTAAAGTGATAAGGCTGCAAGAATCCGCTGATAGCCGCTTACCTATAATTGCCGTTACGGCAAGCGCCATGGAATCTGACCGGGAAACCTGTTTGCAGGCTGGAATGGATGATGTTCTCACTAAACCGTTCACCAAAAATCAATTGATAAATTTGATAATCAAGCATTTAAAGATTAACTCATACTAAGCCGCTTGTTGATAAATTGCGGCGTCTCATCAAATGTGTGGCTGACGTAGATAATGTGTGTGCGACCTGAGTGCACAATCTTTTCAAGAATCGCCATCAGAAAGTCTGAATAATAGTCATCCAGACCAACCCCGGGCTCATCCAGAATCAGGATGAGCGGCCATTTGACCATGGCACGCGCCAGCAGAACCATACGCTGCTGGCCAAAACTCAGTTCGTGATACCAGCAACTGCCTTGACCGACCAGCCCGAAGGCCTGCAACCATTGCCGGGCAGATTCCTGCTGGATGGCTGTTGTATTCTCATACAGCCCCATGGTGTCGAAGAATCCGCTTACTACCACATCGAGGACGCGCCAGCCTTTGATGTACCTGTTATGCAGCTCATTGGACACAACACCAAAGCGCTGTTTGATGTCCCAGACCGACTCACCGCTGCCGCGACGCTGACCAAACACTGTCACTGCCTGGCCGTAGGCCATGTGGTTATCACCATTGATCAGTCCCAGCAGTGTGGATTTGCCGCTACCGTTCGGACCTTCTATCAACACATGATCGCCCCAGTCCATCTGCCAGCTGAAGTTGCGAAACACGACCTTGCTGCCATATTGCGCGGTCACCGAATCAAGTTTGATCAGGGCTTGTGTGCGGTCGGCGCGCCGGTAGTTCATAACCCCCGGTAAACGTTCATCGAGCGCTGGCAGGTTTTCAGGCACAAGCGCCTGCCTGTTAACGATATGGCGAAAGGCCGCCAGCTGCTCAACCACGTATCGCTCGCCACTGCTTATCAATTTCAGGCTGTCCATCACTGCAATATGCGTCGCAGAGGTCAGAATATCCTGTTGACGACGCGCCAGCAGGATCATGGCATTGTCTGCCTGCACGTACTGATTCAATATCTCACGAATCGATTCAGCACTTTGTCGGTCTATGCTGGCCAGGGGATCATCCAGGATCAGTAACTTTGGTTTTTGATACAGAGCCTTCGCAATCATGGCGCGCCTTATCTGACCTGAAGACAGAAAGCGGATACCCCGGTCGGCAAGATTTTTTATATCCAGTCGCTGCAAAAACTCGCCGGCCAGACAATCATCGGTATCGCGACCGGTCACCAGCTTAGCGACCGTGGTACCCGGGTCACTGGCTGACTCGCTGAACTCACTGACGTCGTGCCGGGTTTCGCTTTGCCACAGTCGTTGCTGCTCTTCAAAGGAAACCACCTGAATATCGTGCAAGGGATCAAAACCGGTCGCGTACTGTATGCGGGAACGTGCCAGCATGAGCCGGCCGCTGAAAAGCGAAGCCAGCAGAGACTTTCCTGCCCCATTACCACCAAACAGGCACCAGTGCTGCCCCGGCTCAACTTTGAAGCTGTCAACCACCAACTGATGACGGGCTGATATTCGGCAGTTGAGGCCACGGATCTCGAACAGTGGCGAAGCTGTCATGTCAGGGGCGATTACCCAATGCACGCTGCATGACTTCATTCTGGACATTCATAAAGTGCCCAACCGAGCGGCGCCAGTATTCGGAGTTATGGCGCCCCTGTGCCTGCATGTACTCGAACGGAATATCATTGAGTAGCAGGACCTGCATGAATTCGCGCGCATCATCGAGCAGATCATCCTGCAGCCCACCATCCAGATAAAAGTGTGGCAACTGACTCTTTTGAAGCCTGTAGATAATCTGAAACGGATCGTAGGCCTGTGCCTGTTCCACGGTTTCAAAATCCAGCCCTTTGGGGTTACGTTCATCCTGAGTACTGAATCCGGGGATATCGATAATGCGTGAGATTATGGCATCAGCCTGGGCAAGGCGTTCTGAATCCTGAGTGCTGCGAGGCACAGGAGGCGGTTGCCCCGCCTCAATGGCTGCAGCCCTGCTGCGGGCATGTGTGAGCGCACCGCTGGTGCTGGCCACAGACACAAATTTGTCCGGATGACGAAGCGCCAGCGTCAGAGCGCCATAACCTCCCATGGACAGGCCGGCGATCGCCCTTCCCTCGCGCCGGGACAGCGTTCTGAAATTGGCATCCACATTATTGATCACATCATTGATGATATGGTCTTCCCAGTTATTCTTCTGTCCATCCTCACTACGCGCGTAATTGATGTACCAGCTATTGCCCGCATCCGGCATCACCACAATCAGGTCGCCGATCTCCCGGGCGTAAAAAGCGGCACCCAGATTGCGGCCCCAGACGGTATAGTTCTGCATGTAACCGTGCAGCAGGTACAGTACCGGGTAGCGTTCATCGGAGCTTTCGTAACCGGGCGGCAAAACGATGTCGTACTTCATCTGACGTGCAACGGCAGGACTATAAAATGACACAGTCTGCAGACCTTCGGGCAGGTCCTGTGCCGTTACTGCGGAGGCTGGAAACAATAGCGTGAGCGCTACAAGCACATAGATAAACTTCATGACATCAGACTCTTGTTAATTGGCCAGCAGCGGAATCGGCCCGGTAAAACGCGCACGGTCAGACTCATCGGCCGCCTCGCGGCATTCTCCCCGCACCAGAAAGCGCTGAAAGGTCTGCTCACGATATAACTCAAAAAAGCCCTGCCGACAGTATCCGGTCCGCTCCAGTATGGCGTTAACACGCGCCTCGACCTCATATTCTCCGATACGGATGCCGCGTTGACTACGACTGACCATTTCACGGTTTTCACGGCTTGAGACTGCCACCAGATAATCACGCTGAAAGGTAAAAAATTTGGTGCCGTCTTGCGCGATTTCCGGAATCAGCTGTTCATCTGCAGGCGGTGCCTGCCAGTTCGGACTGCCTCCGCAGCCGACCAGCAGTGCCGCTGCCGCCATCAGGATAAATCGTGCAATGGGCAATGTCCTCTCCTCATATTCAGACGCCTGCATGGATCTTAATCATTCCGCGGCAGGCTGTACAGCTGACCATACCAGCGTTTTGAACAAAGCTGCCAGATTATGTGCACCGGATGGCTGGATCTGCAGCATGAGCACGGCGACAAGGCCTGTTTGCGGATCTGCCCACGAGAATGTCCCCAGCGAACCATTCCATCCAAACTCACCATCATTGCGCGGGTAAGGGCTGTGACCGCCATCAACCACAACACTGAAACCGTACCCCCAGCCAAGATCTCGCATGGGATTGGGTGGAAACAGCGTTATGGGCATGATGCTCTCTGCCAGCTGATTTTCTGTCATCAAACGCACACCTTCTTCTGAAAGCAGTCGTTGACCATCCAGCTCTCCTGCATTCAGGAACATCTGTAAAAACCGCAGATAGTCACCCACCGTGCTGACCATACCGGCAGCCCCTTCTTTAAGCGGCGGATCAACTGTCACCGGCACATCCATTGGCGGCATCTTTTGCATGCCAGATTCCTGCAGGCGATACACTTCAGTCAGCTGGCCGGCTTTTTCTTCATGCACATAAAACCCGCTGTCATGCATTTGTAAAGGCGAAAATACGTGCTGCTGCAGATAGTCATCAAAAGCCAGGCCGCTGACCACTTCCACAATGCGCCCCAGAACGGTTGTTGAAATACTGTAGTTCCATTGCGTACCGGGCTGTGAAATGAGTGGCACGGCCGCCACCTTGTCGACCAGCTCTGCCAGGGTATCCGACCGCGAACGAACCTGGTGGCGCTGATAGAGGGTCCGGTCGCGATGACTCAAGCCGCCAATGTGGAGCAGCAAGTCACGCACAGTCATTTCTCGATGAGCAGCGACCGTCTCGCTGTCAAAATCCTCAGGATCACTGAATACCCGCATATCCGCAAATGCGGGGATAAACGTTGATACCGCATCGTCCAGTTCTAATTGGCCACGCTCAATCAACTGCATGACTGCGAGCGACGCGATGGGTTTGCTCATTGAGCGAATCTGAAAGATGGCGTCATCGCGCATCGGAACGGCCTGCTCGACATCCTGCCAACCGGCACTGCCAAGGTAAACAATCTCACCATTGCGGGCGACTCCCGCCACAAAACCGGGGATGGCACCACTGTCAACAAAATGTCTTAAGGTCTGGTCGACGAGTGCAAGTGCCTGCGGTTTTAACTGATGTTCCTGAGGTTCGGCAAGTGGCAAGGCCCCCAAGCCTTGACTGGCAAAAATCATAACAAATGAAAGAAAAGCGGACTTCATACCCCTGAACCTGACCGAAAAACATTTTTTCAAATGTATAAAAAAAGGGGCGGTATTGCTACCACCCCTTTTTGTAAAGCCTGAAGTCAGCGATTATTGCGCGCTGCTCACCAGGTTAGCGTCAACGGCTTCATCAGCCTGCGCTTGATAACGGCTCTGGTCTACAAACTTGTAGTAAACCTGGCCGAAGAACATCTCGTCCCAGCTCTGGTCGCCCCACGGCACTGATCGTGACGGATCGGGGTTGGCCTTGTTCTGCTCAGAGTTGTCGAAAGCACCGGTTACCACAATGCGTGTGCCCGCGGGTACCAGCTTCTGCTCTGCCAGCTTGTACTCCATCTGCCAGTTGTAGTCGTAGTTGGCAATGTTGGCCAGCATTTCAGTTGAACCATCCGGGTAATGTGCTTCAAAGCGCATGTACTTGCCGCGGAAGTGCATGTGCGGCAGGAAGCTGTGCAGATACGCATCATCCGGGATCACAATCTGAGCCTGCTGCTCAAAGTTGGGATCGTAAGGAGGAATGTTGGTCCATGTCGGTGTGAAGATACACGCACATTCACCTGTCATACGCTCCTGCGGCTCTTCACCTTCCGGATAGAACCAGACACCGATACGGCTGGCGTCAACTGCCTCACGACCGGTAGTGGTGTAGTGCAGCTGAATGGCAATGGTAGATCCGTCCATCAGCAGACCGCCAGTGTTGGGCTCTTCCACATAAGGCGCAGCACCCGGAATGTATGGCGTGATATAGGCCAGGTTCGGATCAGGCGTACCCACGAAACCACGACCACTGGGGCGCTCACCCGGCTTGAACAGGGCGTTCAGCGTGTGGTGCAGCACAGTGCGGTCACCCGGCATATACTGGCTGGCCTTAACGAAGCGATCTTTGCCATCGGGCAGATTGATCGGTATGAACTCATAACGGTAATCCAGCACACCTGTGGCAGGAATCTGCTGCTCCGGAATTTCAATGACGTAATCCGGCTCACCAAAAGCCCACTCGGTCGGCGGCCACTCGATCATTGCCAGCGGATCTGTTGTACCATCTTTCCTGGAGCCAGCGGCAATCCAGTCCAGCACTTTACGCTGATCTTCGAAAGGCACAACATAGCTGTTGCGGAAGTTGCCAACATGCGGATCCATCTGACCCGGCGGCATACGCTTGGTCATCATGACCTCGCGGATCATCGGGCTCCAGCCCTGAACCATAGCATGGCTGTTTAATGCGAACGGCGCTACACCACCTTCACGGTGACAGCTTGCGCAGTTTTCAGCAATGATCGGAGCAACGTCCTTCTCATAAGACACATCGCTGGGATTACGCTCAACGTACTGCACTTCAGTGCCAGCAGTGGCCACAAACGCGTTGCTCACCTGCTCACCTGCAGCCACGGCCGCCAGTGCGTCAGCAAACGGCTGACCTGCGTCACCGCGATAAACAACACGAAACGATTTCGGATCGTAAATCACTGCTTCGCCGAAGCGTTCAATGCCCATGGACTCAGACACAGCCTGAACATCGTCAATCAGCACAGGAATGTCAGTATTCATCGCAGCGACTTCTGCTGCGACTTCGCTGCGTGCCTCGCCCAGCGGGTTAATCATCATGAAGACGATGCCCTGGTCTGCATAGTCCGCCTTCAGGGAACTGAATTTGGCCAGCGCATCACGGGTTTCAGCGGCGCCATTGCCCTGAACCAGAAATGCAACCGCCTTGTTGTTGTCGTACCACGCCATGTGGTGGAAATAACCTTCATGGTCCAACAGCGCAAAATCGCCTACTCGCTCATCAGCAGCGTGACTGACACCGGCACCAATACTCAATGCCAGGGCGGTCAGCGCGGTGCCGGCAGTCATTCTGCCTTTTTTCTGCAACCAACTGATCATACTACCCTCCAACTGTAAAAAAACCGTCAGCCTGCTCAGCTGCCAGATTTGCTAAAATTCTGAGTCAATTCAGATTTTTGATCCTATCACCGTGCCATGCAATGTCAAATGACAAAAGTCACATTATTCAAACAGGGCATGCAGTGCATTTCGGAGACTCTTGCGGAATTCCGCTTCTGAGTGGAAACCGCACAAGAAGCCCTGTAGCAGGTGGTAGTACAGGGCAAAGGCGCTCCAGGCTGCCGTTCCTGTGTAAAGACGTTTTTCCAGCCGTCCATCCCTCTTGGCTTTTTCTATTAATTTCATCAGCTTGGAGTACGTCCGAGTCATGATCTGATCGATATCTTCACGACGCTGCTCAGTGATCGAAAATGACAGCTCTTTGAGCACGATACGCGACAGCCCCTGGTCCTGATTGTGGTAGCGAATATGACCGTCAAAAAACACCATTAATTGATCCAGCAGCGGCGAATCGGGCTCAATCTCGGCATAGGATTGCTCGATCATGCTGATGATGTCGTCCTTGAACACCATCACCAGCAGGTCTTCTTTGCTTTTTGCATACAGGTAGAGAGTGCCCAGACCGACATCTGCCTCTGCAGCGATATCCTGAATCGTGGTGTTGCTGAAGCCTTTTTCAACAAACAGGCTGCGCGCAGCTGCTACAATGCGCTGCAATCGGATAATCTTCTTGCGCTCACGCAGACCCAGCGACGCCAGTGCTGGATCGTCTGTCCTTTTTTCAACCGCCATAATCGTCCATCCCGCTGATAACGCGCTAAAGATTACCACAGACGCTTATGGCACAATAGGGCAATTCTGTCCGCAGGAACCGTCATGAACGAAGATTTTAAGCACTCAAACTCAGCAGGTTCGTCTTCATCAGATGAGACGACCATCACCACCCTTCTGCAGGCCGGGGATACACCAGTGACGCTGTTCTCCCTGTCATGGTGTTCTTTCTGCCATGCCGCCAGGCAACTGCTGACCAGCCTGGATATACAGTACACCGAGCACGTGCTTGATCGCGGCGCACTGAGCGAAACCGAACTGAATACCCGACTGCGCCGACAGCTTTCCGAGCTGACCGGAAGCCGCACGCTGCCGCAGGTATTTGTAGGCGACGTTAACGTTGGGGGGTATACTGAAACCCTGGCGGCCGCCCGTAACGGACAACTGAAAGAGTTGCTGAGTCATGGCTGAAGCATTGTTCAGAACCTTACACATGCTGGGCCTGCTGGGAGTGGCCGCCGGGCTGGTGATTGCGGTGCTTGTCACCCGCCCCAGCCTCAGCCGCGACGATACTGACGGCCTGGCCAAGACTTATCTGTTGACCTTGATCGCACTCGTCCTGACCACTCTGGCGGGTCTGGCGCTGTGGCTCTGGGTAGGTAAGCCTGCCGCCTTTTTCAGCAATAACCCGGTATTTCACGCCAAGATGGGTCTGGTTGTGATTCTGACCATTCTGCTGCTGGTGCCAGCGTTGTTCTTTTACCGGGCAGGTGCGTCAACTGACGAAGAGTCAGTCAGCATTCCGGTATCAGTGCGCATTATGCAGCGCGCTGCCATTCCGCTTATTGTCGTCCTGCCTGTACTGGCCTATCTGATGGCACGCGGTATCGGTTACTGAAGGACGTCCTGTAACCAGGCAGATATATCCCTTATCTCTTCCAGACACACGGAGTGCTGCATCGGATAGCTTGAATACACCGGTTTGTAACCCTTCTGCTCCAGCGCAGCGACGGTCTGCTTGCCAAGCGACTCATTGACCACCGGATCATCAGTACCGTGGAAAACCCGGACCGGCAGCGATTGATTGGCCGGATTGACCGACACGGTATCCGCGGTGGGAAAATAACTGGACAGCGACATGATGCCGGCCAGCGGGTGGGGGCAACTCAATCCTGCCTCCAACACCACGGCGCCACCCTGGGAGAATCCACCCAGAACAATACGGCGACTATCGATACCCGCCGCCATCTGCTCTTCGATAATTTCGTGCACGGCTGAGGCAGAAGCTCGCAATTGCACGTCATCCACGCGACGGTCAACGCTCATGTCCCGGATGTCATACCAGGCTGGCATTACATAACCCTGATTGATGGTGACCGGAATCGAAGGCGCATGTGGAAATATGAATCTAACCGCCATCTGCGCCGGCAGCCGCAATTCAGGTACAATAGGCGCGAAGTCATGTCCGTCAGCACCCAGTCCGTGCAGCCAGATCACGGCAGCATCAGCGGGAACATCCTTACGCGTTTCTCGGACAATGGCGGGCAATCGACTCATAACAGATCCTTAAGAGACTTTGTATCAAAGACTCATTATAGGAAGTTTAAGCGGAGAACAAAATGTCCCTGTCCAGATGCCTGCGTGGTTTGAACGGCTTGCTGAGCATTGCCCTGTTAATGATGTCAGGCAGCCTGCAAGCTCAGCCACTCGACACTTCCGCGCTGCGGCAATCCATCAATGGCCCTGACCGGGAAATAGCAGACCGTATGCGCGACCCGGCCCGTAAGCCGGTTGAAGTACTGGAATTCCTTGGCCTGCAGCAGGGCATGTCGGTATTGGAGGTTTACGCGGCGGGCGGCTACTTCACCTTTGTACTGTCACGAGCAGTCGGGCCTGATGGACGTGTTTACGCACAGAACTCTCCCCGCGCTCTGCGATACGATGAAGACAGAAGTGACATCACACAGGGTGACGCCCTTTCCCAAAAAATTGAACGCGGTAATCTGGCCAATGTCATTCGCGTGGATAAAGCCCTTGACGAAACCGGACTGGACTCCGAGAGCATAGACTTCGCACTCGTTTCCCAGATTCTGCATGACTATTACAACCGCCGGCCGGCCAGCGCCCAACAGATGCTCCGTGAATTATTTCGCGTACTGAAACCCGGCGGCATATTGGGCGTGATCGATCATCACGGCCTGGACGGACTGGATAATCAGCGCCTGCACAGAATGACCCTGGCACAGGCACACGACGCCCTTACAACAGCCGGTTTTGTTATTGAAGCTGGCAGCGACCTCCTGGAAAACCGCAGCGACAACCCCCGTCGCTCGATCTTTGATCCCATGCTCAACCGAGGCACCAGTCAGTTCGTCATTCGTGCCCGCAAACCGGAGTAAACCACCTTGGAAGATATCGTCGACCTGCTGCATGAGTTGAGTGAGGACATTCCGGTTCCCCTGGAGTTGCCCGATGACGATCTGCTGGTCGAAATAGAAGAGCAGCTTTTGCTGCCCATCCCGGAAGATTTGCGAGCATATCTGTTGGAGGCCAGTGATACCGTACTGGGCACCATGGAACCAGTGACAGTCAGTGACCCCCGCTCACACACCTACCTGCCGGATGTGGCAGCACAAGCCTGGAATGACGGCCTGCCCCGTCATCTGTTACCAATCTGTCAGCTGGGTGAGCAGTATTATTGTATCCGCGAGGACGGCGTGGTGCTGTTCTGGAATGGCTACAAACTGGGAAAAAATGCCGACGGGGTCAAGCAATGGGCCAATCTGTGGGAATGGATACGCGACGTCTGGATACCACAGGCGGAAAGCTGAGCAGCTTAATGCCAGTGCCGGATTGAGTTGGCATAATACTCCAGCAGCGGCTTGAACTCCGGGTTTATCTGATAAACATCGTGCGACTCCAGCAGAATGTGCCGATGAACCAGACTATCCAATGCAGACGTGATGGTTCTGGATCGTGGCTTTTGATCCGCGGTTATCGCAGCCCCTGCGTCGATCATCTCATCCACTAATCTGTCGCAGGCTGCAATAATATCCAGAGACCGCATCTCCGTTTGACCGTGCGCTAACAGTACTGACGCTATGACCGGCACAGGAAGCACCGGAATCACATACCGCACTCTCCCCATCAATTCGTCTGCCAGTGCTCTGATGGCAGGAATACGCTCCCGTGTTGAGAGACTGGAAAAATTAATCTCGTGCTGCTCACAGTAAGCCCGCATATCAAACGGGATACCAAAATTTACGCCAGCATAGCCGTAACGCTGCCAGCGGCTTCGTGACCCCGAAAACAGGTTAACACGAATAAACTTGAATGCCCTTAGCAGCGACCGCCAGCGCGACTGACGTCTGGACTTGTCGTCCCAATGCAGCAGATCTTTGTCTTCAATCACACGATCGTAGTTAATACCTACCGGGATGAAGGTAATATTCCGGTCTCGCTGGTAGTCATAGTTTCTCAGCATATAATCCAGAAAGCCGACCTTAGGTTCCATCATGTTGCCATCGCGACTCAATCCACCCTCAGGAAATACTGCCTGGCAGACGCCCGAATGCGTCGCCATGTCAACGTAGCGCCCCAGCACTTTGCGGTATAGCGGATTTTGAGAGCCACGTCGCACAAAAAAGGCTCCCATGGCTCTGATCAGGGATTCCAGCGGAAACACTCGCGCCCACTCACCCACGGCGTAAGAAAGGGTGACCTGCTCCGCAGCCAGATAACAGATCAGTACGTAGTCCATATTACTGCGATGATTCATGATAAAGACGACTGTTGACTCATCATCCAGTGATTGCAATACCTGCTGATCAACGGCAGACACTCTGATCCGGTAAAAAAATCTGGATATGCGGCGCGCCAGCCAATAACCCAGACGAAAGTACACATAGGCGTTAAAACCTGGCACGATTTCACGGGCATAACGTTTAACGTCCAGCAGCAACGCTTCTCTGGGCACACCGGTCTGCTGAGACTGGTGCTCCAGGACCTCCAGTACCTGCGGATCAAACACCAGACGATCGATCAACTCTTGTCGTCGCGTTTGCTGAAATGGTTTTATTTTTATACTGAGCGTATCATTAAGCCGCTCAACAGTACGTTTTAGCCGACGATGGATGAACCATCGCACACTTGGGAACAACACACTGACTACCACGGCGTAAGTCGCGGCTGCTATCAGTAAAAAATACAGCCATGTAGGCAGGCTGATATTCTCATCCAGCATCAGACGCCCCTGGTTGCGACCTGGCCTCAATGTAGTCTGTCAGCTCCTGGACATCGTTTGCCGAGAAACGCAAGCCAAGCTTGGTTCGTCGCCACAGAACATCTTCGGCCGTGCAGGCCCACTCGTGGCGAACCAGGTAGTCTACTTCTATACTGAATAAACCCGGCCCTAATTCTGTGCCCAGATCAGATTGGTCGCGGCAATCTTTCAGCATCACATTAATTAATGTGCCATAACGCCTGATCCATTGTGACATCTGCCCCTTTTCCACAAATGGATAGCGCTGTGTCATTTCAGCAAGCAGACCTGGCTGGGTCCCGAAATCTCCGCCTGGCAAACAGGCACTGGCTGTCCAGTCAGGCAGCTCACCAAAAACCGGACTCAATTTGTGCAATACCGCTTCAGCCAGCCGACGATAAGTAGTTATTTTGCCACCGTAGACTGACAGTAAGGGCGCTGGGTCATGACTCAACTCCAGAGTATAATCCCGGGATACTTTGCTGGCATTTTCCTCGTCTTCGTCCATAAGGGGTCTGACGCCGGCATAGTGATGGCAAACATCAGTCGGCGTGATACGATGATTGAAATACTCGCCCACAAGCTGACAGAGATAGGTAATCTCTTCCTGCGAGATTACGGCCTGCTGCGGATCGCCCGCATAGTCCTGTTCTGTTGTACCAATCAGACAGAAGTCCTGCTCATAGGGAATGACAAATACAACTCGGCCATCACTGTTCTGCAACAGATAACTCTCGTCGCCGCTATAGAACCGCGGTACAACGATGTGTGAGCCTTTGACCAGACGGATGCGATGCTGTGATTTGACAGCTGATGTTTGGCGCACAAACTGATCTACCCAGGGGCCCGACGCATTGATAACGCAGCGCGCCCTGACTTCGGTTTGCTGCTGCGTTAACTGATTAACCAGTCTCGCTGACCACTGCGGCGACTGGTCAGCAGTGCTCTTTGCTTTAACCAGGCTGACGCACTTTGTTCGCGGTAAAACCAGAGCGCCATGGTTCGCTGCCTGACGCGCGTTCATGATGACCAGGCGAGCATCATCAACCCAGCAATCAGAGTATTCGAATCCGACTGAATATCGCGATTGCAATGGTTCTTCGGCGTCGAACTTTATCTGGCTTGAGGCGGGCAGCGATATGCGCCTGGACAAATGGTCGTATAAAAAGAGGCCCAGCCGAATCATCCACTTCGGCCTCAGCCCCGGATGATGCGGAAGACAAAAACGCATTGGCCAGATGATATGAGGCGCAGCCTTGAGCAATACCTCGCGCTCCTGCAGGGACTCACGAACCAGCCGAAACTGCCAGGTTTCCAGATAACGCAGCCCGCCATGTATCAGCTTGGTACTGGATGATGATGTTGCGCCTGCGATATCGGCCTGATCACACAATATGACAGATAACCCCCGGCCCGCCGCATCAGCCGCAATTCCCGCACCATTGATACCCGCACCAATGACCAGAAGATCCGTATCCAGAACTTTGTTCCCTGCTGCCACGACTGCATCCATCCTGCTCTCCATCCAGGTAAGCTTGCACCAAACCGGTTAAGAAATTCTTCGTGTTATAGTAGCATGCGATAAAAAAGCGGGAAGCACCGATGACTCAATATCTGCTGTCAATAGATCAGGGAACTACCAGTAGCCGCGCAATCATTTTCACAGAGAACGGGGAGCGGGTGGCCATCGGTCAGCACGATTACGCCCAGCACTATCCGCGCGACGGCTGGGTGGAACATGAACCCGAGGATATCTGGCGTACCACCATCACCAGTTGCCGGGATGCGATAAAAGCCGCCGACATAAAACCGCAGCAGATCGCTTCAATCGGCATTACCAATCAACGCGAAACCACCGTGATCTGGGATCGCAGGACGGGCCAGCCAGTGCATCGGGCCATCGTCTGGCAGGATCGGCGCACGGCCGCCTATTGCAGCGCGCTGCGCGAGAAGCTGGAGAAAGCAGGTCAAGCGGGACTGATTCAGCAGAAGACCGGACTGTTACTTGACGCCTATTTTTCAGCCAGCAAGATTGTCTGGCTGCTCGACAATATTCCCGGCGCACGCCAGGCCGCGGAACAAGGCGACCTGGCATTCGGCACCATTGACAGCTATTTGCTCTGGCACCTGACCGCCGGAAAACTCCATGCCACAGATGCTACCAATGCCTCACGCACCATGCTGTTTAATATTCACACGCAGCAATGGGATCAGGAGCTGCTGGAGTTGTTTGGCATACCCGAGAAAATTCTGCCTCAGGTCAAAGACTGCGCCGATAACTACGGCTTCACCACACCCGAACTATTCGGCCACTCAATTCCAATCGGTGGCATGATGGGTGATCAACAGGCCGCTGCATTCGGACAGGCCTGCTTTGAACCTGGCATGACCAAAAGCACCTACGGAACGGGCTGCTTCCTGCTGATGAACTCGGGTAAGCAAGCGCTTACATCAAGACATAACCTGCTGACTACTGTTGCGTTTCGTCTGAACGGTGAAACCCATTACGCATTGGAAGGCAGCATTTTTATGGCCGGCGCAACCATGCAATGGCTAAGGGATAAACTGCGGCTGTTCAGCTCAACGGCTGAAACTGAGGCGCTGGCGGCTCAGGCCGATCCGGGTTTGTCGGTGATGCTGGTCCCGGCATTTACCGGACTGGGCGCGCCATGGTGGGACCCCGATGCCCGGGGCGCTATTTTTGGTCTGACCCGTGATGCCGGCATTCCCGAAATAGTGGCGGCAGCGCTGATGTCGGTCGCCTATCAGACCAAAGATCTGCAAAAGGCCATGGAGGCCGATGGTCAACGACCCAACACCTTGCGAGTGGACGGCGGTATGGCAGCCAACGGTTTTGCCATGCAGCAACTGGCTGACCTGCTTGGGTGCCAGGTTGATCGTCCGGAAGTGACCGAAACAACCGCGCTGGGTGCCGCGTTTGTCGCCGGCCTGCAGGCCGGCATCTACCACTCCTTGCAACAGATATCGGCGCTCTGGAAACTTGAACACAGCTTTGCACCCGAAAAGGACAAAAACTGGCGCGATCAACAATACAACCGCTGGCTTGACGCAGTGAATCGCACCCGGACAAACTGAAGGGACTCAATTATGCGCCTGATACACCTCATCCGCCACGGCGAAACCAACTGGAACCGGGAACGTCGGGCACAAGGGCAACAAGAATCTATACTGACCGACACCGGTCGGCAGCAGGCTTTGCAGCTCGGACAGCGAATGACCGATACGCCACTGGAAGCCGTTTTTGTTAGCAGTAGCCAGCGCACGCGCCAAACAGCTGAACTGGCTTTTGCTGATCGCAATCTTGAAATTGAACACTGTGATCTGCTCAGAGAGATACATATGGGCCCCTGGGAGGGGCAACTCTACGTCGATATCCAGAGTGCTGAGCCAGAGCAGTTCCATGCTTTCTGGCATGCGCCGGAAAAATTCAGCCTGGCTGGCGCTGAAACATTCGAACAGATACAGCAGCGGGCGCTGCAACGTTTCAGGCATATTCTGGAAAGCAGTGCTGCCGACAACATTGCGATTGTCAGCCATGGCATCTGGATCAAATCCCTGCTTTGCGCACTGGAACCACGACCGCTGTCCAAACTCTGGGAGCCACCGGCAATGCATAACTGCTCACTGAGCACAATTGCAATCCATCCCGATGGCAATCAGCGTATAGTGATGTATTCAGATAAACCTTACTCGTCCGAACAAGTGGAGAGCACACAATGAATAATAACAAGACTGGCAGTCAGCGCCTGACACAGATTCTTACCGTTTTGGCAGCTATCGCCGGACTCGGGCTGGCAGCCGCCGCCCTGTTGGCCCCATTGGGCGTCTGGTTGCAACTCTGGGACTTCCGGCAGGGATTCAGCATCCTGCGTGGAGCACAGCCGCTGGTTGCCTGGATTACTATCGGTTGCGCCCTGATAGCGGCGGCCGTCTTTGTGCTTGGCAAACGATCATCGGATGAGCGGACAGGCCGCAATACCGCCATAGCCGCCGCTGCAACTCTGGCTGCTGCGATTGCCTGGTATATTCCACAGTCTTACCTGCCCGGTGAAGGCAGCAATATTCCACCGATTCACGACATCACAACTGATCTGAGCAATCCACCCGCGTTTGTAGCGGTGATGCCTCTGCGTGGCGAAAACAGCAACACCACAGTCTACGGCACCAGCCCGAATATGACACCAGAGCGGCAGGCCGAATTGCAGCGCCAGGCCTATCCTGACATCACTACTCAGTATTTCGAAGAGTCGGCCGATCAGGTATTTGCCCGCGCACTGCAGGCTGTAGACAGCCTTGGTTGGGAATTGGTTGCGCAATCTCCCGAAGAGGGTCGTATAGAAGCCACCGATACAACATTCTGGTTCCGCTTCAAAGATGATGTGGTAATACGCATCCGGGAAACCTCAGAGGGTACAGCGCTGGACGCACGATCAACCTCCCGGGTGGGTGTGAGCGATGTTGGTAAAAATGCAGCACGATTACGCGCTTTTTTTGCTGAACTTTGAATTCAGTTCCGCTAAGCTTGTCGACCGATTGTAGCTGATATACCCGTGGAACTGTGATGTCGAAAACCCGATCTTTGTCTGCCTGGCTGCTAAGTACGCCCGGCAGTGGTCGCAAAGCGGAATTGCGCCTGTTTGGCGTGATTGCAGCCTGCTGTCTTCTGTTATCACAATTCAGCAGCTGGGCCATAAACGCATCTTTGGCGCAAGGTGAAAGCCGAGTGTTGATTGACGGGCTGCTGCAGTTCACTCACATCCGCAATTTGGGTGGCGTATTCGGAATGGCTCAGGGTATGGGCTGGCTGTTTGCCATCTTCAGTATTGGCCTGATTGCCGGCCTTGGTTGGTATCTGGCACGCGGGCGGGACGTTCGGCTTTACGAATTTATATTTTTCGGATTTGTTGCCGGCGGCGGGATCAGCAACATTCTGGATCGGTTTGTCTACGGCAGTGTTGTCGATTTTATTGACGTACTGGGCATCCCCTACTGGAACTATATTTTTAATACAGCCGATGTGTTTATTCACATCGGCCTCTGGCCCGTGCTCTTTATCGGTTTATTTCTGCATCGTTGAAAACATTTGCGGCTGCCGCCAGTGATTGAGAGATATCGACCTTACGCTCCCATCCTGATGCTGCCAACACACTACCCAATGCACTCAGAAACAGTCTGACATTCTTCTGATTCGCTGAGTGCCCCATCAACCCGACACGCCAGATCTTCCCTGTCAGCTCACCAAGCCCGGCGCCAATCTCCAGATTCCAATCTGATAATAGACGTGCACGGACAGCCGCCTCATCAATTCCTTCAGGCACCTCTATCGCATTGAGCTGCGGCAGACGATACGACTTATCAACCAGTAAGTTTATTTCCAGAGCATCTACGCCGGCCGCCAGAGCTTGATAGCAGTTTTTGTGCCGCGCCCATGAACTTTGCAGACCTTCTTCGTGAAGGATCAACAATGATTCATGTAAGCCATACAAGGCATTAACCGGCGCTGTATGGTGATAACTGCGTTTGCTGCCACCGCCCCAATAACCCATCACCAGGTTCATATCCAGAAACCAGCTTTGCACGCGACTTTTGCGGTTACGTATGCGGGCTACCGCTCTATCACTGAAGGACACAGGTGAAATACCCGGCGCGCAGGAAAGACATTTCTGACTGCCGGAATAAATCGCATCAATACCCCAGTCATCGACCCGAAGCTCAATACCTCCAAGCGACGTGACGGCGTCCACAATCGACAGACAACCGTAGCGAGAAGCCAGTGCAGCCAGGGACTGTGCGTCACTCCGCACACCAGTCGATGTCTCTGCGTGCACAAAAGCCAGGGCGTTTGCTTGTGGGTGATCCTTGAGAGCCTGTTCAACCGCATCAATGTCAATTGTCTCCCCCCAAGGGCTATCCACCATGACTGCCCGCGCCCCGCAACGCTCGACGTTTTCTTTCATTCTTCCGCCGAAGGCCCCATTCCGGCACACAACAACAGTGTCACCGGGCTCCAGCAGATTAACAAAGACACATTCCATACCAGCTGAACCTGGCGCCGATACGGGCAGGGTCAGCTGGTTACGGGTACAGAAAGCAAATTGCAATAACGACTTGATCTCGTCCATCAAGTGGATAAATTGAGGATCCAGATGGCCAATTGTTGGCCTCGCCATTGCTGCGAGCACACGCGGACTGACGTCGGAGGGACCCGGTCCCATCAAAGTTCTTTGTGGTGGACAGAACGAGCTGTGCATTAAAAACCTCCTGCCAGAACCAATAAAAAAGCCGGGAAACCCCGGCTTTAATTATAAGAGCGACTAACGCTGTGACTATCTGATCTTACGCTTCAGCGGCATCACCGACATCAGCACTTTCAGGTCGATCCACCAGCTCCACATAGGCCATAGGGGCTTTATCACCGGCACGGATCCCACACTTGAGAATGCGGATATAACCACCCGGGCGAGCCTGATAACGTGGCCCCAGGTCGTTAAACAGCTTGCCAACGGCTTCTTTGCTGCGCAGTCTGTCAAACGCCAGACGACGGTTAGCAACGCTGTCATTTTTTGCCAGAGTGATCAGCGGCTCCGCTACCATACGCAGCTCTTTCGCCTTAACCACAGTGGTTTTAATAATTTCATGCTCCACCAACGACGCAGTCATGTTACGAAACATGGCCTTACGGTGTGCAGAATTTCTGTTCAGTTGACGTCCACTATGACGATGACGCATATCTACTATTCCTATTCTAACCGCAGCCTCACGGCTGAGACGCTATGATTAAATCTGCACCAAGAATTACTTGTCTTCTGTACGCAGACTGGCCGGCGGCCAGTTTTCAAGACGCAGGCCCAGCGACAATCCGCGCGTGGCCAGAACATCCTTAATTTCAGTCAGTGACTTCTTACCCAGATTCGGGGTCTTCAACAACTCAACTTCAGTGCGCTGAATCAGGTCACCTATGTAATAAATATCTTCGGCCTTCAGACAGTTGGCTGAACGTACAGTCAGCTCAAGATCGTCAACCGGACGCAACAGAATCGGATCAATCTCATCTTCGGGCTCTTCCGGCGCCGCCGCTTCCTGGCTTTGCAGGTCTACAAACACAGCCAGTTGATGCTGCAGAATGGTGGCCGCTCGACGAATCGCTTCTTCCGGATCAATTGTACCGTTAGTGCGCAGATCGATAATCAGTTTGTCCAGGTCGGTACGCTGCTCAACACGTGTACTTTCAACAGAATAGGCGACACTCTGAACCGGGCTGTAAGTAGCATCAAGCTGCAACTTGCCAACGGCACGAGTTTCATCATCATCACGACGACGAGCGTCAGCAGGTACATAACCACGACCTTTACGCACAACCAGCCGCATATTCAGCTCACCGGATGCATTAAGATTCGCAATCTCGTGCTCCGGGTTTACAATTTCCACATTGTGGTCAAGCTCGATGTCAGCAGCGGTAACCACGCCCGGACCTTTTTTGTTCAGGGTCAGAACCGCCTCATCCTGACCGTTCAGGATTACCGACAGACCCTTCAGATTCAGAAGAATCTCAATAACATCTTCACGAACGCCTTCAATGCTGCTGTACTCATGTACGACGCCGTCAATCTCAACTTCTTCCACTGCACAACCTGGCATGGAAGACAGCAGAATTCTTCTTAATGCATTGCCCAGCGTATGGCCGAAACCACGCTCCAGGGGCTCAAGCACCACTTTTGAATGATACTTGTCAAACTCTTCAACCTTGATCAACTGTGGTGTAAGAAAATCCGACAACGAAATCTGCATGGGGTCACCCTTAACAATTAGCCCGGTAATGGTTAACTATACGTCCTGATATCCTGTCCGACTAACCAGGCTTACTTGGAGTAAAGCTCGACGATCAGGTTTTCGTTGATATCTGCTGACAAGTCAGCACGGTCTGGCTTGCGGGTAAACTGCCCTTCAAGCTTGCCAGTATCAACACTGATCCACTCAGCGGGAGTGCGCTGACCAGCCAGCTCCAGTGCGGACTTGATGCGCAACTGCTCTTTAGCTTTCTCTCGAACAGCCACAACATCACCGGGGGCAATCTGGTAAGAAGGTACGTTAACTACGCTACCGTTAACCAAAATTGCCTTGTGCGACACCAATTGACGGGCTTCTGAGCGAGTGGCGCCAAAACCCATACGATAAACCACGTTATCCAGGCGCGACTCCAGCAACTGCAGAAGGTTCTCGCCTGTAGCACCCTTGCGACGAGCCGCTTCCTTATAATAGGTACGGAACTGACGCTCCAGCACTCCATAAATTCGACGCACTTTCTGCTTTTCACGCAGCTGCACACCGTAATCGGACAGACGACCACGACGGGCACCGTGCTGACCCGGAATTGTTTCAGCCTTGCACTTGCTATCAAGTGGACGAACGCCACTTTTCAGGAACAGATCCGTTCCTTCACGACGTGCTAATTTGCATTTTGGGCCTAGATAGCGGGCCATACACTGACTCCTGTTTTCTGGTTTTCGGCGTTCAGCCGAAAAAAGCTATAATTGATCCGGTTAAAGTCGCCAAATCAAACACGACGTTTCTTTGGTGGGCGGCAACCGTTATGCGGTATTGGCGTCACATCAGTGATCAGGCCAATTTTCAGGCCACATGCATTCAGGGCACGTACCGCAGACTCCCGACCCGGACCAGGACCATTAACTTTAACGTCAAGATTCTTCAAACCATATAATTCAATGGCTGTTTTACCAGCGCGCTCAGCAGCAACCTGGGCAGCGAACGGCGTACTCTTCCGTGAACCACGGAAACCGGACCCACCGGATGTCGCCCAGCTCAATGCGTTACCCTGACGATCAGTAATCGTCACGATAGTATTGTTGAAGGAAGCATGTATAAATGCAATTCCGTCGATGACTGCTTTACGCGCCTTCTTTTTCGGAGCTGCTTTAGCTGCTGGCTTTGCCATAGAAAATTCCTGATTAAGATTAAAGCGTTTTTCACGTTTCCGGCGCGAAAACGGCGCCGGCGATCTCTATTATTTACGAATTGGCTTGCGCGGACCTTTACGGGTGCGGGCATTGGTCTTGGTACGCTGGCCACGAACAGGCAACGAGCGACGATGACGAATACCACGGAAGCAGCCCAGATCCATCAGACGCTTAATGCTCATGGAGACTTCGCGGCGCAAATCACCTTCTACGGTAAACTTGCCCACTTCGGCACGCACGTTATCCAAATCTTCCGGTGACAGATCACTGGTCTTGGTCGAAGGAGCGATACCAACGCTTTCGCAAATCAACTTTGCGCGCGTGGCGCCGATCCCGTAGATATAACTCAGGGAAATAACCAGGTGCTTGTTATCTGGTATGTTGACACCGGCAATACGTGCCATAGTTTAACTCCAATCTTTTAATTTGCTCATGGTCCAGAGTGCCAGACCCCTCAATTCTCGGGGGCGCAAAGGATATACTCTGGCGAATTAAAAATCAACCAGTTACTTAGCCCTGGCGTTGCTTGTGTCGAGGTTCTGCATCACAGATCACACGCACCACACGGTTACGCTTGATAACTTTGCACTTACGACAAATTTTCTTAACTGATGTTCTGACTTTCACGTTGCTCTCTCCAATCGACGCCTAAGGACTTCCCACCAGCGCCATACAATCAATTTTTGCCGCCTTTAGCGACCCCGACCAAAGCTTCCCAGGTTCGACTTTTTCATCAATGAATCATATTGATGAGACATAAGATGCGCCTGCACCTGCGACATAAAATCCATACTCACGACAACAACAATCAATAGTGCGGTACCACCCAGATTGAATGGCACGTTTGCCATCATCTGGAAAAAGTTAGGCAACAGACACACAATCGTGATGTAAATGGCACCAAACATTGTCAGACGCGTCAGCACCGAATCGATATATTTCGCGGTCTGTTCACCCGGCCTGATTCCGGGAATAAAGGCTCCCGAACGCTTCAGGTTGTCTGCAACGTCTTTCGGGTTAAACACCAGCGCCGTATAGAAGAAGCAGAAGAATATGATCATGGCACTGAACAAAATAATGTACAGCGGCTGTCCTGGACCAATTAACAACGCGAGGTCCTGTAACCATTCCGCGCCTTCCGCCTGACCAAACCACTGGCCGATGGACGCCGGGAACAACAAAATACTGCTGGCAAAAATGGCCGGAATAACACCAGCCATATTGACTTTGAGAGGCAAGTGGCTGGACTGCGCCTGATACATCTTGTTGCCCTGCTGTCGTTTAGCATAGTTAACGGTAATTCGACGTTGACCGCGCTCTATGTAAACAATACCCGCGACAACAATCACAGCAATTATGGCCACAACAAACAGTAACAGGCCGCTAATCTGACCTTCATAAGCCTGCGACAGAGAGTTACCTATCGCCGCTGGCAGTCCTGCCACGATGCCGGCAAAGATCAGCAGCGAGATACCGTTGCCTACCCCACGCTCAGTGATCTGCTCACCAAGCCACATCATGAACATGGCACCAGTCACCAAGGAGACGATGGCTGTAAAGGTGAAGCCAAAGCCAGGGTTGTATGCCATTGGTGCCAACAAGCCGACCGCCATGCCGGTACCCTGAACCAAAGCAAGGGCCAAGGCACCGTAACGGGTGTATTGGGTAATCTTGCGACGCCCGGACTCACCTTCCTTTTTTAACTGCGCCAGATACGGATTCACCGCACTGAGCAACTGCATGATGATAGAGGCTGATATATAAGGCATGATGCCCAGGGCAACAATACTCATTCGCTCCAGTGCGCCGCCGGAAAACATATTAAACAGCCCGAGGAAGGTCCCTTCGTTCTGGCTGAACATGTTCGCCAATTGAGCCGGATCGATGCCGGGCACAGGAATATGCGTACCGACCCGATATACAAAAATGGCAAACAGTACGAACAACAGGCGAGCCTTCAGCTCGCCCAGCCCTGCACCGATCCCTTCACCTGCCATATTGGGTTTCTTTGCCATTTTTATTCAATCAACTCTATCGTTAGTAACTTGTCACGCAGTTGCTTTCTTAACTTTTTTCTTGCCGACATAATCCGGAGTGACCGGATCGACAATCTTGCCACCAGCCGCTTCGATCGCTGCACGAGCACCTTTCGTGACGCGCAGACCTTCAACGGTAACTGCCTGAGTTACATCACCGGAAAGCATAACCTTGACACGCTTGACGCTGCCATTAATCAGATTGGCTGCGCGTAAAGTCTCAAGATTAACAACACCGCCATCCACCAGAGAAAGTTCACTGGTTCGCACTTCGCCGGTAACACGACCAACGCGCGAGCTGAAACCAAATTTCGGCAGACGACGTTGCAAAGGCATTTGACCGCCTTCGAAACCAGGACGAACAGTACCGCCGCTACGAGACTTCTGACCTTTGTGTCCGGTACCACAGGTTTTGCCCCAACCACTACCGATACCGCGTCCAACGCGCTTCGGAGACTGGGTGCTTCCCGGTGCCGGGCTCAATGTATTCAAATGCATCTGTTATCCCTCAACCTGCAGCATGTAGCTGATTTTGTTGATAATGCCGCGAATCGCAGGTGTATCCTGCAGTTCCACGGTCTGGTGCATACGACGCAGGCCGAGCCCCTTCAGGCACTGACGATGACGCTCCATCGTGCCAATCGGACTACGTACCAGCGTAACCTTAACTGTTTTGTTCGCCATAACGCTTAACCCAGGATCTCTTCGAGTGTTTTACCGCGCTTGGCCGCTACACTTTCAGCCGCACGCATTTCTTTCAGGCCTTTAAACGTCGCGTTTACAACGTTGACCGGATTGGTTGAGCCATAACACTTGGCCAGTACGTTCTGAATACCAGCCAGCTCAAGCACTGCGCGCATCGCGCCACCAGCGATGATGCCGGTACCTTCCGAAGCTGGCTGCATGTAGATCTTGGATGCGCCATGACGTGCCTTAACCGGATACTCGAGCGTGTTGCCGTCCAGTGAAACTGAAATCATGTTGCGACGGGCTGCTTCCATAGCCTTCTGGATAGCCAGAGGCACTTCGCGCGCTTTACCGCGACCGAAACCAACACGGCCGTTACCATCACCAACTGCTGTCAACGCAGTAAAGGCGAAAATACGTCCACCCTTAACCACTTTGGCGACACGGTTTACCTGGATCAACTTCTCCTGTAAACCTTCTTCGTTCTTTTTCGCCTCGTCTCTCAGTGCCATAATCTTAAATCCTTAAAATTCCAAGCCGCCTTCTCGCGCCGCGTCAGCCAGTGCCTTAACACGACCGTGGTAGTTATATCCGGAACGATCGAATGCCACCTTGCTCAGACCCGCTTTTTTAGCGCGCTCAGCAATCAATGCACCTATTTTACCGGCTGCCTCAATATTTCCTGTCGCTCCACCACGAAGTTCCTTCTCTACTGTTGATGCTGCAGCCAATACCTGGCCGCCATCAGGAGAGATAACCTGTGCATAGATATGACGCGGAGTGCGATAGATGCACAGACGATTAACGCCTAATTCCGCAATTTTGGCCCGAGTGCGTCGTGCGCGACGGATACGAGCCTGATTTTTATCGTTCATAATGTCACGCCCTACTTTTTCTTGGCTTCTTTTCTGTACACGTTCTCGTCAGCGTATCGGATACCCTTACCTTTGTAAGGCTCCGGCGGACGGAACTCCCGAATTTCTGCTGCTACCTGACCAAGCTTTTGCTTGTCGGAAGAAGACAGCACAATCTCTGTCTGCGACGGCGTTTCTGCTGTCACGCCCTCAGGCAGTTGGTAATCGATCGGGTGTGAATAGCCAACAGTGATGTTGACAGTATTACCCTGCGCCTTGGCACGGTAACCTACGCCCTGCAACAGCAGTCGACGCTGAAAACCTTCACTCACACCCACTACCATATTGTTGACCAGCGCACGGAAAGTACCGGCCAACGCCACTGCTGCACGCGACTCATTTCTGGGTGATACGCGCAGCACATCGCCGTCTTTTTCGATCTGCACATCGTTGTGCAGATCAAGATTCAGACTACCTTTGCTGCCTTTAACGGTGACCGCATTACCTGCGATCGTCGTTTCTACACCTTTAGGCAGCGAAATCGGATTTTTAGCTACTCTGGACATAATCGTGCTCTATATGCTGTTTTGTAGGAATCGTGTGTATCAGAATACTGTACACAAAACTTCACCACCGATACCGGCAGCACGGGCCTGTTTGTCAGTCATCAACCCTTTATTGGTTGAAACAATAACAACTCCAAGACCCTGCCTGTTACGTGGCAGTTCTTCTTTACCTTTATACTGACGCAGACCTGGACGACTGACGCGTTTGATTTCTTCAATTACCGGCTTACCCTGGTAATATTTCAGATCAATTGTCAGGTCGCTTTTGCTGCCATTCTCACTAACAGCATAGCCGTTGATATAACCTTCGTCCTTCAGGACGCCACAAATAGCCACTTTCAGTTTGGAAGAAGGTGCGCTGACCTGCGGCAGTCGAGCCATCTGCGCATTACGGATGCGCGTCAGCAAATCTGCGATAGGATCTGACATACTCATAATTTATTCTCCGCTTACCAGCTAGCCTTGGTCAGTCCAGGCACATCGCCGCGCATCGCTGCTTCACGCAGTTTGTGACGACAAATACCAAATTTTCTATACACGCCGTGTGGACGGCCAGTGATACGACAACGCTTCTGCTGACGCGCCGGGCTGGCATCTCGCGGTTGCTTCTGCAACTGGATCTGTGCCTGCCACTTGTCATCATCACTCGCGTTCACATCAGCAATGATTGCTTTCAGCGCAGCGCGCTTGGCAGCAAATCGAGCAACAGTACGAGTACGTTTTTCCTCGCGTGCAATCATAGACTTCTTAGCCATGTATCACGACTCCTTCGCGGCAGCTTTGCCTGTCAGTGCTTTGAACGGAAAGCGCATGGCTGACAACAGCGCACGCCCCTCTTCGTCGTTCTGGGCAGTCGTTGTGATAGTGATATCCAGACCGCGCAGCTTATCAATTTTGTCGTATTCAATTTCCGGGAAGATGATCTGCTCGGTTACACCCATGGCGTAATTACCGCGACCGTCAAATGCCTTCGGATTCAGACCCCGGAAGTCACGGATACGCGGGATAGCGATATCAACCAGACGATCCAGGAAGTCATACATACGCTCGCCACGCAGGGTAACCTTACACCCGATTGGCCAGCCGGCACGGATCTTGAAACCCGCAATGGATTTACGTGCCTTGGTAATCACCGGCTTCTGGCCGCTGATCATTGTCAGCTCGGCAACGGCGTTATCCAGCAACTTCTTGTCGCCGACAGCTTCACCGACTCCCATATTCAAGACAATCTTGGTGATACGGGGTACACGCATGGGGTTGTCGAAACCGAACTGTTTTGTCAGCGCAGGAACGACGTCACTTTTGTAAAATTCTTTCAACTGAGCCATGTTGGCGACCTGAGTTTCCGTTAATCAATGACTTTGTTTGTGGATTTGAAAATCCGCTTCTTCTTTCCGTCTTCAACCAGAAAGCCAACTCGGTCAGCTTTATTGGTTTCCGGATTAAAGATGGCTACGTTGGAAATATCCAGGGCAGCCTCTTTTTCAACAATACCACCCGTTACTCCGGCATTCGGATTGGGCTTGGTGTGTCGTTTGACAATATTAATGCCACCAACAATCACCTTGTTGTCTCCAACCAGTCGAGAAACAGTACCGCGTTTCCCCTTGTCTTTACCGGTGATGACAATCACTTCATCATTCGCTTTAATCTTACGCATATTCCGCGGCCTCGATATCTGTCACAGCACTTCTGGTGCCAGGGAGATGATTCGCATGAACTTCTCGGTTCGCAACTCACGAGTTACTGGCCCGAATACACGCGTTCCGATTGGCGCCTGCTGGTTGTTCAGCAAAATGGCTGCATTATCATCAAACTTGATCAGCGAGCCGTCGCTTCTGCGAACACCTTTCTTGGTGCGAACAACCAATGCTGACAACACCTGACCTTTTTTGACTTTGCCCCGGGGAATCGCTTCTTTTACTGCCACTTTAATGACATCCCCGATGCGGGCATAACGACGGTGGGAACCGCCCAGCACTTTAATACACATAACGCGCTTGGCACCACTGTTGTCTGCCACATCTAAATATGACTGTACCTGAATCATCGATTCTCTCCGAACCCTTAAACTGTCGCTTTAGCAACAACGCCAACTGGCGCCAGAAACCCATTTATTATCAGAATCAGATCTGCGTCGCACGCTCATCGATTGACACCAGAGACCAGGTTTTGGTCTTGGAGATCGGTCTGACTTCTCGTACTGTTACTCGATCACCTTCGCGACACTCATTATTTGCATCATGAGCATGCACTTTGGATGAGCGAGTAATAAATTTACCGTACACCGGGTGCTTAACCCGACGCTCAACCAGCACAACGATAGACTTGTCCATCTTGGCGCTGACTACTTTGCCAGTCGCAACACGACCGGTCTTTACTTCGTTTGTTTCATTAAGCGACATAATCAGGACCCACTCTTCTGCATTTCTGTGATGACTGTCTTGACACGAGCAATGTCCTGTCTGACCGCCTTCAGTAAGTGACTCTGCCCGAGCTGGCCGGTACGCTGCTGGATCCTGTAATTGAACTGATCACGATACAGGCCATTGAGCTGCTCGTTCAGCTCTGCAACTGACTTTTCACGCAATTCGCTGGCTTTCATCACATCACCGTCCGTTTTACAAATGAGGTCTCAAATGGCAGCTTGGATGCAGCCAGCTGAAACGCTTCGCGCGCCAGACTTTCGTCAACGCCTTCGATCTCAAACATCACACGACCTGGCTGAATCTGGGCAACCCAGTATTCAACACTACCCTTACCTTTACCCTGACGAACTTCCAGAGGCTTTTGAGTAATGGGCTTGTCAGGAAACACTCGAATCCAGATTTTTCCACCACGTTTAACATGACGTGTCATAGCCCGACGCGCTGCCTCAATCTGACGGGCAGTCAGACGTCCGCGACCGATGGCCTTCAGGCCAAACTCGCCGAAATCGACTTTACTACCACGATGCGAAAGTCCGCGGTTGCGTCCCTTCTGCACCTTTCTGAACTTGGTACGTTTTGGTTGTAACATCTTGGCCTATCCTCTACTTGGACGCTTTTTGCGGAGCCGCGGGGGCTTCTTTCAGATCCAGGATCTCGCCTTTGAAAATCCAGACCTTAACGCCAATGATTCCGTATGTTGTGCTTGCTTCAGAGGTTGCATAATCGATATCAGCACGCAATGTATGCAGCGGTACACGACCTTCGCGATACCACTCGGTACGCGCAATCTCCGCGCCACCCAGACGACCGCCCACCTGAATCTTGATACCTTCAGCGCCCTGGCGCATTGCATTCTGAACCGCACGCTTCATGGCACGACGGAACATTACACGACGCTCGAGCTGCTGAGCCACACTGTCTGCCACTAACTGCGCATCCAGATCGGGCTTGCGAATCTCTTCGATATTGATATGGACCGGCACACCCATTTTGGCCGTCAGCGTATTACGCAGCACCTCAACATCTTCCCCCTTCTTACCAATCACGATACCCGGACGGGCTGTATGAATGGTAATCCGAGCTGTCTGAGCCGGACGTTCAATATCAACACGTGAAACAGACGCATTGGCGAGTTGCTTGCGGATGTAATCACGCACCTGCAAGTCAACCAGCAAATGCTCAGCATAATTTTTGCCTTCAGCAAACCAGACTGAAGTGTGCTTTTTAACTATACCAAGCCGAATTCCGGTTGGATGTACTTTCTGACCCATCCTGATCTCCTACTTATCGGCTACTTTAACGGTGATGTGGCAGGTACGCTTGAGGATACGATCAGCACGGCCTTTAGCGCGCGGACGGATTCGCTTCATCGTCATACCTTCGTCGACATAGATCGTTGATACTTTCAACTCATCCACATCAGCCCCTTCATTATGCTCGGCATTAGCGATCGCAGAGTTCAGCACTTTCTTGATTACATCAGCGCCCTTTTTGGGACTGAAGGTCAACAGCTGCAATGCCTCTTCGACGTTTTTGCCGCGGATCTGATCAGCTACCAGCCTCGCCTTCTGGGCAGAGAGCCGAGCGCCGCGCAATTTTGCTACAACTTCCATCTCATTATCCCCGCTTATCAGCGCTTGGCTTTCTTGTCAGCGACATGACCGCGATAGGTGCGCGTCATGGCGAATTCACCCAACTTGTGGCCAACCATATCCTCTGACACAAATACCGGCACGTGCTGCTGGCCATTGTGTACAGCTATCGTCAGCCCGAGCATGTCTGGAGAAACCATCGAGCGACGAGACCAGGTCTTGATCGGACGCTTGTCATTGGCATCGCGCGCTGCCTGCACTTTTTTCATTAAATGAAGGTCTATGAAAGGACCTTTTTTCAGTGAACGTGGCACTTTAATTTCCTCTGTTGTCAGGCCTTATCGGCTAGCATTTCTGCGACGGACGATCATATTAGTCGTACGCTTGTTAGTTCTGGTCTTGTAGCCCTTGGTCGGCTTACCCCATGGCGTCACAGGATGACGACCACCGGAGGTGCGACCCTCACCACCACCGTGCGGGTGATCAACCGGGTTCATCGCCACACCACGAACTGTGGGGCGAACACCCCGCCAGCGCTTGGCACCGGCCTTACCCAACGAGCGCAGACTGTGCTCCGAGTTTGAAACCTCACCCAGAGTAGCGCGACAATCGGCAAGCACTTTACGCATTTCGCCAGACTTGAGACGCAGAGTAACGTAGTTACCTTCTTTAGCTACCAATTGCGCAGAACCACCCGCACTGCGCGCAACCTGAGCACCTTTACCAGGCTTCAGCTCAACACAGTGAACAGTGCTACCCAGCGGCACATTACGCAGCGGCAGGCAGTTACCTGTCTTGATAGGCGCAGATTCACCGGAGAACAGCGTGTCACCCGCACTTACTTTAGCCGGCGCGATGATGTAACGACGCTCACCGTCCGCATACAGCAACAGCGCAATATTAGCGGTACGATTCGGATCGTACTCAAGACGCTCTACCTTGGCGGCGATGCCATCTTTGTTGCGACGAAAATCGATAATGCGATACTTCTGCTTATGCCCACCACCCGCATGACGGCGCGTGATGCGACCCGCATTATTTCTGCCACCCGTTTTGGACTTGGGCGCCACCAGACCGGCATACGGCTCACCTTTGTGAAGCTCGGGGTTGACGATCTTGACGACAAAACGACGTCCTGGCGAAGTGGGTTTACATTTTACAACTGCCATAACCGTGACCCTTCCTTACGCCAGCTCCGCAAAGTCAATTTCCTGACCCTGCGCCAGCTTCACGTAAGCCTTTTTCCAGTTTGATTTTTGTCTGAGCTTGCCGCGCGCTGTACGCTTGGTTTTACCCTTGACGTTCAGCACCTGCAGATCCTCGACTGTTACTTTGAACAGCGTTTCGATTGCCTCGCGAATCTCAGGCTTGGTTGCATCGTTAGCAACGCGGAAAGCGATCTGATTATTGCCATCAGCCATGATGGCCGCTTTCTCCGACACATGAGGCCCAACAATTATTGAATACAGTCTCTGCTGGTTCATGACAACATCTCCTCAACTTTCTTAAGCGCAGGAACAGTCATCAACACCTTCTCAAAGCCAATCAGGCTGACCGGATCAAGACCCGCGACATCCAACACATCAACGTGACGCAGATTACGCGCAGCCAGATACAGATTTTCTGCAACTTCTTCTGCAACAATCAGCACGTTATCCAGTGCAAACTCTTTCAGCTTGGCTGCCAGATCCTTGGTCTTGTGAGACTCGAGTGCGAACTGCTCAACCACCACCAGACGATCCTGACGCAGCAGCTCAGACAAAATGCTGCGCATGGCACCGCGATACATTTTGCGATTCAGCTTTTTGCTGTGATCCTGAGGACGGGCGGCAAATGTCACACCACCTGTACGCCAGATTGGCCCACGAGTTGTGCCGGCACGAGCGCGGCCACTACCTTTCTGGCGCCAGGGCTTACGACCACCACCAGCCACTTCAGAACGGGTTTTCTGCTTAACCGTACCCTGACGAGCACCAGCCATGTATGTAACCACTGCCTGGTGAACCAACGCCTCGTTGAATTCCTTACCAAATGTCTCTTCCGAAACTGAAACAGTTCCCGCCCCGGCCTTTTTACCGGGCTGCGCAAGATTCAATTCCATCATTGCTTACCCCCTGGATCCGGCTGATTTAACGGAAGGCCGTACAATTACGTGAGAACCAGTCGCCCCAGGAATTGCGCCTTTAACCAGCAGCAGATTATTGTCAGCATCGACACGCACCACTTCCAGAGACTGGGTAGTAACACGCACGTCTCCCATGTGGCCGGACATTTTCTTGCCCTTCCAGACACGACCAGGAGTTTGACATTGACCGATTGAGCCCGGCGCACGGTGAGACAGCGAGTTACCGTGAGTTGCATCTTGTGCGCGGAAATTATGACGCTTGATGGCACCAGCAAAACCTTTACCTTTGGAGGTCCCGGTGACATCTACTTTCTGACCCGCCTCGAACAGGGTAACTGTCAGCTCACCACCCGGGGCGAAATCAGACAGCTCTTGCTGAGCAGCACGGAACTCCCAGAGACCGCGACCAGCTTCAGTACCTGCTTTGGCAAAGTGCCCAGCCAGCGAACGGGATACGCGGGAAGCCTTGCGCTCACCCACAGTAACCTGAACAGCGCTATAGCCATCCACTTCCTCAGTCTTCAACTGAGTAATTCTGTTTGGGCTGACCTCGACCACTGTTACGGGAATTGACTCCCCTGTTTCAGTGAATACTCGGGTCATGCCGCTCTTTCGACCGACCAAACCAATCGACATTTTTTGAACCTCATCGTGTACGGGGCTTTAACCCGCTATGGCTGCTATCGCATTACACCATGTTTGCCTGGAGACCACTTATTGGCCTCGCCAAGCCAGCTGTTATCAGTTGTTTCAGAATCGAACCATTACTGAACCATTCTCGCTTCTATTTACAAACCCGGCCTAACACAAAATTCTGGATCACTCAGCCCTTACCCAAGACTGATCTGCACTTCTACACCTGCCGCCAGATCCAACTTCATCAGTGCATCCACTGTCTTCTCTGTCGGCTCTACGATATCCAGGAGGCGCTTGTGCGTCCGGATCTCGTACTGATCACGCGCATCCTTGTTAACGTGCGGTGATATCAAAATCGTGTAGCGTTCCTTGTTCGTCGGCAGCGGGATAGGACCACGTACCTGCGCACCGGTTCGCTTGGCAGTATCTACAATTTCCTGAGTAGACTGATCAATCAGCCGATGATCAAAGGCCTTCAGCCGAATTCTGATACGCTGATTTTGCATCTAGTCTGCTCTCCAAACACTTTTTAAATTAAATACTTACTTTTTTATAAGCTCCGGAGACTTTTGCCACCGGAAAAAAGGAAGCGGAATTCTAAGACTGCAGCCACCTGTTGTCAAGCAAAGGATACAGACTCGGGAAAATAATTATCTCAAAACGCTTCTTACAAAAAGAGGCGACCAAAGGCCGCCCCTTTTTTGAATCACAGCCAAAAATTACTCGATGATCTTGGAGACCACGCCCGCACCGACAGTACGGCCGCCTTCACGGATCGCAAAGCGCAGACCTTCGTCCATCGCAATCGGAGCAATCAGCGTTACCAGGAACTTCAGGTTGTCGCCAGGCATTACCATCTCGACACCTTCCGGCAACTCAACCGCACCAGTCACGTCAGTCGTACGGAAATAGAACTGCGGACGGTAACCTTTGAAAAATGGCGTGTGACGGCCACCTTCTTCCTTGCTCAGTACGTACACTTCGCCTTCGAACTTGGTGTGCGGCGTGATTGAACCCGGCTTGGCCAGTACCTGACCACGCTCAACATCTTCACGCTTGGTACCACGCAGCAGAACACCCACGTTCTCACCTGCACGACCTTCGTCGAGCAGCTTGCGGAACATCTCAACACCCGTACAGGTAGTCTTGGTGGTGTCTTTCAGACCAACAATTTCAATCTCGTCGCCCACTTTAACGATACCGCGCTCAACACGGCCTGTTACCACCGTACCACGACCAGAGATCGAGAACACGTCTTCGATCGGCAGCAGGAAAGGCTTTTCGATGTCACGCTCAGGCTCAGGGATGTACTCATCCAGAGTCTCAACCAGCTTCTTCACAGCGGTTGTACCCATTTCGTTGTCGTCCTGACCATTCAGCGCCATCAGCGCAGAACCGATGATGATCGGCGTGTCATCGCCCGGGAAATCGTAAGTGTCGAGCAATTCGCGCACTTCCATCTCCACCAGCTCCAAAAGCTCCGCATCGTCAACCATGTCCGCTTTGTTCATGAACACAACGATGTAAGGAACGCCTACCTGACGAGACAGCAGGATGTGCTCACGCGTCTGCGGCATGGGGCCGTCAGCAGCTGACACTACCAGAATCGCGCCGTCCATCTGCGCCGCACCGGTGATCATGTTCTTCACATAGTCAGCGTGTCCGGGGCAGTCAACGTGTGCGTAGTGACGGTTCGGTGAGTCATACTCAACGTGCGCAGTAGAGATGGTGATACCACGCTCTCTTTCTTCCGGCGCATTGTCGATCTGATCAAAAGCACGCGCCTCACCTGAACCCCAGGTCTCAGCACACACACGTGTCAGCGCCGCTGTCAGTGTTGTCTTACCATGGTCAACGTGACCAATTGTGCCAACGTTGACGTGTACCTTATTACGCTCAAATTTACCCTTAGCCACAATATCACCTCGTGAAACTAGTCTTTAATATTCAAAAAATCAGCCTTTGTTCTTGTTGATGATTGCCTCAGCCACATTGGAAGGCACTTCACCATACTTCAGAAACTCCATCGTGTAAGTCGCACGACCCTGAGAAATGGAGCGCAGGTCCGTGGCGTATCCGAACATCTCTGCCAGCGGTACTTCAGCATTAATGATCTTGCCACTGGCACTGTCATCCATACCCTGCACCATGCCACGGCGACGGTTAAGGTCACCCATGACATCACCCATGTTCTCTTCGGGAGTTACTACTTCAACTTTCATAATTGGCTCCAGCAGCGCGGCATCAGCCTGCAAGGCACCTTTCTTCAGCGCCATAGAGCCAGCGATCTTGAACGCCATCTCACTGGAGTCAACATCGTGGAAAGAGCCGTCAAACACAGTCACTTTCATCGCCAGCAGAGGATAACCAGCCAGACAGCCGTTTTTCATCTGCTCCTGAACACCCTTGTCGATTGCCGGGATGTATTCGCGAGGAATCACACCACCCACAATCTCGTTGACAAACTGGTACTCTTCATCCGCCGGCAGCGGCTCAAGACGCAACCAGCAGTGACCGTACTGACCACGACCACCAGACTGCTTGACATGCTTACCTTCCACCTCAACAGACTTGCGGATAGTTTCACGGTAAGCCACCTGAGGCTTGCCGATATTGGCCTCTACACCGAATTCACGGCGCATACGGTCAACCAGAACGTCCAGGTGCAATTCACCCATACCGGAAATAATGGTCTGGCCTGATTCTTCATCTGTCTCAACACGGAATGAGGGGTCTTCCTGAGCCAGTTTACCCAGCGCGATACCCATCTTTTCCTGGTCTGCCTTGGTCTTGGGCTCTACAGCCACAGAGATAACAGGATCCGGGAAGTCCATCTTTTCCAGCACAACGATACGGCTGGGATCACACAGGGTTTCACCGGTAGTGACATCCTTCAGACCAATCGCGGCCGCAATATCGCCCGCCATTACTTCCTTGATCTCATCACGGTTATTGGCGCGCATCTGCACCATACGACCCACGCGCTCTTTCTTCATTTTGACAGAGTTATAGACACTGTCGCCTGAATTGAGCTTGCCCGAATAAACACGGAAGAAGGTCAACGTGCCCACAAACGGGTCAGTCGCGATCTTGAATGCCAGCGCCGCAAAAGGCTCGTCATCACTGGATTCACAGCGGATAACGGTACCGTCTTCCAGCGTACCCTCAATGTCTTTTACTTCGGTTGGCGAAGGCAGATACTCTACAACGGCATCCAGCACCGCCTGTACACCCTTGTTCTTGAACGCCGAGCCGCAGAAGGTCGGAACAATCTCGTTGGCCAGCGTACGCATACGGATGCCCTTCTTGATTTCCTCTTCGGTCAGCTCTTCACCTTCCAGGTATTTGTTCATCAGTTCTTCATTGGCTTCGGCTGCCGCCTCCACCATATGTTCGCGCCATTTTTCGGCATCAGCCTGCATACTGGCGGGTATATCTTCATAGCGCACAGTGACGCCCTGATCTTCCTCATTCCAGACGATGCTCTTCATCTTGACCAGGTCGACGACACCAGTAAAGTTATCTTCGGAACCGATAGCCAGCTGCATGGGAACAGGCACAGCGCCCAGACGATTCTTGACCTGATTAACAACTTTCAGAAAATCAGCACCCGCACGGTCCATCTTGTTGACAAAGATCAGGCGCGGAACCTCGTAACGGTTGGCCTGACGCCACACCGTCTCAGTCTGAGGCTGAACACCAGAAGATGCACAAAGTACAACAACCGCACCATCCAGCACACGCAAAGAACGCTCCACCTCAATTGTGAAGTCAACGTGTCCGGGAGTATCAATAATGTTTACACGGTGCTCATCGAACTGCTGGCTCATGCCACGCCAGAAGGTGGTTACAGCAGCAGAGGTAATGGTGATACCACGCTCCTGCTCCTGTTCCATCCAGTCCATGGTGGCCGCGCCATCATGCACTTCACCCAGCTTGTGGTTCATACCTGTGTAGAACAATACACGCTCAGTGGTCGTTGTCTTACCTGCATCTACGTGAGCACAGATACCGATGTTTCTGTAACGGCTCAATGGGGTTTTTCTGGCCACAATCGCACCTATATACTTAATATGTTGAATTTAATGATTCGATCAGAAACGGTAGTGCGAGAACGCCTTGTTGGCTTCCGCCATACGATGCACATCTTCACGCTTCTTGACGGCACTGCCACGTCCCTGCGCAGCATCTGAAATTTCACCGGCCAGGCGCAGCGCCATGGACTTCTCGCCACGCTTTCGGGCATGCTCAACCAGCCAACGCATGGCCAGTGCCGTGCGACGCTCGGCGCGAACTTCAACCGGAACCTGATAGGTTGCACCACCTACCCTTCGAGACTTCACCTCAACCATCGGTGCAATTTGCTCAAGGGCTTTTTCAAAGGATTCCAGCGGGTCACCGCCTTCTTTTTTGCTGACGGTATCCAGGGCACCATAGACGATCTTTTCGGCAACAGACTTCTTGCCATCTTCCATCACATGGTTCATGAACTTGGCTAGTATTTTGCTGCCATATTTTGCATCAGGCAGAATCTCACGTTTTGCTGCCACTCTTCTTCTGGGCATAACACACCTCACTATTCAGGTAAATCTGCGATTCACTTTACAATGCAAGTTTGCAAAGCCACGCAGCCTTACTGTTTTTAATTGAAAATCAAGACTTTGGACGTTTCGCACCATACTTGGAACGGCCCTGACGACGCGCAGAAACGCCGGATGTATCCAGACTGCCGCGCACTGTGTGATAACGCACACCCGGAAGGTCTTTTACACGACCACCACGGATCAGGATCACAGAGTGCTCCTGCAGGTTGTGACCTTCACCACCAATGTAGGAGGTGACTTCATAACCGTTAGTCAAACGCACACGGCATACTTTACGCAGTGCTGAGTTCGGCTTCTTTGGTGTAGTTGTGTAGACGCGGGTGCACACGCCACGTTTTTGCGGGCAACCTTGCAGAGCAGGCACGTCGCTTTTAGCGACCTTGCTCTGTCTTGGTTTACGAACCAACTGGTTGATAGTTGCCATTCATTACTCCTGAACTTGTCGTTTAAATACTTATACTCCGGCGTGTAGCCACTTGCTGCGCATCTTCCGAAACACAGTCAAGACTACTCACCAGAGTAAAGGATGCGAGAGTTTAAAGATCCCGCATCCCATAGTCAACTTAAATAGCGCCCAATCAGACGCCGGATTTCAGCGCTTCTGTCAGTGCTGCTTCCACATCACTGGCAGATACGCCCGAGCCTTCTTCCTGCATGGCCCGGTTTGCGGCGGCCTGCTGGCGGCGCGCCTCGTGGTATGCCAGTCCGGTACCCGCAGGTATCAGACGACCAACAACCACGTTTTCCTTCAGTCCACGCAGATGATCACGCTTACCGGTCACGGCAGCCTCAGTCAGCACGCGGGTTGTTTCCTGGAATGACGCCGCAGAGATAAACGACTCAGTTGCCAGCGATGCCTTGGTAATACCCAGCAATTGACGCTGGTAGCGCGCTTCAACCTTGCCTGCTTCCCGCAGCTTGTCATTCTCTTCAAGCACCTGCGTAATGGTGACCTGCTCACCGCGGATAAGGCTGGAATCACCCGGATCGGTGATTTCAACTTTACGCAGCATCTGCCGCACAATCACTTCGATATGCTTGTCGTTAATTCGAACACCCTGCAACCGGTAA
Organism: Pseudohongiella spirulinae; assembly: GCF_001444425.1. NCBI lineage: Bacteria > Pseudomonadati > Pseudomonadota > Gammaproteobacteria > Pseudomonadales > Pseudohongiellaceae > Pseudohongiella > Pseudohongiella spirulinae. The sequence goes on from NZ_CP013189.1 coordinate 2,667,164, forward strand.
ACTTCCTGCACTTCGTTGACGATATACTCGGCCAGCGCCTGGACGCCTTTCAGGCGCAGGATATCGTGCGGCGAGGGCGGACCGTCAGACACGACTTCACCCTTCTCGATAAATTCACCTTCAAACACGGTCATCGCACGCCATTTCGGAATCAGCGCCTCATAATGAGTACTGCCATCCGGCATGCTCTCGCCTTCTTTCGGCGTAATCACCAAGCGACGCTTGCCTTTGGTTTCCTTACCAAACGTGACCGTACCGGAGATCTCCGCAAGAATGGCTGGCTCTTTGGGTTTGCGCGCCTCAAAGAGGTCAGCAACCCGCGGCAGACCACCAGTGATGTCGCGTGTCTTGGAGCCTTCCTGAGGAATACGGGCGATAACGTCACCGACGTTAAGCTGTACGCTGTCCTGCACCGCAATAATCGCGCTGGAAGGCAGGAAGTAAACAGCCGGCATGTTAGTACCCGGCAGCGGCAGTTCCTTGCCTTTCTCATCCAGCAGCGTGATCGCCGGACGCAGCTCTTTCGCCGCCGACGGACGCTCGGCCGGATCGATTACCGTCAGACTGGACAAACCAGTGATTTCATCTGTCTGACGGCGCACTGTCAGGCCTTCTTCCATGTTAGTGAAGGCAACTTTACCGGCCACTTCTGTGATGATCGGGTGAGTGTGTGGATCCCAGGTTGCCACAACCTGACCTGACTCAACCTTGCGATCTTCATTCAGCGTAATGACCGCACCATAAGGCAGCTTATACTTTTCACGCTCACGACCGGCCTCGTCGTTTACGATCAGCTCACCAGAACGGGAGACCACAACCAGGCCACCATTGGTGTTCTGCACTGTCTTCATATTATGCAAGTGTACCGAGCCGGTTGTACGCACTTGAACGTTATCCGCCGCAGTCGCCCGTGATGCCGCACCACCGATGTGGAAGGTGCGCATGGTCAACTGGGTGCCAGGCTCACCAATGGATTGCGCCGCGATGACACCGATGGCTTCACCAACATTAGCCAGATGACCACGCGCCAGGTCACGACCATAACACTGACGACAGATGCCGAAGCGTGTATCACAGGTGATGGCTGAGCGCACATGCACCTCATCCACACCCATGGTTTCCAGTCGTTCGACCATTTTTTCATCCAGCATAGTGCCCGCTTCAAGCAGCACTTCACCGGTATCCTGGTGAACTACATCATTGATCAGCACCCGGCCCAGCACACGCTCACCCAGGGCCGCAATAATGTCACCACCCTCGATGATGGGACGCATGATAAGGCCGTCCTGCGTACCACAATCTTCTTCGGTGATTACCAGATCCTGGGAAATATCAACCAGTCGTCGAGTCAGATAACCTGAGTTGGCTGTCTTCAACGCCGTATCCGCCAGACCTTTACGCGCACCGTGCGTTGAGGTGAAGTACTGCACAACGCTCAGACCTTCCCGGAAGTTAGCGGTAATCGGCGTCTCGATGATCGAACCATCAGGACGAGCCATCAGACCCCGCATACCTGCCAGCTGACGAATCTGGGCAGGCGAACCCCGCGCACCAGAGTCGGCATAGATGTATACAGAGTTGAACGATTCCTGCCGCTCTTCCTCACCATCGCGATTGATAACAGGCTCTGTTGACAGGCCCTCCATCATCGCCTTGGCAACAAGATCATTGGCACGCGACCAGATATCGATCACTTTGTTGTACTTCTCACCCTGAGTCACCAGACCGGATGCATACTGATTCTCGATCTCTTCAACTTCAGCCTCAGCCTGACCAATGATTTTGGCTTTTGCATCAGGAATAACAAAGTCATTAACCCCGATCGATGAACCGGAGACGGTTGAATAGCGATAACCGGTATACATCAACTGGTCTGCAAAGATAACCGTTTCCTTCAGGCCCACATTACGATAACAGGCGTTAAGGACAGCAGAGATCTGTTTCTTGGTCATTTTCTGATTGACCATGGCGAACGGCAGGCCGGCCGGCACGATGGCATAAAGCAATACGCGCCCGACAGTGGTATCGACCATACGCCGAACCTTGACCGTCTCACCCGCCTCATTCAGCTCGTAGTCATGCAAACGCACCTTGATTCGAGCCTGCAGGTGCGCCTGCTTGGTGTCATATGCACGCTTAACCTCATCAACATCGGCAAAGATCATGCCCTCGCCCTGCGCATTAACGCGCTCACGAGTCATGTAATACAGACCCAGAACCACGTCCTGCGACGGAACGATGATCGGCTCACCGTTTGCTGGTGCCAGAATGTTGTTGGTGGACATCATCAGCGTACGCGCTTCCAGCTGGGCTTCCAGCGTCAACGGTACGTGGACAGCCATCTGGTCGCCGTCAAAGTCAGCGTTATAAGCGGCACACACCAGCGGGTGCAATTGAATCGCTTTACCTTCAATCAGCACTGGCTCGAACGCCTGGATGCCCAGACGGTGAAGTGTCGGCGCCCGGTTAAGCATAACCGGATGTTCGCGGATCACTTCAGCCAGAATATCCCATACTTCCGGCGTTTCGCGCTCTACCATCTTCTTGGCGGCTTTGATGGTCGTAGCCAGGCCCCGACGCTCCAGCTTGCCGAAAATAAATGGCTTGAACAGTTCCAGGGCCATTTTCTTGGGCAGACCACACTGATGCAGTTTGAGAGTCGGTCCCACAACAATAACCGAACGGCCAGAGTAGTCGACTCGCTTACCCAGCAGGTTCTGACGGAATCGACCCTGCTTGCCTTTGATCATGTCAGCCAGAGACTTCAATGGGCGCTTGTTGGTACCTGTAATAGCGCGACCGCGACGTCCATTATCCAGCAGGGCGTCCACGGCTTCCTGCAACATACGCTTTTCGTTACGCACGATAATATCCGGCGCATTCAGATCCAGCAGACGCTTCAGACGGTTGTTACGATTGATGACCCGGCGATACAGATCATTCAGGTCGGACGTTGCAAATCGGCCACCATCCAGCGGGACCAACGGACGCAGATCCGGTGGCAGCACAGGCAGCACAGTCAGCACCATCCACTCAGGCTTGTTGCCCGACTCAGCGAATGCTTCCAGCAGTTTCAGGCGCTTTGACAGTTTCTTGAGCTTGGTCTCTGAGTTAGTGGCCGGAATCTCTTCGCGCAGACGATTGATTTCGTCTGGCAGGTCCAGATCACGCATCAGCTGCTGAATAGCTTCAGCACCCATCTTGGCATCGAATTCATCACTGAATTCTTCCATTGCTTCGTAATATTGCTCATCCGTCAGCAGCTGTCCTTTTTCCAGGGTAGTCATACCCGGATCGGTCACGACAAATGACTCGAAGTAGAGAATGCGCTCGATATCACGCAGCGTCATATCCAGCAGCAAACCAATACGAGATGGTAGTGACTTCAGAAACCATATATGCGCGACAGGGCTGGCCAGCTCAATGTGGCCCATGCGCTCACGACGTACTTTAGACAGCGCCACTTCCACGCCGCACTTCTCACAGATCACACCGCGATGTTTCAGACGCTTGTACTTGCCGCACAAGCACTCATAGTCTTTTACCGGACCAAAAATCTTGGCACAGAACAGACCATCACGCTCTGGCTTGAATGTTCGGTAGTTGATGGTTTCCGGCTTTTTTACTTCGCCAAACGACCAGGCGCGGATCATCTCCGGTGACGCCAGACCGATGCGAATCGAGTCAAACTCATCTGATTGTGACTGTGACTTCAATAATCCCAGCAAGTCTTTCATTCTACTTTCCTCCGCCTGCCGTCTTGCGGCAGGCATCACAATGTCGGCGATTCGTTATTTACCGGAAACTTCCAGATCCATATCAATACCAAGCGAGCGGATCTCTTTCAGAAGCACGTTAAACGATTCAGGCATACCTGGCTCCATGCGGTGGTCACCGTCCACGATGTTTTTATACATCTTGGTTCGACCAGCCACATCGTCAGATTTGACTGTCAACATTTCCTGAAGTGTATAGGCCGCACCATATGCCTCAAGTGCCCAGACTTCCATCTCACCGAAGCGCTGACCACCAAACTGAGCCTTACCACCCAATGGCTGTTGTGTTACCAGGCTGTATGATCCGGTAGAACGGGCATGCATCTTGTCATCGACCAGGTGATTCAGCTTCAGCATATACATGATGCCGACTGTCACCTTGCGATCAAATGCATCGCCGGTACGACCATCATAAAGAGTTACCTGACCACTTTCGTCCATACCGGCCAGCTTCAGCATCTGTTTGATCTCACCCTCATTGGCACCATCAAACACGCGCGTTGCCATTGGCACGCCCTTTTTGAGGTTGCTGGCCAGCTCCAGGATCTCGTCGTCTGTCAACTCATCCAGATTTTCTTTCTGGTTGCCGACGGAGTTATAAATCTCGTCAAGCAGTTTTCTGACTTCGTCGACCTTGCGGCGTTGCTGCAACATCTCGTTGATACGAATACCAAGTCCTTTCGAGGCAGCACCCAGGTGCGTCTCCAGAATCTGACCGACGTTCATGCGCGACGGCACACCCAATGGGTTAAGCACCACATCGACAGGATTACCGCTCTCATCAAACGGCATATCCTCAACTGGCATAATGGCGGAGATAACCCCCTTGTTACCATGTCGTCCTGCCAGCTTGTCACCAGGCTGTATGCGTCGCTTGATGGCCAGATAGACTTTTACAATCTTCAGAACACCCGGCGCCAGATCATCACCCTGTACCAGCTTGCGCTTTTTGTCTTCGAAACGATCATCCAGCTCTTCACGACGACGCTTCAATTGCGCTTCCGCCAGCTCCAATTGCTTGTTCAGCTCTTCATCGGCCAAACGCAGCTTGAACCAGTCGTCCGCGCCCAAACCATCAAGGTACTCAGACGTCAGCTCGGCACCTTTCTTGAGGCCTGGTCCGCCCGCTACTTTCTTGCCCAGCAATGCCTGCTTCAGACGATAGAACGTCGCGCCCTGCACAATGCGGAACTCGTCGTTGATGTCTTTGCGTACTTTGTCCAGCTGAGACTTTTCAATCTCCTTGGCGCGCTGATCTTTCTCCAGACCATCACGTGTAAAGACCTGTACATCAATGACTGTGCCCTTGACGCTGGACGGTACACGCAGTGAGGTGTCTTTAACGTCAGACGCTTTTTCACCAAAAATGGCACGCAGCAGTTTTTCTTCCGGTGTAAGCTGGGTTTCGCCCTTTGGTGTCACCTTACCAACAAGAATGTCGCCGGCGCCAACTTCTGCGCCGATGTACACGATACCCGCATCATCCAGCTTACCCAGCGCACCTTCGCCAACATTGGGGATATCAGAGGTAATCTCCTCGGAACCCAGCTTGGTATCACGTGCCACACAGGTTAATTCCTGAATGTGGATTGTGGTCAGACGATCTTCGCTGACTACCCGCTCCGATATCAGGATCGAGTCTTCGAAGTTGTAGCCGTTCCAGGGCATGAATGCGATGCGCATATTCTGACCCAGTGCCAGCTCACCCAAATCGACGGACGGGCCGTCAGCAAGAATGTCACCACGGCTGATGCGGTCGCCTTCTTTAACCAGCGGTCGCTGGGTAATACAGGTGTTCTGGTTGGAGCGGGTATACTTGGTGAGGTTGTAGATGTCCACACCGGCCTCACCCGCCTCAGTTTCCTCGTCACTGACACGAACGATAATGCGCGAAGCATCAACGCTTTCGATAACACCACCGTGCTCTGCCACCACACACACACCAGAATCACCCGCCACGTTACGCTCCAGGCCGGTACCAACCAGCGGCGGTTCAGCACGCAGGGTCGGCACAGCCTGACGCTGCATGTTGGATCCCATCAATGCACGGTTAGCATCATCGTGTTCCAGGAAGGGAATCAACGCTGCCGCCACAGATACCATTTGCTGTGGAGCAACATCCATATAGTTGATCTGTTCCTTGGGCATCAGCGTGGTTTCGCCGTTATATCGAACGGTGACCAGGTTGTCGACAAACCGACCCTTGTCATCCAGCGACGCACTGGCCTGGGCGATAACGTACTGCCCTTCGTCAATGGCTGACAGGTAGTCAATCTCGTTACTGACGACACCATCGATTACGCGACGGTATGGGCTCTCAAGGAAACCGTAGTCATTAGTCCGCGCATAAGTCGCCATCGAGTTGATCAGACCAATGTTCGGACCTTCCGGCGTTTCAATCGGACATACCCGCCCGTAATGCGTCGGGTGGACATCACGCACCTCAAAACCCGCGCGCTCCCGGGTCAGACCGCCCGGTCCCAAAGCAGATACACGACGTTTGTGCGTCACTTCCGACAGCGGGTTGTTCTGATCCATGAACTGGGACAACTGGCTGGATCCAAAGAATTCCTTGATCGCCGCCGCCACCGGCTTGGCATTGATCATATCCTGCGGCATCAGACCCTCGGAATCCGCCATACTGAGGCGCTCTTTGACTGCACGCTCAACACGGACCAGCCCCACGCGGAACTGGTTCTCTGCCATTTCACCAACAGAACGAATACGACGGTTACCCAGGTGATCAATATCATCAACCGTACCAAAACCATTGCGGATACCAACCAATGTTTTCAGAACATCAACAATGTCGTCAATGCTCAGCACACCTTCACCTGTAATTTCTTCACGACCCAAACGACGATTGAACTTCATGCGACCGACCGCAGACAGATCGTAGCGTTCCTGGGAAAAGAACAGATTACCGAACAGGTTCTCAGCTGAATCTTTGGTCGGCGGCTCGCCAGGGCGCATCATGCGATAAATTTCAACCAGCGCATCAAGGCGTGACGTCGTGCTATCAATACGCAATGTTTCTGAAACGAAAGGCCCACAATCCAGATCATTGGTATAAATAGTCTCAAAGGTTTCCACGCCGGCTGCAGCCATGGCTTCAAGCATCTCGGCTGTGACCAGCGAGTTACACTCGAACAGAATCTCGCCCGTTTCCGGATTGACAATGTCTTTAGCCAGTGACTGACCTGAAACAAATTCGGGACTGACCTGCAATTCGTTAAGCTTGGCCTTTTCCATCTGGCGAATATGACGCGCGGTGATACGACGACCCGCCTCAACAATGACTTCGCCCTTTTTATCAACAACGTTGAAGTTCAGCACTTCGCCGCGCAAACGTGTCGGCACCAGCTCCAGCATGAGCTGCTCTGCCGTTTTGCCCAGACGATAGTTATTGTTCTCGTAGAACATTGCCAGAATCTGCTCCGCTGTAAACTCAAGCGCACGGAGCAATACAGTAGCGGGCAACTTACGGCGACGGTCGATACGCACGTAAACCAGATCTTTGGGGTCAAATTCGAAATCCAGCCAGGAGCCACGATAGGGAATAATTCTGGCTGAATATAAAAGCTTACCTGAACTGTGAGTCTTACCACGGTCATGGTCAAAGAACACACCAGGTGATCGATGCAATTGCGACACAACGACCCGCTCAGTGCCGTTAATCACGAATGTACCACTGTCTGTCATGAGCGGAATCTCGCCCATGTACACTTCCTGCTCTTTAATGTCCTTGATGGCCTGTGTAGTTGATTCCTTATCGTAAAGGATCAGGCGAACGCGAACACGTAATGACGCCGAATACGTTGTGCCGCGGAGTTGACACTCTTTAACATCAAAAACAGGTTTGCCCAATTCATAGCTGACAAACTCCAGGATTGCTTTACCGGAGTAGCTGACAATGGGGAACACCGACTTGAAAGCCGCCTGTAAGCCGATATCCTGACGTTGGTCAGCGGCTACACCGGCTTGGGTAAACTGCCTGTAGGAGTCAATCTGGGTTGACAAGAGATATGGAATATCCATCGCAGCCGGCAACTTCCCAAAGTCTTTGCGGATACGTTTCTTCTCTGTATACGAATAGGCCATTGTGTTTTCCTAGCAAGTATGTCTGTTGATATCCGGGTGGCGACGCTGTTAATGAAGTCCGGATATACCCCACTATCTTGAGGTCTGATTCAGACCTATACACCGCCGATTTTTCGGTCGGTGATGGCAACGCGTTTATGCCTGCCTCAAAAACATTGAATACCGACAGGGGGATTCCCCCCTGCCGGTATACAATTTACATCACAAACTGTGGCCTGAATTACTTCAGTTCCACTGTAGCGCCGGCTTCTTCCAGCTGCTTCTTGGCGTCTTCAGCTTCATCCTTGCTGGCTGCTTCTTTAACAGTAGAAGGTGCGCCATCAACCAGATCTTTAGCTTCTTTCAGACCCAGACCAGTGATGCCACGAACTACTTTGATGACGTTAACTTTCTTGTCACCAGCAGCAGTCAGTACAATGTCGAACTCGGTTTTTTCTTCAGCCGCTGCAGCAGCATCGCCGCCAGCAGCAGGTGCAGCAACAGCAACAGCCGCTGCGGCAGAAACGCCGAACTTTTCTTCCATTGCGCTGACCAGTTCTACTACGTCCATTACAGACATTTCAGCGATTGCATTCAGAATATCGTCTTTAGACAGAGCCATGACTCTAATCTCCTAATAAAATATGAATAAAATAAACCGTATACGGAATTATGCCGCCTGCTTTTGATCACGCACTGCTGCAACAGCACGCGTAACCTTGGTCGGTACCTCATTAAAGGTGCGAACAAGCTTGGTAACCGGGGCCAGCATGACGCTCATCAACATAGACACAGCCTGGTCGTATGTCGGCAATGTAGCCAGAGCATCAATCTGGTCGGCACCTAACAACTTGCCACCGACGGACAATGCCTTAACCTCAAACTTGTCATTTGCTTTGGCGAAATCCTTCAGCACGCGCGCAGCGGCACCCGGATCTTCCATAGAAAACGCAAGAATGGTCGGACCTGTCAGCGCGTCGTTGATGCACTCATACTGAGTACCTTCAACAGCTCGCTTGAGCAGCGTGTTGCGCACAACGCGCAGATACACACCCTGCTCACGCGCTGTTTTACGC